>SXUP01000049.1 GCA_005790505.1 Actinomycetota bacterium
ATTGCATCCCAACTTCGCTATCGCTACCCAGCCACACTTGACTGGCCGGGTCATTTCATGCACTGGAACATGGTGGTCTGGGCAGCAATAGCAATCGTTATTACCTCCGCACTTCGGCGGTCAGACCCCACTACTCTCAAGACGTGACCAAGACCCTCGTTTGTGTGCCTACGCACAATGAAGAAGGAAATATCTCAAATGTCATTCGGCGCATTCATAGCGCTCTCCCGCTTGCCGACGTCCTTGTCATTGACGACATCAGCACTGACAAAACTGCAGATATAGCCGAACAACTAAATGGTCTGGAGGGAAGCGTCTATGTCATTCGTCGCTTATCTAAAGATGGACTTGGAAACGCATATCGAACTGCGTTTGCCTGGGGCCTGGAGCGCAATTACGACATCTTGGTTGAAATTGATGCCGATCTCTCCCATGACCCAGCGGTTCTCCCTGAACTGGTGAGCGCGGCGAAACTTGGTGCGGATTTGGCAATCGGATCGCGTTACATTCCGGGAGGTGCAATCATTGGTTGGCCACGCAAGCGCCTTTTTTTATCTCGGTGGGGCAACCGCTATGTGGCCTTGGTTCTAGGTCTAGCTATCAATGATGCAACATCTGGATTTCGCGCTTTTCGGGCCGAAACAGTGAATCGTCTCGGGCTTGTGCACACCAAATCTGACGGTTACACCTTTCAAATTGAAACTACTTACACATTGGTGCGCGCGGGTGCGCGCATTGTCGAAATTCCGATCGTGTTTAGAGAAAGAACAACGGGGGCTTCCAAGATGAATCAGTCAATCGTCACCGAGGCGTTATGGAGGGTCACTCGCTGGGGGTTGCGAGACATCGTCAAACGCAAGCGAGTTGTGGTCACGAACATCACTGGCGACGAAAATCCCTAAATCGGCAACTTTCTCCAGATTGCCGTGGGCAGATGGCGAAAAATCATGAAGACCCAACGAAGAAGACCTGGACACCACACGACTCGCACCTTTGAATCAATAGCCTTGGCAACAATCTTTGCAACTGCCTCTGGCGTGGTACTAAATGGAGCTTTCTTCATTCCTCGTGTCATTTTGCTTGTCACGAAACCAGGACGAACAACCAATATCGATCCACCACTCGCGGATAAATCATGATCTAGAGCCAGCGCAAAGGCATCAATACCTGCCTTGGTTGCGCCGTAGGCCGCGTTACTGCGCCTCACCCTTTCTCCGGCGACCGACGACAGCAACACGATGCGTCCGTATCCTTGGTGAGATACCTGTTTGGCCAACGCCAACAGCAGGGTCATTGTCGCTGTGAAATTTACTGTTGCCAATGGAACGGCAAGTTCTGGATTGTTGATCAAATCAAGACCCTCTCCGAGCAACGCCTGAGCAACAATCACTACGTCAATATCTGCCACGAGGGCAATCACTTCCTGTACGACACGCGGCATTCCGCTGGCATCCTCACCTTCAAAACGAACATGGTGCACGTCTATGTCAGGAAAGCGTTGAAGTATTTGTTGACCAAACCCTTCTGCGTCTTGAACATTTCGACTTACCAACACGACATGGGCGACGCCAGGGCGAAGCAACTCGTTGACAATTGCTTGCCCAATGTCACTTGTTCCTCCAAACAGCACGATGCTTTGAGAAACTCCTAGTCCATTCTTCATACTTTTACTCCAGTGTCACGCTTCATGGGTCAACTAAGCCTAAACGTCTTCCCAAGTCACTTTTCCAGACGCCCGTCGGATCCATTTCGTTTCTAATCTGCTTCCATTCTTCAAGATGGGCGTAACCGACCTGCACCGCCCTCGGAGACACATGGGCATCTTTTGCCAAGTAGTGACGACCACCCGCGTCTAGTACGACTGTGTCAACTGTCGACAGCAACTCAGGCAAACCACGCGCCCCAGCTGCAATGTCCAATGTAAGCGTCCAACCGGTATCTGGAAACGACATTGGTGCAGGATTAGATTTGCCCATTCGTTTTAGCACTGCCAAAAATGAAGCCACCCCCGCGTCAGCGAATCTTCCAATAACCCCACGAAGTACGTCGGTTTGATCAAGAGGCACAATGAACTGATACTGAATGAAACCCTGAGTGCCATAGAGCCTGTTCCATTGGCGTACGCCATCAAGAGGATGAAAAAATCCCGCTATTGATTCAAGGCTTTCCTTGCGCTTAGGCGGAGCCTTTCGATACCAAGCCTCATTAAAAGCCTTTATTGACAACTTATTGATCACCCCGTTGGGCACCCATGGTGGTGCAGACATCCGCACCTTGGGCTTATAGGCCAAGCATTCTTGGCGTGAGTCTTGATTGCTTGATGCATGCTCTCCTCTGCTGAGCACACCTCGCCCTAACGATGCACCACTGGCCAAAAGATCAACCCAAGCGACGGAATATCGGTATCTATTATCATCGTCCGCTGATCCCATCGCCTCAATTAGTGCGTCAAAATTCTGCAATCGTTCAGTTTCTACGCTCATCAAAGACGACGAAATAGCCAACATCTGAAACGTTGCATCAACTACTAAACCAGTAAGTCCCATTCCAGCGATAGTTGCCCAAAACCAATCAGGTTTTTCCAGTGGTGAAAGATTGATGATCTCAGTTGTCGACAACATCACTCGCATAGACAACACATGGACACCGAAACTCCCGTCAACATGATGATTTTTGCCATGAATATCCGAGCCGATTGCGCCACCGATTGTCACAAAGCGAGTTCCTGGTGTCACAGGAATAAACCAACCACGAGGCACACAGTATTTCAGCAGGGCATCAATGCTGACCCCTGCGCCCGCGGTGACGACGCCTGTTTGCTGGTCAAGTTCGATTCCAGAACTAGAGGCGTAATGGGCCATATCAATTACAGTTCCACCCGCATTTTGTGATGCTGCTCCATAAGAGCGACCTAATCCCCGGGCTATAACGCCACGAGGCTGCGGAGAGGCTACTACAGCAGAAATTTCTTGGATTGAAGATGGCGTGATTACGTCAGAGTATGACCACGCAGTGCGGCCCCATCCTGAAAGTTTCTGTTTCATGGCGCTAAAAGTGACCGAATTGGATTTTTGGCGACAGCAAACAGCACTAGGGTTTTTTCGCTGAGAACGGGTGTCACAAAAAAATTGTTTTCCGTTATTTTAGTTGCATCGCCCTTCTTTCGATTTGTTATCGGGTAGATGACACGCCGCCCGAAAGCATGAAGCGCGATGTACCACGATCTCGGCAGTTTCTTTCGTAAATCAAAAATATCAAGGGCCAGTAATCTGTTTCCGGTTCGGCGTCGAGCGTCAAAATCCTCGTGCACCGCATCATCACCGTCAAGCCCCATAACTTCGACATCTGCAAAGTACCGCCGCAACATCGTCTGCAGTGATGTTGGGGTGAATAGATACACGTGAAATGGATTTTCAAAATCAGCAGGCTCGTTTGGTGTCAAAAAAAATACTGCTCCTTCATCCTTTGTCACCCTGGCAACCTCGGCGACATGTAATTCAGGATCAATAAAGTGCTCAATGATGTGGCTGGAGCACACGGCGTCAACACTTCCCGTTCGTAATGGCAAAATTGACCCATCCGCACATGTCGCCCGAACCCCGTTTTTTTGGGCTGCCAACGCTGTATCGACGTCGTAGTCGACGCCGATGACGATGCTGTCCTCTAATGCAAGCCGGATTGACTCATCTCCGACTCCACAGCCAACATCGAGAACCACTCCAGGTCTGATACGAGCCCGTATTTCTCGGTATCCCGCATCATGTAGGGCCACAAGTGCTCCAGGTGTGCTGTCCTTAAGGGGGCGTTCACCTGTCTGCTTCATGGGTCTTCCTAGTATAGAAAGGACATGTCAGAGCAAACGGTCAATCCCGAATCAATCCAGCCAACTCTGGAGACAATCGCCACAAATCTTAAAAAAATGGGCGTCCTGCGGATTGCGAGTTTTGCGTGGCGTGATTTAGATGATCCTGATGCGGGTGGGTCAGAGGTGCACGCAGATCAGGTTTTTTCCCGATGGGCCAACATGGGTTTACAAATCAGCCATCGAACCTCTTGTTCCAAAAGCCCCGTGGAGTTTGATCGCAATGGCTATCACATTCAACAAAAGGCGGGTCGATATTTATTATTTCCGCAGGTGATCGCTCAACAAACACTGAGTAGGCATTCCTACGACGCCGTTATAGAAATATGGAACGGTGTGCCATGGTTTTCTCCTTTATGGGCTAGGAGACCCCATGTCACCTGGCTCCATCACATACATACCGACATGTGGAAGGAATCTCTCCCCGCTCCATTGGCCCCGTTTGGCAGGTTTCTTGAAGGGAAACTTGCTCCCGTTTTTTATAAAAAGCATCCCGTCATAACCCTCGCCTCAACAACGCGCAATTATCTCCTTGAAAACGGATTCAATTCAGATCTTGTTCATGTGATTCCACCTGGAATAGATTCTTCATTTAGAAACGACATTTCTAGGCCTCGTTCATCCACGCCACTTATTTGCGCAGTAGGACGATTGGCTCCAGTCAAACAATTTGATGAGTTAATCAGACGGGTGAGCGAAGTTGTCAAACAGATACCTGAAGTCCATCTTGCAATTGTTGGCGACGGACCACAGCGAACAGATCTACAAGCCCTCATCAATGACTTGAGTCTGACTGAAAATGTTTCGTTACTTGGACGTATCACTCATGAACAACTCGTGTCTTTGTATCAATCATCATGGCTACTTGCCAGCGCATCCCATTCAGAGGGCTGGGGGATGACCATTACTGAAGCCGCAGCATGTGGAACCCCATGTGTCGTGCTGGACAATGATGGACACAGAGCAGCAGTTCGAGACAATATCAGTGGTCTAATCGTGCCTTCTCTTGATGATTTCTCACTTGCCGTAACTCGGGTCTTGACTGATTCAGCAATGCGTGAATCGCTGTCACGGGGCGCATTGCTAAGGGCGGAGTCGTTGACTTGGGATGCCACCGCCAAAGACACCTTGAGTATTCTTTTGCAAGCCGCGCAAAAACTTAGATAGGCCAAACAATAGTGCCCCTAGTTGGCATAGATTCCGAGTCCGTAAACGATTAGCCAAAGAGCTGCATAAATCTGCATCGCTCTGTCCGCCATAAAAACATCCTCTGGTGCCGACGCGTTACCCTGCTCAATAATCATCAGATATCTAAATATCGCCAGTGCCATCGGCACAATTGAAAGTTCAAAATATGGAAAAGAGGAAACAACGGAATCGGCACTCTCAAAAGCCCACAAACAATAGGCCAGCAATGTTGCGCTGCAAGCAACCATCACGAGCATTCGCAGGAATGCGGGTGAATAATCCTTCAAAGATACCCGTGTGAGCGCGGCGTCACTGCCCATCTCCTGCATCTCGCCAAAGCGCTTACCGCCGATAATAAAAAGCGAACCGAAACTAGTGCATAAGACAAACCACTGTGACATACGTGTATCTGTTCCAACTGCTCCCCCAACTGCGCGCAAAACAAATCCTGAGGCGACAATCATCAGGTCCAGCAACACAATATTTTTAAGACCCATACTGTATGTGACGGTGACAATTGCATAAATTGCCACAATGACTCCGGCCGCTGGTCTTGTCAATGCGGCAAGCAAGGGGCCAAGAACGAGCAGGGCAATGGCGACGAGGCGAGCAGTTGACATTGAAATCTCGCCGGCGGCGATGGGGCGCAGTCGTTTTTTGGGATGCAGTCGATCACGGGCGACATCTTGAATATCGTTTAAGAAATAAGTTCCACTTGCAGTCAAGCAAAATGCCCCGAACATCACGAGTGTCGGCGCCAGCGATGTCCACTGCCCAAGAACCCCAAGAGCACCTGGGGCAGCAAACACAAGGACGTTTTTGATCCACTGCTTTGGACGGGCTTCACGAACTAGAGCACTCAACATGACGGCTCAAGTATCTGTTTTGAAACATTGCAGCCAATCCTTGAGAACGCCAGCATCTCTGCATCTCCATGCGAGTCCCCATATCCAACGGCGAGCCAGCCATCCCCATCAATCCCCTGCTCCATGGCCCAGTTCTTCAGACGTGTCACTTTTTCTGCTGCTCGGCAATTGTTGCCCACCATATTGCCCGACAAAATACCGTTCTTATCAACCTCTAGCGTCGTACACAACAATGCCTCGGCTCCGATTGCCTCAGCAAGCGGCTTCAAGTATGAGTCCAGAGATGCTGACACTAACAATACTCGATGGCCCTTTTGTTGATGCCAACGCAGTCGTTGGGCTACATCTGCACGAATCCATTTATGCAGAACGGTCTGTGCAAATTGACCCCCAAGAAGGTCGACCTGATCTGCACGACGACCAGAGAAGGCTGCTTTCAAGAATAATTTTTTTAGACCGTCTCGGTCGCGGTGACCAAGCAAGGAAATCAATTGCAATGGATTTGATAGGACGACGCGAACAAAAAAATATTTGCCTGCCACAAGAGACAGGAACGGTACAACACAGTCCCTGACAGTGAGTGTCTTGTCAACGTCAAAAGCCACGATTGTCTCGCCATCCATGCGTGTCACCGTAGTCTCGTTCGGTAAGTCAACCAAGCACCTGATCCATATCGAGCCAAAAACTTGGCCAACTTTTTGACACAACTGACGGATCACCTATCTGCGTTGCATCAACGACTGTTCCGAGCACTGCAAATGCCATCGCCAAGCGATGATCATCGTGAGTGTTCATTAATTGCCCCCTCATTGTGTCGACCCCCTCAATCACCAGTCCGTCGGGAAGCACCTGAATACGCCCGCCCGCTTTGACAATTTCTCGAGCAAGATCGCCTAGACGATCACTTTCTTTGGCGCGTATAAAGCCCACTCCGTCAATCGAACTAACGCCCTCTGCTCTCAGGCACAAAATAGCCACTATTGGAACAAGATCAGATGCATGAGCAAGATTCAGACGAAGCGGAATCAACTTTTGCCCCAAATCACGCATCACCACAATGTCGTTTCCATCACGACGCACTTGAGCGCCAGCCTGTTGAACAATGTCAAGGATGCAGGCATCGCTCTGCGAAGTTGCCAAACCTAGATTCGTCAAACGGATGGTGCCACCACGAATGGTCGTAGCCACAATTGGTACTGCCGCGGAAGAGAAATCTGGCTCGACAACAAATTCAGTCGCCACATATCCACCGGCTTCTACAACGATTGTTGAGTCAGAAATTTTTGCACTTGCCCCGAAAGACTCCATGACTGATTTGGTCATTTCAACATAGGGTCGCGAAACCAAATCTGATATCAATTCAATTGTTAGTCCACCGATAACTGGTCCGATCATCATTAATGCAGAGATAAACTGACTAGATATGTCACCACGGATGCTCAACGCTCCGCCGTGTACGAGACTCGGACGCACGGTCACCGGCAAGAAGCCCGTGACATCCAAATATTCCAGCTCAACACCTAATTGCCTCAATGCATCATGAAGTTCAATCATGGGTCGTCGGCGCAAAGCATCTTGGCCATCAATTGTTGTAACTCCAGAACGGACAGCCGCGAGTGTGGTCAGAAAACGAGAGGTTGTACCAGCAAGTCGAGCATTTAAGGTGACTTGTTTGGTGCCCAGATTTCCCCCGACTACCGAAACATTGTTTCCCACCACCTTGCATTGCATACCCAATATGTTGAGTGCTTCCACCATTGCCGACGTATCGTCACCATCGGGAATATTCTCAATCCGTGACTCACCACTTGCTAGTGCAGCACAGATAAGTGCACGATTGGCTATGCTCTTTGAACCTGGGACTTGAATTGTGCAATTCACGGGCTGACTAGACGCGTGAATCGCCCGCGGATTTGAGTTCATGACAATCGATTTATGGCGGGCCGAAAGGTCCGCGCGAGTAGTCCACCTTTAAACAGGTCAACTTGATGATTGTCGACAACCATCACGATGATGCCTCGATCGCCTTCCAGAGAATGCACGACTTCAAAATCGAAAATATTCACTCCAAGTTCACCTGCCAATGCAAACACGTCGGCCGCCGCCCCGGGACGGTCTGGAATCGGGATACGAACTTCTGCCAACTCAGCAGATGGACCTACACGGGAGGGAAGATTCATCCTTGCTTGCCGCGCCCGATCCAGATGAGCCGTTAGCGCAGGCCTGTCTTGATCTTCTACCACCTGCCGAATTTTGCTGAGACCAGCAATAAGCGAATCCAGCGCAGAAACAATTGCTGTTCGATTCTGTTGACAGATATCAAGCCAAATGTCGGTTCGCCCGGATGCGATTCTGGTCATGTCCCGAAAACCACCAGCCGCCAAGCGAAGGAGGGCGAAATGTTCCTCTGAACGCTCGTCGGCTAATCCCATCAAAGTTGCCGCGGTGAGGTGAGGCACATGACTGATAAGCGCAACAAGTTCATCATGTTGCTTTGGAGCAAGTGCCACGACATCAGCGCCAAGACGCGAAATAGTTCCAGCTACTGCTGCAAAAGCTGCATCAGAGGTCTCAGAAGATGGAGTGAGCACCCACACTGCTCCCTCAAACATCGTGGCATCAGCTCCGTCGAGTCCATCAAGTTCCGAACCAGCCATTGGGTGTCCACCAACAAAGCGGTCTGAGTTGATACTTGTGACGATGTCACTTTTTACGGATCCAACATCAGTCACGAATCCCGTCATCTCAACAAGAAGTCGGCGGATAGCTTGAATACTGGCGGCCACTGGAGTTGCTACAAAACCGATCTCAGCTGCTTCATGCATCTCGTTGTCCTCGATGATTCCACGCTCAATAGCGAGTTGAATACGGGCTGGATCGGAATCGGTTCCATGAACGCTAAAACCCTTTTCCTTGAGGGCTAGGCACAAGGATCCACCGATCAGTCCAAGACCCACCACATTGGCATGGCGCAAAATTTGTGGGTCTGAATTCACGTTTCTATCGTATCCGTGGGGACTGTAGGCGACCCCCTGCTTTACCGAATGCGACGGCCTCGCGCAGCAATCGCAGTTCGGCGCTTGTCATTGAGCGCCAATCCCCCGGCTTTAGATGTTGATCTCGAATGGGACCTATTCGCACGCGAACAAGCCGCTGAACTGGGTACCCCACCTCTTGACACATTCGTCGAATCTGACGATTCTTTCCTTCATGAATCGTGATTCGGAGCACACCATTTTCAGGTTGACCAACTTCTGCGGGCGCAGTCATACCATCATCAAGTTCAACTCCGACACGCAAACGCCGAATTGCACTCTGTGAAACACCTTGAGGACCACACTCGACTTCTGCAACATATTCCTTCTCGACAGCACTGCTGGGGTGGGCGACTATGTTGCCGAGTTCACCGTCGTTTGTCAGGATAATAAGACCTTCAGTTTCCATATCAAGACGACCGACAGAAAACACTCGGGGCTCGGCAGGAACGAGTTCCAAAATTGTTTGGCGTCCGTGCGTGTCATAGGCAGTCGACACGACTCCTGCTGGTTTGTTTAGCAGGTAATACACCAGCCCAGGGCGAACTCCCAATGAGACACCATCAACTTGAATCACATCGCTTTCAACCAATACTCGTTTTCCAAGAATTGCGACAACGCCGTTTACTGTTACTCGACCCTCCTCAATCATCTCCTCACACAGACGACGAGATCCGTATCCGACTCGGGCTAAAACCTTTTGCAAACGCTCCCCTTCATCGGATGCATTTTGTTCCCACAGTGGCTTTTCTGGTGTGGCGCCTCCCGGCGCGCGATTTTCCATGTCAATCGGGTGTTTCAGAGGTCAGCGTTTCCTCTTCTTGGATGTCAATAGAAATTCGCAAGGTCTTTTCAAGTGCTTCGATGATATTTGCATCAGGCACAAAGGATGAAATTTCTGGCATATCTGCCAGCGAAGCAATCCCTAATTTTTCAAGAAATAATTGCGTTGTCCCCCACATTGCTGCTTGTCCAGGCCCCGGATCAGTGCTGAGAATGGTGACATAACCACGACCATGAAGAGTGCGCAAGACCGCATCTGGATCAACTCCCCTGATCGACGCAATCTGCATTCGAGAGATTGGTTGCTTATATGCCACGATCGCCAATGTCTCGAGAGCCGGATTGGAGAGACGGGCACGCTGTCCATCAAGCAAGAATTGCTCGACATACATTGCCATTGACGGGTGCGTCTGGAAACGCCAGCCTCCAGCAATCTTTGCCAGTTCAAATCCGTGACCAGCTTGCTCGTAAGACTCTGCAAGTCGCTCGCACAGGCTCTCAATCTCAACAACTGGACGCTCAAGTAGTTGTGCCATCAATTCGGAACGAACTGGTTCTTGGGAAACCAAAACCATAGCTTCAATCGCTCGAATCAAATCAGCAATAACTATTTCATCCTTCATATGCATCCACCTCAGCATCACTCGCCTCGGGACCAAACCCAGTCCAGACGATTTCAATATCTCCGAAACGTTCGGCTTGGTCAATTTCAATGAAGTTCTGTTTATACATCTCTAACAACGCGAGAAACTGCACGATTACATCGAGTCTTTCATGGACGCCGTCGGTTAATTTTCGAAATGACGTCCTGCCAGTTGAAGGGAGAGTCTGCATCAAACGCAGCACGGTCTCTGCCACGGTGAATCGAATTGGGGAAACATGAAGCATCGAGACCTCATCTGGTCTCTTGGGCGTAATGGCCGTAATCAAACCGCGTTGCAGCTTCTCAATGGTCATTCCTTCGAGCAAATCTGGAACAATCCCATCAAACCTGTCATCTGGTCCGACTGTACGGGGATAGCTCAAGTCAGCTTCGTCGACAAACTTGCTCAGGACTCGCGCTACGTCCTTAAAGGTCTTGCAATCCAAAAGACGCGCCAGCAACAAGTCCCTTTCTTCCCAGAGAGCAAGTTCGTCATCAAGATCAACGTCGTCCTTGCCCGGTAGAAGCCGACGCGCTTTTAGTTCAACCAAAGTGGCAGCAATCAATAAAAACTCAGTTGCAATATCTAGATCGAGTTCACGCATTTGCGCAAGTTCCGCCAAGAAAGCGTCGACAATTGTGGACAAAGAAACTTCATGGATATCCACTTCTTCACGCATGATCAGATGCAACAACAAGTCAAAAGGACCCTCATACAGGGGTGTCGTTACGTCGTATGCCACCTCCTAAATGTAGTGCTCGCGACCCGTCAATGAGTGAATTAGTCATGCGCAACAGAGTCGCAATTGCTAGCGTTCAAGAGGTGACCCGTGTCTTGTCTTGTATCCAGCCCACAGGGACTGTTCACCTGGGCAATTACCTCGGAGCACTAGTTCACTGGGTCTCTGGCCAACACGAGGCTGAGGTATTTCATGGCATAGTTGACCTCCACGCCTTGACGGTGACTGATCAACCAAAAGTTCTCGGCGTCCAAACTCTTGAACTTGGTGCGATGTTGTTTGCTGTTGGACTCGACCCTGAGCGTGCCACGGTTTTTGTACAAAGTCACATCCATGAACACAGCGAATTGGCGTGGGTGATGGAGTGCACGGTTTCTTTTGGAGAATTATCTCGAATGACCCAATTCAAGGATAAAGCAGCCAAGCGGGAAACTGATTTCGTTTCGGCTGGACTTTTTACCTATCCTGCCCTCCAGGCTGCTGACATCTTGTTATACGACGCCCAAGAAGTTCCAGTCGGGGATGATCAGCGTCAACACATTGAGATGACACGTGACATCGCTGTTCGATTTAATCATCGTTTTGGCGAGACATTCATTCTTCCTCGGGCGGTACACCCTAAAATGGGTGCACGCGTGATGGATCTTCAAGACCCTTCATCAAAGATGTCAAAGTCCGCCCACTCTGATGCCGGAATCGTTTACATGCTTGATGACAACGAAGCGATTATGCGTAAGTTCAAACGGGCCGTCACCGACAGCGACAATGAAGTGCGATACGAGCCAGAGACCAAGCCAGGCATTGCCAATTTGTTAGAAATACTTTCTGCCGCAACCACGACACCAATCGAGTCCTTGCTCAATCAATATGAGCAATACGGGCGACTCAAATCTGACACCGGCGAGGCAGTCGTGGCTCTTCTGGAGCCGATTCGCTCTCGTCACGAAGAACTGATGTCAGACCCTGCAGAACTCACTCGCCTCTTGGCGATCGGTGATGGTCGCGCACGCACAATTGCTGCTGCAACTTTGCACCGCGTTCACGCCGCCATCGGACTCCTGCCGAGGTCATAGTTTGGATTAAAAATTATCGGCTTCAATGATCGCAAGAGATGCCGAATCGTTAGCCGTTCCTGACAGAATCTCAATGGTTCTAGGAGACGAAATTCCTTGAAGCAGTTGAACACCCAGTTGCTCGTGTTTTAGATACTTTCTTAAATTGTCCGTGCGTCCACCAAGCAAAGTGGCTAAAACTCGTCCACACCAGCCGACGTTTGATTGGCATTTGCCTAGGTCGTGCAACAGACAAGCCCTCTGCTCGTCTAGCGAAGGATCCTTGTAAATGTCGACAAATCGATCCCAAACGGCAGCTGAATGACGTTGATCTCTTGGTTGTTGTTGGAGCCAGAGCGTCATTTCCTGGGGCAGCAAAACATTTCGAACTCGTTCGATATCTGTGGCATTCACTTTGGCATTAGACAATGACCCGATTGCCCTTCTTGCAAGATGACCTACTCGGCGATTCATGTTGGCTGCATCCGAGGGTGAGATTTTTTATAGACCTGAAACAACAAGTCAGGAGAAACCCTGGTGTACACCTGAGTTGTGGAGATTGTTGCGTGTCCTAACATTTCTTGAACAATTCTCAAATCAGCGCCATGTTCAAGCATGTGGGTGGCACATGAGTGACGCATCACGTGCGGGGAGAGTTGGCGATTGATACCAGCCTTGATACCAGCAACCCGAACAATCTCCCATGCCTTTTGACGATTCATTCGCAGGCCCCTGTTTGTCAAAAATACTGCATCTCGATCAGAAGTTGTTCGCCAGACTTCAGGAGCCAGACTTTGCCGTCCCTCTCGCTGCAGATACTCCCCTAGGCATTTGCCAGCAATTCTGCCAAAAGGCACAAGCCGCTCCTTGGAACCCTTGCCAAAGAGTCGCACCATTGAATTGTTCAGATCTAGGTCGTCAATATTGAGACCACAAACTTCTGAGATTCGGGCTCCAGTTGCGTACAAGAATTCCAAGAGCGCCCGATCACGCAGGGCTTCTGCTGAGTTCCCAACGACAGCCCCCAGCAGGTTCTGTACTTCTGTTTCTGAAAGTGGATGTGGAACCCCCAAAGGAACCCGAACGCCTTCAAGCAGAGCCGTCGGGTCGTCATTGCGAATCTGTTCCGAAACAAGATACGCGTGTAACATGCGCACAGCCGCCAACAACCTTGCGGTACTTGCTACTGCTTCGCCACTGGCTCTTCTTTGGTCAATCAACTCATCAAGGTGGCGGGCCTTGACATTTGTAAGTTTCAATTTATTTTCGACAAGCCAAGACTCATAAGCCATCAGGTCGCGTCGGTAGGAAACAATTGTGTTGTTTGCTCGACCTTTTTCGACGGTCAGCCACGAGAGAAAGGTTTCCACCAACTCACCGGCACGAATCGGAGATATGGGCGAGCGCGTCATGTTATTTGCCCTTTGAAATGCGCCGCTGTGCCAGCATGAGGGCTATGACACTTTTTGCATCTGTTATTTTACCGTCCTCAATCATTTGAATCGACTCCTCTAGGTTGACAAAACAGATTTGCATCTCATGTTCTTCTGGACCGTGGCGATCTAACGCGACTGAACTCAGTTCTTGTGCCAAATAAAGGTGCACTTCTGCATTGGACATCCCGGCAGCAGATACACATTTTCCTAGATACTCCCATTTACCTGCCACAAACCCCGCTTCTTCGGCCAGTTCACGTTGTGCTGTCAGCAAAATATCTTCATCATCAATATCACGCATTCCGGCGGGTATCTCAAGACTCATTGCATCAAGTGGCGCGCGATACTGCCACACCAAAACCACGTCGCCATTTGCCGTGACTGCCACTGCCCCGACAGCACCCGGAGAATCAACAAAAGTACGCTCGAAAAGAACACCGTCTGAACTCGCCATTGTTGACTCAACTAACGACCACACACCCCAGGAGTGCAGTTCTTTTTTTGCCTGCACCCGAAATCCGTGCGACGGTGTTTCGGACGAACTAATGAGGACTCTTTGCTGCCAAAGATTTATCTGGCAAAATCCCCAGGCGCGCTCGTCGAAATTCAAGAGCAGCCTCAATCAGCCCCCGAAACAATGGATGTGCTCTGTCGGGACGACTCTTGAACTCTGGGTGTGCCTGGGTTCCAACCCAAAACGGATGACCCTTTAGTTCAAGGAACTCAACCAACCGTTTATCGGGGGATGTTCCACTGCACAGCAGGCCAGCCGCTTCAAAACGAGTTCGATAGTTGTAGTTAAATTCATAGCGGTGCCGATGCCTCTCGCTGACTACATTTTCGCCATACAGCAAAGCGACCTGTGAGCCAGGCTGTAGAACCGCGTAATACGCACCAAGTCTCATGGTTCCACCTTTGTCGGCAACGTCTCGTTGCTCAAGCATCAGGTCGATAACGGGATCTTTTGTCGCCGCATCGAATTCAGTGCTGTTGGCCCCTCCTAGCCCTAATTCGTGGCGGGCAAATTCAATTGTCATTACTTGCATGCCCAAGCACAAGCCCAAACACGGGAGTAGATGTTGACGAGAATATTCAGCGGCAGCGATCTTGCCTTCGATTCCGCGAGGGCCAAAACCGCCCGGAATGACCATCCCATCAAGTTCCCCCAACCGACCCGACGCCAACAGACCTTCAACATCTTCTGCCTGTATCCAGTCGATCTCGACTTTTGCACCGTGATGAAACCCGGCATGTTTAAGGCTTTCTACCACCGACAAGTAAGCATCCTGCAATTCCACATATTTTCCAATCAGACCGATACGAAGTGGCTTTACGGCGCTGTCAACACGGGAGACGAGATCCTCCCACGGAGTTAGATCGGCTTCCACTTCAAGTTTCAAACTCTCGCAGACAAAATTGTCAAGGCCTTCCTCATGAAGCACAAGGGGCAATTCATAAATATTCCGAACATCTGCAGCGTTGATAACAGCGCGTTCTTCGACATCGCACATGAGTGAAATTTTGCGTTTCAAGTTGTCGCTGAGTGGCTCCTCACTGCGACACACGATGATGTCGGGTTGCACCCCTCGACTGCGTAATTCTGTGACGCTGTGTTGCGTTGGTTTGGTCTTTTGTTCACCGCTTGGACCAATAAAGGGCACCAAAGTGACATGTATGTAGAGCACATTGTCTCTTCCGACCTCGTTTTTGAACTGCCGAATCGCCTCTAAAAAGGGCAAAATCTCGATGTCGCCGACCGTACCGCCAACTTCAGTGATAACGACATCAATATCTTCGGTCGCGAGGCGACGGATGCGCCGCTTTATCTCATCGGTGACGTGCGGGATGACTTGCACGGTTTTCCCCAAATAATCACCACGACGTTCTGCGGCTAGGACGGCTTGATAAATAGACCCAGTGGTGGCATTAGAACTGCGCGTCAGATTCTCGTCAATAAATCTCTCATAGTGACCCAAATCCAAATCTGTTTCACCACCATCGTCAGTTACAAAAACTTCACCGTGTTCAAATGGGTTCATTGTTCCGGGATCAACATTGATATAAGGATCAAGTTTTTGCATTGTGACGTGCAGACCGCGCATCTTGAGAAGACGACCAAGTGAAGATGCAGTAAGTCCTTTGCCGAGTGAACTTGCAACACCGCCCGTTACAAAAATGTGCTTTGTCACTTGACTCCCGTCGGATATAAATCGCTAACGGGAGTTCATCCTATCGTGCGACGCTCTAGGAGAATGCTCTTTCGGGCTAGCTAATTTTGATTAGCTCTTGGTGCGGGGCTGTTTGCGAGGCGCCTTTGGGCTTCCTAGTTGCTCAATCAGGTCGGAGGCGTGTTGGCGCGCACTCTGGTCCGCTACCCCGCCAGACAACATGCGCGCAATCTCCAAAACCCGCTCGTCGGCAGAAAGTGTTTGGGCTGCCCCAAAGGTCAGACCACCACGAACCTCTTTGGTCACAGAAATCTGATTGTTGGCAGCTGCTGCAACCTGAGGCAAATGCGTCACAGCCAAAACCTGATGGTGTCGCCCAAGTTGGGCCAAGGCTGAAGCCACCGCGACGGCTGCGGCTCCACCAATGCCGGCATCAACTTCGTCGAACACGAGGGAACCAGGTTCTTCGGTAAGAACCAATCGCAGTGCCAACATTGTGCGAGCTAATTCTCCGCCGCTCGCTACCTTGGTGAGCGGTAGAAGTGGACTTCCAGGGTTCGCGCTGAGCAAAAATACCACGCCATCACCTGCATCAATATCTTCGTTGGTTGGTTGGACCTCAACAACAATTGACGCATTGGGCATTGCCAATGTTCGTAGTTGTTCCTCGACCCGAGTTGCTAATTGAGGTGCCGCCGCACGACGGGCTTTGGCAACTGCCTGTGCACTCGCCGCCAAGCTCGCCATCGCCGCCAAGCGTTGCTCCGTCAGATCACGGACATGCTCGTCATACCCCTCTAATTCTTGGAGCCGAGCGGAAGACTCAAGTCCATAGGCAATGACATCTTCCAGACTGGCGCCGTATTTGCGCATTATGTCCCGCAACAAATGGCGCCTAGATCCTATTTCAGCAAGTCGCTCAGGATTTTCCTGTGCATTTTCGGCCTGAGAACGGATATCAGACGCGATTTCTTCAGCTTCAACTATCACCTCACTGAGGCGCTCGACGAGTGGTTGTAGCGAGCCCTTGGATTGCAACGCCTGCCGCGCGCGTCCAAGCAAATCAAGCACGCCAGAATCTTGTGTTACCTCAAGATGTGCTCGCCAAAGGGCTTCTCTGTACGAACTGGCGTCGGCGAGAATCATTTCTTCCTGCAGAAGTTCGTTTTCTTCGTTTGGACCAACAATGCAGGCTCCAAGTATTTCTTCCGACTGAAATCGCAACAGATCTATCTCTCGCGCACGCGCCCGCTCATCGCCTCCGAACGCCGCCAAAGCGGCATCAATTTCAGTCACCCGACTGCGAGATTCGCGAAGATCCTTCAGATCTATGCTGGCGAACCGATCCAGCGCCGCGCGTTGCGTTGCTGCACCCAGCAGACGCTGATGGGCGTGTTGTCCGTGGATGTCAACAAGATCTATTCCGACTTCTGCCAGGGATGCCACGGTCGCCATTCGCCCGTTGATATAAGCCCGACTTCGACCTTCAATCGGGACGACTCTTGAGAGCACAATCTCTTCTTCGGCACCATTTGCGTCAAGTCTTACGAAGCGACCCTCAACGCGCGACTCAAGCGCACCCGCTCGCACTACGGAAGCATCTGCGCGCCCCCCGACGAGCAGACTAATTGCCTCAACAAGCATTGTTTTACCTGCACCCGTCTCTCCTGTAAACACTGAAAAACCTTTTTCAAACGAGACCTGCAAAGATTCAATGACCCCCAGATTCTCAATCTGCAACTCTGTCGGCATTACCTATCCGCCAATCCAAACTTTGTGCGCAATATTTGATGGAATCGGTCATCATCAAAACGAATAAGACGGGCAAGCTCAGGCGCCGCCCGCACAGACACTCGATCACCTTCAAGAAGTGTGTGCACGGCCAC
>SXUP01000050.1 GCA_005790505.1 Actinomycetota bacterium
AGCACCATTGTTGGCACTGTGGTGATGAGGAGTAATTCAATAATCCGTGGTTTTGTCAACGCCACATAAGCACCCACGACTGACGACGACGATGCCCGCACCGACTCGTGACCACCTCTGCCCATCAAGCGAGATGGCACGACGGGACGAACTTTGATTGACATAACATCTTCATCGTACGAGCAGTAGCCAAAAACCCCTAATTGCGCCACAATGTTCATGTGAGTCCAAATGTCATACCAGCCGAGCAGCCCGTCATTGCCGATGAGCCCGCCACATCTGACGCCGTTGACATTGATAGACCGTGGATTGTGATTGTCTGGAACGACCCGATAAATCTCATGTCATACGTCACGTTTGTTTTACAAAAATTATTCGGCTATTCCAACGAAAAAGCCACTGAACTGATGCTCGATGTCCATCAAAAAGGCAGAGCAGTAGTGGCCAATGGCCCTCGTGAGCGGGCCGAGTTAGATGTCTACCGATTGCATGACCATGGGCTGTGGGCCACTATGCAACAGGATTCGTGATCATGCGTCGTCGCCAACCATCGGGGCCAGTTGAAGCAACTCCAGATGGTTTGTATGTTTTGAATCTTGGTGATGACGAACGAAAGTCCTTCAATCACTTTTTAGATGAACTAGAAGCGTTACTAAACAACAAAGTAGATGACGGGCGATTGCGTCGTTTGTTTCCCACCGCGTATCACAACGACGCTACTCATGACGCTGAGTATCAAAGACTTATGCGCAGCGAATTATTGCAATCCAAGCAGACGGCAATTGATATTTCACGTCGAGTTATCGCCTCACACGAAGCTCTCACGGAGGGTGACCTTCTGCAATTTATGCAGACAATTAATGCCCTGCGACTTGTGCTTGGAACCTTGCTTGACGTTGCAGAGAACGACGAAGCCCAAGAGATCGTCAACGATGATGACCCCAATTCGTACCAAATACAGTTGTACGCCTACTTGGGTTGGTTTCTTGAATGGATTGTTGACGCTTTACAAGAAGGCCATAACTAACAACCGCAAACCCTGTCCTGGCTGATAAAGTTTGATCACTCTCAACCGGAGTCGTTCTTGCCCCCATCGTCTAGTGGCCTAGGACACCACCCTTTCAAGGTGGCGGCACGGGTTCGAATCCAGTTGGGGGTGCGCAGGTCAGATGTGGTCGACACATGTGGTCCCGTGGTGAAGTTGGAGTTCACGCCGCCCTGTCAATGCGGAGGTCGCGGGTTCGAGTCCCGTCGGGACCGCTATATGCGGTGATGGATTTATCCATTGCCGCGCCTAAGAATTGGTCGAGTAGCTCAGTAGGCAGAGCACACGCCTGAAAAGCGTGGGGTCACCGGATCGACGCCGGTCTCGACCACCAGTTTTATGGTGTACGACGTCGCACCAGCACTTCTTGTGCGGTCGTTGCGATATGAGTGCCGTCACTTGAAAAAACATATCCAAAAGTGACGCCCCGACCCCCGACATAAGTCTGACAACTCATTTCATAAAAATGCCACAAAGACGCTCGCACTGGACGGTGAAACCAAATGGTGTGATCAAGACTGGCAGAGAAAAGCGTGTTTTGTTCTGCTGCGCCCTGAAGCGATGGGACCGCGTTGATCACTGCCTCCGTGGGTAAATCATCAGAAATATATGAGAGAGCACAACGATTTATGATTTCGTCGTCACCAAGATCTTCGATGACGCGAAACCAGCCGCCAGAGCGTCCTGCACCGTCTCGGTGACTGTTGCGCCAGACTTCAGATGACACGCTACAACGCTCAAAATATGGACTCCATGATCCGTTCGTGAGATCGGCGGGACTGGGAAGACCAACGGGCATAGTGACGGTTGTTTGCTCTGCAGATTCTTCGGCAACCTGAAATGATGCCTCGAGATTCAGGATTGCACCGGTGGCTTGGCGGGCAACTACACGCCGTGTGGAAAATGAACGACCATTTCGAATGCGATCAACTTCGTAACGAATCGGCTCGGTGTTGTCGCCACGTCGAATAAAATATGCACGCAATGAATGCACTTGGAGCCCGTCTTGCACAGTTTGATGTGCGGCGTGCAGGGCCTGGGCGACAATGTGTCCGCCATACAAACCACCCCACTCGTAAGGAAGCGCGTCGCCAACGAAAGTATCTGCCCCGTGTGGAGCCAATTGAAATAACGCACGCAATGACATAGCAGGTGGTCCCAAAGGCTAACTGCCGAATTCGTACCCTAAATCAGGCGCAGTGAGCATTGGGATAAAAGTGATTCCGGCTTGTCTTGCCATCTCGGCACATGTTCCGCCTCGATCTACCAGCACTGTGATCATCACTACTTGGGCACCAAATGCCTGAACTGCATCAACTGCTTCAAAAATTGATGTTCCTCGTGTCACTGTGTCTTCCGTAATAACTACCTTGTCACCAACTTGCAATGCACCTGCGATACGTCCTGTTACGCCGTGGTCTTTGTTCTCTTTGCGCACGCTGAAACTTCGCAAAACCAAACCGCGTGTTGCCGCCACTGCGGCGATTCCAAAGGCAACTGGATCAGCCCCCATTGTGAGTCCACCAATCGCCGTCGCCGTTGGTGGTAAAAACGACAGCGCCACATCAGCGACAAGCAGGATTCCGTCAGCACGGCATGCGGTTTGCTTGGCATCAAGAAACCAGGAACTGGACCGACCCGATTTGAGGGTAAAACTGCCTGTTTTTAGTGAGTGCGTCAAAACATGATTCCGCAACGCGGTTCGAGCCGGATCGAGATGCGGTAAATCAGCCACGTTGTTACCGTAGTCGCAGCAAACCTGCGGCTAACTCTCTGCCAAATCGTTGAGCGAATTGACTCCGTTGGATGCATGTCGCAGCACACGACTGAGGTCAAAAATGTTGTCGAGCTGGGCAGACGACAGCACCACCCTTGAATCGCTGGCCAAAACATCGCGAAAATGCTGACCTGTGGAAAGCGTGATGTTTGACGCTTCTTGCACCACGCGGTAGGCCTCGTCGCGTTGCATGCCGCCCTGCACAAGCGCAAGCAAGACAGATTGTGAATACACAAGACCTTTGAGCATTTCGAGATTTGTTGTCATGCGTTGTGTATCGACCTCAAGGTGAGTAATCAGCCGTGTCATGCGTTTGAGAACATAGAAAGCAAGTGCCGACGAATCAGGTAGCACCACGCGTTCTGCCGAAGAATGGGAGATGTCTCGCTCGTGCCACAGCGCAACGTCTTGCAAACCCACTTGCAGATTGGCTCGAAGAACACGCGACAATCCCGTAATGGTTTCGGCAGAAATTGGATTGCGTTTATGGGGCATTGCCGAACTCCCCTTTTGTCCAACTTTGAAACCCTCGCGAACCTCTGCAACCTCGGTGCGCTGCAGGTGTCGAAGTTCGACAGCAATTGCCTCAAGGCTTGTTCCGATTGACGCACACGCCCACAGGTATTCGGCATGACGATCACGAGCGATTACCTGTGTGGCTGGAACTGGCTGTAGACCGAGCGCTGCAGCAACAGTTGCCTCAATAGTCGGATCAATATTGGAGTAGGTGCCAACTGCACCAGACAATTTGCACACCGCAATCGCGGTGCGTGCAGCACACATGCGTTGATAATCACGGTCTACCTGCAACGCCCACAACGCCACCTTTGCTCCAAATGTGGTTGGCTCGGCGTGGATACCGTGGGTTCTGCCAATCATTGCCGTATTGCGATGTTTTTGGGCGAGAACAACAAGTGCTGCCCGTAATTCTTTTTGGGCGCCAATAATCAAATCAGCAGCATCGCGCAATGCCCAACACCAGCCCGTATCAACAACATCACTGCTTGTGAGTCCGTAGTGGATCCACGCTCCGTGAGGTGCCCCAATGGAACTCTGCACAACATCAACAAAAGCAGCCACATCATGATCGGTAGTGAGTTCGCGAGCCTCTACCTCTGCGACAAATGCCGCATCTACTCGGGGCGCACCAGCACGACAGGCCTGCGCATCTGCAATCGGCACTGTGCCTTGTGTTGCGAGCGCGTCCGTAACTGCTAACTCAATATCAAGCCAGCGTTGCATCTTTGCCTGTTCGGTGAACAGGCCAGACATCTCTGGCGTTGAGTAGCGGTCAATCATGCGCGCACCACAACTTCGTCACGCTTTGGTCCAGTGCCAACAAGACTCACTGGAACGCCTGTTTCGCGTTCAACAATGTTAATGAGTGCTTGTGCGCTGGGTGGGAGATCAGAAAAAGATGTGGCTCCAGCTAGCGAGGTTTTCCAGCCAGGCAATGTTTCATACACGGGTTCAACTTGGTCAAGCAGATCACTGCGATCTGGATAACCGCGCACAGGTGCCCCTCCAATGTTGTAGCTGACACACACTTTTACTTCATCAAATGTGTCAAGTACATCAAGCTTGGTGAGCGCAATGTCGGTGAGCGAGTTCAAACGAACAGCATGTTTGAGCATCACCATGTCAAGCCACCCCACGCGGCGGCGGCGTCCCGTCACTGTTCCGTATTCATGACCAATATCAACAAGTGCTTCACCAAGTTCTCCGCCAAGTTCAGTTGGAAACGGACCAGAGCCAACGCGAGTGGTGTAGGCCTTGGCAATTCCAACGACCCTGCCGATGTCACGTGGTCCAAGTCCAGTACCAACACTTGCACCACCCGAAGTTGGATTTGATGACGTAACAAATGGATATGTTCCGTGATCGACATCCAAAAAAGTTGCCTGCGCACCCTCGAGCAAGATGCCTTCACCGCGGTCTTTGGCATCGTGTAATAAGTTGACCGTGTCGGCAACGTACGGGATTAGACGTTCTGCCAGAACAGAGAATCGCTCAACAATTTCTTCAACGTCAAGACTTATTCCGCCAAGTGACATTATTTCGCGATCTGCATCAAGCGCACGCGTACGCACTGCACTGCGAAATGCTTGGGCATCAAGGATGTCTCCGACTCGAATACCTACGCGTCGTGCCTTGTCGGCGTATGCAGGACCAATACCTTTGAGTGTTGTTCCAATTTTGCCGCCGCCAAGTGAATTTTCAAAAACTGCGTCAAGTGCTTGATGCCACGGAAAAATTAATTGCGCTCGGCTTGAAACTTTGAGACGCTCACACGACACACCACGGCCTTCAAGGGTGTCAATTTCTTTGAACAATGTCGGTAGATCAACGACAACACCATTGCCGATAACTGGAATCACGGTCGAATACAAAACGCCACTGGGGATGAGTTGAAGCGCATACCGTTCGTCACCCACAACAACCGTGTGACCCGCATTGTGCCCGCCTTGGTATCTCACCACATACGCATGCTCAGCCGCCAAAAGATCTATTACTTTGGCCTTGCCCTCATCACCCCACTGGGTACCTACTACAACGGTGACTGGCATGAAACGCTCCTACTAACGGGACGTAATAGAAGCCTAGTGCCTCGGGGCCGATTCACCACGTCCTTAATTTAATGATCTCCTGAAATGGCTCGCGACACGATAGTTTCGCTGCTATGCCACAGGTACTTCGTCGCCAAGTGTGGACCGCCATGAGCGAGATCCAACGAACCGCTCTGTGTAGTCGTGGGCTCGATGAAATTTTCAATCCGCAGTTGAGGTCTTCGATATGTGAACTTATAGAGGATGTCCGCCTTCGTGGTGACGACGCCTTATGCGATGCCTTGCAAAGATTTGATGCGGTCGCACTTACTCCAGACCAGTTGCGACTGTCGGATGACGATCTTGACTCAGCTCACGTAGACGAGTCACTGCACATTGCCTTGCAAGATGCAATCTCCCACCTACAAGCATTCAATGAGCATCTTTTAGAGCGCGCGACCAATTGGAGCATTGAAATTGAGCCAGGGCTTCACGTTGGAGAAAAAATTTCTGCCATTTCTAGTGCAGGATTATTCGTTCCCAGTGGCAAAGCCAGTTACCCGAGCGTGGCGTATCAACTTGGCGTACCTGCAGTTGTCGCAGGAGTGCCAGAACTTGCCCTTGTTGTTCCGCCCATCCCAAATACTGGTGGTCGTGTCGACCCAGCAGTCTTGGTCGTGTGTCGTCTACTGGGGATTCGAAATGTATTTCGAGTCAATGGCCCAGCCGGAATTGCGGCTTTGGGGTTTGGAACGCAAACCATTCCCCAAGTTCGCAAAGTCGTTGGGCCAGGCAGCCCTGCCGTTACTTGCGCTCAAGTTGAGATGCAACGTTATGGGTTAGCCACCATGATGTTGCTAGGACCAACCGAAAGCGTCGTGATTGCAGACCACACCGCTGACTCCATTCGTGTTGCAGCTGACCTGCTAATTGAGGCAGAACACGGGACCGACTCATCTGTTGTGTTGCTCACACCATCAGCCGAGCTGATAGAGGCTGTTGATGAACAACTCACGATTCAGATGGCGCAACTGCCACCAGCCCGTGCAGAAGCCGCACGAGCATCCCTGGGCAATAACGGTGGAGCAATTCTTGTGGATTCACTTGTCATGGCCGCAGACGTAGCAAATCGCTATGCGCCGGAACACCTGCAAATTGCCGTAGATGAAAAAGAGCAAGATCGACTCGTGGACGCACTTGTCCATGTCGGTGAAATTTTAATTGGACAAAACACTCCATTTAGCGCGGCAAACTTTGTAATTGGATGTCCCGCGTCTCTGCCTACTAGCGGGTTTGCCCAAGTCTCAAGCGGGATAACCGTTGATGCATTTTTAAAACGCACAGCGATTGCTCAAGCAGACAATCGAGCACTTAGACGAATGTCATCTACTGTATTGGCACTTTCTGACCATGAAGGTTTCACAGCTCACGGGAACGCAATTCGACTCAGATTCACCGACTAGGTAACAAGTCAGTTTTCCGACACGCCGTTTTGTGCGACAACACTCAGCACGTCATCTACTATGTCAACCAAAATTGCGCCGTCTTCACCCACTTTTCCCTCCAAGATCAGCACTGCGACACGATTGGCGATTTCACTTTGAATCAAACGCTTCAGTGGTCGCGCACCAAAGTTCGTATCAAAACTTTTAACTGCCAACGCGACTCGTGCGGCAGGGGTAATCCGCAGTGAAATGCGCCGATCCGCCATGCGCTCAACAAGATGCTGCAACTGAATTTCTACAATTGCCCCGAGATCTTGAGCGGTGAGCGGGCGGAATCGCACTATCTCGTCGATGCGATTGACAAACTCTGGTCGAAAATAATCACTTGGTTCGCCAACAAGATTGCTCGTCATAATCATTACGACATTTGTAAAGTCCACGGTTCTGCCTTGACCATCTGTGAGGCGACCCTCGTCAAGCACCTGAAGCAATACGTTAAAGACATCCGGATGTCCTTTTTCAATTTCGTCAAGCAGGAGCACGCTGTAGGGACGGCGACGGACCGCTTCAGTAAGTTGGCCACCTTCTTCATAGCCCACGTATCCGGGAGGAGCGCCAATTAACCGACTCACCGAAAACTTCTCCATGTACTCAGCCATATCAATGCGAACCATCGCTTTTTCGTCATCAAATAGATTCTCAGCAAGCGCCCTTGCAAGTTCTGTTTTGCCCACACCTGTCGGGCCAAGAAACATAAACGAACCGATTGGTCGGTTGGGGTCAGACAAACCTGCACGACTGCGTCGAATAGCATTGGCCACCGCAGCAACTGCTTGATCCTGGCCAATCACACGCGAATGCAGCGCTGATTCAAGTTGAACAAGTTTGTGCATCTCGCCTTCCATCAATCGACTCAGTGGCACTCCTGTCCATTTTGAAACGACCTCAGCAATATCTTCTGCGTCTACTTCTTCTTTGAGCATTCGTTGTGTTGACTGCAATTGGTCAAGATGTGTTGTCGCTTCAGTGATCCGCCGCTCAATCTCAGGAATTCTGCCATATTGAATTTCAGCGGCCTTGGCCAAATCATTTTCGCGCTCAGCAGTACTGCGCAACGACTCAAGTTCTTCTTTGAGGGCACGAATTGCACCAATCGCCTGACGCTCACCTTCCCAATGTTGTTTCATTACTAAGACTTGAGAACCCAAAAGTTCAAGTTCATCTTGCAGGGTTACAAGGCGTTCTTTGGAGGCAACATCTGTTTCTTTTTGCAGAGCAACCTGCTCAATTTCCAATTGCAAAATACGTCGCGCAATGACATCTATCTCAGTTGGCAGGGAATCAATTTCAATGCGTAATTTACTTGCTGCCTCATCCATAAGGTCAATGGCCTTGTCGGGCAAGAAGCGGCTCGTCAAATAGCGATGCGACAGTATTGTTGCGCTCACAAGAGCACTGTCTTGAATGCGTACTCCGTGATGCACTTCATATCTTTCTTTCAAGCCACGCAGAATCGCAATCGTGTCTTCGACCGATGGTTCTGGGACATACACCTGCTGAAAGCGACGCTCTAATGCTGCATCTTTTTCAACATATTTACGGTACTCGTCAAGCGTGGTTGCTCCGACCATGCGGAGTTCTCCGCGTGCCAACATTGGTTTGATCATGTTGCCTGCGTCCATTGCTCCTTCAGCGCCGCCAGCTCCTACAAGAGTGTGAATCTCGTCGATAAAGGTAATGACTTGTCCCTGCGCATCGGTGATTTCTTTGAGTACCGCCTTGAGGCGTTCTTCAAACTCACCCCGATACTTTGCGCCTGCCACAAGTGAGGCCAAATCAATTGAAACCAACTTTTTGTCTTTGAGTCCTTCTGGAACATCACCATCGGCAATTCGGCGAGCAAGACCCTCAACTATTGCGGTCTTGCCAACGCCTGGCTCCCCGATTAGCACGGGGTTGTTTTTTGTGCGCCTTGAGAGAACTTGAATAACCCGGCGAATTTCTTCATCACGACCGATGACTGGATCGATTTTGCCAGCCCGAGCACGTTCCGTGAGATCCGTACTGTACTTTTTTAGCGCTTCAAATTGTGATTCAGGATCTTGAGACGTAACCCTGTGTGAGCCTCGAACATCGCGCAGTGCTTCAAGTGTTTCTTCGCTTCCCATATTGAGACGACTGTTCATCGCCAACAGCAAATGTTCTACGCTTAAAAAATCGTCGTGGAGATCCTTGCGTGCCGATTCAGCGTTGGCAAAAACATTGACGAGTTCGCCACTCATCCGGGGTTCATCCCCACCTTGAGTGCGTACTAACTTGCCAATCGCAACATCTGACTTGTCACGCATCATGCCCACAGCGATACCAAGTTTTTGTAGTACCGCTGGCACGACAGTGTCTTGTTGGTCAAGTAAGCATCGCAAGAGGTGGTCTGGCACAACCTCTGGGTTGCCAGCAGATTTTGCAAGCCCTACGGCTGCTGTCACCGCTTCCTGGGTTCGTGTTGTCCATTTTTTAGGGTTGATGGTCATAAGTTTGCACTGATTCGATTACTTGTCACCAAAAACACTTGGTCCTCGACTGAACAAAGAGAGCGCCTGACTGATCGGAACCAAATCTCGGCGAGTGCGCCGCTCGGCGTCTGTCACTGCATCGTTGGCAAGGCGACGTAGTTCCTGAATTTCGCCACGAAGTTTGACGACTTCGTCCTCTAGTGACATCACATGTCGAATTCCTTCGAGATTCATACCATGTGATGCCAGTTCGGCGATGCGATGGAGTCTGTTGATATCGGCCTCGCTGTAGCGACGGTTACCACCTATTGTTCGTGCTGGTTGTAAAAGACCGCGACGCTCATAGATGCGGAGTGTCTGCGGATGCATTCCCGCCAATTCAGCGGCAACAGATATTACATAGACGGCTTGCAACTCAGTCCTCATTATATTCCTGCACTTTCAGTTGGTTGTCGTGGAGAACGCAACACTGCATGCAGCGCTTCTACGGCGGATCGTTCTTCATCGGATAGATCTGTCGGCACAACTACATCGACGGTGACAATAAGGTCGCCAGTCTTTTTTTCAGTAACGATTCCGCGCCCCTTGACACGATGACGTGACCCCGACGTTGTTCCAGATTTGAGTTTTAGCGACACTGCTAGACCATCAAGGGTTGACACTGGCACTGTTGCTCCGAGCACTGCCTCGGTGTACGACACCCGAACATGTGCCGTGAGATTTAGACCTTCGCGTCCAAAAAGCGGGTGCGCAGTGACATGGCACTCCACATACAAATCACCTGCCGGACCGCTATTGCGACCAGGGGCACCGCGTCCTTTCAGGCGGATGCGCTGACCATCGCTTACGCCTGCAGGTATGCGCAAGTTAACTTCTCGTGGTCTGTGCTCTATTGCTGTGCCACGACATGTTGCGCACGGATATTCAATTACGGATCCGCGACCACGGCAACTTGGACATGGTGACGAAAAAGAGAAAAAACCCTGGTTGTCGTCAACTGATCCACGTCCGCCACATTGATTACATGCTTTGGGCATTGTTCCGGCGCGCGCGCCACTTCCTGCGCATGTTGAGCACACCGCGTCTGCTGTGAGATGCAGAGTGGTGGTTATTCCTTGGACTGCGTCAACAAAGTCAAGCGTCAGAGATGCTTCTATGTCAGCACCCCGTTGTGGACCAGAAGTTCTGCCACCACGTCTACTTCGACCAAACATCTGACCAATGGCGTCGCCAAGACCATCACCCATATCAAAGTTAAAAGGGCTTGCGCCTGAACCACCAAAGCCACCGCCTGGCCCCTGACGGCGAACTTCATCGTATTCGATGCGTTTTTTTTCATCTCCGAGCACGTCATAAGCAGCCGAGATTTCCTTGAACAGTTCTTCAGATTTTTCGTTCCCAACATTTGCGTCGGGATGATGTTGGCGTGCCAAACGCCGATACGACTTGGTGATGTCTTTGGCTGACGCATCTTGTGCCACACCGAGCACGGCGTAGTAGTCCTTTTCGAACCACTCTCGCTGCGGGGCCATTGTGACTAGCCTTTCACCTTCACCATGGCGGCTCGCAAGACACGACCCTTCCATTGGTACCCGGTGCGCAAAACCTCTGTCACTACAGAGTCACCTCCGTCGCCCTCTTCATGCAGAACTGCTTCGGAACTCTCTGGTTCGAATGGTTTATTGAGCGGATCAAGAGCAACCAATCCTTGTTTTTGTAAGCAACCAATCAGCGCCGACCAGACAGGTTCTACGCCAACGGTGCCGTGGGCAAACGCGGCCTCACAGGCATCTAGAACTGGCAGCAATGCCTCTACTAAACGACCAGTCGCACGATCAATGTCGTCACTTTGGGTTGCTGTGACACGCTTGCGATAGTTATCAAAGTCGGCCTGCAACCGCAAGGCTATGTCCTTAAACTCATCACGCTCAGCCAGCAGTACTTCTATTTCATCAACAACCACTTCACTCAGGATTTCATTTTGAGTTTCGGCGCTGACATCATCCATGACATCAGGCGTGATTTCTGGGTTGTCTGACTCCGGGTCGTTGACTAATTCTGCGTCCATCGGGGATTCCCTATTGCTCGTCAACAATCTCGGCGTCAACAATGTCATCGTCGTTGACTCCTGAGCCAGAGGCTGATGTTCCGGTCGCATTGTTGTCTCGTGCGGCTGCTTCATATAGCTTTTGACTGAATGCCTGACTTACTGCGATCAGTGACTCGGTTGCTGACTTCATCACCTCAATGTCATTGCCCGCCAAAGCCTCCTTGAGAGCGGCTAGTGGTCCCTCTACTGCAGATTTTTCTTCTTCAGTTACTTTGTCACCTTGCTCACGCAGGACCTTTTCGGTTTGATACACAAGTGAGTCTGCATTGTTGCGAACATCTGCTTCAGCACGGCGAGCGCGGTCTTCTTCGGCATGAACCTCAGCATCTTTTACCATCTTGGCGATTTCATCTTTGTCATAAGATGACTGCCCCGTAATAGTCATTGATTGTTCTTTACTCGTGGCCCGATCCTTTGCAGACACGTGCACAATGCCATTGGCGTCAATGTCAAAAGTGACCTCAATTTGGGGCGTTCCGCGCTGAGCTGGCGGAAGATCAACAAGTTGAAACTTGCCAAGCGTTTTGTTGTAACTTGCCATTTCACGTTCGCCCTGCAAGACATGGATCTCCACTGAAGGCTGGTTGTCATCTGCTGTTGTAAACGTCTCAGTACGACGCGTTGGAATCGTGGTGTTGCGCTCGATCAGTCTTGTCATTACGCCACCCTTAGTTTCAATACCGAGTGATAACGGTGTGACATCAAGTAGCAACACATCTTTGACATCACCCTTGAGCACCCCAGCCTGAACTGCAGCCCCAATAGCAACGACTTCGTCTGGATTGACTGATTTGTTTGGCTCTTTACCGGTGATGTTGAAAACTAATTCTTGAGCAGCTGGCATCCGCGTGGAGCCACCTACCAAAATCACGTGATTTAGTTGTCCCTTCGTGACACCGGCATCTTTGAGTGCTTGTTCGAATGCGACACGGCAACGCTCAATAAGGTCGGCTGTCATTTCTTGAAACTTTGCCCGACTTAGTGACTCGTCAAGATGCAATGGCCCGTCGGCATTTGCAGTGATGAACGGCAAGTTGATTTGCGTCTGTGCCACTTGAGACAATTCAATCTTTGCTTTTTCAGCCGCTTCTTTAAGACGCTGTGTCGCCATACGGTCCATGCTCAAATCAACACCATGCGCTGATTTGAATTGCTGTACCAACCAGTCAATAATTCGCTGATCCCAATCATCGCCACCAAGTTCGGTGTCGCCGTGGGTGCTCTTTACTTCAAAAACACCATCACCGATTTCGAGCACACTGACATCAAATGTTCCGCCGCCGAGGTCGAATACCAAAACAGTTTCATCTTCAGCACCCTTCTCTAGACCATAAGCGAGCGCTGCTGCCGTTGGCTCGTTGATGATTCGCAGGACTTCAAGACCTGCAATTGTTCCGGCTTCCTTGGTGGCTGTGCGCTGGGCGTCGCCAAAATATGCCGGCACAGTGATTACCGCCTGAGTGACAGTTGTTCCTAAATAAGCTTCGGCATCACGTTTTAGTTTCATCAGAGTGCGCGCACTGATTTCTTGCGCGGTATAGGTCTTGCCGTCAATGTCAGGTGACTTCCAGTCTTTGCCCATGTGGCGCTTGATACTGCGAAAAGTCCGATCTGGATTGGTGATTGCCTGACGCTTGGCGACTTCACCGACTAACACTTCTCCGGATTTAGAAAAGGCCACAACAGATGGCGTGGTTCGGGACCCCTCAGAGTTTGGGATGACGACGGCGTCACCTGCTTCAAATACGGAAACAACTGAGTTGGTGGTTCCGAGGTCAATTCCGACTGCCTTGCTCATGCATATTCTCCTTCTAAAACGAGAAACGGGGGTGTTCTCGTGCCCCGAGGCTATGGGGCATTTCACAAGATGGCAACCCAAATGGCAGGAAACTTGAGTGTACTTGACTCAGGATTTGGGAAAAGCCTATTTCACAGTGAGCAAAATGATTAAACAAGTTGAGACCAGCGGGTTCTACGATGGGAACGTGCTCGGAAACCTTGTCATATTGCGCCACGGCCAGAGCACTTGGAATGAAAGCAACCTGTTTACGGGTTGGCACGATGTACCTCTCACCGCCAAGGGGGAAGCCGAGGCCACTGCTGCCGGAGTCACGATGGCTCAATCAGGCCTAATTTTTGACACGTCCCACACCTCGGTTTTGACGCGAGCAGTGGTGACCCAACATCTCGCCCTTTCAGCGATGGGGCAGGTGTGGTTGCCCGTTCAGCGCTCTTGGAAACTTAATGAAAGGCACTATGGCGCCCTGCAGGGACTTGATAAAAAAGCCACCAGCGATCAGCATGGGGCGACACAGACTCAGATCTGGAGGCGCAGTTTTGATGTTGCGCCACCCCCAGTTGACCGTCAGAGTCCCGAACATCCCGTCAACGACCAGCGCTATCGACATGTGTTGCCCTCTGATCTGCCGGCCTCAGAATGTCTCGGGGATGTTGTGGCCAGAGTTATTCCCTACTTTCAAAACGAGGTACTTCCTCAATTACGGGAAGGGAAAACTGTGTTGTTGACAGCACACGGCAACTCACTGCGGGCGCTGGTGATGTTCTTGGAAAATGTATCGGAGACCGCAATTTCACAGGTCAACATCCCAACAGGCGTACCGCGTTTGTTTAAATTTCAAGATGATCTAAGCGTTGAATCGGCCAGGTATCTAGGCGACGAAGTGGCTATCGCCGCCGCCGTTGAGGCCGTCGCCCAGCAGGCAACTCGTCATCCCTAGGGAGTCAAAAGTAACACTGCCTACTGCAATACAGGGGTCCAAACTGTCGTACACTTTGGGCATGACTTCAATGAAAGCGTCTTTAAATCATCTTCGAAACATTTCACTTTTTGCTTCTTGCTCCGGAAAGGACCTCGAGCGCATCGCAAAAGCCGCCGACGAAGTGACAGTCAAAGCCGGCACGCTGGTCATCGATCAAGGTCAGACGGGTCGTGAAGCATTCGTGATTTTGTCAGGCACTGCGATTGTGCGTCGCAACGGTAAAAAAATTGCGACTGTGGGTGCTGGAGCAATCGTGGGGGAACTTTCTTTACTCGACCACGGTCCACGCACGGCAAGCGTTATTGCCGAGTCAGATTGCCAGATGTTGGTGATTAGTCAACGCAATTTATACGGGGTTTTAGAAAAAGTTCCTGCACTATCGCACAAGTTGCTGTCCGCATTGGCTGGTCGTATTCGCGAACTTGACCGCGCCCACTTCGGCTGACGCGTAGTCCGACTAGCGTCTCTGTGCCATGAGCACCTCTTCGGATACCACAGATTCAATCGCACCTAAGCGCTTGCGTCCACATCAACTCTCGATCGCGCTCGGCATCGGCATCGGTGTTTTTACTTTGATGTCGGGGATCCTTCCGCAGTTGACAAAATGGCACGGCACGTCCGAAAGAACTCGTGAAGTTTTCGTCGGGATTCCTGGTCCGTTACAGATTGCTTTCTACACGATCATCCCCGTGATGTTGATATGGGGTTCATTTCGATTTGCTGACCGAATGCGCAACTGGGAACGCGGTGCTCCTGATCGACGACGAACAACGCCTAAAAATGCCAAGAAGCGTCTAGCGGATTATCGCGCTGGCGTTTATATGCGCACGCTTCTTCGCGACAGCGCAGCAGGACTCATGCACTCAATGATGTACTTCGGGTTCTTGGTCCTGCTCGGGGTTACCACTGTTCTCGAGATTGATCATCAAATGCCGACGAGCCTCAAGTTCTTGCATGGGGGCGTGTATCAGGGGTATGTATTTATCGGCGACATGGCTGGTGTCGTGTTTGTTGTTGGCGTGATGTGGGCAATTCTGCGTCGCTATGTACAACGCCCATATCGCATTCGTATTAAATCAAAGCCAGAACACGCAATCATCTTGGCAACACTCCTGATAATTGGGGTCACGGGTTTCACCTCAGAGATGTTCCGCATGGCTTCTCAGCAAGCCAGTGGAATAGATCTCTCCTACGAAAAATGGAGCTTCATCGGATATCCACTCTCCCAACTCGTCAATGATGCGTCTGTTTCAAGTCTGCAGTTTTGGCATCAGGTGATGTGGATCTCACACGTGATTTCGTTCATCGTGTTCCTTGCTCTCCTGCCAATCACGATGTTGCGACACATCTTTACGTCACCACTCAACATGTATCTCAAAGATCGGGATCGTCCAAAAGGTGCGATGAAGGCCATGCCTAATCTCACCGAGACGACACTTGAAACTTTTGGTGCATCAGTGGTTGAGGATTTCACATGGAAGCAACTTTTAGACACGGATGCCTGCACCATGTGTGGTCGGTGCACCAGCGTGTGCCCTGCACATGCGACCGGAAAATCACTTGATCCGCGCGAAATTGTTCTCAAAGTCGGGGAAGTAATGGCGGCCACGGCGGCCCACGCACCTGGGGGCAGTGTGGCTCCGCCCATTGGGGCCGACAAAGAAATCACTATTGGCTCAAACTCGGTCTTTGAGCGCATTACCTCTGAAGAAGTTTGGGCCTGTACTAGTTGCAAAGCATGTGACGAAATCTGTCCTGTAAATATTGAGATTCTGGACAAGATTTTGGACATGCGTCGCTACCTGACACTGATGGAAAGTGACTTCCCGGCAGAACTCGGCAATGCGTTTAGAGCAATGGAGAACCAAGGAAATCCTTGGGGAATGAACCAGGGAGAGCGCGCCGACTGGGCCAAAGACCTTGATGTCGACATCATCGACCCGGGTTCCCCGTTCAGCCACGAGTACCTCTATTGGGTGGGTTGTGCCGGAAGTTTTGATGACAAGAATAAAAAAGTAACCCAGTCAATGGCAAAACTACTGAAGCGTGCCGGCATTGATGTGGCAATTCTTGGCCCGAGCGAAATGTGCACCGGTGACAGTGCGCGTCGCAGCGGCAATGAATACCTTTTTCAAATGTTGGCAATGCCAAATGTCGAGATGCTTAATGGCATGGGTGTTCGCAAAATCATTACCCAGTGCCCTCATTGCTTCAATACATTGGCTAATGAATACCCCCAGCTTGGTGGCAAATACGAAGTCATCCATCACAGTCAATTGTTGGAACAACTCATTGAGAGTGGACAGTTGGATATGCGCAATGCCACTCTGGACGATCGCATCACATATCACGACTCGTGCTACCTGGGTCGCCACAATGACATCTACATCGCTCCCCGACGAGTGGTTGGCTCAATCAAGGGTCTGCAAATTATCGAGATGCCCCGCAATGGCACAACAGGAATGTGCTGTGGAGCGGGGGGCGCGCGGATGTGGATGGAAGAAAATGTTGGCACCAAAGTCAATGATGAGCGCGCAAAAGAAGCCGTCGGTACTGGCGCAACGCGTGTTGCTACAGCGTGTCCTTTCTGTTACATCATGATGGATGATGGGGTGAAGGCCGCAGGTAAAGAAGAGAGCGAAGTAAAGGTCGCCGATATTGCCATCCATGTTTTGGATGCGCTTGAAAATGGTGAGCGACTATTTCGTGAGCAACAAACACCAGTCATGACTGCTGGCGAATAAATAATTACTGAAAATTTTCGAAATACCGACTTGGTGTCGGACCTCGTTGCCCTTGATATTTTGAGCCTCTTGCACCTTTGCCATACGGCTGGTCGGCAGGTGTGGTCATCATCATAAAACTCACCTGTCCAATTTTCATATTGGGATACAGAGTGATGGGCAGATTTGCAACATTAGATAATTCAAGGGTGATATGGCCATCAAACCCAGCGTCAATAAAGCCAGCCGTTGAGTGGATTAGTAGTCCGAGTCGACCAAGTGAGCTTTTGCCTTCAACTCGCGCAACCAGATCGTCTGGCACAACAATTCGCTCAAGCGTACTTCCAAGCGCAAATTCGCCGGGGTGCAACATAAATGAATCACCGTCAAGAATTTCGACTAACTCGGTCATTGACGTCATATCTCTTTTTACATCAATCACACTGGCCGTGTGATTGCGAAAGACCCTGAATAAATTGCTGACCTTGACATCAATAGATGACGGCTGAATACAGGACTCGTCATAGGGATCAATGATGATTCGCCCTGACTTGAGTTGCTCACGAATGCTTCGGTCGGACAAGATCACGTCAAAACCCTAGCCAACGCCAGGCTGATAATCTAAGGCACAGAAATATGCGGGTGTAGTTCAGAGGCAGAACATCAGCTTCCCAAGCTGAGAACGCGGGTTCGATTCCCGTCACCCGCTCTCGTGAAGACCCAACACATCCCTGCTCTTGATGGTTTGCGAGGCGTAGCCGTACTTGCTGTCATCGGATACCACTACGACATGCTCCATCTGGTTGGAGGGTTCTTGGGCGTTGATTTGTTTTTTGTTCTGTCTGGTTTTTTGATTACGTCGCTGCTCGTGAATGAGCACCGCAACACAGACAACATCAACTTCAAGACCTTCTGGGTGCGCCGATTTCGGCGACTCATGCCGGCATCGCTGCTGTTATTGGCGACAGTCTCAATCTGGTCTTGGTCTCAAGTAGAAGCGATTCAACTGCGCTCGTTGCGAATGGATCTCATGGCCACCCTCGGGTATGTCGCTAACTGGCGCTTCATCGCCTCTGGTCAATCATATTTTGACTTCTTTAGCGAAGCCTCACCTCTGCGGCACGCTTGGTCACTCGCGATTGAAGAGCAGTTTTACGTGGTGTGGCCGCTCATTGTTTGGCTGATTCTGCGTAAAACAAAACTCGGCGAGCGTGGGTTACTGGCGTTTTGCGTAATGGCCGGAGCGGCATCAACGGTTTTGATGTCTGTGTTGTATTCACAAGCAGACCCATCTCGGTCGTATTACGGAACCGACACACGTGCTGCACAGTTACTCGTCGGTGCAGGCCTCGCGGTGTTAGCGGTTCGCCACCCCAAGGCATGGTCGCCAACTGTTGCCTCACAAGTACTGACCGCTGCTGCGATTGCGATTGGGGTGGCATTTTTATTCGTCGATGATCAAGAATCACTTCTCTACCATGGCGGATTTTTGGCTTTTTCACTGATTGCGGGCGTCGGCGTTCTTGCATCTACTCGCACCACACATGGCATTCTGTATCGACTTCTTGCGTCAAGAGGGTTGCGCTACATTGGCCGAATTTCATACGGATTGTATTTGTGGCACTGGCCAGTACAGATTGCTATTTCAGACTCGCGTACATCTTTAAACGGCGTGCCGCTTCGCGTTGCACAACTTCTTGTCACGCTTGCTTGTTCTGCGATGTCATTTCATTTCATCGAATCACCCATTAGATTCCGCACTCGGTGGGGGGTCTTGACTCGACAGCGCGGACTTGCTTTTGCTGTCACTTCAGTCATCGTTGTTGCCGGATTAAG
>SXUP01000051.1 GCA_005790505.1 Actinomycetota bacterium
CTAATTTGCCCTTGTTTAGCGATAAAGTAATCCAGTTGGTAAATGGCACTTGGTGCCCACAGTGTTTGGAGTTCGACCGTGAAAAAAGGTCGCCACCGTCGGTTTGAAGAAGCCCGCAAATTGAAACAGGCTGGACCTAGTGCCGCTGATCTCGGATTGGGATCGACTGCGCGACCTTCTTCGCGCTCACAAGATGACGAATATGCCGAAATCGCAGAGCGCTATGGGGTTCGCTTTGATGATGAAGAAGATGAAGTAGCAGAAGAAGACTCCGAATAGCTGCGGAGCCACGCTCCCAGAAAGTCCCCATGATGCCGATTCGAAACGTTGCCCTCGTTGCCCATGTCGATCATGGAAAGACAACGCTCGTGGACACATTGCTCCGTTCGACTGGCACTTTTGCAGCTCACATGCAACTCATTGATCGAGTGATGGACTCAGATGATCAAGAGCGTGAGCGGGGGATCACCATTTTGGCAAAGGCGGCCTCGATTAACTACAAGGGTACCAAAATTAATTTGGTTGATACTCCTGGGCATGCTGACTTTGGTGGCGAAGTAGAGCGAGCTCTCGCTCTGGTTGACGGCGTTGTCTTGCTTGTTGATGCAGCCGAGGGTCCGTTGCCTCAAACTCGTTACGTATTGTCAAAAGCGTTGCAAATGGGCTTACCGATTATTTTGGTTCTAAACAAAGTAGATCGTCAAGATGCAAGGACTGAAGAAGTATTGGTAGAAGTCGAACAACTATTTCTCGATCTAGCAACACATGACGACCATCTTTCGTTTCCAGTTATTTCTGCAGTTGCACGCGAGGGTCGCAGCATGCTCGGCGTTGGAATGCCTGACGCCAACGCTGATTTGTCGACGCTCCTGGATGCCATCGTGGCCACGGTACCTGAGCCCAAAGATGATGCGAATGCTCAAACTCGCGCGCTCGTTACAAACCTTGACGCCTCCGATTATGTTGGACGGCTGGCAATTGGTCGGGTCCACGCCGGCAAATTAAAAAAGGGTGAAATGGTTGCTTTGTGGGGCAAAGATTCAAGTGCGGAAAAGGCACCTCTTCGCCGTCGGATCGCACAGTTGATGGTGTTCGACGGAATCGAGCGTAGAGAGGTCAACGAGGTCGTTGCGGGTGATTTGTTCGTTCTCGCTGGAATTCCCGAGGTTGAAGTGGGCGACACAGTTGCAGCCTTGGATGTGACAGAGCCATTGGGTCGCCTCGAGGTCGATGAACCTGTATTGCGCATGAGCTTTGGAGTCAATACGTCGCCCTATGCAGGTCGTGAGGGCAAATATCTGACAAGCCGCCATCTACGCGAACGCTTGCAACGGGAGATTCTGGGCAATGTTTCAATCAAAATTGCCGATACCGAATCTGCTGATGTAATGACAGTTGCGGGAAGGGGAGAATTGCAGCTAGCAGTTCTCATTGAAAACATGCGCAGAGAGGGTTTTGAGTTGCAGGTCAGTCGTCCAGAGGTCGTTACAAAGGAAATCTCAGGCAAGCGTCATGAGCCACTTGAGGAGGGAACCGTTGACGTTCCAGACGAGCATGTCGGCACCGTCACTCAGGCCTTGGCTCCGCGCAAGGGCAAGGTGACCGATCTCCGTCCTGGCGATACGGGACGAAGCATTGTTTCTTTTGAGGCGACTTCAAGGGGTCTGATCGGCTTTCGTTTGATGTTGATGGCGGCTACCCGCGGGACGGCTTTGTTGCATCAGCGTCGTGCAGGTTGGACTCCATGGGCTGGCGAGTTGCCGCATCGAGCCGGAGGTGCGATGATCTCCGATCGCATGGGCGCAACAACGGCTTATGCGCTGGATAACTTGCAGCAACGAGGCGCTTTGTTTTTGCATCCTGGAATTGACGTCTACGAGGGAATGGTCATTGGTGAAGGTGCCCGCGGTGAAGAAATGGTTGTGAACGCTGTTCGGGCCAAAGAAAAAAACAACATCAGAACCCACAGCCATGATGATGGCGTGAAACTTGCAGCGCCAATCATTCACACCTTGGAAACTGCAATTGAGTGGATTGCCGATGATGAATTGGTTGAGGTGACTCCAAGCAAAATCCGTATTCGCAAAAGATTGTTGGGCCTCGAAGATCGGCGACGTGCTTTTAAAAAATAGTTGTTTATTTTTTAAGTCAGGAAGATTATTTCTTCCTAACTGCTGGGTGTGGTAGCGGAACTCCATAAGGAGCAGACAACTGATCAACGATTAGTTGGTAAACTTTTTTGCCGACTAGTTCTGTAATCTCATCTCGAAGGGTGATGTATGCCTGATCTCTTCCGACAAATGCGTCGGCAGATTCGGTACACCACCAATGAAAATCAGCGCCACCGTTACCCCAGTCCCGGCGTTTCCACTCCCTGAGAACAGACAAGATGTGGCCATCTTCTTCAACATGCTCTTCAAGGCGCACTGGAACTTGCCAACAGACATCTGGTTTCCAGTCCATTGGGCGTTCTCCTGCTTGCATCGCGCCAATATGAAGTGCACAACCTGTTCCGCCTTTGAATCCAGGCTTGTTGTGGAAGATACAACCCCCGTCTACAACGCGAGTCATTAGTGAGCCATCCTTTTCGGTCGTACTCCAACCTTTGACCTTTGCCTTGTCTTTGTTTTGCCAATTCTTCTTTGTAAGGCGTTTACTGGCCTTGACAACTGTTGCAAAATCTTTTTTCCCTTCAAAATGGGCACCGTATGAGCAACAACCTTGTGCGAGATCAGTGCCGTCGTCATCGAGGACACCCTTGCAACCCTCGCCGTAAATACACTTGTAGTTCGAGCGAAAATAAGTCGCATCAATCATCCAAGTTCGATGCTCGTCTGGATCTTCAAAACTTATCCATTCATGAAGTTCATCAGGCCTTGACACGGGCATAAACACTATCCTTTGGAGTGGCGGTTGGAGGTGATTGCCGACAAAATAAAAGGCAAGAGGTGAGGGCAAGGAGGACATTTTATGAACAACGATGAACTAATCAGTGAACTTGAGTCAATCTCGGATCGGTTATCGGAGCGTGCCATTGCAGTGCTACGCGAAGCCCTTGATGGCGATGATCTGTCTCGCCCCGATCAGGAGAAGAAGCTCACTCAGGCTCGTCGAGCAGTCGAAAAAGCGATTTATCTGCTGCGTGGTCTTCCCAATAATCACTAAATATCTATTTTTAGAAAGTGTTCAATACATTTATCATTCGGCGTAGTTCACCGAACTCTCGTCCGCCAAAGGTCAAGGAAATGCGTGGAAGGTGCACGAAGTCATCATCGCTGACTTCTGCTTTGAGAGCCTCGATACGCTTGATCGAGCCACCCTTGCATAAATGAGAAAACTGCTCGTTGAGATGTTTTATCTGGGCCTCTGATGGTTCTCGCTGTAGTCGAATTACTAAGGAATCTCGCACCATCCTGAGTGAATGAAAATTTGAAAAGAATCCAATTATTTCTTGAACTGCTTTATCCACGCTATTCGTCACGAGGAATAGCTCAAGATCAGTCGCCGAGACAAGTCGGCGCGGAATGAGTTCGCTGTTAATAAAACTAGAAACTCCCTCCCAAAAGGGATCACCGGGGAGATCTAGTAATACGGTTGGAGCCAAGGCACCCTTGCCCGTCTGCATCAGCGTCAAGAGTTCAAACATTTCGTCGAGAGTGCCAAAGCCCCCGGGCAGACAGAGGAATGCTTTGGATTCCTTGAGCAACATAAGTTTGCGCGTGAAGAAATAACGCATGCTGACGTACTTGTCGTCACCTTCGATAATTGGGTTAGCTGATGTTTCAAAAGGCAGGCGAATAGAAACGCCAATTGAGTTCTGTCGCCCCGCCCCGAGCATTCCAGCCTCCATGATTCCTGGTCCCGCTCCGGTAACAACCATCCAACCGTGGGACGCCATTTCCTTTGCCACCTGAGCAGTGAGGTCGTAAAGCGGATCACTGGTAGTGGTGCGAGCAGAACCAAAAATAGTCACTTTGGGGCTATCGCGAAAAGGGGCAAACATCTCAAAGGCTTCGGCCATTTCATCCAACGCCGACGATGCGATTTTTAAATCAAGAGTGGTGATGTCTGCCGTATTTAGATGATTAACAGTTGCCAGCAATTTGTCCAACAGTTTTTGGTCTCGGGGATGGCGAACTGAAGTCACTATTTATGAACCTTTATGCGCCGAGGCCTTAGCAGATAGCGCCGCCATTAAATCGTCGAAACTCTTTTGAAACGACAAGACCCCCTCGCGCTCCAGCACGAGCGCCACGTCGTTTACATCAACACCGCAAGCACCAAGTGCCTGCCATCGTTGACGAGCACCTTCAAGATCAGACGTGATTTTGCACTTGAGTTCCCCACGTTGGGAAAAGGCCGCAATAGTGGTTTCAGGGAGTGTATTGACGGTGTGCGGTCCGATCAATTCATCTACGTACATCGTGTCAGGGTAGACAGGATTTTTGGTGGAGGTTGACGCCCAAAGCGGTCGTTGTACTTCGGCACCTTGAAGCGCAAGTTTTTGCCATCTGGGTCCACTGAAAGTGTGCTCGAATAATTGATAAGCAAGGCGCGCCTGTGAAATCGCCGCTGTTCCACACAACGATTGGGCTCCCGAGGTCCCGATTGCCGTTAAGCGATTATCTATTTCGGTATCTACTCGGCTGATAAAAAAACTTGCCACACTGGCAATCCCTGAGATCGGCAATTTTTTGGCACATCGTCGTTCTAATCCTGAAATAAAAGCGTTCATTACTTGTTGATAACGATCCAAACTAAATATCAAGGTCACATTGACATTGCACCCATCAGCAATCATTGATTCAATTGCAGGAATACCGGCCTTCGTTGCAGGTATTTTTATCATTACGTTTGGTCTTGAAATACGTTGATGGAGGTGTTTGGCCGCCACTAATGTCGCTTCGCCATCGTCGGCTAGAGAGGGGTCTACTTCAACACTGACGAACCCATCAAGACCCGAACTCGTCTCATAAAGAGGTTCGAAGACGTTTAGTGCCCCGTCAATGTCTTTTGTAACCAAGTCCCAATAAGCATCCTGCGTAGATAATCCCGCAGCCGTAGCACTGGCAAATTGTTCGTCATAGTCGGCGGACCCTTGAATCGCTTTTTGAAATATTGTTGGATTTGAAGTCAGACCCCGAATGCCTGTGTCCAGAACTGTCTTGAGGTGCCCCGACGTAATGTAACCCCGTTGCAAATTGTCAAGCCAAGGACTTTGCCCTTGCTCTGAAAACAAACGGTGCAAACGATCACTCATTTTGGTGCTCAATAGTTCTGCGCATTACTTGTTCCGCTTCAAAACACTGCGGACAACATCAGTCACATTGGGCACGTTGATCCCTAGCTTGTCAAGTACCTCTGAGCCAGGTGCACTTGCCCCAAAGCGGTCAATACCCACGCTTCGGTTAGCCCAACGGGCCCAGCCAAAGGTGCTGGCGGCCTCCACGCTTACGACTGGGACACCAAGCGGAAAAAGGCTGTCTTTAAATTCTTGAGATTGTTTTTCGAGCCGATCCCAGGACGGCAACGACACGACTTGAGCCGATATGCCGTCTTGGGCTAGCACGACAGAACACTCAAGCGCAATCGACACTTCGCTCCCAGTTGCCGCAATAACCACTGCCGGTGATTCAACTTTATGAACGACAGCACCACC
>SXUP01000052.1 GCA_005790505.1 Actinomycetota bacterium
ATGCTCGCAGATTTTTTATTTCGAGTGTGCTCATGGTCAGTTGCTAGTTTCGATCAGAACGTTGCCATTTTCGACTCGTGCCGAGAAAACGGCTACTGGTTGCGTCGCTGGAAGTGTATTTGGTTCGCCAGACACGAGACTGAAAGCACTTCCGTGACGGATGCATTCGATCTCTTTCTTGTCACATAAAACAACGCCATCGCTCAATGACACTTTGGCATGACTACAAGTATCGGCGATTGCATACACATCATCGTCAATACGCACGACTGCAACAGCCATGTTTTCAACTACAACACGCAACGCAGCCCCATGTTGGATCTCATTCAGGGCACAGACAATTGTTGATTTCATGAGTGCCCAATCTCTATGTGCTCTGCCAAAAGTTTGCGAGCGACCTCAGCCCTTAGAGCATCGACACCCGTGAACGAAGGCAAGCGATCGATGACCTCATTAAAAAATCCCATAACTACGAGACGTTCTGCGACCGAAGGTGAAACTCCACGGCTTTCAAGATAAAACCGTTGGTCTTCATCGATGGGTCCGACGGTGCTGGCGTGACTGCATTTCACATCATTTGTTTCAATCTCAAGATTCGGAACACTTTCTGCCCATGCCCCTTCACTTAATGTCAGGTTTCGATTCGTTTGGTAGGCCTGTGACCCTTTTCCATTATCTTTTATATGAATAAGCCCTGTGTAGACACTGCGAGCAACATCTCGAACAGCGCCTTTAAACAACAAGTCACTCGATGTCTTGGGGGCAGCGTGTACTTGCAGTGTTCTGAAGTCATGCATTTGACTGCCACCGGCAAAATAAAGCGCTACTTGCTGAGTAGACGCTCCCTGTTCGACGAGTCGAGCTTCTGTGCGAACACGGGCGTAGTCACCGCCTAATGCAACCGTGAAAAGTCGCGTGTTTGAATCACGGTATCCAACAGACTGTTGATGGGCAATTTTCCACGTGTCGAGGCCAAGTTGATTGATTGCGACATAAGTGATGCGAGCACTTTGAGCAGCGCGCACTTCAAGAACTGGACACACCACACTTGTAATGCCATCTGCTGAAATAAAGCGTTCAATCACGGTTGCTTCGCTGTCTTGCCCAGCATCAATAACTAAACGTGGAAACGCGATAAGACCCGACTCGTGGACAGTATGCACAACTTCGATAGGCGTCTCAAAAACTTTTCCGCTTGGAATATGCAGGCACACCACATTTTGCGGGTGGGATGCGACATGTTCTGAGTTGAGGCGAGCAAAAACGTCAACATCAGTAGTCAATGCAATGCCAGTGATGGCCTCAGTAAGGCGAAGTGCATCAGCTCCTATGGTTTCTGTTCGAAGCGAACCAGTTGAATACGCGCCAAGATCTAGTTCTGCGATACGGCTGTATCGCCAGATTTCTTCTTCGGCGCTCGGCAGAGACACGGGAGTTGTGCTCATAGTTGCCTTAATACAAAAAGTCGTGTTGTATTATTTGTTTCGTCGCCACCAACGACGCTTTGTGCGTTCTTTTGCGATATCACTGCGGACGCTGTGTCCGATTGCGTTGATGATGTTTTCTGCCTCCTCAAGAACTGCTGCCGCGGTGCCATCATCAAGCCCGGGCGGTTCGTGAGGAGCTGGCGTGGGTACGATTGTCCCCCGCGTGAAACCTGCGTCAATGAGTCTTCTCTCAAACTTCTCACAATTCGTGGGACAGCGCCAAGGCGCTTCAGGAGCCAAGTCAAGGTTGCATTTACGCACGACTTCGTTGCCCGCATAGGTCCTGCTTTCATAATGTTTGCACTCAAGTCTCATTGCCATAGCCGAGATTTTACACCCGACTAGCCGACTGAGCCCTCCATTTGAAGTTCAATCAAGCGACTCCACTCAACGGCATATTCCATTGGAAGCGTGCGCGTGACTGGTTCGATGAAGCCATTGACAACCATCCCCATCGCTTGCTCTTGGGAAAGTCCGCGACTTTGCAGGTAGAACAGTTGCTCATCCGCAATTTTTGACACTGTCGCTTCGTGTCCGATCTGAGCGTCACGTTCTCCGACTTCCATGTATGGAAGTGTGCGACTTTCGCTCTCTTCATCAAGAATCAACGCATCACACTGCACATGACTCTTGCAGCCATAGGCTCCCTCTTCGACACGGACAAGTCCGCGATAAGTGGTGATTCCACCGTCTTTGCTGATGCTCTTGGACACAATTTTGGATGATGTCTCAGGAGCACAGTGCACCATTTTTGCGCCGGCATCCTGGTGTTGTGCGGCACCCGCATAGGCGACTGACAAGACTTCGCCAGTTGCCTTTGGTCCCATCAGATAGACACTGGGGTATTTCATGGTGAGTTTGGATCCGATGTTGCCGTCGATCCATTCCATGTGACCCTCGGTTTCTACACGAGCTCGCTTGGTGACCAAGTTGTAAACGTTTGGTGACCAGTTTTGAATGGTCGTATATGTCACATGAGCACTTGGCTTGACCACGATTTCAACGACAGCACTATGCAGCGAGTCCTTCGTATAAACAGGTGCAGAGCAACCTTCAATGTAGTGAACTTTTGAGCCCTCGTCGGCGATAATGAGTGTCCGCTCAAACTGTCCAGCACTTTCACTATTGATGCGGAAATATGCTTGTAAAGGCATTTCACACTCAACACCTGGTGGTACGTATACAAATGATCCACCAGACCAAACTGACGTGTTAAGAGCCGAAAACTTATTGTCACCGGGAGTAATAATCGTTCCAAAATATTGCTTTACCAACTCTGGATATTCACGCAAGGCTGTGTCCATGTCACAAAACAAAATGCCCTGCTCTTCGAGTTCTACGCGATTGCGATGAAACACGACCTCTGATTCATACTGCGCCGTGACGCCCGCAAGATATTTGCGCTCGGCTTCAGGAATTCCTAGTTTTTCGTAGGTCGCCTTCATTTGCTCGGGCAGGTCATCCCATTCATCTACTTGACCTGTCGCGGGCTTGAGATAGTAATAGATATCCTGAAAATCAATATCGGGCATGTTGACGGCAAACCACTCAGCCATCGGTTTGCGGTCAAAAGTCTGCAAACTGCGCAACCTCATTTTGCGCATCCATTCGGGCTCCCCTTTCCACCAAGAAATTTGCTCAACAACGCGATCATTGAGTCCCTTTTCTGGGACAAACGCATACTCCACATCGTCATTCCATCCAAGGCTGTATTTGGTTAGATCTAGATCAAAGGATGTCATCGGGATGAACTTGGCTTTCGGTGTTTGGGGGTAATTAACACTATCGTCATAGTAACAATTCCGAGGGCTGCCGCCACAACGGTAGCCTGTTATTTCCCATGGAACGCTTCGGACTTGTTGGACTCCCCAACGCAGGTAAATCATCTTTATACAACGCCCTCACGGGTGGTGGGGCCCTGGCTGCTCCGTACCCCTTTGCCACCAAAGACCCCAATATCGGAGTCGCAAAAGTGCCTGATTCGCGCCTCGACGCACTGGCGGTGATGTCACAAACAAAGAAAATCGTTCACGCAGCAGTCCAGGTAGTTGACATCGGTGGTCTAGTTGAAGGTGCGAGCAAAGGGGAAGGCCTTGGCAATAAGTTCTTGGCCAATATTCGCGAAGTAGATGCCATCGTCTTGGTTTTGCGGGCCTTCATTGACTCCGACGTCACGGGTCCCAATGATCCACTCGAACATCTGCGCATCGTCGAACTAGAGCTGGCCCTTGCAGATTTAGAAACTGTCGATTCACGTCTCAAGCGGGTGCAAAAAGCGGCACGCGTCGACAAAAGTGTCGCCGAAGAAGTCAGTGTATTGCAACGGGCCCACGAAATTTTAAATAGCGGCATTCCGATTTACCGCTCCGAGATGAGCGCTGACGACCGCGAGATTCTTGCACCACATTTTTTGCTCACCAATCGTCGAGTGCTCGCTGTGATCAATGTCGGCGAAAATGAACTGGACCGTATCCCTGAACTTGAAGCACGTGTCCGTGCCGAGATTGCACCAACAGGTGCGTCCTATGCCAGTGATGTGGAGGTTTTAGGGATGAGCGTGCAAATTGAGGCAGAAGCAGCACTTCTTGAGCCCACCGACCGTGCCGAAATGCTTGAAGCACTCGGACTCGGTGAAGGCGCGCTCACCCGCATGGTGCGCAGCGCTTATCATCTCCTCGGGTTGCGCACTTTTTTTACAACAGGAGACAAAGAAACAAGAGCCTGGACCTTCAATGCTGGTGCAAAAGCCCCAGAATGCTCTGGCAAAATTCATTCAGATCTGCAACGCGGATTCATTCGTGCCGAGGTCATTCATTGGGATGAACTTCTGCAAATAGGTTCTTGGAACAAAGCCAAAGAACAAGGCAAGATTCGTGCCGAAGGAAAAGAGTATGAGTTTCTTGATGGCGATACCGTGGAGATACGCTTTAACGTGTGACGCCGTCACGCCAAGTTGGTTGCTCATGGGTCTGCGGAAAAAATCCCCCATCGATTTTGAGTTGGTTTGGCTAGTTTCTGATGCGCGCGTGCTTGCGTCAGCAAAATTAGCCAGCAGCCGCAGGACGCGGCGGCGCGGTCTCATCGGCGTGCAAAGCATTGATGAAGCATTAGTTTTGCAGCCGTGCCGATGGATACACACATTCGGAGTGCTTCATGCCCTTGACATTGCATACCTTGACCAACAAGGCGTCGTGCTACACATTCAACACATCAAACCCAAGCGCATTGGAATGCCTTTGTGGAAAGCCGCAACCGTGATTGAGGCCACCAGAGGTTCATTGGAACGCTGGAATTTAAATATCGGGGACCTCGTGGAAGTTCGTCATGTCGACTGACAATATTCAGACGATCATTCCGGGGCTCTGGTTGATTGCAACACCTATCGGCAATCTTCAAGACATGACTTCGCGTTCAATAGCAGTCCTCGGAGCTGCACAGGTCGTGTGCTGTGAAGATACGCGCCATAGCGGAAAACTTCTGAAACACATTGGAGCACAGCCACAACGCCTCATCGTTGCCAACGAACACACCGAGCACGACGCGACCTCCCAAGTCCTGGAAGCACTCGCCAATGGACACATCGTGGCGCTCATTACTGACGCGGGCACACCAGGCATTAGTGACCCTGGCGAACGCATCGCTCGTGCAGCAATTGCAGCAGGATTTTTCGTTAGCGCAACCCCTGGACCGGCAGCATTCGTGATGGCGGCCATCATCAGTGGTTTTTCCACAACGCGAATTGCTTTTGACGGCTTTCTTCCACGTGCGGGCGCGGAGCGACGCCAACGTTTAACGGAGATTACCCGCGAACGGCGCACTCTGGTTTTATACGAGGCACCTCATCGGCTCTCAAAGACGATTGCTGATCTCATTGCTTTGGGCGACCCTGAGAGACGAGTTGTCTTGGCCCGCGAACTCACAAAATTGCACGAAGAAACATGGCGCGGAACTCTCCGACAAGCGATGCAACACATTTCTGACAATGAGCCTCGGGGGGAATACGTCATCGTTCTTGAGGGCGTGAGCAACATTGCCGATGAAATATCTGATGATCAAATCTTGACGGAGATTCAATTGCGAAAATCAGGTGGCCTGAGCAACCGCGACGCTGTCGACGAAGTAAGTTCCGTGCTCGGCGTTGCCCGTAAACGTGTGTACGACTTGGCAACCAAGTAGCAGGGATAAAATTTCAGGTTGGCGAGATTGGGGCAAGCGCTAACTGCCGACTCATCGCTACACAAACGCCATCTGAGTCCCATATCTCACCGTCTTCTTCAAAATAGTTACCCTGCACGACCCGCGTTGTGAAGGAACATCGCAACGGACCAGGGGCTGGAACCGCGCGAACGTGCACGGTCATCTCAACAGTGGGAACCCACCCTTGAGAACCAAAGATGTTAAACCACGTCGGTGGAAAGGCATCAGCCACCAACAACAATGCCAACGTGTCGATGGGTCTGTCGTCAGCAAAACTAAACCAGCCCCGCATCTGACCCACTCCAGAGAATGCCCCAGAGTAAAATTTTGAGTCGTCGGGGTGAATAAAAAGACTTACTCGTTCAACTATTCCCATTGGAATTGGTGTTGGTTGACCACGGCGCGCAACACACTCCTGAATCGGTGGCAACTCGGGCGGTCTCGCCGTGACGTGACGAACTAAGCCCAATGGTTGGACTTCACCGAAAGAGCCAATAAGGCGCATTAGTTCGCGATCATCTCGACGAAGCACTGCAGCGACTGTGCTTATTCGTTTTCCAGATTTCACTACCTCAGTTGCACATTCGGCGTCACCTGCAGGCGCTGGTGCCAAAAAGTGCGCGGATATCGAGAGCGGGTCCTGACGTCGGGCTGCCATTCGCATTGCTTGAGCAGCGCGAGCCATCAAGTAGCCCCCGTTAGCGTTAGCACCAATATCCCACCCACCAATGATTGGTGTTCGAAACACTCCATTTGCTTCAGGAATAGCAAGGACTGCATCATCAAACTCATAAGACATCTCAATAACCGTATAGATACGCACTCAAATAAAACGAGCCAAGGTCGGCGACATCAACTGCCCTAGTCTGCATAGCGTGAATCGTTACTACCTCACCACCCCGATCTATTACGTGAATGCACGCCCTCATCTTGGGCATGCCTACACCACCATTGTCGGGGATGCTGTTGCTCGTTGGCACCGCTTACTTGGCCATGATGTACATTTTTTAACAGGCACCGATGAGCACGGCTTAAAAATACAGCAAGCTGCAGATGCGGCAGGGGTGGCACCGCAAAAATTTGCCGACGATATTGCTCCCCTTTTTGAACAAGCTTGGCAACGTCTAAACATTTCTTATACTGATTTTATTCGCACGACCGAGCAGCGGCATCGAGCGGGAGTCAGCAAGTTGCTGCAGGCCTGTTTCGATGCTGGTGATATTGAACTCGACTCTTATAGCGGGCTTTACTGCGTCGCCTGTGAAGCGTATTACACCGAAGAAGAAGCGCAAAACAACATCTGCCCGATTCACAAGAAACCAGTTGACAGAGTTGAAGAAGAGAATTATTTCTTCCGTCTCTCACGTTTTGAAGACCGCTTATTGCAGTGGTACGCCGATCATGCTGGTGCAGTCGTGCCAGAGCATCGCGTCAACGAAGTGATTGGATTCATAAAGCAGGGTCTTAATGATTTCTCGGTGAGTCGCAAGACCCTTAAATGGGGAATACCGCTGCCCTTTGATAAGACCCACGTTGCGTATGTGTGGTTTGACGCCTTGGCCAACTACATCACCGCCCTTGGATATGGATCAGACGACGAATCCTTGTTCCAGAAATACTGGCCTGTGAATCATCACCTCATAGGCAAAGATATTCTGCGTTTCCATTGCATCTATTGGCCTGCAATGTTGATGTCTGCCGGCATCGAGCCACCCAAAGGGTGGGCCGTTGGCGGGTGGCTGTTAGTTGGCGGTGAAAAAATGAGCAAGACATCCGGAAACGTTGTCGACCCACTTGACCTAGTTGATGATGTCGGTGTTGACGCATTTCGTTATTACGTTTTGGCGAACACAAATTATGGCAATGACGGTGATTTTACATTCGAAGGTCTGATTGCCCGCTACAACTCTGACCTTGCCAATAACTTGGGAAATCTTACTTCTCGAATTGCAACTGTTGTTGAAAAAAAATGCAATGGGCTCGGAACGGCGCCGCAACATGACAGTGCTTTAGCATCAATTGCACAACAGGCTGTTGTTGCTGCTGGTGACCATTGGGAGAACATGCAACCAAGCAAGGCACTTGACGCCACCTGGTCACTTATTAGGGCTACCAATGCACATCTCGAAAATCATGAACCATGGAAAGCAGAACCAGGTCAGACTGTTGACGCCGTCATGGGTGATGCACTTGAAGCCTTGCGCATCATTGCAATTTTGGCTTACCCAGCGATGCCTGACACGGCACAAGAAATTTGGCGCCGAATCGGTTTGACCGGAGAGATACTTGATCAACGAATTTCGACCTCCGGACAATGGGGCGGATACGTTGCCGGAAATGCCGTTCTGAAGGGCGAATCGCTGTTTCCACGTCGCAAGGTGTAACGGCGCACAACATGAAGTGGACCGATACTCATTGTCATATTCTTGACGACAAAATGACATTATCCGCCGATGACTCGCTGTCGGCTGCGCGCCTTGCTGATGTCAATCGATTCATCGTTATTGGGACGGATGCCCAGTCAAGTATCGGAGCAATCGAACTCGCATCAAAACATCCTGATGTGTGGGCAACAGTTGGATTGCATCCACATGATGCCACGCTTGGAACGAACACCGTGGCTCACTTGTTGCCGTCAGCACGTGTCGTCGCAGTCGGCGAATGTGGGCTTGATTATTATTACGAACATTCGCCGCGCACCACGCAGCGTCAAGTATTTGCTGAGCATATTGCCCTCGCCAAGCAACATGACCTCACTTTGGTGATTCACACTCGTGATGCGTGGGATGACACCTTTGATGTGCTTGACACCGAGGGGTTGCCACAACGAACAGTTCTACATTGTTTTACGGGTGGCCCAGATGAGGCGCGTAAATGTTTAGATCGAGGAGCCTTTTTGTCCTTTAGCGGAATCGTTACTTTTAAAAACTCAGCCGACAACCAAGCCGCTGCGAGGATCTGCCCTCCTGACAGATTGTTAATTGAGACCGACAGCCCATATCTTGCTCCTGCTCCGCAGCGGGGACGCCCAAACCAGCCAGCGTTCGTTGGTTTCGTGGGCACTGCCATTGCTGATCTGCGCGGTCAACACCCGAGCATCATTGCTGAATCAACAAGTGCCGCAGCAGTCCTTGCGTTCCCTGGAATTGGTTCGTAGCGTTAAGTCGTGAACCTTTCTCGTATTGATCGCAATCGGATGGTTGCTGCCAGCGCGTTGACGATGATTGTCCTGCCAATGGCATGGATGGCAAGTGGTTCAACTCGCCCAACGGAGGCAACACTTGCCAAACCGGCACCCACCACAACGACCACACTCGATACTGGACTTTCCTCGAGCGCCAATGCTGACTCGGCTGCAAACTTAGAAGGCCCGACTGCACTTGAACAAACAGGCACGGGACAGATTGCCTATCCGGCGCAGACTCCGATCAACTCGTTGCGCGGTCGAGCAACTTTTAAGCGCTTCCCTGATTCTGCGATCACTGGCTGCGCCGCTGGTTCAGTTCCACTCGGCACTGAAATCACTGTCTCGAATCTCAATAATGGTCGCAAAGTTAAGTGCACCAACATCAATATTGGATACATTCCAGCCGGTGCTGACATTGTGGTGCACACAGGACTATTCGAAGACTTAGCCAACTTGATTGATGCACCGCTGCCTGTCGAGTTGCGCTGGTGACGTTGACTCAGGCGCAAATATCAGCGCAACTGCATGCCGCCGGATTGACCCCCCGACGGGCTCTTGGACAAAATTTTGTCGTTGACGCCAACACAGTGCGCCGTATCGCGCGATTATGCGGAGTTGGGCCCACAGACAACGTGCTTGAAATCGGGGCAGGGCTCGGATCACTTACTCTCGCGCTGGCAGAGAGCGGCGCCCAAATTACCGCCATTGAGATTGACCAATTAATTATCCCACTGTTGCGTCAAAATGTAGCTAAGTGCCCAAATGTGTCCGTTGTCCAAGCAGATGCAATGACTCTTGACTGGTCCACAATTGCAGACCCAGCGCGCAGATGGCACCTCGTAGCAAATTTGCCGTACAACGTTGCAACACCCATGATTGCCGACATTCTTGACACGGTTCCACAAATTAAAGAATTTTTTGTGATGGTGCAACGAGAAGTTGGTGAGCGACTTGCCGGTGCCCCACGCACCAAGGCCTACGGAGCCGTCAGCGTCAAGGTCGCGTTTTGGGGACACGCCGAAATAGTCGGCGTGGTTCCGGCTTCGGTATTTTTGCCAAAACCCAACGTTGAGTCTGCGCTCGTTCGTATTGTGCGACATAACGAACCACTTGACGACAAGGTAAACACGGCAGAGTTGTTTTCTCTCGTGCGAACGGGATTTGCAAAGCGACGAAAAATGTTGCGCGGAGCACTGGCCAATCTTGTTACTCAAGCCCAATTCAACGAAGCAGGAATCGAATCAACTGCTCGTGCCGAGGAACTATCGGTGCATGATTGGATTCGTCTGTCTAATGTTTTGCAAGAGGAACATTCATGAGCGAGATTGTACGGGCGCATGCAAAACTAACGTTGTCGTTGAACATTACCGGTGTGCGTCCAGATGGTTTGCACCTTATTGATGCATCAATGGTGAGTCTTGAACTGCACGACACAGTCACAATCACTCCCGGCGGATACGGAATCACCCTTGACGGACCATTTGCCAATGGTGTTCCAACGGATGAGACGAATCTGGTTCACCAAGCCTTACAGTTAGTTGGTAAAAGCGCTGCAGTACACATCGAAAAAAATATTCCTGCGGGTGGTGGGCTTGGTGGGGGCTCAACGAATGCGGCGGCGATACTGCGTTGGGCAGGTTTTAGCGATCTGGATGCGGCAAGCGTCATTGGAGCAGACATTGCGTTTTGTTTAGTCGGTGGTCATGCCCATGTGACAGGCATCGGAGAAATCGTTACAGCGTTGCCACCAATAAGTGGTGACTTCACTCTCATTACCCCGCCACTCCATGTGGCCACACCACTCGTTTATGCAGCATGGGATCGTTTGGGGTCACCTCATCATGAATCAGGCAACGATCTTGAGCCTGCTGCAATCGAAGTTTGTCCTGAATTGGCAATCTGGAAAGCGCGTATCACTCAAGTAATTGGTTACGCCCCAACACTGGCCGGATCTGGTGCGACATGGTTTGTTCGGGGGCATCAGCATCGCCTTGTCAAAGCACTTCCTGAAGCAGTCGTGACTATGACTTCAACTCAAACTACGACTGCGTAGCAGGTTAAATCATTTTCAGGAGATTTTTGCTGATGCTCTCATGATGCTTTTTGACTTGTGCACCGATAATAGAAAATAACCCACCTTTACCTAAGTGGTTGAGCGAAAATCCGCTACCGTTTAGGTGTCTATCCGAGGTCGTTCAATGGCAGGACAGCGGGTTTTGGTCCCGTTGATAGGGGTTCGAGTCCTCTCCTCGGAACTTAATACTTCATCGGTCAACACCTATCGGGCTCATTCTTGCTAGAACTTTCCCATGTCAATTGCTGCCATCGTTCTTGCCGCCGGTGAGGGAACGCGAATGAAGTCGGCTCGACCCAAGCCGTTACACCTCATCTGCGGTCGCCCAATGGTGTTGCATGTCATTCATGCACTCGCGGGGCTTGACATTGAAAGAACGGTCGTTGTTGTTGGTCACGCAGCGGAACGAGTCACAAAGAAAGTACAAGAACAAGCGCCTGATTGGGCCAATGTTTCATTCGTTGAACAGCGGGTGCAGCGTGGTACTGGTGATGCCACGATTGTTGGGCTCGCATCTTTTTCCAATGACGACATTGATGACACATCAACTGTGTTGGTGTTACCCGGCGATACTCCCCTCCTGCGGCCAGAAACAATTTCTGCTCTAGTTACAACACACGAAGAAAGCAGTAATGCCGCGACCCTCTTGTCGACCGTGGTTAATGACCCAAGTGGCTATGGACGCATAGTTCGAGGGCGCGAAGGTCAAGTTGCTCGGATTGTGGAACAAAAAGATGCCTCCCTTGAAGAAACCTCAATTACTGAAATCAACACCAGCATCTATGCCTTTAGGCGTGACTTGCTCGGGCCTGCGCTGCGTCGTATTTCAAACAATAATTCCCAAGCCGAGTACTACCTAACCGACATCGTGGAGGGACTCGCCAAAATGGGCCACCGAATCGGTTCCCTACAAGCGACCCCGAATGAGACGGCAGGCGTAAATGATCGTTGGCAACTTGCGCTTGCCGAGGCCGAGTTGCGATCTCGCATCAACAAGAACTGGCTACTGCACGGTGTCACGATGCTTGATTCGCAACAAACTTTCATTGACGTGACAGTCGATATTGGGCGTGATGTGACGCTCTATCCGGGCACCATTTTGCAGGGAGACACCATCATCGGCGAGGGAAGCGAAATCGGTCCCAGCACACGACTCACGGACTGCGTGGTCGGCTTTGGTGCGATCGTCCAGAACACCGTGGCACGGGAATCCGAGATTGGACCTGGCGCAGTTGTTGGCCCCTTTGCCTCGTTGCCGCCGGGCAGTTGCGTGAACAAGGGCCAGCACACCGGCGCGTTCTACAATGGACAATCATGAGTCCTTCACCGCTTGAAAAAGTTACAACCAAGCGGATGTCTTTGTATACGGGTCGCACCCACCCAGCCTTGGCAGCAGAGGTCGCCAAACACCTTGACATCAGACTCGGTGATGCCCATATTGCAGAGTTTGCCAACGGTGAATTACGCCCACGTTTTGGAGAAAGTATTCGTGGCGGGGATGTATTTATTATGCAAACTCATTTTGGTATCGATGGTCGGTCGATTAACGACTCAATCATGGAACAACTAATCATGATAGATACGGCATATCGCGCATCTGCCAAACGCATCACTGCGGTCTGCCCGTTTTATGGCTATGCCCGACAGGATCGAAAAGCAGAAGGACGCGAGCCAATCACTGCTCGCCTGATAGCGGACATGTTCAAAGCTGCCGGGGCAACGCGAATGGTTTCGCTTGACTTGCACAGCGGACAGATTCAAGGTTTTTTTTCAGGTCCCGTCGACCATCTCACGGCATTACCAGTGCTCGAAGACTATGTTCGCAAAAATGCGGATCAGGATGTCGTCATCGTGTCTCCAGATGCTGGTCGAGTCAAAGTTGCTGAGCGTTTCGCTCAGCACTTGTCGGACAAAAACGCCGATGTCGCGTTCATCAACAAGCGCCGACCAAAGGGAACAACTAATGTTGCCGAAGCCAAAGAAGTAGTCGGAGACGTCGAAGGCCGTTTATGTATTTTGGCTGACGACATGATTGATACTGGTGGAACAATTGTGTCGGCATCCGAACTCTTGTTGGCGCGCGGAGCCAAAGAGGTGTGGGCGATGGCTACTCACGGAGTTCTCTCGGGTCCAGCAGTCGAGCGGCTTGAAAAGTCCTCGATCAGTCGTGTTGTTTTGACCAACACTCTGCCCCTCGATACGGACAAAGTTTTCACCAAATTAGAAGTGCTCTCCGTGGCCAAGATCATTGCCGAAGCCCTCTCGGCGGTTTTTGATGAGACCAGTGTTAGCGACCTGTTCGGCGGAGAAAACCAGTCCTGAATTGATGCCCTGATGGGTGACGGTTTTTGTCTTGTCCCCCTAGACTTCTAAGCCGTGTCAAATACAACAGTTCTCAACGCCGTTACTGGTCGCGCCACTGGCAGTGCAGTCGCCCGACGTCTGCGCACCAAAGACAGCATTCCTGCCGTTTTATACGGTCACGGAATGAAAGCATTGACGATCAGCGTTGATCGGCGCGAACTGCGCCTCGCACTCTCGGGTCCTGCTGGCGTAAACACCATCTTGCAGCTCTCTGTTGACGGCAACACCTATCCCGCCATTGTCAAGGAACTGCAACGCCACCCTGTTCGTCGCAATGTAAGTCATATCGACTTCTTGCAAATCAATATGAGTGAAGAAATTACCGTTTCTGTTCCTGTTCGCCTTGAGGGAATTGCCAAGGCAGTTGTTGCCGAAGGCGGTCTCGTAGATGCGGCTGTTGACTCGATTGAATTGCGCACGACCCCTCTTAACTTGCCAAATGAGATCGTTATTGACATTTCAGATATGCATCCTCACGATGTCATCCACCTCTCTGACATTGCGTTGCCAGCAGGAGTTGTAGCAGTCGGTGATGCAGACCTCGTGATTGTCACTGTCCTTGTTCTGCGCGGAGAGGCGACTGTTGTTGCTGCTGTTGCCGCCGACGGTGCCGATCCTGCTGCCGTGGCTACCCCCGCAGACGGTGCATCCTCGTAAGTACGGGACCACTGACACTTAACCATCAAAGCGTAGGTTTGTTCCATGGCCTTTCGTCGCTCACTATCTAGCCCTGAGAACATTCGGCGCTTCATCATCGTTGGCCTCGGTAATCCGGGCAAAAAATACGCCCACACTCGACACAATATTGGCCAGGACGCTGTTGAAATGCTGGCTTTACGAGCGACGTCAAAATTGAAATCAACGCGAGACCGCGCGCTCGTTGCTGAAACTCATTTTGAAACCACACCAGTTGTTTTGGCAGTACCACTTACATTTATGAATGACTCTGGCGAAGCCGTCGGGCCGTTGTGTCGTCGATTCAAAATTGCTGACATGACCAAAATAATTATCATCCACGATGAACTCGATCTAGAGCCAGGAGTGGTACGCATCAAACAGGGTGGCGGACTTGCAGGCCACAACGGACTCGCGTCCATCTCTCATCACCTGAAAACCAATGACTACATTCGAATTCGAATTGGAATCGGAAAACCTGACAGCAAAGAGCAGGGTGCCGACCACGTTCTAAATCGAGTACCGACTGCAGAACGTAAAATTTTTGATGTTGCTGTTGCTGTTGCCGCGGATGCTGCAGAAATCATCGTCACAAGTGGTCTAGACGTTGCCATGCAGCGCGTCAACGTGCGATAACGATGCGCCTCCTTGACCTTGCTGTCTTGGCGCGCACGGAGCCTGCTCTTGCCAGTATCGCTGGCCAAAAATCTGCGCTAATCGCAGTGCCCGAGGGTGCTAGACCATTGATTTTGGCTGCACTTGGCCACACGACATCACGACATCCCATCGTGATTGCCGCACCCACCGGAACAGCAGCACGCGAGATCTATGCAGACATGAGAAACTTTGTAGATCCCGATGACATTGTGCTTTTCCCGGCATGGGAAACATTGCCGTTTGAACGAGTGAGCCCCAGTATCGACACGATGGGCAAAAGGATGGAGGTTCTGTGGCGCTTACGAACACCATCTCGAAGTCCCAAGTTTATTATCACCGGCGTCCGTGCATTACTTCAAAAGCTTGCTCCCAATGCCAACAACGTTGATCCAATTACAGTGCGGAGGTCCGATAATTGTGACATTGACTCGTTGTGTGAACAACTCGTTCATTGCGGATACCGACGCGAAACACTTGTCGAACATCGTGGCGAATTTGCCCGCCGTGGAGCAATAGTTGATGTGTTCCCCAGCACGATGGATGAACCAATCCGTATTGACATGTGGGGCGACGAAATTGATCGCTTGACCCATTTCACGGTGAATGACCAACGCAGCACGGACGACGTTGAGCATGTAGAAATTTTTCCTGCGCGAGAACTCTTGCTGGCAGATGATGTGCGTGCACTGGCTGCCACGTTGGTCGGAACCGAACCCTGGGGACGCGAACAGTGGGAGCGCCTGGCAGAGGGTCAGACATTTGACGGTATGGAAAGTTGGTTGCCGTGGCTCGTAACAAAGCAGACGCTGTTGACTGATTTCTTGTCCGACGACGCATTAATGGTGCTCATCGAGCCACGCCGCATGATCGACAGAGCGCGCGATTTACTAGCCGAAGAAGACGACTTGGCCAGGGCCCTTGCCCAATCGTGGGCTCGTGACGCAACAGTGGAGTTTCCGCGACTACACACCGAACCAGAGCGCCTGTTGTCTGAAGGAATGCGCTTCCCAACTATAAATATCACTACAACCCCTGAGTCACCAATGTCGCCCTCTGTCTCGGCAAGTGGATGGGGAGCCATTGGCGGTCCAGAACCAATCGCGCGGCGCATCAATGAGTTACTCGCAGACAAATGGAGCATCATCGTGTTGGCAGAAACTCAGGCGACGGTTGATCGTCTTGTTGACATGATGCGAGAGCACGGTCTCGATTTCACGGCTGCATCAGCAAACACAGATCTCACAAAACCAGGTGCCTACGTTGTGCACGCAATCATGGGAAGGGGAATCTCACTTACAAACATCAAACTCGCACTGATCACCGAGGGCGACCTCACTGGTCGGCGTCGTGGACGACGCGAGCAACTGGCAAAAAATTCAAAGAAGCGCAGTGCTGTCACCGTTTTTGAAGATCTTCAACCTGGTGGATACGTGGTACATCAACATCATGGCGTTGGTCGCTACGAGGGAATGGTCACTCGCAGTATCAGTGGCGTCGAAAGAGATTATTTGTTACTTGCCTACAAAGGTGGTGACAAGCTGTATGTGCCTACCGATCAGATTGACTCGGTTCGTCAATACATTGGTGGCGAGTCACCTACGCCACATCGCCTCGGTGGAATTGATTTCGCTCGCGCCAAATCACGAGTTCGCTCAGCAGTCCGCGCCGTTGCCCAGGAACTCGTCGTTTTGTATCAACGCCGAGTCACCGCTAAGGGGCACGCATTTGCTGCCGACACCCCGTGGCAGTCCGAAATGGAGTCAGCATTCCCGTTTGTCGAGACTCCCGACCAACTGACGGCTATCACCAACATCAAATCAGACATGGAACAAGACATTCCCATGGATCGATTGTTGTGCGGAGATGTTGGTTTTGGAAAGACTGAAGTGGCAATTAGGGCAGCCTTTAAGGCCATTCAGGACGGCAAACAAGTTGCTGTTTTGGTGCCCACCACGCTGCTTGCAACGCAACACGGCGTTACCTTCAGCGACCGCTTTGCTGGTTACCCAATTCGCGTGGAGGTTTTGTCTCGCTTCTTGACCAATGCAATGGCAAAAAAAGTGATCACCGGCCTAAAGACGGGTGAAGTTGACTGCGTCATCGGAACTCATCGCCTACTTCAAGAAGGCATCCGCTTCAAGGATCTCGGACTGTTGATTGTTGATGAAGAACAGCGCTTTGGAGTGCAACACAAAGAGGCGATGAAGCGAATGCGTACAGATGTCGATGTGTTGACGATGTCAGCAACACCAATCCCCCGCACACTCGAAATGAGCCTCGTTGGAATTCGGGATCTCTCGTTGCTTCAAACACCACCAGCAGACCGTCAACCAATCTTGACCTACGTGAGCGAGGACAACGAAAGAGTCGCCATTGAGGCACTGCGTCGCGAACTTCTGCGCGAGGGTCAAGTTTTTTGGGTTCATAACAGGGTGAAATCCATCCAGGAACGCGCTGCTGAACTTCGCGAACTTGTTCCGGAGGCGCGCATTGCTGTTGCTCACGGCCAAATGGACGAAGGCACCCTTGAGCAAGTTGTTCTTGATTTTTGGAACCACGAATATGATGTGCTGGTCTGTACCACGATTATCGAGAGTGGAATCGATATGCCCACAGTCAACACCCTGGTGGTCGAACGTGCCGACCTTTTGGGACTTGGTCAACTTCATCAATTGCGTGGTCGAGCCGGGCGCAGTGGTCAACGTGCATACGCCTATTTGTTTCACCCCCAAGACAAAATCCTTTCTGAAGATGCGTACGAACGTCTGCGCACAATAGGTGAGGCGACCGACCTTGGTAGTGGTTTCAAAATTGCAATGCGCGACTTGGAAATTCGTGGTGCCGGAAACTTGCTGGGTGAAGCTCAAAGTGGTCACATCGCCGCTGTTGGATATGACCTTTATTGCCAAATGGTGACAGAGGCGGTTGCAGAAATGAAAGGTGAAGTTGCCCCACCTCGCTTTGAACTCAAAATCGATATTCCAGTTGATGCACATTTGCCACACGACTATGTGCCGAGTGAAGAACTTCGGCTCGAGGCATATCGGCGCCTGGGGGACGTGACGACCATTCTTGAGGTCAATGACATCGAGCAGGAATGGATTGATCGTTTTGGTCCGTTGCCACTCCCCGCCTCTCGATTATTACAAGTAGCAACCTTGCGTGCGGAGTGCCATAGGTGTCAGTTCACAGAACTCGTCGTCAACAATCGCGAAATTCGAATTTCTCCCGTCCAACTGCGTGCAAGCCAGACGATGACGCTTAAGCGAATCTCTCCGAGCGCAAACTTTCGGGAAACTCAAAGACAACTTCTGCTGCCCCTCCCAAACAATATTGACATTACAACGCATCTTATTTCTTTAATAAACGAGTTATTTGAGCCCGCAGACCACTAAAGTCGCTCCGGTGAAACTCGATAAACTCTCTCCTCTGCACTGCGCAATGTTGATTGCCACCACTCTTGGCCTGACTGGACTAAGTGCCTGTAGTGCCGTCTCGCAATCAAAGAATGTTCTGACCGTCAACAAGACTAATTACACCGTCTCGCAATTCGAGAAACTGTCAAGAGAATTGATTGAGACCAAGCAATTAGAGTCAGCAACTGGCCAGATTTCGGGTACAGATTCAAAGAATGTGCTTTCTGCACTCGTGCGTTTTATCGCCTACAATCAATTCCTTGCGGCTAATGGCGAGTCAATTACCGATCTTGATAGAAAGACCGTTACCGATACAATAAAAGCAGATGACCCCTATTTCACGTGGTCTCCAGAACTACAACGTCTCTCCGTTGATCTCGGCGTTGCCCAAACTGCTCTCGCTCGTGTCAAAACACCAGACGTCAAAACCCTTGAAAAAATGTATTCCACGAGCGCTGCATTATCCGGGGCATTGTGCCTTCAACAAATTGTTTTGAGAACTGAGTCCGAGGCGCGCAGCATTTTGAAACAGATTGAAGACGGTAGTGATTTTGTCACATTGGCCAAAAAGTTTTCGATTGAACCTGGCGCAAAAGAGACTGGTGGCGCACTCAAGATTAATTCTAACGATTGTGTTCCGCTTGTTGATTTGCTCGGCGGTCTCGAGCCATCTTTGACTAAGGCTGCTCTCGCCGCCAAAGCTGGTGTCGCAAACGGTCCAGTAAAGTCGTCATTGGGATATCACGTCCTTATGAATAGACCATTTTCTGAAATCCAAGAGGCGTTGCTGGCAACGTTAAACGATGACCCAGGATCACGCCTTGCGATTGGATACCTTTTGTCAATGGATGTCAATGTCAATCCCAAATTCGGCACCTGGAACCCGACGCTGGGCAAGGTCGAGTGACTCCGCGGATTGTCGTTGTCGGTCTCGGCCCGGGTGATCCACATCTAATCACCACAGAGACACTTGGCGAGATTGAAAGGATTCCCCACCGTTTTATCCGAACCACTCAACATCCGAGTGCTTCACTTGTCATTGACGCCGTCGGCGGAGCATCAGGATTTGATCATCACTACGACAACGCTGCATCGTTTGAGGCCGTTTACAACCTGATTGTCGATGACCTCGTCAATGCAGCAAGACAATATGAAGAAATCTTGTACGCCGTTCCTGGGTCACCACTCGTGCTTGAACGCACAGTTCAACTCTTGCGCGCCCGTACCGACGTCTCAATCCATGTGTGCAGCGCGCTTTCATTCCTCGACGAAGCATGGCGAGCATTAGGAATTGACCCTATTGAACAGCAGGTTCAACTTATCGACGGTCATCAATTTGCAACCGCGGCAGCGGGCAGACATGGTCCATTGTTGATTGCCCATGTTCATGCCAACTGGGTTCTCAGCAATGTAAAACTTTCAATTGACGATGCCGCAGACGATGTGCCTGCCGTGCTCTTGCATCATTTGGGTCTGATAGATGAACAAATCATTGAAACCACTTGGAGCAATATTGACAAAGTCATTCAAGCCGACCACTTGACATGTTTGTATGTCCCGCACCTGACTAAAAGTGTCGGCGAAGAACTTGTGCGATTTCACCAACTCGCCCGTACTTTGCGGGAGCAGTGCCCTTGGGACAAACAACAAACACATCATTCGCTTGTTCGCTACCTAATTGAAGAGACATACGAAACCGTGGATGCCATCAGTGCACTTCGTGAGGACGATCCTCTGACCGACGATGCGTTCATCGAAGAACTCGGGGATTTGTTGTATCAAGTTGAGTTTCACGCCGCAATCGCCGAACAGCAGGGTCGCTTCACGATGGGTGATGTTGCGCGCACCGTACATGACAAGTTGGTCAGCCGACATCCTCATGTCTTTGGGGATGTCGTCGCGTCATCAACCGCAGAAGTTTTGTCTAATTGGGAAGACATCAAAAACGCGGAAAAACCAGAACGGGTTGGAATTTTTGATGGTGTAGTTGAGGGCTCCCCTAGTTTGCTTTTCGCAGTGAAGGTGCAACAAAGAGCCGCGCGAGTGGGATTTGATTGGCCTGATGCCCTCGGGGCACTTGACAAGATTGTTGAAGAGGCTCATGAAATCCGGCAAGCAATAGTCCAATCCGACCCTGAAGCCACGATGTCTGAGGTGGGCGATCTGTTGTTTGCCCTTGTCAATGTGGCCCGCCACCTTGACATTGATCCAGAATCTGCCCTGCGTGGGGCGATTCACAAGTTCAGATCCCGTGTGTTAGGAGTGCAAGAACTCAGCAAACAGCGCGGATTGGACATCTCGAGTCTTGATCTAGTCGCCCTTGACGAGTTATGGGAGATAGTAAAAGTTCAGACTTTTACTAATATCAAGCTGTGAGTGAAATTGTGGGCATCATCGGTCGAGAGGTTCTTGACTCGCGCGGAAACCCTACGGTCGAAGTTGAGGTCTTGCTTGATAGTGGAGCAGTCGGTCGGGCAATTGTTCCGTCGGGAGCGTCAACAGGTCAACACGAAGCCTCTGAACTGCGCGATGGAGGCGCTCGCTTTGGCGGAAAAGGTGTGCGGCAAGCAGTCACCAATGTCAACACGGTTATCGCCGCAGCGCTTACTGGAATGGATGCGACTGAGCAACGTCTAATCGACACGGAGCTAATTGATTTAGACGGAACGGACAACAAAGCACATCTGGGTGCTAACGCAATTTTGGGAGCGAGCTTGGCTGTTGCACATGCAGTTGCAGATGAGTTCAAATTGCCGCTGTTTCGCTCAATCGGTGGACCCAATGCACATGTTTTGCCTGTACCGATGATGAATGTCATCAATGGTGGCGCGCATGCCGACAACAATCTTGATCTCCAAGAGTTCATGATTATGCCGATAGGCGCACCTAGTTTTGGCGAAGCCCTGCGCTGGGGAACAGAGACCTATCACGCGCTCAAAACAGTGCTGCATGAACGCTCGCTCGCTACATCAATCGGAGATGAAGGTGGATTTGCCCCGAACTTAGCCAGTAACGAAGATGCAATCGTCGTTCTCGTCGAAGCAATCGAACGAGCTGGCTACACGCCAGGAACTGATATCTGCATCGCGCTTGACCCGGCGATGACCGAGCTTTACAAAAATGGTTGCTATCACCTCGTTGGCGACGGAAAGATTCTTGATCCAGATCAGATGGTGGCGTGGTGGGTTTCACTCGTTGATCGCTATCCCATCGTGAGTATTGAGGACGGCATGGCCGAAGATGACTGGAGTGGTTGGTCAACACTTACCGAGGCGCTGGGGTCTCGAATTCAATTAGTTGGCGACGATCTCTTCGTCACAAACTCGCGCCGTCTACAAATCGGAATTGATCAAAACGTCGCCAACAGTATTTTGATTAAGGTCAATCAAATCGGCACGCTTACTGAAACTCTCGACACCATGGACCTTGCAACTCGCTTTGGATACAGCAGTGTGATGAGTCACCGCAGTGGTGAGACCGAGGACACCACGATCGCCGATCTTGCAGTCGCCTCAAATTGTGGCCAAATCAAAACTGGTGCACCGGCGCGCAGTGACAGAGTCGCCAAGTACAACCAACTGCTCCGTATTGAAGAACAACTTGGTGATTCGGCTCGCTATCGCGGACGATCCTCTCTTTCACCATTCCGCTGAGGCGCATCGCTTTTGCCGAACAAGTGTTCGTATTCCAAGGTTTTCCACAGCCCGCACGCCACACTTATGTGGTGAACTTGTTGAGTACATCGCGCCTTCCAAGTCGCCCATTGCAGATTGTGCGTCGGGTCGTTGGTGGCGCAGTCGTTGTGGTGGGCCTGACAACGCTCGTCGCCACACTTTTTGTGCTTCCTTTGCGTGACTATTTTCACCAAAAAGAGGCAATTGCACAGCAGAAAATTCGATTTGAAGCACTCGCCGACGCCAACGAAAAACTGTCGCTTGACATCAATCGACTAAAAACGACTGATGGCGTCATCGCTGCCGCCCGCTCCGAATTGGGTTATGTATTCCCTGGCGAACAACGAATACAACTGCTCCCCATGCCTGCGCTGCCGACAACCCTGCCTCAAGCATGGCCGTACAACCTTGTGGCAGACATTCTGCTCGTACGGGCTTCAACGTCTGGGGCTCCCTGGGCTGGACTCGCGCCGCTCGCACCTTAAAATCCTGCGACCAATTTTGAGATGGCTTCTTCACGCGACGGTTTTGCTCGCTATTGTCATCTAGCGAGATCAAGTGATCTCCAAATATCACCGACATCGGGGGTTTTTTATGGGTGGAAGCATTCTTGGTAACCGTGTTCTTCGCAAAGAGGATCCGAAATTCCTGACCGAAGGGGGCAAGTACGTTGATGACCTACTTGACGAGCCATTATTGGCCAATGCTTTACACGTAACCTATGCCCGTAGCACCGTGGCTCACGGCAAAATAAATTCAATAGATGTTTCCGAGGCAAGTCAAATGGATGGCATCGTGGCAATTTTTACTGGTGCAGATCTTGATCTTCAGCAGGTTCCATCGGCATTCAACCCGATGGCCACCCGCACTCTTCTTGCGACCGACAAGGTTCGTTATGTCGGCGAACCAGTCGTTGCCATTGTTAGTGAAACGCGCAGTCAGGGCGAAGACGCTTTAGACGCGATCATTATTGATTACGACGTATTGCCTGCTCTTATCGACCTTGAAAAGGCAATGGCAAGTGATCTTCATTTGTATGAAGCTTGCGGCAGCAATGTTGTGTTTGACACGATGGTGTTGGGTCTTCCCGATAATACCGGTGAGGCCTATTTTGCTGATTGCGAAGTAGTTGTCAAGGGTCGTTTTATGAATCAGCGAGTTGCGCCGTGCCCGCTCGAAGTTCGGGGTGCCGCGGCTTCTTGGGGTGAAAATGGACGACTTACTCAATGGCTCTCCACGCAACATGCACAGGGTGCTGTGGCACCAATTGCCGCAGCTAACGGAGTCGAAGAGGCACTGATTCACGTCAAAACTCCTGATGTGGGTGGTGGCTTCGGAGCCAAGATTGGTGCATACCCCGAAGAATTGTTGCTGGGTCCAATTGCTAAGCGCGTTGGAAAGCCTGTGCGCTGGCGTGAAACTCGTTCTGAGTCGATGGTGGCTCTTGGGCATGGCCGTGCACAGTTGCAGTATGTAACTATCGGCGGCAATCGTTCGGGCAAAGTCACCCACTATCAGTTGTGGGCAATCCAAGATTCTGGTGCGTGGGTCGACATGGGGACCATCTTGGCTCCTTTCATGACTCGTCCGATGTCGTCTGGCGTTTATGACATTCCAAATATTGAATGCCGTACAACCTCGGTCGTTACGAACACCACTCCGATTGTCGCCTATCGGGGGGCTGGTCGTCCCGAGGCAACGGCTGCAATCGAACGCGCAATGGACATGTTCGCAGCAAAGATTGGGATGGATCCCGCCGAAGTCCGCCGGATAAATCTGATTCCAAAGTTTCTCGAGCCACACACAACTGTTGTTGGACAAACCTACGACGTCGGTGACTACGAGACATCACTAAACAAGGCTCTTGAAGTTTCTGACTACGCCGGTTGGCGCGAAAAACAAAAAGCCGCTCGGGCGAGGGGTGACGTCAAACAACTCGGCATCGGTGTGAGCATTTACGTGGAAATTACCGGAGGCGTCGGTAACGGCGAGGCAGCCAAAGTTGAAATTCTTGACAATGGGCATGCACTTATTTACACGGGTACATCTCCTCACGGTCAGGGTCACGCCACGGCGTGGGCGATGTTGGCAAGTGAGCAAACAGGAATCCCGATGGAAAAAATTGACCTCGTGTGGGGTGACACAGACCTAGTGCCAGTGGGAACCGGAACAATGGGCTCACGCTCGTTGCAACAAGGTGGCAACGCCGTCTTTGCAGTTTCGGCAGAACTTGTAAATAAAGCCAAGGCAGTTGCCGCCAGATTGCTCGAAGCAAATGAAGCAGACATTGTTCTCGATAAAGACTCGGCTGCATTTCATGTTGCTGGTACGCCAGCGTTGACAAAAACTTGGTCTGAATTGGCTCAGGCTGAAAAATCAGTCGGAGGGGCCCTCTCTCACTCTGATGTCATCGGTGTAACTGGTGCGACATTTCCCTTTGGTGCTCACGTTGCCATTGTTGAAGTCGACACGGAGACAGGCAAAGTAACTCACTTGCGTCACTTTGCCTGCGACGACGCGGGACGAGTTCTCAATCCACTGCTCCTCGAAGGACAAATTCATGGTGGTGTTGCTCAAGGAACTGCACAAGCGCTGTTAGAAGAAGTGGTCTACGACACCGACGGAAACCCTACAACTTCCAACTTGATGGACTACGCATTCATTTCGGCGGCTGAACTTCCAAGCATCGATGTCATTCACATGGAAACACCGACTCCCCTCAACCTGCTCGGAGCAAAGGGCATCGGCGAATCAGGCACGATTGGATCCACTCCAGCAGTGCAGTCCGCAGTAATTGATGCCGTCTCCCATTTGGGTGTTGACCACATTGATATGCCGACTACTCCTCAACGAGTGTGGGAAGCGATTGTCGCCGCAAACTAAAGCGGTGCGATAACCATTTATCGTTTAGCAACTGTAAGAATAAAGGTGTGACTCAACCTCCAATTCAGGGCGCCCCGATAGTTGTTCATTCCCTGGTGCGCCATTTTGGCTCCGGCGACAATCTAGTTGCGGCCGTTGACGGCGTAGACCTAGTGGTTGAGCAGGGAGAAATCTTTGGATTCCTTGGGCCAAATGGTGCCGGAAAAAGCACCATCGTTCGCATGTTAACTACATTGCTCAAGCCGACAACAGGTCACGCTCTAGTAGCCGGATATGACATTGTGAAACAGGCCGATCTTGTGCGACGCAGTATTGGAGTTGCCCTTCAAGACTCGGCAATTGATCCACTGATGACGGGCACGGAGTTACTCGAACTTCAAGCAGTGCTATACGGAATCCCTCGCGCCAAAATGCACGCTCGCGCCAGCACTTTACTTGAGCGAGTTGGCCTCACCGCTGCAGCCAACCGACGAGTGATCACATATTCGGGGGGAATGCGCCGACGCCTCGACCTTGCCTTGTCCCTCATTCATGAACCAACCGTGCTGTTCTTAGATGAACCAACAACCGGACTTGACCCGATGAGCCGTCTTGCACTTTGGGAAGAAGTGCGTCGTCTCAACCGTGAAGGAACAACCGTGTTCTTGACCACCCAATATCTCGAGGAAGCCGACCAACTTGCAGATCGGGTAGCCATCATTGATCATGGTCGCATCGTGCGACAAGGAGTGCCCAAAGAACTCAAAGCAAAAGTGGGTGCGCCGACTCTCGTCATCAATGTCTCCGCACCTCAACAAGATCTGGCCAAAAGCGTGCTCGCAAGATTTGGGGAGATGAGGCCGACCGACGAAGGTAGCCTCGCCGTAGGGCTCATTGCCGGAGCAACCGGTGTCGCCGAAGTTGTTCGTGCCCTTGATGAAGCCCAAATTGATCTCCATCATCTTGAGTTGAACGAACCAAGCCTTGACGATGTATTCGCCGAGGCAACAGGACATCGCCTTGAGGGCGCCACTCCGACGGCAGAACAGACGGTCAAATGACGACATCAGTTCTATCTGCGCCTCAGCAACATAAAACACGTGACGGTCTGCGTCAAACTTATGCGCTGTCAAAGCGCTCAACGTTGGAAATCTTTCGCCAGCCGGCACTTATTGCACCCTCTCTGATTTTTCCATTGTTTTTCGCAGCACTCGGTGCAAGCTCATTTGGGCGCACTGTCGGGAAAGTAGATGGCCTCAAAGATGTTTCTTCTTTTCTCGAATTTAGCTTGGCTTCAACGATTGCTCAGGGTGTTCTCTTTGGATCCACAACTGGCGGAACAGCGTTAGCGACAGACATCCAGAACGGCTTCATGGATCGGCTACTCGCGTCTCCGAGTACCCGTGTCGGAATTTTGATCGGTCGTCTTGCAGGTGGATCAGTATTTGGAGCTCTGCAGTCAATCTTTTTTATAATCGCCTTGTATCCATTTGGTGTGCGTATTCAGGGCGGAATTATTGCGGTTTTGATCATGGTGTTAAGTGGGGCTCTGATTGCGATGTCCCTTGGTGGCTTTATGACTGCGATGGCTCTAAAGACTGGTTCTCCAGAGGCGGTACAAGGAGCATTTCCACTTATCTTCATCAGTTTGTTTTTCTCAAGCGCTTTTTTTCCAAGAGAAAGTATGTCCGGGGCATACAAAACAATCGCCGATTACAACCCTCTGTCTTACTTGGTTGAAGGACTACGCGTATTGACACTGCAAGGACTTACGACACAGTCAATGGCCCAAGCACTGCTCATTCCGGTAGCGATCGGTGTCGGTTCATTTGCACTCTCGTTGCGGCAACTCTCCAATCGACTGGCACAACTTTGAACACTCAAACTAAAAAAATACTGCCCCTCGAACCCCCTTCCAACGGCGGAACTCTCTTTGCAAGCTCCAACATGCTCACACTGCGAGCCATGCGTGGCCTCCAACGTGTTCCCGCAACATTTCTTCCCACACTTGCCATGCCAATTTTTCAGGCAGTCGCCTTTGCTGGCACATACTTTGCCATCACGAAGATTCCTAATTTTCCGACTGATCGTTCTATCAACTGGTTTATCTCGCTGTCGGGATGCATGGGCGGTGCTTTTAGTGGTCTTGGATTGGGCTTCGCGGCAATCAGGGATATTGAAAATGGATTTATGGATCGCCTTCGCATGGCTCCAACACCACGCGCTGCTCTTTTGCTTGGACCACTCCTGAGTGCTCTTGCGCGAACCTTCATTGTTCTCTCGACAGTGCTCGTAGTTGGCTACTTCTTTGGCGCACGCCCAACTCAAGGGCTTGCTGGAATCGCCATGTTTTACTTGGCAGGATTTGGCTTGGCCATCGTTGCCACGGGTTGGGGATTAGGAATCGCCTATCGCTTTCGAGACATGCGTGGGGCCGCGCTGATGCAGCTCACCTTGTTTTTGGTCATGTTCACTTCAAGCGCTCAAGCACCTATGTCCATGATGCAGGGCTGGCTGTTGCAAGTTGCCCGCGTGAACCCGATGACCAACATTTTGCGTCTATCTCGTCAGGGCTTCCTGAATCCACCTGTTGGTGGTGTCAGTTGGGAAAATACTTGGGGTGGCCTGCTAGCAATCGCGGTGCTTGGCTCTCTAACAATCTGCTTTGCCTACAGGGGATTGCGTAAACTTGAGCGTTGAATTTTGCTTGCAGTATGGTCCCCTGAGGCTTCACTTTGAACTGAAGCATTATAGAGTTCTATCCTGTAGCAGGAAATGTGAGGGGAAATCATGAACGTAAACATCGTGGTCAATGGCATTAATACAAAGGGAGACATAGAGCCCCGAATGTTATTGGTCAATTACGTACGAGAACATTTAGGTCTCACTGCAACGAACATTGGTTGCGACACTTCAAGTTGTGGTGCATGCACGATTCACCTTGATGGAGAGTCCGTCAAAAGTTGCACAATTCTTGCCGTGCAAGCAGACGGTGGAAACGTCACCACTGTTGAAGGCCTGGCAATAGATGGCGTGATGCACCCGATGCAGGAGTCATTTATGCAAAACCACGGGCTCCAATGCGGGTATTGCACGCCTGGAATGGTGATGGCGGCAATAAGTATTTTGAAAGAAAATCCAAACCCCACCGAACAAGAGGTTCGCGCTGGTTTAGAGGGCAACCTGTGCCGTTGCACCGGGTACCACAACATTGTTCACTCGGTGCTTGCATGCGCCGGAAAAAATTAAACCTAGAACGCTGACGGAGGAACAAAATGTTACCTGCACCATTTGATTATAAACGAGCATCATCTGCGGCTGAGGCAATCAGCCTGATTAGTGAGTACGGAGGAGACGCAAAATTTCTTGCGGGTGGTCACAGTCTGTTGCCGTTGATGAAATTGCGCTTAGCAGCGCCATCAGTTCTTATTGACATCGCCCGCATTACTGACTTGTCTTACATCAAAGATGCAGGGAATCACATTGCCATAGGCGCCCTCACGCGTCACCATGATGTTGAATTCTCGAGTGTTATCAAACAACATGTTCCGCTGTTGGCACATGCAGCCGGCTATGTGGGTAGTCCTCAAGTTCGTCATCGCGGAACCATCGGCGGATCAATCGCTCACGCCGACCCGGCAAGCGACCTACCCGCAACCACGTTGGCGCTAGGGGCGACATATGTAGTTCAGGGTCCAAACGGAACCCGAGAGATTGCTGCTAGTAATTTCTACAAGGGTTTTCTTGAATCTGATTTAGCTGAGGACGAAATGTTGACCGAAATCCGCGTTCCAAAGATGCAAGGAGCGGGGTGGAGTTTTCAAAAATTCAATCGTCGCGCTCAGGACTGGGCCATCGTCGGTGTCGCTGCATGGCGACGCGGCACAGAGTCTGGCGTAGCGCTCGTCAACATGGATAGCACGCCAGTTCTGGCAACAGGCGTGAGTGCGGCGCTGGCATCTGGCAGTTCCATAGTTGAGGCCTCACAACTTGCAGCCGAACAAGCCAATCCATCAGGTGACAACAACGCATCTGCTGAGTACCGTAAGCATTTATCCAAAGTACTCGTGCGTCGCGCCCTTGAGACTGCCTCCGCCTGACACCCCCTTAACCACCCCTGGTTTATCATCGGGAAAAATTTCCTGGGTGACTGTTCGAAAAATTGCACTGGCTAGCTACGTCCTAATTTTTTTATGGAGTGCCAGAGATAACGGAATACCAGTTGATCGATCCGTTGTTATGGTTTGGATATTGGTCGGTTTTGTTTGTGGGTCAATCGGTAAATCTCGCTCCGCACAATGGAGAATGATCGCTGATTGGTCGATTGTCGTGGCGCTCTATTTTGCATATGACTACAGCCGTGGAGTTGCAGATCAATTGGGAATGCCCGTACATTTCACGGGCCCCCGCAATCTGGATCGCATTATATTTTTTGGCTCTGACCCAAGTGTCTGGATGCAGGATCGCCTTTATGAACGAGGAACAGTCCGTTGGTACGACGTTGCGGGATCGTTGATATACATGACTCATTTTATTTTTCCGGTCGCGCCGCTCATTATCCTCTGGCTACGCAATAGACATCAATGGCTGATGTATGTAAGACGCCTGAGTCTCATTATGGGCATCGGTGTGATTTGCTTTGTGTTGTATCCGGCGGCACCTCCTTGGATGGCTGCCAAAAATGGCTACATCGCCCCGATCTCGCGCATTACAGGGCGTGGATGGAATCACATAAACATGAACACTGTCTCAAAAGTATGGGACCGTGGAACCGCGGTGCTCAATGGAGTTGCCGCTATGCCATCACTCCACGCTGCTTTTAGTTTATTTGTCACCATCTGGGTCGTACGACATCAGGTGCGGTGGGTACAAGCACTAAGTCTTTTGTTCCCAATTGCAATGTGTGCCACGCTCACATACTTCGGCGAGCACTGGGTCGTTGATTGTGTTTTTGGATGGTTACTTGTCGTGTTGGCATGGCGACTCTGTGATCGCTGGGAACTGCGCATCGCGGCGCGCGCGTCCAGGGACGAAACTAAATTGCAGTGCGCCAACCAATAAATTGCTACCTGAAGTAAAGCGTTTAAGCCTCAGAGCAAGCCTGCATACGAGCCACCGTCGATATGAAGTTGCACGCCAGTGATGAACTTGGCATGTTCGCTGCACAAGAACGCAGTTACTTCGCCAAAGTCCGCAGGATCCCCCATTACTCCGGCTGGAATGCCCATTGCTGCTCCGTCCGTGTTGGCGCCATACAACTGCGTGATGCGATCTGTCGCATGAATTCCAGGTTGTACAGAATTGACTGTTACACCATCACAGGCAATCTCCCTGGCCAATGTTTTCAAAAATCCAGTCACACCGGCGCGAGCTGTATTCGACAGAATCAAATTCGGCATTGGCTGACGCACGGCTACTGAGGTGATGGCAACAATACGTCCCCATTTGCGTTCCCTCATTGCTGGAACGGCGGCGTGGCACATCGCAACGACTGATAAAAGATTTTTTTCGATCGCCCCGATGTAATCATCTTCTGGTGTCGACAAAAAAGTGCCCCCTGGCGGCCCTCCACCATTGGCGATTAAAATATCAACTGAACCCAACTTTGCAATTGCTTGCTCAACAAATAAACGACCACCTGTGGCGGTTGACACATCACACACAAACCCAATCGCACCATTTCCAATCAAAGCAACAGCGGCGTCAACACGCTCTTTTTCACGCGAACAAATCGCGACCCTCGCACCTGCTCTGGACAGTGCCTGAGCAGTAGCCAGTCCTAGTCCCGCAGACGCTGCAGCAATAGCAGCTGTTTTCCCGACTATTTCGTAGTCCATGCCCCCGACTGTAGCGAATGATGCGCTATTCTTTGGATAGCAAGGCGGTGGTCTAAAAATGGATGAGCAGACCGTAGATGAGCGTCATCTAGACGCTATTGCTGATGCAGTGCCGTATCCATACTGGTACGAAGATGTTGATGAACCTGACTCAAACCCCACTTTGGTGCGCACTGAAAATTGTGACCTTTGTATTATCGGTGGAGGATATACAGGTCTTTGGACCGCAATTATTTCAAAGGAACGTGATCCATCCCAAGACGTAGTGCTGATTGATGCCTTTGAAATCGGATCGGCCGCGAGTGGGCGCAACGGTGGATTTATGGATGCCAGTTTGACGCACGGTATTGCCAATGCACAAGAACGATTTCCAGACGAAATTTCAATTCTTGAGGACCTTGGTCTGAAGAACATGAATGAAATCGAATCAGCCATCAAGCGTTACAACATTGATTGCGATTACGAAAGAACTGGTGCGATTGATGTCGCCTCCACTACCCACCCTGATTCCTATAACGACGAACTTCGTGAGGATTACCGCCAACTTCGCCAACTTGGACAGGATGTTGAATTGCTTGACAAAGATGGGATGTACGAACAGGTTCATTCCCCTCTATACACGGGTGGTCTGTGGCACAAAGACCGCGTTGCTCTCATTGACCCGGCGCGCTTGGTATGGGGTCTCAAGGCAACTGCTGAAAAACTTGGTGTTCGTATTTATGAAGACACAAAGGCATTATCAATAGAGCGGGATGGAGTAGGAGTGCTTGTCACGACACCCCTCGGTAAAGTTCGTGCCGCAAAAGTAGCGCTCGCAACGAACGCGTTTAATCCCCTTTTGCGCCGCCTTCGGCATTACATCGCCCCTGTTTATGACTACTGCATGGTGACAGAACCTCTCAGCCCATCACAACTTGCAAGTGTTGGATGGAAAAATCGCCAAGGACTTTCCGATATTCCGAATCAATTTCATTACTATCGACTCACCGAAGACAATCGAATTCTCTGGGGCGGTTACGACGCCATGTACTTTTTTGGCGGAAAAGTGCGAACAGAACTTGAATCTCGTCCAGAAACCTGGGCCAAGTTGTCACGACATTTCTTTGAAACTTTCCCCCAACTTGAAGATGTTCGTTTCTCGCATGCATGGGGTGGGGCTATTGATACATCCAGTCGCTATTGCGTTTTTTGGGGACGAGCAATGGGAGGTCGCGTCTCATATGCGCTCGGATACACGGGGCTCGGAGTTGCATCATCGCGTTTTGGAGCAGAGGTCATGCTGGATTTGCTCGATGGAAAGCGCACCCGCGCGACGGCAACAAAATTCGTCAAAGAAAAACCACTTCCGTTCCCACCAGAACCATTTCGGTTTATTGGTATTCAAGCAACCCGCTGGTCTTTAGATCGAGAGGACCGCACTGGTTCTCGTAACTTGTGGCTGCGTTCGCTTGATCGCTTTGGGCTGGGCTTTGACTCCTAGTCAACTTGTGCATACTTGGGCAATATCGACCTGGGCGACCTACGCTGTGGGCAATGCTTGCTAGCGAACTAACCACTGCCGATGTCCGAAACGGGTTGGCCAAACATGGTTATCTGACCGATGATGGCTTGGCCACCGCAGTGCTGCTCGCTCTTTCTCTGCAACGGCCGCTCTTGCTTGAAGGCGAAGCAGGGGTTGGAAAAACGGAGTTGGCCAAAACAATCGCTCGTTGGCGTGGAGCCGACCTGATCCGATTGCAGTGCTACGAAGGAATCGATTCCTCACAAGCCGTATACGACTGGGACTACTCGCGCCAGTTGTTGCACTTGCGCGCCGCCGAAGCAAGTGGTGAGGCAAAGTCGACGGGTACAGAGGCCCTTGAGAGCCAGCTTTATAGTGAGCGATTTTTACTCAAGCGTGCGCTATTGCGGGCTATTGACAATACGTCAATAATTCCTCCAGTTTTATTGATTGATGAAATTGATCGTGCAGATGATGAATTTGAGGCGTACCTGCTCGAGATTCTCTCCGACTTCCAAGTAACTGTTCCGGAACTCGGAACATTCACTGCCCTTACGCCACCAATCGTCATCTTGACATCCAACCGAACTCGTGACGTGCATGACGCGCTCAAGCGACGCTGTCTATATCACTGGGTCGAACATCCAACATTTGATCGCGAAGTAAGCATCGTGCAGGCTCGCGTGCCTGATGTTTCTGTAGTTCTTGCACGTCAAGTTGCTGGCGCAGTCGAAAGTTTACGCTCACTCAACATGTATAAACCGCCAGGAGTAGCCGAAACTATCGATTGGGCAACAGCGCTTGGTCGTCTCGGCACGACTCAACTTGATGAATCGATCGTTGAAGCCACACTGGGAACAGTTCTTAAGTACAGAGAAGACCATGATCGGGTGCGTGAACACGGAATAGGTGCAATTGTTCAACATGCTTTTGAGCGTGGCCTACTCCACGGATAAATCCAGTCATGCAACCGACCACAATCGTCGCTGCAGATCGTCTCGCAGTTGGTTTTGCCCGTGTGTTGCGGGGAGTAGGACTATCGTCGCCCCTTGATTCCGTGCTCACTTTTGTTCAGGCCCTTGGAGTTGTCGGCATGAATGATAAAGACTCTGTTTACTGGGCCGCACGCAGCACCTTGGTGCGTCAACCAGAGGACATACCGCTCTTTGATAAAGCCTTCCGCGTCTTTTGGGAACGTCGTGAGTCTCCAGAATTTATTGAGGAAACCGAGTTGCCTTTCACGCTTGGAACTGATGATGACTCTTTAGATGCAAGCAAGGGGCAATCCAACTCCTCTGATGACCCGCTTATTGCGCTCAGATTCTCTGCAATTGAAACTCTTCAAGAAAAAGATTTTGCAACATACTCTGATGACGAAATGGATCTTGCCCAGCAACTCATGTCTCGGCTACGACTAGCAGGTCCACCTCGTCAGTCACTGCGTTGCGTCAAATCAAAAAGGCGTGGAACGCGCCCCGATCTGCGTCGCACGGTTCGTGCTTCTTTTGCCGCCGGTGGTGAACCAGTGCGCCGGCGTTGGCTTGAGCGTGGTCAGCGTTCTCGCCGATTGGTACTGCTCTTGGACGTCAGTGGCTCAATGGAGCCATATGCTCGAGCGCTGGTGCGATTTGTACATGCAGCAGTTGCTGGAAGGCAACGTGTGGAGGCCTTCACACTTGGTACTCGCCTCACGCGCATCACTCGGGAACTCACCTCTCGCGACCCTGATCAAGCTCTCCACCTAGCAAGTAGTCGTGTGCAGGACTGGAGCGGCGGAACTCGCCTAGGTGACACTTTGCGCCAATTCAATGACCGTTGGGGGGTACGGGGCATGGCTCGTGGCGCAATTGTCGTGGTGCTCTCAGACGGCTGGGACCGCGGGGACCCAGATGTTTTGGCAGAACAAATGTCGCGACTACAACGAGTCGCTTTTCGGGTCGTGTGGGTAAATCCCCTCAAAGTCTCGCCGGGATACGCGCCTTTGGCTCGCGGGATGGCCGTGGCATTGCCTTACATTGATGATTTCGTTGAGGGACACTCGGTGGAAGCACTCGAAGAACTCACTAAGGTCATTAGTCGTGCGTGAACTGCTTGCCGATATCGACCGCTGGAAATCTCAAGGCAAAAAAGTTGCCCTGGCGCGAGTTGTTGACCGAGAAGGCTCAGGTCCGCGCGAAACTGGAGCGGCAATGGCGGTCAATCAAGATGGCGAAGTCATCGGTTCCGTCAGTGGTGGTTGTGTTGAAAGCGCAGTTGTTGGTGAAGCACTCGCTATTTTAAGTGGGGAACAAACAGCGCGTGTCGTTACGTTTGGATACTCCGACAACGAAGCATTCGCTGTCGGGCTGACATGTGGTGGCACTATACATCTCTTTATCCAGCCCCTTGAGTGGTAATAAATTAGTATCAATGACCGTCTACACCACTTTGGCCACGCGAATCCGCGCCAACCAACCCGTTGCGCTTGCCACTGTCATTGACGGACCCCACATTGGTGCCACATTATTGATCAGTCCCGAGGGAATTCTCGGTGGCACACTTGGAGATAACGAACTCGACAGAGTTGTTGCGCGCGATGCACTCGGCGAACTAGAGGCTGGACGCACCGGAATAAGACATTACGGTCCCCGAGGCGAGTCAACACCAGAAGATCTCATCGACACACCAACAGTTCGCATCTTCGTTGAAAGTTTTTCTCCTCCACCCCGAATGTGGATCTTTGGCGCAGTTGACTTCACCGCGGCCCTCGCCAAGGTGGCAAAAGTTTTGGGATACCACGTGACGGTGTGTGATGCCCGAGAAGTTTTTGCAACGCGTCGCCGTTTCCCAATGGCTGATGATGTAATAGTCTCGTGGCCAGGCGCCTTGTTTGAAAGAGAAGGTCATGTGTTGGGGCCACGTGATGCAGTCTGTATCCTCACCCACGATCCTAAGTTTGACGTACCAGCGATACAAGGTGCACTGCGCACGACCGCTGGCTATATCGGAGTCATGGGAAGTCGCAAGACACATGCCAAACGTCTTGAACGACTCACCGAAGCTGCAATCACAGATCCGCGGGATCTTGCTCGCTTGCTATCGCCGATTGGTCTTGACCTGGGAGCACGCACCCCAGAAGAGACGGCAATTGCAATTTGTGCTGAAATAATTGCCCAACGGACAGGTCGTCTTGCAACTTCTCTCAGCGCAACCACGGGTTCAATCCACTAATGCGGGGCAATAATTTGGCAAATCCCTGACGGCGCTAACTATCAACTGAGCGCCTGAGGCTATTTTCACGACGCCCCATCGGAGACGACGGGACTGCTTCAAAGGCAATATCTCAATGAACGCGAATAGCAACGACAGATGAAAGTTCTTGCCTACATGGCAGGCTATTAGCCATGCAGTCATCAAGAACTCAACTGACAGCAGTTCTATTGGCCGCCGGAGAGGGCACGAGATTTGCTGGTCCCACGCATAAATTACTCGCCCCGCTCCAAGGACTACCCCTATACGAGCATGCGTTGAGTGCTCTAATTAAATCAGGAATCGCCTCGATCGTCGTGGTGACGGGGGCTGTCAGCCTGCCTGTTCCAGCAGGCATCAACGTTGTTCATAATCCGCTCTGGCGCACTGGACAACGGTCTTCTGTGCTGGCAGCACTGCAGGCCGCCCGTGGTTCTAGTGCCGTGATTTTTGGTCTCGCCGATCAGCCCTTCATCACGAGCGAGTCGTGGCAGGCTGTTGCATCGGCAACTGGTTCGCTTGCGATGGCAACATACAATGGGATTCGGGCTCACCCTGTGCGTTTGGGGTTTGAGTTGTGGGATGAATTTATGACCGCAACAACTGAGCCAGACGAGGGTCTGCGATCTTTCGTTAGACAGCACTCCCAAATCGTTCAGGAAGTAGTCTGTCAAGGCTCCCTTGCTGATATTGATACCTTGGAGGATCTAAAACGATGGAACTGAATCATCAATTCACTGTGCCTGTATCTGTTGACCAAGCATGGAAGATTCTCACGGATGTTGAACGCATCGCTCCTTGTTTGCCTGGTGCAGAACTTCAAGAAATTGAGGGCGAGATCTATCGAGGCATTGTCAAAGTAAAGGTTGGTCCTATTCAGGCACAATTCAAGGGCCAAGCAAGTTTTGTTGACCGAGACGATGCCGCCTACAAGATCATTCTTAAGGGGGAAGGCCGCGATACGGGTGGCAAGGGAAACGCTTCAGCCCTCATAACAGCAGTTCTTACAGCCCAGTCCCCAACAACCACCGAATGCGTCGTCAATACCGACCTAGCGATTTCGGGCAAAGTGGCGCAATTTGGTCGTGGTGCAATGGCTGATATTAGCGACAAAATATTGGCTCAATTTGTTCAAAATCTCAATGCAATAATCGCCGACCAGCCTTCCAATGAAGACACCAAAACGCCAATCCAAAACCAAGATAGCGGACCACGCAAAATTGACGGTCCCATCGCCGCGCCCATCAACTTGTTAGAAACAGCCGGTGGCACCATCGCAAAACGAGCCGTTCCTGTTCTTGTTGTTGTTGCCGCACTTATTGTTTTTTTCGTTATCAAGTAGTTGCCGTCGTGCCTGCTCGCCACGATCCTTCTCTGGCAGACAATGAACTAATTGCGACATTGCTTGGCCGTGTTCCCCAAGGTGATTTTAGTGTCGCAGTTTGGCACGATGATGGCACTCCAGTCGTCTTGCGCAATGCCCCGCTCTTGCATGACAAAACTCCGATGCCAACTTTGTATTGGTTGCTTCGGACACAAGAGGTTGCCGCCGTAAGTCGTCTTGAATCAACCGGAGTAATTGATACTGTCGAAAGTGAAATAGGTCTTGATGCAATCGCGCTGATACACGCACGTTACGAGCAAGAACGCAATGCTGACATACCAATTGACCACGACGGACCTCGACCAAGTGGTGGAGTCGGTGGCACGCGTACTGGAGTGAAGTGTCTACACGCACACTTTGCATATTGGCTCGCTGGCGGTGACGATGCGGTTGGCGCATGGACTGCGCAACGACTCAAAGACCAAGGGATCTCGCTGACAGAGCGAATAAAGCCAGCATGAGCACTGCTGCCATTATTGACGTCGGTACACAGTCAACCAATCTCTTGGTAGCCACTCAACACTCAGAACTTGCTCGCATCGTGACGGCAACTCGGCTAGGCGAAGGACTTAATTTTTCACAATCACTCAGCGATGAGGCCATGTCGCGCACAATCAATGCCATCTCATCTCATGCCGACATTGCTCGTCAACATAATTCTGACACCATCAAGATTGTTGGTACGGCGGCATGTCGCCAAGCAATAAATTGTTCCGACTTCGTTTCTCGGGTTCGCACCCAGACTGGACTTGATCTAATCGTGATCGACGGTCAGCAGGAAGCGACATATTCTTTTGTTGGCTCCCTGGTCGGATTGCCCGCAATTGACGGCACATCGCTGGTCATTGATATTGGAGGTGGCAGCACCGAGTTCACCATTGGGCATCGGATACCCCAACAAACTGCCAGTATCAATCACGGAGCAGTTGTTGTGACCGAAAGGGAGATACTGCATGATCCTCCTCGACCTGAAGAACTAATCAATGCAATCGGCGCCGTGCAAGACGATCTTGAAGAGGTGACACGTTCAATTCCCCAGCTACTAACAGCCGACCGAGTAGTCGGAACTGCAGGCAGTATTGTCACGATTGCAGCCGTCGAACTAGGTCTCGTTGACTTTGATGACGGCCGCCTTCACGGGTTTGAACTCACTCGCGAGGCTGCCGAAGATGTCTTTAGAACCCTTGCCACGGAGCGCCTCTCTGACCGAATTCACAACCCCGGTCTCCCCCCTGCTCGGGCTGACATTATTGTGGCAGGATGCTGCGTATTAGTAGGAATCATGCGTCGTTTACACCTCGACAGCCTCGTCGTGTCTACGCGCAATCTGCTCGACGGAGTCGCTCTCGAAGTACTCAATTCACAATGACCAAAAATATATGACAACAGTACATCCGTCTCGCTCCACTGAAATTGGGCCGCGCCTTTATGGGAGGCGTGTCGTTTTGAGGCCCCAAGTTGCCAGTGACTTTGCCGCATGGAGCGAAGTTCGAGTACGCAATGAAGGCTGGCTCATCAAGTGGGAACCACAGAGACTTGCCTTCCAACTCGATTCAGCACTTGATCGCAATATGTTCGTTGCCCGCTGTGCGGCGCGGGAAAGAGAATGGCAAGCAGGTACGCAGTATTCTTTCGGTATTTTTGTGGATGGCATTTTTTGTGGTGAGATCAATTTGAATAATGTCGTACGTGGCGCACTGCAGACCGCAACAATTGGTTACTGGATTGACCAGTCCTATGCCGGAAACAGCTACATCGCCGAAAGTGTCGTCGTCGCAGCACACTATGCATTTGAGTATCTGCATTTGCATCGTCTTGAGATTTGCATCATCCCACGCAACACAAATAGCCATCGCGTCATGGAAAAGATCGGTATCCGCCCAGAGGGCACTGCATTGCGCTTTCTGGAAATCAATGGAATATGGGAGGACCACGTCCGTTACGGACTCACGGCAGAAGAATGGAATTCGCGTCGCGCCGACCTCGTCACAACTTGGCTAGGAACGCGCTAACTTTTTATAGTGCTTGACTAATCGCCTTCCAAGCAACCGCCCGATTGCGTCGAATTGTTTTTCTACGCTTCCAGTCTTTTGTTTTCCAATGCTTTAGCACATGACGCTTGCTTTTCTCGATTGCCACTTCTGGATTGTGATGGTGCGCTGGTTTCCATTCCGGCCCCGGCTCAGATACATCGAGTGGCTCGACCCCATGTTGCACTGCGCTCACAACAAAATGTAGTTCACTATGAATTCGGTGCCGCTCGTTGTGGGCATGCGCCCGTTGCTCTGCTCGTGGCATTGGAGCCACCTCTTGGCTGCGATGTCGTTGACTCATCGCTACTCCCTTCTAGAGCCCGACAAGCGAGCCCCCTAGAGATCTCCCTGAACCCGACCATACACCCCTCAGATCACTTCCTTGGTGACTGTTCAACGAGCATCAAACAATGCCTTACGGCCAATCGGACCCTAATCGCCAATAGAAAAAGTGTGAGTGCGAGGACTGGGGTCGTATTGCTGAGCAATGAGGACACGACAGGCCCCTGTCTTGATTGCGACAAGGCGTTGAGGTGCCTTGCGGACCTCGCATACACCCGCGCTCTCGGGCAACACCTCCCACACACTACGGGCATCGTTTTGGGTGGGAAACAGCGAGGATGTTTTGATTGCATCTCCCACAGAAAAGGCACGTGTCATCACGGCTAATGATCGGACGGATGTTTTACCAGCACCCAATGCATTGACTGATTGCACCGAAACAGAGTACTTTCCACCATTGCGTAATCCTGAAATGCGTGTCGCTCGTTGCCCTGCTGCGAGTGACACGGTTCTTATCAAATTTCCCGCAGAATTATAGACACGCACAATATTTTTTTGAATCTGACTAGTGCCATTGCAGGGCTTATCCCACGTAACAACTATTGACCCATCATCAGGAGTTGCGTGAACATTTGTAGGTCTGCCTGGGACTTGCGTGGTTGTTACTCGCCTTGTGTTGATTTTCAAAAAGCGATTTGGGGTCTTAGAGTTGAGCCCTTGCACGACATTGCGTGTTGAACGATTTACAATGGCACGAGAAATCTGACTGACGCACAATCGTGGTTGCTGTTGAATAAGTAATGCGGCATATCCTGCAACTAATGGCGCCGCCATCGAGGTTCCACGGTCAAGTTGATACTCGTCGTCCTTGTTTTTCCAACTTGATTCCACCCATTCGGCTCCGTCACCACCTGGAGCAAAAATATCAACACAAGGTCCATAATTGGAATACGTCCCAATGTGGTCAAAAATATCAGTTGCCCCAACGACGATTGACGCAGGCTCACTTGGTGGTGCAATTTTGCATGCATCAAATGGCTTGCCAGATCCGTCTCCGTTTCCGGCGGCGGCGACCACGACAACGCCGTCATCAATTAGTTCACGCACCGCCGCGTTGAGGATAGTTCCATCTTTATCGTCAAGATCTACGCCCAAACTGAGGTTTGCGACGGCAAGTTTTCCTGACTCGTGATGCGCAATAACCCAATTAATCCCCTCTACAACTCCTGCAATATCGCCATTACCTTCACAGTCAAGAACACGAACGCTGATAAGACGTGCAGCTTTTGCCACGCCGACAGTTGAGCCGCCAGCAATACCGGCAACATGTGTTCCGTGGCCGTCACAATCATCGCCCGGCTTTACTTTTCCTTCGTCGACGCCATCCCATGAAATATCAATTCCAGCAATCGCTCGCCCGCCAAATTGTTCGTGACTGAGACGAACACCAGTATCAAAAACGTAGATATCCACCCCCGATCCAGAAAGGGGTCCGACCTCGGTAATTCCGTCTAGGGGCAAACCAACCTGATTTATTCGGTCTACATTCCAACCCAAGGGAGGAGGTACCGCTCCTGCGCCAGTCGACCCAAGACTCAGTGCGATACAAACCATGAAAATCAGCCAGGAGACTTGACAGCCAAGGATTCTCCCCACTATTCTCTCAACTGTAGATACTATTTTTAATGGCATTTTAATGTTATTGTCATCTCACTTGAAATCTTACAGGAGGGTACTTATGAAAATCACGGCAAAACATGTCGCTACTACTTTTGTTATATCTGCGGTCATGACAGGAATCGTTGCTGTCGCACCCGTTAGAGCAGATGGTCTTAGAAAGCAGGCCGCAACTTCTTACACGGTTACGGCTACTCTCAAAAACGCAAAAAATCTCACCATTATGATGATCGGAAAATCTGGTCGACTACTCGCCACCCAAAGCGTTCCAACATCGGGGAAGGTTTCTCTCAAGACACCAAAGATTTCAAGTATCGCAGGTGCCACACTGCATCTCGTCAACGGCAAGGCAAGCGTGAGCAAGGGCGACTATTACGGCCCCGTGCTCGTGGGATGGAAAGGATCGAGTCTCTCGTCTGCAACGCGCGTCTACACGCGTTTGAAGAAATCAACAAAAAATGCTCTTGCGCTTGGAACCATCACTGTTAAAACTGTCACAAAACAGCAAGGCTATGGCGCGGTTGCAAAGACATCATTACTTGCAGACTCCGCGACAAAGACTCAAGTCCGCGCCGTGAAGGGCAAACCCACTGGCGTTGGCAACTACGGAAAATCATCTTCGGCAAAAGTGTCTGCGTACGGAGTTCGGACACAGGCTCCTGGTGATCCGTGTTCACCATCTGGCACATCAACATGTGGTCCAGACGGCAAAGAACTAGGTCCCCCAAGCAATCAGGTTCCAAGCAATCAGCCTCCAAGCAATCAGCCTCCAAGCAATCAGCCTGGTAGCAATCAGCCTCCAAGCAATCAGCCTGGTAGCAATCAGCCTGGCGCTGGAGAGACTGTTGAAGATGACAAGTTGCTGGGCGGAGACGCTGATGACGACGGACTCCCCAATGCCTTTGATGTCAATGATGATGGCGACACAAAAACAGACTCCGCCGACTCAAGTACACCAGCACCAAAAGTAACTGGCGACGAGAGCGGGACTTGTGCGGCAGTCGACTTTAAGATCTTCACCAACTTCAAAGCAACGCAGCCCGGTTTTGCAGGCACCATCAATGCATACGGAACTGGTGCGTTTTTGGCAGACGCAACCACTATTCCAAAAGCCATCGGAAATACAATGAGCATGGTGTTCTCGCCAATCACGAGTGTTTGTGGCTCAAACGTGACAAAGTCTGAACTCAAGGGTATTGGTGTTCCATATGCACCAGCCGAATACGTTTCGCTGGGTGATAAATGTAATACCGGCGATTACCAATGGACAATCGGAGACGGCAAAATGTGCAGCTCGAGAAAATTTTCAGATAGCTACACATTCTCACTTGCTGACTTGCCATCCGGTCAAGACACATTTTCGATGCGTGTCACGACTGCTGATGAAAAGCAGTACGAATTCACGGCGAGTGCTGGATTTGTTTTTGTCACACAACCAATGTTGCTTAGCTACCAAGCAGGCGAGACGAAAGGATCGATTGATTACTCCAAAGGCACAACAGGTCCTGACGGAATAGCAGTCAACGCGCCCGCTATATCGCTGAAGCAAACCGACAAACTTAAATTGTCTTTCTACCGACCACAACGTCTCGCTATCGACGGTGAGTCTGGCTTTGGAGAAAAAGAACCCGCGTTCTACGACCTCGGCGGATTCACCTACCTACCCCAGCTTCCCAATATTGCAAACATTGGTCAATGCGACTCACTTAAGGCGATTGACGAGGTGATGACCGTAGACACTCGAAGTGACACCGCTGTCAAGCCAACAATGGAACTGGAATGGGATTTCTACACCAAGTGTTTCGTGCCCAAGTCCGCCACGTGGGTCACTGGAGACTGGCAGGGTGGTGTTGACATCACCGTTTCTCCTCCTGGTCCAGGCGGAAACTCTGGACAGAAATTATTCGTTAAAGGAACCTGACAACTATTTCTTTGAGATTTTTGCTTGCAACGCAGCGATGCGTTCGGCAAACCAAGGCTGACGTGTACTCCACACTTGTGGGTCAAGTTCTCGCGCAACGGCATTGGGATGTGTCCGCACATCTGCCATGTCCTGGATAGTTTTCTTCACGCTCTCCAGTAAATCCCGTGGGGCTTGGGCTGCTTTTGTTGCCATGCGTTGTGCTTCGGCGAGCAACTCATCATCTAGCACACATTTCCAAACCAGACCCGCGCGCTCTGCTTGCGCTCCGTCAAGAATTTCACCAAACACCACTGTTGCAAAAGTTGTTTGGGGTCCAGCGAGTCGTCGAAGCATCCACGTATGGCCGCCGCCGGGATGAATTCCGATTTGTAAAAAACGTGTATCAAATTTGGCACGTTGAGCAGCGATACGAAGGTCGCAACACAGCGCCATGTTCATGCCAGCACCGACCGCTGCCCCATTGACAGCTGCAATTGTTGGCAGTGGACTACGGGCGATACGCAAGAACCCTTCATAAATACGGCCCAAACTTGTTCCGTCGGCTTCAGCAAGATTTCCCAAATCTGCTCCCGCACAGAATGCCGAACCTGCTCCGGTCACCACAATTGCGCCAATGCTGCGGTCAGCCTCAATGCGATCCATAGCCGACACAATGTCGTCCACCATCGGGGCTGTCAACGTATTGCGGGCTTCTGGATTATTTAACGTAAGTGTGGCCACCCCTTGGGCAACTGAAACAAGGACAAGACTCATTGCTTGATTCTGACACAACAGGCGCTCTCGCCTACCGTTGCATCATGACAACACAACCACCTAGCGACGTCGTGCTCTTTGAAGTCAGCCAACGAATCGCCACAATCACTATCAACAGACCAGCCGCCAGAAACGCACTCAGCAGTGAGGTCTTGCGACTACTCCCCTTCTTCATGAAACAAGCCGATGCCGATGATGCTGTCGATGTGATTGTGCTCACCGGAGCCGACCCAGCCTTTTGTGCAGGACTTGATCTCAAAGAACTTGGTGATACTGGTGCAAACCTGGGGGGAACGGGCGCGGATGGCACGCCAAATGTTGACGGGGTGCGCGGGCCTTTTCCGTTTATCACCAAGCCACTGATCGCAGCGGTGAACGGCGTGGCTGTCACTGGCGGTTTTGAACTGGCTTTGAATGCAGACTTTATTATCGCTTCAGAACATGCCAAGTTTGGTGACACGCATGCTCGAGTAGGCGTGATGCCCGGATGGGGGCTCACGGTTTTGCTGCCCCAAGCCATCGGGGTTCGCCGTGCCCGTGAAATGAGTTTTACCGGAAACTTCATGGATGCTCAAGAAGCTCTCTCGTTGGGACTTGTCAATCATGTTGTCTCGCACTCAGAACTGATGCCCTTTACCCGCAAAATTGCCACCGATATTATCGGCAACGAACAAGATGGTGTGCGACAAATTCGTCGCACTTACGCTTCTAATAATGCCGAGGTTGAAAAATGGAAAAACGAAGCAACCGATGCCCAATCTTGGCGCCGAGCAACTTTTGATCCCGAAACCGTTGCCAAGCGCCGTGCCCACATAATGGAACGGGGGCGCACTCAGTAAGCACCTGCTATAGCTCTAGCGTTTGCGCTCCGCTTGGGCGTGTACTTCGATTCCTCCGCGAGGTCGCTGAGTCAATTGCACTGTGACTGACCCCGCTTTGGCGGTATTCATTATTTCGTTAGCGATTTCTGCAGCGAGGGCTTCGGCAAAGACTGCCCGATCGCGAAACCCCCACAAATATAATTTTAAAGATTTTGATTCAACACACCATTGGTCAGGGGTGTACTCAATCACGAGATGGGAAACATCTGGTTGGGACGTCACGGGGCAAATTGACGATAACTCATCAGTGGTAAAGCGAACCAAGGTCACATCCCTTGGTGCGGGGAAAACCTCTACGTGGTCAATTGGGTGACGAACAGTTGCGCCAAGGACAGTCAGTTCCATGCCCTTAAGCGTAGAGGCGACTATTGCAATTCTGCCGGAATCAGACCCCGAAGTGACACCATCGGGCGAGGCCCAACATGGGAGATGACTTCTGCCGCAGCAATCGCTCCAAGGCGTCCACAAGCCTCAAGCCCATAACCACTGGTGTACCCATACAGAAATCCAGCCGCAAACAAATCACCTGCTCCGGTGGTGTCTATAACCTCTGCCACGGGCGAAGCATCAACTCGGTATTCTTGTGTTCTGGTGACAATGACGGCGCCTTTTTCAGAACGCGTGATCACTGCAATCTGACACTCATTACGCAACTGATTGAGAGCGTCTTCAAAGGCGTTAACTTGATAGAGCGAAAGAAGTTCCACCTCATTGGCAAACAGTAGGTCGATTTCGTCTTTCACTAATGAGCGAAAGTCCTCCCGATGTCGATCAACACAAAATGCATCGCTCAAGGTCAAAGACACCAGTCGACCGTGCTCGTGCGCCATGCCTGCTGCCCGACGAAATGCCTTTTTGGCTTCGTCACGATCAAACAAATATCCCTCTAGATATAAAATTGCTCCGTCGCTGATAATGGCTTCATCAAGATCATTCAATGTCAGTTGTGTCGAGATTCCCAAGAACGTATTCATCGTGCGCTGGGCATCTGGCGTGACAGCGATTATGCATCTTCCCGTTGGGAGCGACCCTTGGGCATCGCCACTATGAAACTGTACGCCGATTTCTTCCATATCGCGAGCAAAAATATCACCAACAGCGTCTTTAGCTACTTTTCCAACGAAAGCAACATTGCCACCAAAGCTGGCGATTCCAGCAACGGTGTTGGCTGCAGAGCCACCACTTGTTTCGGTGGCAGGACCGATTGCTTCATACAGCGCAATTGCCTGATCGGTATCAATGAGCGCCATTGCCCCTTTGAATAAATTGTGATCAATCAAAAATGCATCATCAACTCGGGCAATGACATCAACAAGCGCATTTCCAATTCCAACGACATGATGTTTGACACGTTCGGAATTTTTTAAACCCTGTATTGCTGGGATCGAAAGAAAGTTTGTAGGCACGGCTAAGTACCGTAGCAAGCAGGCTGGAGTTCCCACCGTCTCTCGGGCTAATCTGCGCCCATGTCTTTGCTTCCGGCTAGCGCGACACGGGATGCAAGACTTCTTCTTGCCACTCGCGGAATACGCGCATTTGTCGATGGAACGGTATATGTCATCTTGCCTGCATTTTTATTACAGCTCGGTTTCAGCGGGGTCCAAATTGGATCCATCATCGCCTCGTCACTACTAGGTTCTGGCGCCCTTACGTTGGCCACGGGCTATAGGGCACACCACTTTACGCCCTCCCAACTCTTGTTTGCCTCAACGTTTGTCATGATCACGACTGGAATCTGTTTTGGCCTTAGTTCGCCATTTCTCTTGCTCGTCATTATTGCCGCAATCGGCACCATGAATCCGAGCGCTGGCGACGTCAGTCCGTTTCTTCCCCTTGAACAATCCCTTCTTTCTCTATCAATCACAAATTCAGATCGCACCGCAATGTTTGCCACATACAACATGGTCGGCTCACTTGTGGGCGCTGTCGGCGCGCTGTGCGCTGGCATCCCAATCTGGATTGCAGAACGGACTGGCCATAGTGCCCAATTTGGTCATCGGACAAGTTTCATCATGTATGGAGTCTCAGGGTTTGCTCTGCTGATTTTATATTCGCGGCTTTCAACTGCGTCTCGTCATGTCGTCACCAAGACTGATCGCACACTGAGCCCAAGTTCACAACGAATCGTGTTTAAACTTGCAGCCCTTTTTAGCCTGGACTCCCTGGGTGGCGGATTCGCCACCCAGGCGATCTTTGCATTGTGGGTATACAAGCGGTTTGATCTCTCAAGTTCGACTCTTGGGGTCATCTTTTTTGCAACAGGTGTTTTGTCGGCCATCTCATCGCTCCTCGCTGTTCGCATTTCTCGAAGAATTGGTCTTGTCCGCACGATGGTTTTTACGCACATCCCCGCCAGCGTCTTATTGATTGGTGTCGCTTTTATGCCCACTGTCTGGTGGGCAATGGCGTTATTTATTTTGCGGGGTCTTCTTTCGCAAATGGATGTACCTGTTCGAACCAGCTATGTCATGGCCGTCGTCCAGCCATCTGAGCGTGCGGCGGCAGCGAGCATCACAAACGTGCCGCGTAGTTTGGCGTCTGCACTTCCACCTATTGCCGCAGGGTGGATGCTCGATGAGTCGCATTTTGCCTGGCCGTTTTTGATTTGTGCCGCATTTAAAATTATTTATGATCTGCTGCTGCTATGGCAGTTCAGAAATGTTCGCCCACCCGAAGAACAGTAGTCAGCGAGAGATGGCCTTCAGCACGCCTTTGGTGACCAACTGTGCCAGTTCACGCTTCAAGAATTTGCCGGCGGCGTTGCGGGGCAATGCTTCGTTCATGATCACTACGTGTGCCGGAACTTTGTAAGAGGCAATCTTGCCATCTAGCAATTTCCAAACATCTGTCGCCCCAAAAACAGCACCAACGTTTGGCCAGATCGCCACTGCGACCTCTTCACCAAGTCGCTCATGCGGCACGCCGAAGACGGCGACTTCATGTACACCTGGATGTTCGTAAATCGCACTTTCAATTTCGGCACAGAAAATATTCTCACCGCCTCGCAGGATCATGTCCTTGATTCGGTCCTCCACAAAAACAAAACCTTCAGCATCAATGCGCCCCGCATCCCCGGATCGCAACCAACCATCAACGATTGTTTCTGCGGTGGCATCTGGCCTGTTCCAGTAACCACGAATCAGCATCGGCCCGAAGAACCAAATCTCGCCGCGCTCCCCTACCGGCAATGCTCGACCTGCTTCGTCTCGCACTTCTACTTTCATTGGCGGTACCCAACGACCTGTACTTGTGGGGCGATCAATGTAGTCCTGACCACGGTTTCCTGGACCAAAGGCGTTCGTCTCTGTCATGCCATACCCCAATTGAGGGCTTCCACTTTTCACACTGTTTGACACTTTTGCCACAAGGGATGCTGGAGCAGGCGCACCACCACCGCCCACTGCGCGCAAAGACGATGTATCAAACTCTCCAAATCGTGGATGGTTTACCAAATCCCAACTTTGAGTCGGAACACCGATAAACGCAGTGATCTGTTCGTCCTGAATAATCTGTAGCGCTTTTTCAGGATCCCACTTGTACATGATTACAAGCTTCAATCCAGCCACAAAACACCCCAACATCACCGCCACGCAACCCGTGACATGAAACAGCGGCACAATCAAAATAAATGACATTGGAAGATCATCTTTGGGGGCATCGTCAACACGCAGAGCATCAACAGCGCCGCGAGCCGAAAAGGCCAACAGCGCGCTTATTAGGGCGCGGTGCGTTGACACGGCGCCTTTGGGATGGCCTGTCGTGCCCGATGTATACAAAATCGTCGCATCATCATCAAGGTCAATATCTGCTCCGGGATGGGCAACGCCAATCGTCAGAACATCGTCCCATTCATCAACATCAGGTCCAACTTCGCGCTCTGCACGAATCAAAAGCATTCGAACACCTCGGGTACTGCAACTCTTGTGCGCCAGGTCAAGGCGCTGTTGATCGGCGATCAGCACGACCGCGCCACAGTCGCCTAGGGCAAAATCAATCTCTTCTTCTGTCCACCATGAATTCATTGACACAGAAATCGCTCCGACAGAAATGATGGCGGCAAACGACACAATCCACTCGGGATAATTGCGCATCGATACAGCGACTCGGTCACCCTTTTTCACCCCATATGTATGAACGAGTGCAAAAGAAAGTGCATCAACTTGTTGCATGACCTGGGCAAAAGTCCATGTTTGACCCTCATAAACAATAAAAGTCTTGTCGCCATATCCTCTGGCGGCATCAAAAAGTTGCCCCAAATGTTGGGGTGTATTTTTGAACACTTCCATCTCAATGCCTCGCACAATGGCTGTGGTCAGCTCGAGCCGCGTTCCTGGTTCGTAAACAACGTTGATGGCTTGCTCAAATGTTAATGCCATTGCAGGTGCTCCTTATAGTGTGCCGAGTGGAGCTGAGGGGAATTGAACCCCTGACCTCTACATTGCGAACGTAGCGCTCTGCCAACTGAGCTACAGCCCCGAAACAACCTTCGTCAGGCTAGTCGTGGCAACTCTTGTCCCACCAGCCCACGATAAAAACTATGGGTTATTAAAAAGAGCGGAAGGGTTGCACTGCAACACCGATTCTTGGGCCGGTTATGCGGCGCGACGTCGTCGTGAGTTTTGATACTGACGCACGGTTGCTGCCGAACGAATCTGAACCAGCAGATAGCAATAGCCAACAAGGGACACGACGGCTACGGCAAAAAACCAAATCATCGCGGCTGAACCAGTGGTAAAGGCCAAGAACAAAGACACACCATTGGCGCCAATAAGTGCAAAGAGCACATTTGTGCGGCGGCGGCGAACGATTGCCGCAGTTGACATGTAAGCCATTTCAGGAGAATTGGGTGAATTCGTAGCCTCAGGTCGGGCACGCATGATGGGTCGTAAGTGGGCTGGGGTCGGGGCCAGAGGTCGGCTCATCGCTCGTAGTGGTTCTTGCCCCCGAAGTGGACTCTGCGTACGTTGCAATGTGTACAACTGGCGACGAAAATCCGACACCGAAGAAACGGGACGGGAGTCAATGCGTGAACGAAACAGCGGAGGCAAGAGAACAGCCATCCAGGCAGCGCCGACAATCAAAAGGATCAACTGGCTCATAAGACCCCATTACCCTACAATGGAAAATCCCCAATGGCGATGATTTGGCCTTTTGGGGGATACTTTTACACAGCCTGTGGACAGCGCAAACCTTGTTGAGGTATGGGTTTCATCAAGCAACTGAGGATTTTAAGAAATGTTGCCCACACGCTGATATCGACCTGAGCGGCCACCAGTTTTTTCCCACAATGCCAGATTCTCAATGGTCATTGCCCGATCAGCACTCTTGCACATGTCATAAACCGTCAGGGCTGCCGTGGCACAGGCATGGAGTGCTTCCATCTCTACACCTGTTCGGTCGACTGCTTCGACACACACCTCAATGCCAATAAAATCTTCTCCCATTTCAAAATCCACCGACACCGAACTAATCATCAAGGGATGACAAAGCGGGATCATGTCGCTAGTGCGCTTGGCAGCTTGAATTCCGGCCACCCTTGCCACAGCCAACACATCACCTTTTTTCATTTCACGATTAGCGACTGCTTGAACGGTGGCAGCGGTCATGGTTACCGTGCAACGTGCGACGGCACGTCGATGAGTCGGCTCTTTCGGAGTGACATCCACCATGTGGGCGTGACCGTTTTGGTCAAGATGGTTGAAGGTGCTGTCGGTCATGACTCAATCGTACTTGTCAATAGTGGCCGACGCCACGGGAAATTTGGCGCTCGCCGAGAAGCAAAAGCCTCAAGACCTTGTGCCAATTCACCAGATGCGTTGACCTCTGCTTCCCAGACTGCTTGCGTTGATTCCAGGACTAGACCGTGAGCCATGATCTCGGCAACCATTTGTTTTGTCGCTACTTGGGTAAGTTGAGATTGCTCCATTATTTGAGCCAGTAGTTTCTCAAGTCGGGCATCAAGTGCATTGGACTCATGCACTTCATCCACCAGTCCAATGCGCTCAGCCGCAATGGACTCAATTAATTCAGCAGTAAACATCAAGCGTTTGGCATTTGATGGTCCGATTATGTGCACCAATCGCGTCAGGGCATTTGTCGGGTACACGATGCCCAACTTCGCTGGGGTGATTCCAAATTGAGATGTTGTGTCACAGATGCGAACATCACATGCCGTTGCAATACTGACACCCCCACCGACACAGTTCCCCCGAATAAAGGCAATCGTGGGCACAGGAAAATTTGCCAACGCTTCTTCTGCCCGCCAGTTTGCTTGGCCATAAGCGCCACCGATGCCACCTGCTAGCCCTGAAATATCGGCGCCCGCACAGAAATGCTCACCTGCGCCACGCACTACTAAAACACGAACATCAACGCACTCAGCAAGCTTTACAAGTTCATCTCCGAGTTCTTGCCACATCTCAAATGTGATGGCGTTGCGTTTTTCAGGTCTGTTCAAGACAAGCGTCGCAACACCAGCATGAGCCCGTATTTCTATCCCGCTAGACATCGTTAGCCGCCGATTTGACTCATGCTGCGATTGGGGCGAATGAAATTCACTTGCCCGATCTGGTGACCTGCCCACTTTGTTCCAACAGCATGGCGGATCAGATCGGCAATTTCTTCATCGGTCCCGCCGTTGCGCAGGACGGCACGCACATCGAACTCTGTCGTTGAAAAAAGACACGTTCGAAACTGTCCGTCGGCAGTGATGCGCACTCGGTCGCAGTCGGCACAAAATGGCTTCGTCACCGAAGGAATGACACCCACCACTCCCTTGCCATCAAGATAGCGCCACCTGTCTGCAGGCGCAGCGCCACGCGCCGACATCTGCTCGAGGGGATACACCGCACTTATTGCGGCCACAATCTCGTCTTGACTTACAACTTTTTTCATACCCCACTCTTTGGTTGCGTCAAGCGGCATGAACTCAATGAATCGCACCTCTACCCCCGTGTCGCGACCAAAAGTGGCAAGCCCCACGATTTCGTCGTCGTTGGTTCCGCGTTCAATAACCGCGTTGAGTTTGATTGGAGAAAATCCGGCCTCTTGGGCAACCTTGATTCCGTCAAGCACATTTTCTAATTCGTCTCGTCTCGTCATTTGCTCAAATCTTTGGCGATGCAATGAATCAAGACTGACATTGATGCGGCTCAAGCCGGCTGCCTTAAGTTCGTAGGCAATGTGGCGCAAGGTTGACGCATTTGTAGTCAACGCAATGTCTGGTTGCTGGCCGGCAAACTCAGATGATGATGTTGACGGAACTCGCAATTTGGCCAACTTCTCAATCAGGACCGAGAGATGTGCCCGAACCGTTGGTTCTCCACCCGTGAGACGCAAACTCTCGATCTCAAAATGCTCAACACAAATTCGAGCGACTCTTTCAAGTTCTTCGAAACTCAAGATCTCACTGCGGTCCAGCCACACCATTCCTTCGGCCGGCATGCAATAGGTGCACCGAAAATTACAGCGATCAGTAACCGAAATGCGCAAGTCGCGTACGGTTCGCCCAAAAGAGTCAATCAGTTCCACATTGCCAGCCTAGGCACTGCCATTGAAGTTAGAACTCATGACGCCATCACTGGTCCGATTAACAATGCCCATGCCTGTTCATTGGCTGTCAAACCGTCGCCGTCTACTACTTCAAGCAAGGCATTCGCACTTGCCGACGCCGCCAATTGGTGGCTGCCCTGTGCCCCATTGCGACGCACATGCACTCGACCATCGTTGCCCCAATAGGCAAAAACCCGATCAAAGTGAACTTTGCCGTCGCGCTTGCGCTGGAATGTCTCGTCCACCACCACGAGCACCCTTTGGCGATATGCCCCTGCTCCGTGCCCACTCATTGTGCGCAATGCGGGGCGTGCCAACAACTCAAAACTAACCATTGAAGACACTGGATTACCTGGCAAACCAAAGACTGGAACCGTTCGCTCACCCGCCACCAACAAACCAAACGCGAACGGTTTGGCTGGTTTCATGGCAATTTGCATCCACTTCATGTCTGCAATGCGCGATAGCACGATTTTGACCACGTCATAGTCGCCCATGCTGACACCACCACTCGTGACCAACGCATCAACTCGCGTTGCAGCCTGGAGCAATGTGGCCTCCAGTAGCGCTTCGTCATCTTTGATGATTCCCAGATCAATGGCAGTTGCTCCTGCTTCTTGCACCATGCGCACAAGCATCGTGCGATTACTCTCGCGGATCTGACCCATCTGCAGTGCTGATCCATTATCAACAAGCTCGTCTCCGGTTGACAACACGCCGACCACGGCACGCCGGTAAACCTTCACGGTTCGAGCGTTGATGCTTGACAGGACGCCCACTGCCACCGCATTCATTTCGGTGCCCGCCCGAAAAACAACATCTCCCGTTGCGACATCAGAACCCGCTGCGCGAATCGCAGCACCACTCTTTACAGATCTTGTTATGCGCACATGAGATGCACCAACACGCATCGTGTCTTCGACCATCACAATCGCATCAGCTCCGTCTGGAATAGGAGCACCGGTCATGATTCGAATCGCCTCACCTGCACTTATTGCAATTGTGGGTGCAGCACCAGCCGCGAGTTCTCCAACAACGCGCAATTCACAAGGAACCACCCCAACATCTTGGGCCCGCACCGCATAGCCATCAACGGCAGTATTTGCAAACGGGGGAACATTCTCGGTCGCAACGACATCAGCCGCCAGCACACAACCGTATGCATCAGAAAACGAACACTCAACAACAGGCAATGCCGACATCTGTTGCCACACCGAATTAGTGGCGTCATCAAGTGAAATCATGATGAGGACGGTATCGCCATACAGAGCATGACAACATTGTTAGACCATGAAAAGTGACAGGCTGTGAAGATGGCAAATTATCGCGCCCTTCCCGCTAGCGGCCACAGCGCCACTTGGAGAACCTGGGATAACCAAGGTGCAAGCACTGTCAACCTGCGTTGGGAGAACGAGGCCTGGACCGCAGAAACCTCGCTTGAACAAGATAATGCGGTCTTGGTATTGCGGTTGTCTGCTTTGTGGGTGGTGCAACAGGTGCTGTTGTTTCGGGACCTAGAAGAGCCAGATCTTTGGCTCGGCACCGACACCCATGGGAGATGGGGTGAAATCAACGGCGCTCACCGCACTGACCTTGATGGTTGCACCGATATCGATATTGCTGGTTCTCCATTTACCAACAGCATCATTATTCATCGCACGCCTTTGCATACCGGCCACGCAATTGATCTGCGCGTCATCACCATTGATGTTGAAACTCTGGGTGTCGTAACCAAACCACACCGTTACACGCGCACAGGACAAAATACATGGAACTATTTGTCCCTGCTACAAAACACAAGTGTCGACGTGACAGTTGACGAGTTCGGATTTGTAATTGACGAACCAAACGCCTACCGACGAATTGTTCAAAACTCCTAGTTAAGACAATCGCTCCCGCAACCAGACCTCTAGTGCGGGACCAAGATCACCACGTTGTAGCGCAATGTCGATGACGGCGGTCAACCACCCTTGGGGAGTTCCCGTGTCATAACGGGCGCTCTTGTTCATGATTCCGGTTAATGGCGACAACATGGCCTGTTCACGCAGTGCGTCAGTAAGTTGCAATTCCCCATTGGCACTCGGAACGAGGGCGTCAAGGTGTTTAAAGACATCAGCGGTCAAAACATAACGACCAATTATGATCAAATTACTCGGTGCATCTTGCTCACTTGGTTTTTCAACAACATCAATGATGCCAAATGGTCCAGGTCCAGAATCTCCCTCGCGCGGTGTGATCACTCCATAAGCACTTACTTGATCGCGTGGCACTCGCATCAGACCGACGGCGCCCACACCAGAAGTGTGAACGGACTCTGAGAGTTGTGTGATCAAGCGAGCATCACCCATGATTTCATCGGGCAACAACACCGCAAATGGTTCGTCTCCAACGACACCTCTGGCGCACGCCACCGCATGTCCGAGTCCGCGCGGTTCATCTTGATAAACAACGGTCACCTGCACATCTGTTCCGATTCGTGCCAAACGATCGGCAAGATCTGCTCGCCCACTCGCGCGCACTCGTTGCACAACGGTGGCGTCTGGGCGCACATATGCCTCGATACCTGGCTTGACCCGACTCGACACCAGCACGATGTGCTCAATGCCTCCGGCAATGGCCTCGTCCATCACAAGTTGCAGGGCGGGCACGTCAATGATGGGCAACAGTTCCTTGGGTACAGCCTTGGTGACGGGCAAGAACCGCGTTCCCATCCCCGCTGCTGGAATCACCGCCAAACGAGCTTTCACAATCTTGAACCCTACTCGGATACGATTTAACTCCTCACCCCCCAACTTCCACGGAGACCCCTGTTGCCTACCTATGTCTATAAATTCATCGACTCAGATGAGACCATCGAGGTGTATCAGGCTTTTAGTGACGACCCCCTGACTCAGGCTCCACATCCCAGCGACGGTTCGCTACGTCCTGTTAAGAAAGTTTTCACTCCTGTGGGCATCACATTCAAAGGTGGGGGCTTCTACAAGACCGACAGTTCAAAAAGCACCACAGCCACAACACCTCCAGGAAATACAGCAACTGCAGAGCCAACAAAATCTGAGACGGCCAAGTCAGAAACAAGCACGGCGACAACAGTTGCGCCGAGTGCACCAACACCCAGCCCTACAAGTGCACCAAAAACAAGTCCAACTTCTGATTAATTAGAACCACTCGGCGGATTACATGCACACATTGCATGCATGCCCAAGTTGCCCCGCATTCAGGTCAGCAGAATTATTGATGCAATCATCTTGGCGGCTGAATCCAATCGTCGTTGGCAATTAGTTGCCGCTGGTTTGTTGTCGACCCTGTGTGTGCTCGTCATCTTTGAGGCCACCAGTGACTCTCGTGCCGAACGCGCAAGATGGGGCTCAGTATCGCCTGCGCTTGTCGCCACGACCGACATTATCCCTGGCACTGTTCTCACGAAAGCAAACACTGCGCGTCTTCAGGCTCCCCAGCATCTTGTTCCCCGAACGGCACTCGATGCATTGCGTCTTGGCATGACAGCGTCTCGTCAAATTTTGACATCATCTATTATCACTGCCATTGACATAACAAGTGGTGATGAAATCACCTTGCCAGATGGCTGGCGAATTGTGGCATTTCCATCTGATCTCATTATCCCTGAACTTGAAAAAGGCAACTTTGTTGATGTGGTGACCGCTGGAGCGGTGATTGTTGCCGACGCGATTGTGACGACACCGGTAACCAAAGAACGAGGAGTCGAGATCGCGGTGCCAGCAGATATCGCCGCCACCGTTGCTGCGGCAATAAATAATGGCGATACGTCACTCGTGGCGTCTAGTTGATGCGCTTTTCAACGCCATGTGGTGGCTGAAATCAAAAGCACGGCTACACCTGCCGCAATGCGATATATCACAAACGGTTTGAAGCTACGCGTAGTCACGATTTTCATCAACGTAGCAATTGCCAACCAACCAGAGATTGCTGCGGCAACCACCCCCACAATCATTGGGGTGACGAATCCGCTAGGCACGCCATCACGAACTAATTTGGCAAGTTTAAAGACGACCGCTCCACCAATCACGGGCACACTCATCAAAAATGAAACCCGTGCTGCTGCGGGTCGCGTGAATCCAGCCGACCGCGCTGCCGTGATGGTGATACCCGAGCGCGATGTACCTGGATTAAGTGCCAAAGCCTGAGCAATACCCACGCGCCACGCATCCTGCGTGGTGAACGAATCCTCTTGACGTGACCCAGTCAAGTTATCTGCCCAAGCCAAGAGCACCCCGAACACGATCAACGACAATCCGATGAGCCACGGTTTGCCAAGCGTGTCGTCAATCCATGTATCCAGTAGAGCACCGACTAATGCTGCTGGAATCGTTGCCAAAATGAACAGCCATGCTGTTCGACCGTGTGTAGTCGAGTCTTGACGACGGCGCGTCGCATATTGCCAACCATCGCGAACATAAGAAGACAAATCACGCCAAAAAAATCCGATTACGGCAATCAGCGTTCCCAAATGCAACGCCACGTCAAAGGCTTTTTTTACGGCGATGTCGGCAAAATCATTCCAGCCAAACAACCATGGAACCAACACCAGGTGACCACTTGAAGAGATCGGCAAAAACTCTGATAGCCCCTGCACAATTCCCAACACAATGGCATGCAGAAGCGACAACTGATTAGACCCCGCTCATCGTGATCTCGTTGATCACTAGACTTACCCCGACAGCACTCATTGGAAGCCATTCTATATCTGCACCGACTGCGGCAATGTCAAGCAACATACGTTGCAATGTTGAAGCAATAGTGAATTCACGCACCGGTTCGGCGGTGACACCATTTCTTATCATCAACCCGGATGCGCCTGTCGAGAAATCACCAGAAATCGCGTTCACACCGCTGTGAATTCCTTGAACACTCTGAATTAACACGCCATCATCAATGTCGGCGATTAGTTCCTGTTGTGATTTTGTGCCAAGCCCGACCTGCAAAGCCAAACATCCAACACCCGGTGTGCCGCTGCCCCGAATCGCATTACCGGTGCTTGACGTTTGGGCACGACGCGCGCTGTAGGACGAATGGATAAACATCTGCAGAACCCCGTCACGCATCAAAACATTGCGCCTCGCGGCCAACCCTTCTCCATCAATGTCAGTTGCACTGTAGGCCCGGGAATCAGTTGGATCGTCAATCAAAGTAAACACAGGTGACGCCACTGCCTCACCTAATCTGTTGGCGAAAATACTTCTACCTTTTGAGACAGCTTCTCCGTTCAATGTAGAGCCGATGATGCTCAAAAAACTTGCAGTCACGAAAGGGTCTAACACCACGGTCGTGCGCTTGGTGGCAGGTTTGACTGCGCCCAACAAACGAGTCGCACGATCAACCCCGTCGCGCGCTGCTTTATTTAGGTCGAACTCATCGGGATATTTGCCCACTGCAAAACCCCAACCTGTTTGAGTTTCACCATTGTCATCGGCAAGAGTGCTAACCGAGGTGTAGCAGCCATTCTCGCGACCACTCACCCGAATTCCTTTGGTGGTGGCAAAGGCTGACTCCACCGAGCCATCGCTGTAGTCAGCAGAATCAATGCGCACCCGAGAATCAATACCCAAAGTCAAACGTTCAAGTTCTTTGGTGAGCTCAATCTTGCGCGCCGTCGGATACGACTCAAGTTTTTCATTCCACAACTCTTGTTCGACAACCGCAACCCCATCTGGATCGGCTAGGCCTGCCCACTCATCAACTGAACCAAGTTCGGCATTTTCGCGAGCCTCGGCCAATACTTCGGCCAAAGCCGACTGATCAAGGGTGCCAGCATAAGAAGTTCCAGTTCTGCCGTTGCTGATGACGCGAACATTGATGCCTTGACTTTGGGCCGACACAAAATGTTCTACGTTGCCCTCATACACACGCACTTCCGTTTCATGTGCTCGAGACACGAAGGCCTCAATCTCTTCTCCCTTTTTTGCTTGCGCCACTATTCGGTCGGCGATTGCTTGCAGTTCACCCGTTGTCGACACAGCACTCATGCTGCTGTGCCACCAATCGTGAGGGATTTAACTCGCAGAGTTGGCTGACCATCGCCAACGGGCACCCCTTGACCGTCCTTCCCACATGTTCCAGGACCACCCATTGCAAAGTCATTACCCAAGAGGTCGATGTCTTTTAATACTTGGGGTCCGTTGCCGATGAGATTTCCCTCACGCAATGGCTCGGTGATTTCTCCGTTCTCAATGAGATATGCCTCGGTCATGCCGAACACAAAATCGCCACTTGCCGTGTCAACACTGCCACCACCAAGTTTGGCGACATAAACACCACTCGGAGTATTTTTGATGATGTCTTCTGGATCCTGTGTTCCGTTCAGCACAAAAGTGTTCGTCATGCGCACCATTGGCAGATGCGAATATGACTGTCTGCGGCCGTTGCCGGTTTGTGGTCGCTTCTCGTTTCGCGCTCGAATGTAGTCCCACATGTATTCCGTCAGCACGCCATTTTCAATCAAGACGTTGCGCTTGCTCAGGTGGCCTTCGTCGTCAATGCCAATCGCCCCCCATTCTGCTGTCATGGTCCCGTCGTCCACCAATGTGACAAGGGGGGACGCCACGAGTTCACCGCGACGATCTTTGTAAACACTGGCCCCTTTTGCCACGAGATCTGCTTCGAGTCCATGTCCACATGCCTCATGAAATAACACACCGCCCGAACCACACTTGATGACGACTGGCACAGCACCCGACGGAGCAGGACGGGCTCGCAGTTTGACAATGGCCTGGCGCGCAGCTCGGGCGGCGAGTTCTGCGACATCATTGTCATCGAACATCTCAAACCCCATCGTGTGTCCGAGAGATTCATAACCCGTTTGCATTCCGGAGTCCCCATTGGCAACGGCGCTGATTCTAAAAATTGTCCGCACCTGTTCATCAGTTGCGAACACGCCATCGCTGTTGGCAACTAAAATGCGCTTTATGCTGTCGGCGTAACCCGCAGAGACTTGCACAATTGCTCCATCAATCGAGCGCGCTGCATCATTTGCCTGCATCAGCAACTCAACTTTGCGACTTTTTGCCACGCTGCTTGGCACTACTCGCACGCTGTTGACACTTTGTCGAACCATTGGACCAAATGCAACGGTGTGCACACCTCCGCCACCTTGGGCCGCAGCAGCAGCGGCTGCTTCTGCGGCTGCCAGCAAGCCATTCTCTGATAAGTCCGCTGTATGTGCGAACCCGGTCGTATCTCCGGCGATCACACGAATTCCTGCCCCCCTATCCCGACCACTTGTTACTTGCTCTACCTTGCCGTCATCAAGACCCGCCGACGTCGCCCGTTTGTCCTCTATATATATCTCTGCGAAATCTGCCCCTGTGGCACGACCTGCAGTCAGTGCTCGAGCAAGAACAGATGCGTCAATTTCATGAGAGAGATCAGTTATGGTCACGCCCCATACCCTACCGAAACCATCAGCAACAGCCCCATGCGTGCGACCTTCTAATATATGGAAACGATATGGATTCTTCGCCACGCCCTGAAAGTTCACTAACTCGGGTTCATATCACCAAATGGTGGAAAGAAGTTGGTCTTCTTTTGTCCGTCTACGGAATTTACACCGCCACTCGCAATACCTTTGGTTCTGCCTTCATCAATGGCACAGATATCCCCTTGCACGCCTTCAACAATGCGATGAAAATTATCCGATTAGAACGGGTCCTCGGTTTGTTTCACGAAGAAACTATTCAACAATGGTTCTTGCCATATCTCACAATTGTGCAATTTTTCAACACTTATTACGGAACTGCCCACTTTGGTGTCACGATTGGCGTCTTTATTATTTTATTTCGCCGAAGAAAAGACGTTTTCCCTCTTTTTCGAAATGCACTCGTTATAACCACGATTATTGCTCTCGCTGGCTTTGCGCTGTTCCCTCTCATGCCTCCCCGACTTCTTGACGCACCATGTCCATCTGAAGGCATTGGTTACGGCGGAGCATGTATTGAAACAGAACTTCGAAACTACAATGAAGCGTCAAATTTTGGATTCTCCGACACTCTCAAAGAATTTGGTGGACCCTGGAACTTTGATTCGGGCGGTATCGCAAAACTTTCCAATCAATATGCTGCCATGCCTAGTTTGCACATTGGTTGGGCATGTTGGTGCGCCTTTGGAATCTGGCCCCTAGTGCGCCGACGATGGCTGCGCATCGCCGTCTTGTTGTATCCCGTGCTCACTTTGTTGTGCATCATTGTGACCGGAAATCATTATTGGATTGATGGTGTCGGAGGTCTCATCGCACTAGGTTTCGGCTTTGCATTTGGAGCCCGACTGCATTTCTGGAACCAGCATCGACTGGACGCGAAATTTGCCATGATTCAGCAAAGCCATCCTGCTGGCTAGGTCTCTACAGGTAGCCTTACAGAACCCATGGCTCTACTGGACAGCATCAACGAACCTAAAGACTTACGCGAATTGTCGCTGCCCGAGTTGGAGCAACTCGCCGATGAAATTCGTGACTTTATTGTGCGCGCCGTCAGCGAAACAGGCGGTCACCTAGGCAGCAATCTCGGTGCCGTGGAACTTTCTCTTGCATTGCATCGCGTATTTGAGAGCCCCACCGATGCCATCTTGTGGGATACGGGACATCAGGCCTATGTCCACAAAATCGTCACTGGTCGTCGCGGAATGTTCGGTGAACTGCGTCAAGGCGGTGGTCTTTCTGGTTACCCCAGCCGTGAAGAAAGCCCACATGACTTCATCGAGAACAGTCATGCGTCCACCGTGCTTAGTTACGCCCACGGCCTGGCAGTCGCCCGTGATGCAGGTACAAATTCTCATCGCCATATTGTTGCCGTTATCGGTGATGGCTCAATGACAGGCGGGATGGCATACGAGGCTCTCAATAACTTGGGTCACAGCGGTCGTCGTGTGATCATTGTGCTTAACGACAATGGTCGAAGCTATGCACCCACGATTTCAAATCTCACTTCGCTAGTTGCCTCTGATGACGCAACTAAAATCAACCAGACACCAGACTTCTCAGATCGAGTAACTGAAAAATTATCGCGCATACTGACCAGCATCCGCCTCAACCCGATTTACGTCAGGCGCCAACGCAAAATTGAAAACTTTCTGCGTGACTTGCCGTTGTTGGGTAAACCAGCAGAACAGGGAATGGACGCCTTCAAGGCAGCAGTTCGTGAATTTTTGCAACCACCATCATTTTTTGAAGCACTAGGGGTTCGATATGTCGGACCGCTTGATGGGCACGACATGAAAGCCCTTGAAAATGCTCTGGGGGCGGCCCAATTGCGTGCAGAAGAGGGTCCTATTGTTGTTCATGTCCTGACTCAAAAAGGTCGCGGTTACCCACCTGCCGAAGATGACGATGAAAAAAATTTGCACGATGCCCCCGTCTTTGATCCGATTACTGGTCCCGATAAAAGTGTCCCTACTGGCTATACCCAGGCATTCTCCGACTCACTTGTCAAAGAAGCAGAGAATGACCCACGCATCATGGCCATCACTGCTGCAATGCCTGGCCCAACAGGCTTACTAAATTTTCAAGAACGATTTCCACGACGTTTTCTTGATGTTGGAATCGCCGAGCAACATGCCGTCACCACGGCAGCTGGAATGGCAATGGGTGGACTTCGCCCTGTCGTTGCTTTGTACTCCACTTTTTTGTCGCGAGCCTGGGACCAGGTGGTTTATGACGTCGCGCTGCATCGTCTTCCAGTGGTTTTTTGCCTTGACCGATCTGGCATCACCGGCGATGATGGCCCCAGCCACCACGGCATCTACGACATGGCATTGCTCTCCAAGGTTCCAGGAATGCGAGTATTGGCGCCGTCAAGCGTTCAAGAATTTCAGCAAATGATTCACGATGCAATGACGCTCGCCAATGACGGACCAGTGGCGATTCGTTATCCAAAGGGTGCAGCACGTCAGGTGGACGACCACGATGTTGGCTCGGGTCTTCAGGCCCGCATGTTGCTTGCTGGAGATGGCTCACTGTGCATCCTTGCTATTGGCAAAATGGTTGGTGCAGCACTCCAAGCAGCCCAACAACTTGCCACAAACAACATCAATGCAACCGTGTGGGATGTCAGGTCATGCTCACCACTTGACCAAGACATGATCAAGCATGCATCAACCTATTCACATGTCATCACGATTGAAGACGGTATTCGTGATGGAGGCATTGGCATCGGCATCGCTGATGCCATCGCTGCTCTAAAAACTGGCACCACAGTGTCAGTATTGGGTATTCCCAAACAATTCATTCCACAGGCAAAGCCCAGTGTTATCCTGGCGCGCCTCGGTCTTGACGCTGATGGAATCGTCAGAGTTGCCCAACAACTCATCAAGCAACCCCAATGAACGAAGATCTACGTTCTGAACTTACTTTTGCACTTGAACTTGCCGATACTGCAGATGCAATCACTCTTTCTAACTTCATAAATCACACCTTCAGCGTTGATTTCAAAGACAATCTCACAGAGGTAACAAACGCCGATCGCGACACCGAATCTGCTCTGGTGAATGCAATTAGGCAATATCGACCACACCATGCCTGGTACGGCGAAGAGCACGGCTCTGGCGGTGACGGTGAATACACGTGGGTCATTGACCCCATTGATGGCACATCAAACTTTGTGCGCGGTGTTCCAGTGTGGGCAACATTGATCGGGCTTGTGCATCGCGACCGGGGTCCGGTGCTCGGCGTCGTGTCAGCCCCGGCACTACACACACGCTGGTGGGGACATGAGGGTTCCGGAGCATTTTGCAACGGACAGTCCATTCATGTCAGCGATGTGAATTTGATATACGACTCACACCTCTCTATTACGACGAACGATGCATGGAACAGGGCTGGGAAAAGCCAAAACATTGCGCGGCTGACACAAACCGTCAAACGCGTGCGTGGCTTTGGCGATTTTTGGCAACATATGTTGGTCGCCCAAGGTGCAATAGATATTGCAGTTGACGCAATCGGCCTTGAGCCATACGACATTGCCGCACTAATCCCGATTGTTCACGCGGCAGGCGGAGCCTTTACAGATCGCACTGGTGCTACCGACTGGCGTAGCAACTCGGCGATTAGTTCAAATAATCTCCTTCATGATGCCGTCATTTCAATTCTTAACTCCTGATGTATGCCCATTATTAGGAAAAAGGTACCTGGAGCAAACAATCAGTCGTAGTTGGGACATCGTCCATCGTCATCGTGTTGACTGGCCAGGTAACCACAATCATCACATTCATCATCAGAATCAAACTCGGAATCAAAATCAGAGTTTGAGTCGGATTCCCACCTAGATGATCTGGCGGCACGGCGTTGACCTTTTTTCTTTCCGTGTCGATAAGCAAGATACGTGACAAAAAGACCCATATGTTCATAATACCTGCAGCATGTTTCATGGATTTGCTCGCTCAACTACACTTATCCAATGAGTTTGACTGAGCAGACCGGCAAGCGCACCGTTATTCGAAACGCCCAATTAGTTGATGGCAGTGGCGCACCTCAAACAACGGCTGATGTCATGTTTGAAGACGGCATCATCCGGGAAATTTCGCCTGCAGGTAAAGCACCTACTGCTCATTCACATCGCATCATTGATGCTGACGGTCTACTGCTCACTCCTGGCTGGGTCGATATACACACTCACTATGACGCCCAAGCAACGTGGGATCCGTGGCTGACTCCAAGCAGTTGGCACGGAGTCACAACTGCTGTGATGGGTAATTGCGGTGTTGGCTTTGCTCCAGCACATGAAAACCGCCACGAATGGCTAATTGAACTCATGGAAGGCGTTGAAGATATTCCCGGGGCAGCAATGACTCAGGGCATTGCATGGAACTGGGAAACTTTCCCTCAGTACCTTGACGCACTTGAGCGCACACCGCGCGTGATGGACCTCGGCGCACAAATTGGCCATGGTGCGCTACGAGCATTTGTTATGGGTGAACGTGGTGCGGCAAACGAATCTGCAACTGACGCAGACATTGAAGCCATGGCAGCCCATGTTGAACAATCAATCCGTGCAGGCGCACTTGGCTTTAGCACTTCGCGCACGCCAATCCATCGCAGTAAATCCGGTGAACTCGTTCCCGGCACACTTGCCGAGCAAAACGAACTTTTTGCTATCGGCGACGCAGTCCAACGAGCCGGTGGTGGCGTTTTTCAATTTGCACCCGAACACATCCGACTCGCTTCGGACGAATGGCCTTGGATGCGCGAACTTTCTCGACGCTCACCCGATGTCACTATCAGCGTCAACCTCAATCAAGCAGACGAAAAGCCAGATATCTGGAGAGATGTTCTCACACTTCTTGACACCGCCCACGATGACAACCTAAACATCGTTTGCCAAGTCGCTGGTCGCAGTATCGGAATCCTGATGTGTTTAGAGGGAACTCTGCACCCGCTGCTCTTTCATCCCGCCTACACAGAAGTTTCTCACTTGCCCATCACAGAACGACTCAAAGCTTTGCGCGACCCCACTCGTCGCGAGCGCATCATCAATCAAGTCCCCAATGATGCAGGATTTTTCGACACAATGGTTCTCAAGCGCCTACACAAGATGTTCCCCATCACGAGCGCCAATCTTGATTATGAGCCGCCTCGCGATGCGAGCATTGATGCCCTCGCCCTTAAACGACGCATTCCCGCAATGGAAATAATTCTTGATCAACTCACATCCAACAACGGCACCGGCATGATCTACATGCCTTTTTTCAACTACGCATACGGCGACCTCTCAATGACCCACGATCTCACAATGCATCCCCATACTCGAATGGGACTTTCAGATGCCGGCGCACATTGCGGCGCCATCTGCGACGGTGGCACCCCCACATTTATGCTCACACATTGGGTTCGTGATCGCCAGCGTGGTCCGCGTCTTGCACTCGAACACATCGTCAAGCGCCAAACCCTCGACACCGCGCAACTCTTTGGTCTGCGTGATCGTGGACTTATCGCTGAAGGAATGCGTGCAGACTTCAACCTCATCAACTTTGAAGAACTTTCCTTTGACATGCCACGAATGGCATACGACTTCCCTGCCGATTCTCGACGTTTGATTCAACGCAGCAAGGGATACGTCGGAACCTTCGTCAATGGCATACAGACAGTCGATCACGACGAGTTCACTGGCGAGTTACCCGGCGCATTGTTGCGTGGTAAAACTCACTAAGACGACTCCTGGAGATGTTGACAAACTACGATTAAAACAGTGAATACCGCCCAAAAGACAAACCTCGGTCTTGCGACCGTTGCCATACTTGCTATCGCTACTGTTTTGGCGGCCGCGGCTCTCGGAGGAAAAGAATCAAAGACTGCAACTATTGCTTTGACCACAACTACTAGCACCGCCAATCCGACTGGCGACCCTGATGGCACTCAGGTGCCTGTAACAAAAAACTTCAGCGGTTCGCGCCCCGCCAATACAGACGGTTCGTGGTTTAGCGGTCTGCACAAGGGTCAATCCGACTATGCCATGACAAGACTGAGTTGCACCGAATTGCGCCAGTATTTGACACTTGATTTATGTGCTGTGGCAAGCACGTCACGCGGGTCTTTCATGTTGACAGCCAGCGAGGGTTACTGGGATCCAGCCGAGACGGATGCGGACAACGTAGTCAGTATTCCTTTGTATATGGATGTCTATACCTTTTCGTCAGTTGGTGGACCACCACGAGCCATCAAAGATCTTGAAGGAGTTACTACATGGAATTACGAGGCTGACTCTGGGGCGAACACAATTCAGTTGTATCGGGGAAAGTTGGACGCAGATGAGCTTTTGGTACTGCTTGATACGGGCGGCGAGCAGGACACAAACTTTGAGACAGTCCACATTATTACAATGAGTCCGACAGGAGCACCACAGGTGGCGGCCACTTACAGCGGTGACGACATTCGCCTCGGTATTGACAAATCAAAATTGATCATTTCGTTCTCTAGATACGGTCCACCAAAGGGACAAGAGTGTTGTCCTGATTACGCAACAATCATGCAACTAGTGCCAGGACCAGCAGGCTGGACCGAAACCTTTTCTTCAATGTCGCAGACTGATGCGCTCCTTGACGGCATGACCCCGTTATCCCTGATTGATAAATATGTATTTCCATCCAAGTCAGTTGAGTCCACGAGCAACTAATCCCCTAGCGTGACCATATGCCCGAATTGGTGACACGAGGTCGCACGCTGCAGGTAAATCATCCGCTGATAATGGCTGTTATCAACGCCACACCTGACTCTTTCAGCGATGCCGGAGAATTCACAACGCTTGAAGCACGCATGCAACGTGCCCGTGAAGTAGTTGCAGCAGGTGCAGATATTTTGGACGTCGGCGGGCAATCAGCAATTACTGGTGTGCCCGAGATTTCTGAGCAGGAAGAAATTGACCGCATTTCACCAGTTATTGAATGGATCGCTGCAAATACTTCAGTTCTGATTTCTGTTGACACGTATCGGCCATTAGTTGCACAAGCAGCGCTCAAGAGTGGTGCACACATCATCAATGACATCAGCGGTTTGCTCTATGAAGAACTCGCAGATGTAGTGGCGTCATATGGCGCAGGTTATGTGCTTATGCATAATCGTGGACGACCCAAAGTTCGACTAACGGATGCCGACTTGTATGACAATGTCGTCACAGACGTGATTTCGTTTTTGCAGGACAAACTTGGTGTATTGGCAAGTCACAGCGTGACGGCAGCCAATGTGATTCTTGACCCAGGTCCTGATTTTTCGAAAACACCATCACAAACAGTTGACGTGTTGCGCGCTCTCGACCAAATCACAGCACTCGGGCGTCCAGTGCTCTTGCCAGTCTCGCGCAAAGATTTCATCGGCGCAATTACGCAGAGACCACCACGCGAACGCCTTAGTGGAACATTGGCAGCAATTGCCCACACATTGACGGTGACGCGCTGTGGTATCTATCGAGTACACGACATCGGCGAAGTGCGAGATTTTCTAGATGTGTGGGATGTGATGCAAGGACATGCTGACATTCAAGCAAGTGCACTTCTTGACCCATCCCTGTGGCGGTCTTAACAACGTTGAGCAATGCGTTGATTCTGATTTTATGCCATCAAACCGTGCAGCCATGCTTGTACGTTGGCACCAAGGTTTGCAACATCGTATCCACCCTCTTGTAGCACGATGGTCGGAAGTCCAAGCTCGCCAACAGCTCGCCCGCAACGCCTGAACCCTTCAGTCGTTACCGACAAATCACAAATCGGATCGGTGATGAACGTATCAAGACCCAGCGAAACGATGATTGTTTGCGCGCCATGCTTCTGAATCTTTTCAAGCGCGGGTTGCAATGCGAGAAGATATGCATCGTCATCTGTTCGGGCTCGAAGTGGCACATTGAAGTTGCAGTTGGCACCCTTGCCAGTGCCGGTTTCATCGCTGTGCCCCATGTAATACGGATACGCCCGATTTGGGTCTCCATGCAACGAGACATACAAAACATCTTCGCGATCATAAAAGATTTCTTGCGTTCCGTTGCCATGGTGATAATCAACATCAAGAACTGCAACTTTTGTTGCGGTTGTTGTTGCAATGTGATGGGCAGCAATTGCTGCATTATTAAAAAAACAGTAGCCACCGTATAAAGACGAAGTGGCATGATGCCCCGGCGGACGGCACAAACCATATGAGTACTTGTCGCCTGACATCACTAATTGAGTGGCGGTAAGAGCGGTGTCAACTGCCCCGCGAGCGGCTTCATAGGTGCCAATTGTGAGAGGTGTAGTGGTTTCAAAACACCACCAGCCCAACTTGCCCGTTACAGAGTCTGGCTCTTGGCCTTGTGACATACCTCTCCGTTGTGCAGGACGATAAAACATGTCCGGAACAACTTCGGGCGCAACCCCAACATCGCGTTGATAGTCAGACCATGCTGTTGTCAAAAATCGAAGCAGGCCTGGATCGTGAACCGCTTTAATAGGTGCTGTTCCCCATTGCGTTGGTGAGATTAAATCAAAAGCACTATCTGCACTCAAGATTTCACGAATTTTTTCTGCCCGTGAAATATTTTCAAAAGGTGAATGTGCTGAGGACTTCTCAATCTCCACACTCGGATTGTGCAAAAGATGCGCTGCCGTGTAAATGACTTTCATATCAAACACTCTGGAGACACCGCCCGTTTAGTCAAACGAGGGACGAGAGCGTAGTGACCGTTTGAGTTCAGCCATGCCACTCGTAGTGGCAAGTACCTCGATTGCATCCCATAGTCTTAGCGCATCTTGACCGCGGGGAATTGTGCTGATCACTGGACCAAAAAAACTTGACTCCCGAGCAGAGCCCGGATGAAACGTCAGAATTGGGGTGCCGACATCTTTTCCGGTGCGCTCAAGACCAAGCACAGTTTCAGCGCGGATCAGATCGTCAAAAGCTGAGTCGTGGACGGCATCAGCCCATTGTGTTGGCAGGTCGGAGTCTGCAAGTAAAACCGTCATTGCGGCGTGCGGGTCGGCGACCATTTGATCCCGCTCAGAACGGTTATGCAGCGACATTCCAAGCGCCGTGTAAACCTTGCCGACAGCTTCATTGCCTTGGGCTTGACGTGCAGCAGCAGCAACGCGCAAGCCCATGGTTCCGACCATATGAATCGCTGGATACCCATCGGGAAATGTTGAATAGTCACGGTCTTCATTGAGAATCTTGAGCGATATAAAACGCCAAGTGACGTCGTATGAACGTAAGTTTTGCACTTCACAGACCCAACGTGATGTGATCCATGCCCATGGACAAATCGGGTCAAAGAAGAATTCTAAATCAGCCACAGTGACTAGGCCCGTTCCACTTGCCGTTCTTCGAATGTTTCAATGATGTCACCTTGTTTTAAGTCTTGGAAATCCGACAGTCCGATTCCGCACTCAAATCCCTCACGCACTTCACGGGCATCATCTTTGAAGCGACGCAAGGTATTGATTGAGCCCTTCCAAATGATTGACCCCTCCCGCAAGAAACGAACTTTAGATCCGCGAGTAATGGTTCCGCTTTGCACGAAACAACCGGCAATCGAACCAGCTTTTGGAACTCGGAATACCTCGCGAACTTCTGCTTCACCAGTGACAACTTCTTCGAATTCTGGGGCGAGGAGTCCGAGCATGGCACGCTCGATGTCTTCAAGCAGTTTATAAATGACCTCGTAACTACGAATCTCAACATGCTCTGATTCGGCAAGATCACGTGCTTTCTTATCTGGACGAACATTGAAACCAATCAGCGTTGCATTCGTTGCGGCAGCGAGCGTGATGTCATTTTCGGTCACTCCGCCAACTCCGCGATGCACAAAAGCAAGTTTGACCTCATTACGTTCGAGTTTGCGCAAACTTTCAGTAAGTGCTTCGAGAGATCCCTGCACATCAGCTTTGAGAACAAGATTAAGTGTGGCAACTTCTCCGGCTTGAATTTGACTGAAAATGTCTTCAAGTTTGACACCATGGTTGACCCGAGCGTCCCCACGTTGGTTCAGAACGCGATATCGATGTTCACGAGCCCCAGCCACCATGCGGGCAGTCTTTTCGTCCGGCGAACAGCGGAACTCGTCGCCGGCGCGAGGCACTGCTGACAAACCCAACACCTGCACGGGCATTGATGGTCCAGCCTGTTTGATTTGTTCTCCGCGGTCGTTGATGATGGCGCGCACTTTGCCCCATGCGGCTCCGGCCACCATTGGATCTCCAACTTTGAGAGTTCCCTTATCAACTAGAACCGTGGCAACTGGACCACGACCAGTGTCGAGGTTTGCCTCAAGAATGATCCCTTTGGAGCGACCACTTGGATTAGCGGTGAGTTCTTCAAGCTCCGCAACAACATTTAATTGTTCAAGTAGTTCTTCGATTCCAAGATTTTGTTGGGCAGACATCTGCACCACGATGGTGTCCCCGCCCCATGCTTCGGGCTGCAGACCATGCTCTGCTAACTGAGTCAAAACTCGCTCTGGATTGGCATTTTCTTTGTCAATTTTATTTACCGCAACGACAATCGGAACATCTGCCGCACGAGCATGACTGATGGCTTCGATTGTTTGGGGCATGATGCCGTCATCGGCGGCAACAACCAAAACAACGATGTCAGTGACCTGCGCGCCACGAGCACGCATTTTGGTAAATGCAGCATGGCCAGGCGTGTCGATAAATGTGATGAATTGACCATTGCGCTCAATCTGGTATGCGCCAATATGTTGGGTGATCCCGCCTGCTTCTCCGGCTACAACATTGGCCGAGCGAACCCTGTCAAGAAGAGTTGTTTTGCCATGATCAACGTGACCCATAACAGTAATTACGGGTGGCCGCGGACGTTGTGCGTCTTGATCTTCGTCATCGCTGTCGTCAAACAACGCTTGCAGTTCCATTTCTTCTTGTTGACCAGGATCTACAAGTAAAATCTCACCGCCAATTTCAAGCGCAAAGAGTTCCATCTGCTCATCAGACAACGTCATAGTTGCCGTCACCATCTCGCCGTGTTCAAGCAAGAATCGGACAACATCTGCTGCCACACGATTTAGTTTTGGTGCAAACTCATGTGCCGATACGCCACGCTCAACAAGAATTGTGCCTTGTGGGACAGGGGCACTACTTGCTGTATACGACGTTGCCGAGGGTTGAAGATCTTCAAATTCAGCACGACGACTTGCTCGAGACTTCTTACGAGGCGCACGACGTTGTCCACTTGGACGCGGACCGCCTCCGCCACCGGGACCACGACCTGGACCACCTGGACCACCGCCGCCTGGGGCACCACCAGGACCGTCTGAACCACGACTTGGACCGCCGGGGCGAGCGCCACCGCGACTTGGACCACCAGGGCGAGCACCACCTGGACCACCTGGGCGAGCACCACCTGGACCACCTGGGCGGGCACCACCTGGACCCGGTCGCAAACCAGCACCACCTGGACTGCTCGGTCCGGGGCGCAAGCCAGGGCGGGCACCACCTGGACCACCTGGTCCGGGGCGCAAGCCAGGGCGGGCACCACCCGCACCACCTGGTCCACTTGGACCGGGACGCAAACCACCAGGAGGCGGAGGAATCTGACGCCCACCAGGAGGCGGAGGAATCTGCCTTCCACTAGGTCCAACAACAGGCCGTTGAGGGGGCAAACCTGGAGGCGGAGTTCGCGTAACAGGAGCTACGACACGTCCCACCGGGGGCGTGGGTGCAGACGTAGTTGGTCTTGCCACACTTCCAGGAATTGGACGACCACTTGAAATCACCCGACCCTCAGGGGTCGCTGGGGCGGTTGGAGCCTGGGTTACTGGCACGACAGTTGGCTCTACAACGGGGGTTGGAATGACTGCCTCAACTACTTTGGGGGCAACTTCAGCCTTTGGTTCGGCAACTTTTTTGGCTACTGCTTTTTTGGCTACTGCTTTTTTAGCCACTGCTTTTTTAGCCACTGTTTTCGTAACAGGGTCATCAGGATCAGCAACTTTTTTGGCTGCTGCCTTTTTGACAACTTTTGGTTCTTCTGGTTGTTTGTCTCGAACAAGACCATCTTTTATGGCACGACGTCGAACTCGATCCGCTTGGGCTTCTTCGATTGAAGAGGATTGACTTTTTACGTCAATGCCCAGCGAAATGCATAGGTCCACCGCTTCCTTGTTCGTCAGCCCAAGTGACTCCGCGAGTTCATAGACACGTATCTTTGTAGCCAAGGTTTAGGCCTCCAGAATTTCTGGTGCTGAAGTAGTTGGCGCAACTACTTCTGACGATGGACCTGCTTCACCAGACCACTCTTGCTCGCTCATTACCGAACCATCGGTACCGTGAAACTCAAGTGCTCCAGTATCATCCCTGCGACGCCACTCACCGTCTTGGAATGTTTCATCATTTTGGGGTTCTACAATTCCAGCGGCCTCATTTGCCGCTTGAGTTTCACTTTTAATGTCGATGCGAACGCCCGTAAGACGGGCTGCCAGTCGGGCATTTTGTCCCTCTTTACCGATTGCCAACGACAATTGGAAATCTGGAACGATGACATCTGCTTGCGTGTTGTCTTCGGACAGACGCACCTCGGTTACTTTTGCTGGAGACAGAGCACGGGCCACGAATTCATACAAGTCTTCGCTGTAGGGAACAATGTCAATCTTTTCGCCATGAAGCTCCGTCACCACCATGCGCACGCGACCACCACGGGCACCAACACAAGCACCAACAGGATCGACATTGTGATCGTTTGAGGCGACTGCAATTTTTGTCCGATGTCCTGGCTCTCGCGAACAGGCTTTGATCTCGACAACTCCGTCGGCAATTTCTGGAACCTCAAGTTCAAATAGCCGCTTCACAAGTCCTGGGTGGGTACGACTAACCACAATCTGTGGACCTTTTGCAGTTTTGCGGACTTCAACGATGTATGCCTTGACACGCGCATTTGGTTCCGGACGCTCATAAGGAACTTGCTCTGCCTGCGGCAAAAGTGCTTCAACTTTTCCGAGATCGAGCAAGGCGTAACGACCTTCAGATTGCTGAATAATTCCGGTGACGATGTCGCCTTCGCGGTTGGCGTACTCCTCGAACTTGCGATCCCGTTCGACTTCGCGAATACGCTGACTCATCACCTGGCGGAAAGTAACCGCAGCGATGCGTCCGAGTTCGTTCTTATTTGGTGTGTCGTCACGCTCGTTGACCCAATTACCATCTTCGTCGATGTCGTAAGCGATAAATTTCATGTCAAGATTTTCAGGATTCAATTCAACGATGACTTCTTCTGCTGCCCCAGGACGCTTCTTGTATGCCGAGGCAAGGGCCTCGACAAGCACCTGTAACAGCGCATCGACTGAGATTCCACGATCGACAGCGAGTAAACGTACGGCTTCTGCCATATCTAGATTGCTCATAGCGCACTGACCTCTACTTCTTTGATTGTTGATGATTGAGACTTAGAACCTGACTTACGTGCGGCACGGGCCGCAGGTGAATTTGGTTTTGGATTTGTGCCCCACACGAAAACCGTGCGTGCTTTTTCGACGAGGTGCAATGGGATGACAACTTCTTCGATTTGATCTGAGACGGCACCATCGGCAGTTTCTTCGATGCGCACCGTAAAAGAATCTTGGGTCGAAGCAACGAGCACCCCTTGCGCACGACGGCGACCGTTGTGCAGGGCGACCAGACGCACATTGATGGTTTTGCCGATCTCACGCTCGAAATGGGCAGGCGTTCGCAGAGTGCGCTCTAGGCCTGGACTCGTGACCTCAAGGACATATTTTCCGGGAATAAAGTCGTCATGGTCAAGCTCGCGACCAAGTAGACGAGTGACTAATGCGATTTGATCTAGGTCAACGCCATTTTCCTGACCAGCGGGCGTATCAATACTGACTTTCAGGTTTCCCCCGGCAAATTCACAGTCATATAGCTCAAGAGAAAGGTCGGCTAAAATTGGAGCCAATAAAGCGGAGATTTTGGTGACGATTCCGGCACTAGACATGTCAACACCACCTCTCCTGCCGCAACTGCGGCTATAAAAGAACAAAAGGCACGGGTTTGCACCCGTGCCCTAGTTCACCGAACTTCAAAGGACGGGCTCAACTATACCTGCGCAAACTAAGGTTCGCCATAGGTACATTTGGCCATGATTCGTCTCTCTCAACTCTTTGTCCGCACACTTCGCGATGACCCAGCCGACGCCGAGGTACCCAGCCACCGACTTTTGGTGCGGGCTGGATACATCCGCCGAGTGGCTCCAGGGGGCTATAGCTGGTTGCCCCTCGGCTGGAAGGTGTTGCGCAATGTTGAACGAATCGTGCGCCAAGAGATGGATGCAATGGGCGCCCAAGAAGTTCACTTTCCAGCACTCTTGCCCCGAGATGTTTACGAACTCACGAATCGTTGGACTGAATACGGTGACAACCTCTTTCGCCTCGTTGACCGCCGAGGAGCGGACTATTTGCTTGGACCAACTCACGAAGAGATGTTCACCTTACTCGTCAAAGACCTCTACAGCAGTTACAAGGATCTGCCAGTTTCGCTGTACCAAATTCAGACAAAGTACCGAGATGAGGCGCGCCCGCGTGCGGGTCTTTTGCGGGGTCGAGAATTTTTGATGAAGGATTCATACTCATTTGATCTTGATGATGCGGGTTTGCAGTTGAGCTACGACACCCATCGAGCGACATACCAACGCATCTTCAGTCGCCTTGGATTGCCTTATGTAATTGTCAAAGCGATGAGTGGTGCAATGGGTGGCTCAATGTCTGAGGAGTTTTTAGCCCCAATCGACATCGGTGAAGATACTTTTGTGCGATGTACTTCGTGTGACTACGCCGCCAATACAGAAGCCGTAACCACCGCATTGCCAGTGATATCTGCACGTGATACTCCAGCACCAAAAAATGTTCCATCACCTGAATGCCCTACGATTGCCACACTCGTTGCATTGTTTAACAAGCAATACCCCCGCGCTGATCGGCAATGGACCGCTGCAGACACACTTAAAAATGTGGTCATCATGTTGCGACACGCCGACGGACGCAACGAACCTCTCGTTATTGGTGTCCCCGGTGATCGCGAAGTTGACATGAAACGAGTTGCCGCCCAGGTGTCCCCCGCTGAAGTTGAGCCTTTTGATGATGCTTCATTCGCCCTTCATCCTGTTTTGGTGCGCGGATACATTGGACCTCAATCATTGGGCCTGACCTCTGCATCAGGTATTCGATACCTCCTTGACCCAAGAGTTGTGATTGGCAGTGAATGGGTGACTGGCGCCAACCAAAAAGATGTCCATGTCGCCCATCTTGTGCATGGTCGTGATTTCACGGCCGATGGAACAATCGAAGCAGCCGAAATTCTTTCCGGTGATCCATGTCCGCTCTGCTCATCGCCCCTTGAGATTGCCCGCGGAATAGAAATTGGTCATGTGTTTCAGTTGGGGCGCAAATATGCCGAGATCCTGGGTCTTTCAGTACTTGACAAAAACGGCAAGCCAGCGGTTGTCACGATGGGCTCATACGGAATTGGTGTGTCGCGGGCAGTTGCTTCAATTGCTGAGGTATTTCATGACGATCTGGGTCTGCGTTGGCCGCGAGCGGTTGCACCCGCTGATGTTCATGTTGTCATTGCAGGCAAGGGCAACGATGGCACCAGTGATTTTGCTGAGTCACTTTCGGTGCAACTTGAAAGCAGCGGTCTTGAGGTGTTGCTAGATGATCGCTCCGGTGTTTCTCCTGGCGTAAAATTCAAAGATGCAGAGTTGCTCGGTATGCCAATCATCGTGATTGTTGGCAAAGGCTTGGCAGCAGGCAGTGTCGAAGTGCGCGATCGCCTGAGAAACACCATTACCGAAGTTCCTTCCGAGTCGGTTGCTGCTCACATTGTGACGCTGGCTCGCAGCGACGACTAAATATTTATGCATCTTTTGCGCGGAGTCATCCAGCACTACGCCTGGGGAACCACTTCATTTATTCCAGAACTCCTCGGCATAGCGCCAGACGGACAACCTTGTGCTGAATTGTGGTTCGGCACTCACCCACTCGCCCCAAGCGAAGTCTTCGTCGATACAGAATGGTTGCCGCTTGCCGAGGTGACTGGTGACCTGAATGTATTGGTCAAAGTGTTGTCAGCCCAGCAGCCGTTATCACTGCAAACCCATCCCTCCGCCCAACAAGCAAAAAAAGGCTTTCTGCAGGAGACGAAAATGCAGATTGATTCGGCGAAGCGGTGCTATCAAGACAGCAACGAAAAGTCCGAGTTATTGATTGCGCTCACCCGTTTTGAGGCCCTCTGCGGTTTTGGGCCCGTTGAGGATTCTGTGCGCATGCTGCAGTCCCTTGGTTGCAGAATTGAAGCCGATATTTTACAGGCTGATGGAATTGCTGCTTACTTGGCATGGGCTTACTCATGCACGGAACCACCGATTCTGACCGATGCCCCATCGTGGCTCGACAAACTTGCCCAAATGTATCCCTCCGACGCCAGCCTTAGAGTTGCTCCGCTACTGAACCACGTCGTGCTTGAAGTCGGACAAGCAATTGCCTTACCGTCTGGAAATCTTCATGCATATTTGAGTGGATCAGGTCTTGAAGTCATGACGTCCTCAGACAACGTGGTACGCGCTGGATTCACGGGCAAACATATTGCAGTTCAAGAGGTGCTTGACATTGTCAACACCCAGGTGCTGATCAAACCCGTGCAAACACCGGTAAAAATTGGCACGACATGGAACTATCAATCGCCAACTGATTCTTTTGATGTGCACCTGCAGGAAATTGATGGAGTTGGCCATATTGCACCCCAACCGCTGAACCGTATCTTGGTGTGTACAGAGGGCTCAACCGACCTCCTGGCGCGAGGTTCAGCTGGGATTATCTTGCGCAACGAATCCCTCACACTGCATGGCAACGCGCGTGTGTTTGTGTGCGCAGGTAGTCGCTAAAAAATTATTCTCCGGCCACTGTTTTTCTAATCTCAACAATTCGATCGTGATCGTGATTAGCGTCCTCGCCTTTTTCATCCAACGCCTTGGCTCGGTCGCGGGCTGCTTCACGTTCTGCTAAAACCGTGTCTGCACGCGCTATTGCTGCATCTGTGCCATGCTCATTTATAAATTCAGCCCATTCAACAAGTGCCTCAACCATTTCTGATTCAGCAACCACTGCGACATTGCGCCCCTTCACAAATAAATGACCACGCTTATTTCCGGCGGCGATGCCCAAATCTGCCTCACGTGCTTCACCGGGTCCGTTGACTACGCAACCCATAACGGCGATTTGGAGCGGTAACTTGCGATCAGCAAATGCTGCTTGGGCTCTATTGGCAACATCAATGACATCAATTTCTGCCCGCCCGCAACTTGGGCATGCAATCAAGTCGACATTTTTGCGTTCACGAAGTCCGAGTGCTTCGAGTAGCTGACGACCAGCACGGGCTTCTTCGACAGGGTCAGCAGTGAGGCTGTAGCGAATCGTGTCGCCAATACCTTCAAGCAAAAGCGTGGCGATTCCGGCGGTTGCTTTTAAATATCCGCCCGGCAACGGACCTGCTTCTGTAACCCCTAAATGCAATGGCACATCAGTGACATCACTCAGCATGCGATAGGCCTCAACCATTAGTGGGACATTGCTTGCTTTTACTGAAATCTTTACAAGATCGAAATCAACTTCTTGGAAATAGGCAAGTTCTCGCATCGCAGACTCAACCATCGCGTTGGCAGTTAGCCCGCCATGTCTTTCATATAACTCAGGGTCAAGAGAACCACCATTGACTCCGATTCGAATTGAGATATTGCGATCGCGGGCCTCGCTTGCAACGGCGCGAATATGCTCTGGCTTGCGAATGTTTCCGGGATTAAGACGTAATCCGTGCACACCCGCATCCATTGCTGCAAGAGCCATCTTGTACTGGTGATGAATATCAGCAATAATCGGAATTGGAGACCGCGGAACAATCTGGGCGAGTCCCTCGGCTGCTGCTTGTTCGTTGCAGGTGCAGCGAACGATGTCGCATCCCGCTGCGGCAAGCGCGTAGATCTGTTGCAAGGTGCCATCAACGTCGGCAGTCTTTGTAATTGTCATGGACTGCACAGTGATTGGTGCACCGGCACCAACAGGAACTTTGCCCACCATGATTCCACGGGTTTTGCGTCGTTCAAACATCACAGACAGTGTGCCAGAACAAGTTGTTAGCCACCGATGGGCCGAGTGATGTCGAGATATAGACCCGTAAATAACAGCACCGCCAAGAGTGCCACCACGGTGGTCGCAACCGGAATCATCTTGGAAATATCTGCCCGATAGACCTTGCCGCGGCGTGACCTCAGGCGTTCATATGTGGCAATCGCGGCGTGACCACCATCAAATGGCAGAAGTGGAAGCATGTTGAAAACTCCGACAAAAACATTGATGCTGGCCAGCATCAAAACCACACCTTTGATGCCTTCTTGACGCCCTACTGTTCCGCCCATTTGGCTTGCACCAACAACGGTGCTTGGACGGGTATTGATGTCGGCGGTTTCATCGGTGAGATGTTCGACTGAATTAATGGGATTTATAACTGTCACGACTCCCCTCACGGACATGGCGACATCGTCAACGATGTCGGTCAGACCACGCCACACTGCAGTGGGTGGCGACAGCCGTACATAATCACGGCTCCAAGCCCCGACACCAAAATATGCGATCTCTGGAGACATCGGATTCTTGATCATTGTGACCGTTGTAGTTTGGCGAGTTTTGTCACGAAGATAGGTGACTTCAACACGGTCTCCAGGCGCAGTGGAAACTATTTCGTTGACAAGCTCTAAGCGGGTTTTTACTGAGACATTATTGAAGGATTCAATCACATCACCTTGGATGATTCCAGCTGCTCTAGCGGGTGTATCACCTTCGACAAGTTGCATGACGGCAACCTTGCCCGTTTCTTGAATGCGACCAGCAAAGGAATACACAGCGACAAAGAGCGTGAGGGCGATAAGTAAATGCATGACAGATCCAGCAGTAATCACCAGCATGCGCTTGGGGTACGACTGGGCACGATATGCCCGAGGTTCATCAGCCGAATCGACTTCATCCAGATTGTTCATGCCTACGATGCGTACAAAAGCACCCAATGGCAACGCCCGAATGCCGTATTCGACTCCTTTGCGGTGAGTGCTCCAAACTCGTGGCCCGAATCCCATGAAAAATTGGGTAACCAACATGCCACTGCGTCGTGCCGTGACAAAGTGTCCGACCTCGTGCAAGAAAACCGAAATAAGCAATCCGACTACAAAGACGAATGTCCACGGATTTTTGACAGCCAGCCACGCTAACAACATCAAAACAAATATTCCGGCAATATGACCTTGCCTTGTTGCTTGTGGATCTACCTCACCGCCAACAGCTCCGCCGGCAGCAATTTCTGAGCGAAAACGTTGATAGAAGTCACTCACCGGGGAAGCGCTTCATTTGCCAGGCGACGACCATCTGCGTCGGCAGCCAATACGTCGTCGATTGTTGATGGAACCCAACCATTATGTTGCTGCAATGCATGTTCTACGACCACTGCTATATCTGACCACAAAATTTGCCCCGACAGGAAGGCGTCAACTGCAATTTCATTCGCTGCCGAGATGCAGGCAGGTGCGGTGCCTCCTTGTCGCCCTGCTTCATAGGCGATATTGAGGCAGGGGAAAGTTGATGTGTCAGGAGTCTCAAACTCAAGAGTCGATAGTTGTGTCCAGTCAATGCGCCCAAATGGCGTTGTGATGCGATGTGGATATGCCAATGCATAACCGATCGGAAGTCGCATATCTGGTTGGGAAAGTTGGGCGATGGTCGCCCCGTCTGTGAATTCAACCATGGAATGCACGATTGATTGCGGGTGAACGACGACTTCAATGTTGTCAAAGTCAATTCCAAAAAGTTGATGTGCTTCAATTACTTCTAGTCCCTTGTTCATCAGCGTTGAAGAATCAACGGTGACCTTGGGTCCCATCTTCCATGTGGGGTGCGCCAGTGCCTCATTGACCGTAACTGCCCGAAGGGATTCTCGGGATCTTCGGCGGAATGGACCCCCGCTCGCCGTCAGAACGAGACGCGCAACCTCGGAGGTATTCAGCGAAGATCGCAGACATTGATGAATCGCGCAATGTTCGCTATCAACTGGCACCAAAGTCGCCCCTGGAATCGCGCGTAATGGCTGCACGATTGGCCCAGCAGCGATGAGACTTTCCTTGTTGGCAAGGGCCAGGCGCTTTCCTTGGCGCAGAGTCTCAAGCGTCACAGGCAAGCCTGCGAAGCCAACCACACCATTTATAACTACATCAGCGACTTCAACAATGGCGGACAGATCATCAACAACACACACTTTGGGCAGGGCTTTTTGAACTTGGTTTCGTGCGCCCTCGTCGGCGACAGCTACGACAAGGGGTTTCCACAACAGCGCTTGCTCGATGACAATTTCTGCCGAATTACCAACAGCAAGTGCAGTTACGACATAGTCGTTCCTGTGTGCTGCAATCACGTCAAGAGTTTGAAGACCAATCGAGCCAGTTGACCCAGCGATTGCGACTCGCAGTTGTGACATGTCAATCAGTCTGTCAGTTAAACAATCAATGCAAACATGAAAAGCGTTATTACTTGATCTATTTTACCCAAGGTTCAAGCACCAACAATAAATAGTAGGCACTGGGGAGAACAAACAAGAATGAGTCAAATCTGTCAAGAACTCCACCGTGGCCGGGGACGATTGACCCGAAATCTTTCACATCAAGATTTCTCTTGAACATTGACTCAACAAGGTCTCCGAGCGGTGCCATGACGGCGATGACGACTGCCAGCAGAACCAAATGGCTTGCTGAGTTCCAGGTGTCTGACTGTGAACCGATTAATACGACTGCAACCAATGTTGCAACTGCGCCACCGAAAAGACCCTCAACAGTTTTACCTGGGCTGACCCATTCCCGAACAGGAGTACGGCCGATTGAGGAGCCCACAAACAATGCACCAACATCATTGGCAACGACACCCACCACAATCAAAAACAACGTGTCTGTTCCGACGAAAGATGGGATTGCCGGATTCGTTGAATACCTCAAAATGAGTGCCGCAAAAGAACCTAGAAGCCCAATCCAGACGACTGCCATTGATGTAATCGCCGTATTTGGCAGCGGCCCACTCTGGACTCCTTGAGCGCCAACAAAACCTATTGAGACAGCAATGAATGCGAAAGCAACAACCAACGGCAGCGCCGCGTCTCCGATCCAGTATGCAGCCAGCGGAGCCGACACACATGCCGCAATGCCCGCCAAGGTTCCAGGTCTATAACCTTTTTCCGTGACCTTGCCAAGAAATTCAATGCTTGCAAGACCCAAAATCACCGTGACCATTAAAAGCACGGCAACTGGTCGCCACATCTCAGCAACAACAAACACAGCAAACAAAATTAATCCCGTTGAAACAGCAGTCGGAAGGTCTCTTCCTGTCTTGCCACTCTTTGAAGACTTCCTGGCTCGAGCACCAGCGGCGCGGCGTACCTGCTGCGGACGCTCAGCGCGCGGTCTTTGACCACCAGTGATGTCATAAGACGGATCTCTTGGGGTCTCACGTGACTCGTCTTTTGGTTCGGGTCGACGTGTACGGTCACCTGTTGGATCTGTACCGATTGAAATTTTTTCAGCACGAGTTGTCGCCTCTGGTCTTTGCTGAAAGGTCTCCCACACAGTGGACGCGGAGTCATCTTTTGATTCGGTAAATTTCGGAACTTCACCAGTTGGTGGCTCGGTCCAATGCGGCAATGACCCCGTATCGCCAGACAATATCAGAGGCGCTTCGTTAGTGGGATCTTCGGCAAACTGCACTTTGCCGAAGTCCGAGCCAAAGTCCGTGCCATACTCGGAATCGTCATTGTTGTCTTCTTGGCGACGCCAAATGTCATCACTCATATTTATTCCCCCTTAGGAATGTACTTTGTTGGGTGTTGCTCATACTTCGAGAAGTTCTTGTTCTTTGCGGCTAAAACCTTTATCAATTGATTCAACCTGATCGTGCGTCAGTTTTTCCAGATCTTTCTCTGCCCGCTCAAGTTGATCTTTTGATATCTCACTATTTTTTTCCGCGTTCTCTAAACTTTTACGCACATCACGCCGCACATTGCGAACCGCAATGCGACCATCTTCAGCCATATTCTTGACCACTTTTACAAACTCTTTCCGACGCTCTTCAGTTAACGTCGGAAAATTGATCCGTATCACGACGCCATCGTTGTTTGGCTGCAGATTCAGGTCGCTTTCGCGGATCGCTTTTTCAATGGGTGTCATTGCCCCTTTGTCGTGGGGCTTGATCACAAGTGTTCGCGAATCAGGCACCTGAAAACTTGCTAATTGCTGAATCGGCACGGGCGAACCGTAGTAGTCGACTAAAATTCGCTCGATTAACGCTGGAGAAGCACGACCCGTGCGCACCGAACTGAACTGAGCCTGCACATGCTCGACGGCTTTTTCCATCTTGTCGATGGCCTCCAACAACGCCTCATCAATCACCCGACCAGCGTACCCACTGCTTCACCCTTGAGTATGGACTTGACATTGCCTGGCCTCAAAAGGTCAAACACGACGATGGGTAATGAGTTATCCATACAAAAGGTAATTGCAGTTGAGTCCATCACTTTGAGACCCTTGGTGATGACATCCATGTGACTAATACGGTCATAGCGAGTCGCCGTCTTGTCAATCTTGGGGTCTGCCGTGTAGACGCCGTCAACGCCAGAGTGAGTTCCCTTTAAAATGGCTTGCGCATCGATCTCCGCTGCTCTTAGAGCCGCCGCCGTATCGGTGGTAAAAAAAGGATTTCCAGTTCCGCCAGCCAAGATCACGACTCGACCTTTTTCCATATGGCGCTGGGCACGGCGGCGAATGTAGGGCTCCGCAACTTTGGGCATTTCAACGGCCGTCATTACGCGCGAGTGTTGACCAACTCGCTCAAGAGCATCTTGCAAAGCCAAGCCGTTCATGACCGTGGCAATCATGCCCATGTAGTCGGCTTGAGCCTGATCCATCCCTTGGCCGGCACCCTTTAGACCACGCCAAAAGTTTCCGCCGCCGACCACAATGGCAATATCAACGTCGAGCTCGTCGTGGGTTTCTTTAAGTTCTTGGGCAACTTGCTGAAGTACGGAATTGTCAAGCCCAAAACCAGTTGGTTCCGCAAGTGCTTCACCCGAAAGTTTGAGCACCACGCGAGACCATCGTGGTCTTGGATTCATCAGCCGATCTCCACCTGAGCAAAGCCGACAATTGTTGCCGCACCGATGAGTTGGGTGATTGTCTGCTTGTCATCCTTGGCCCAAGACTGCTCGAGCAAAACGACGTCTTTGTAAAAACCGTTCATTCGCCCCTCGACGACTTTGGCGATTGCTTGTTCTGGCTTGCCCTCGTTGCGGGTAAGCACCTCAAGCGTGGCTCGCTCTTTTTCAATGACATCTGAGGGGATGTCACTGCGCTTCAAATACTGCGGTCGAGCAAAAGCAATATGCACTGCTACTTCGTGGGCGATGTCGGCAGTCGAGCCAGAAAGTTCGACAAGTACGCCGTTTACCCCGCGTCCACCTTGTATGTGAATATACGAATCAAGAATATTTCCGACAGCAGCTTTCATATGAACAACTCGCCCAATTTCAATTTTTTCCTTAAGAGTAATTTTGAGATCTTCTAGTTGTTGATTGCGTTGTGCGACTGCTTCTGCACCCGATTCAACAATAAGTTCCAAAAGAGCATCCGACTCCGCAGTGAAACCCTCACTCGAGGCAACAAAATCTGTCTCACACTTTAGGTGCACCATTGCTCCGACGGACCCTTTGACGAGCAAACCAATAAGACCTTGAGTGTTATCACGGTCATCACGCTTGGCATTTGCTGCCAGCCCTTGTTCGCGCAGCCATTGCTTGGCATTTTCGATGTCACCATCATTTTCTTGCAATGCCTTTTTGCAGTCCATCATTCCTGCACCAGTTATCTGGCGTAGTGACTGCACTTCCTTGGCCGTAAATGTGGTGCTCACTTATTCTCCCGAGTCAGTTGTTTCTGCAGCATTAGTTGGTTCTGCTGCAGTGGCTGCCAGCCGAGCCTCACGCTCTGCTTGAGCCCCTACGGCTGCACGACGTGCCTCATCTTGTTGCTTCGCAAACGCCGCCTCTTGTTCTGCAGTGCGTCCCACTGGACCAGCAACACCAGCAGCAGGGTTGCGCTTTTGGGCAATGAATCGTCCCTCGATAACCGCTTCCGCAATTACCCTGGCCATCAAATCATTTGCCCGAATAGCATCGTCATTACCTGGGATCGGAAATTGAATTTTGTCAGGATCAACATTGGTGTCCACGACAGCAATAACGGGAATGTTTAGTTTGTTTGCTTCGGTGACTGCGATGTGCTCTTTTAGGGTGTCGATGACAAACACCGCGTTTGGACATCGAGTGAGAGCTGAAATGCCGGACAGGTTTTTCTGCAATTTCTCCAACTCACGAGTCAAAAGCAATGCTTCCTTTTTGGGCATGGCATCGAATTCACCCGAGGCACGCATGCGTTCATAATCCTGCATCTTGTTTACGCGCTTTGAGATTGTTTCGAAGTTGGTCAGCATGCCGCCCAGCCAACGCTCGTTGACGAAGGGCATGTTGCATTTTTCAGCAAATGACCGAACAGGGTCTTGCGCCTGCTTTTTCGTTCCGACGAACAAAATTGTTCCACCGTTCGCCACTAAGTCACGCACAAATGCATAGGCGGTCTCAACCCGCTCCAGCGTTTGGTCAAGATTGATGATGTGAATACCATTACGCTCACCAAAAATGAACTGCTTCATTTTTGGGTTCCAACGCCTTGTTTGATGCCCGAAATGAACTCCAGCTTCGAGCATCTGCCTCATTGAGACGACAGCCATAATACTTTCTCCTCTCCTGCGGTTAAAGGCCCATTGACAAGCGCCGAAGCGACCGCAGGTAGTCAAAGTGCATGAATTTTGTATTCGTTGTATTTACTTTGGATAACCAGTTTCCAATCAGATGTTCATCCGAGTGAATCCAAGTCGAGGTAAAGACTACCTAGATAGGAGACGATCCTGCTACCTGCTTGTTGATCTAGCAACCAATCTGGCTCTAGCGCGACCAAAAAATGGGGCCGGATCTAGGGGCTGGCGCCCACGCCGCACGCCTACGTACAACACTCCGAAACTATGCCCTACAAAATTGCCCCTGAGGAGAAGGTCTCCTGTGGCGACGACAACACCAGCATCATTCTTGCGATCTAGTAACTGACCGTATGTCAGCCTGAGACCACATCCGATGTCTTGCACCACGAAATGTGTGCCTGCCACCGTGCCCGAAAATGTAACCACGCCGGTGAATGCCGCGCGCACTACTTGGTGACCATCAAAGCCAATGTCCCATCCACGATGCCCCGCGCAGTATTCACAACTGGGCGCACGAAAACTGTTTACAATTTTACCGCTCACCGGTGCGGAGAGACTTGGTGCACATGATGCGACAGCAAGAAACAAACTAAACAGCATCACACCATGTGTGCAACTACCAGGATTTAGGACATACCTGCGGCTTGCAAACGCGAGCGCAATTGCAGAACCGCTTTGGTGTGAATTTGAGAAATACGGCTCTCGGTCAAGCCCATGACTTCTCCTATTTCTGACAAAGTCAAACCTTCGTCGTAGTACAACACCAGCACTGTGCGATCGCGCTCGGGCAATTGACGAATCTCGCCTCGCATTGTGGCACGCAGTTCGTCTTCTTCGAGCGCACGTCCTGGCTGGGTTTCGTTTGTTCCACTCGCTGGTGATGCCTCAAGAGCAACATGATCAAGTGGTCCAACCGAACCAGCGGCAATATCGGATAGCCAGGAATGAAACTCATCAATAGAGATTGCTAAATGCCCAGCAATGTCTTCGTCGTGTGGTACGCGACCCAGCGTTACCTCAAGTTCACGAATTGCATTTTGAATTTGTTGCGAGTGTGCCCGCACGCTGCGTGGCACCCAGTCAAGTGCACGCAAGCCATCTAATATCGCCCCCCGAATGCGCGGAATTGAGTAAGTCTCAAACTTTGCTCCTTGTGATGGGTCAAACTTGTCGATTGCATTCATTAATCCAAAAACACCCGCACTCACAAGATCGGCCGTATCAACGGATCGTGGCAGACCAGCAGCCAGTCGACCTGCCACAAACTTGACGAGCGACGCGTAGTGCACCACCAGCCACTCGCGCGCTGCAGCGTCTTTATTGTCGTGCCAAGCGGACCAGGCAGAATCAATACTGAATCGAATAGGACGAATGCTCATGCCCGTGGATGAGTTTGCCCATACGCGGTTCGCAGTCGCTCTTTACTGACATGCATATAGCGCTGCGTCGTGCTGGCATCGGCGTGCCCGAGCAACTCCTGAATTGATCGGGTATCTGCGCCGTTATCCATCAGATGCGTGGCAAAAGAATGGCGCAGTGCATGCGGATGAGTGCCTGCTGGCAGACCTATTCGTTCGGCAGCCGCGTCCAAAATGCGCGCGACTTCGCGACGGCCAATGGGGTTTCCGCGAGACGTCGCAAAAAGAATCCGACCAGTTGCTGGTGACGCAATTTCTTGTCGTTTAATGTTCCATGCCTTGAGCGCTTCAACAGCGGGGGTGCTGAGGGGGACAACGCGCTCCTTTGAACCTTTTCCGATCACGCGCAATGAAGCTCGACCCAAATCAGCACTTGTCACGGTCAACGCACAAATTTCTGAAACCCTCAGTCCGCTGCCATAGAGAAGTTCCAGGATCGCACTATCGCGGGCAATTCTCCAAGGCAATGCTTCAGTGTCTTGACTAGTGATTACCGCCAGCGCCGTGACTTCATCTAGAGGTCGAGGTAGCCGACCTTTGGGAACAGGCGTGTGTAGGCCCTTTGTGGGATCTTGTTTGATGGTGCCATCTCGTAGATGCCATGCGTAGTAGCGATGCAGAGATGCAATCCGCCTCGCGATTGTTCGGGATGTCGCACCACGCTCATGCATCAACGCAAGATACTCACGAATATGTTCTTTCTCGACATTTTGTGGTTTTGTCAAAGGTGTTGTATCCAGAAGCCATTCAGCAAAAAGTTCTATATCTCGCCGATAAGCAGATCGTGTGTTGGCTGCAGAAGAAGTGAGTGTTTTTTCAAATGAACGCAACAGCCAATGCGGAAGTCGACCGTCACGCTCGGCACAATCTCCTTTGGCACTTGTTCCCCGATCACGAAGGGCCGGTGTCCCAGAAGAAAAACAATCAGGACAATGCTCGGGATGTGCAATCGTCGCCTTGAGTGCAGGGGACTTTCGTGCGTCTTGTCCCTTACTCGCTGGAAAATTTTTGATGTGCCAGGCAAAATAGGAGCGGATAATGGCTCGCCGTTGCTCAACTGTCTCAACAGAATAACGACGGGTCTCAAGGCGTCGGATGTATTGCTGAAAGTCCTTAGACGAAATCTCTTGGGGGGTGGCGTGCGACTGCTCTGACATGTACTCACAAAAATGCATAAGTTCTGCAGCCCGGGTGGAACGTGTGGAATCAACGACGTTGAGAGACCTCACAAACCGTGAAAAAGCATATGCCTCGTCACGATGTGCAATCCTGTTTGCCTCCGACGCACGCGTGGAAGAGGTCCGTGCACTCATACCCAAACGGTACTTGCTGGAACCAGCCTCTCGCTGTTAACTAATCAAATTCAGGATTTTGAATACACAACAAGAGCCTCCCACCACCCGCCAGTCTGTGTCACCCAGCCACTTTGCTCGAGTCGTCCCAGAGCGACTGCTACATCGCACACCGCCTTTCCGAGACTGATTGCCAGCCAATCAATCGTGCGTGGCTCACCCCTGAGACAATCAAGAACATCAGCACATAATTCCGTCGGAGTCATTCGCTTGTCGACAGAACCGTGTTGGCGCGATGTGTCAAGACCGAGTGCCACCAACACATCGTCAACGTGCGTCACTGGCGCACATCCATCACGCAATAGTGCATTTGTTCCGCGCGATGTAAGCAGTGTCGGAGAACCAGGCACAGCCAAGACGGTGATGTCGCGTTTTTCTGCCTCGCGCACCGTAATCATTGACCCCCCTGCTTCGGTTGATTCAACAACAACCAAGACTTCGCTGACTCCGGCCAAGATGCGATTGCGCAATGGAAATCTAAAGGCCTCGGGACTCGTACCTGGTGGAGACTCCGAAATCAGAACTCCGTTACATGACACCCACTCCCAAAGCTGTGAGTGTTCTCGCGGATACACGACATCAAGCCCGGTTGCCACTACACCAATCGCCTTTCCGTTTGCCCCCTCTTTGGCGGCGCGCTCAACCCCCCGATGGGCATGTCCATCAATGCCACGCGCGAGACCGGATACGACGGCAACTCCAAGTGTTGC
>SXUP01000053.1 GCA_005790505.1 Actinomycetota bacterium
AAATGAGATTCTTTGCTGCGTTGAGCCTTGTAGGCCTCGGCAGCTTTTTCTTGTGGCGTGCCGTGCCAAATCGGATCGCGTATCTCCTCCAGCCAATCCTCGATTACCAATTCACGAGACAGTCTCTGCAGAATTGGCTGACTAGTTTGCCTCGTTCTCTGCAATGGCGACACCAAAATCTCGTCAAATCGTTCGTTCGCCAAAAAATCACCAAGCAGTTCTGCTTGTTGCAATCCACGCTTCGTAAGAGGAGGGTTGCTGATGTTAACACCGTCCTTTACCCATTCGGGCTCGGCGTGACGAAGAAGAACTATTTCCATTAGTGCATTCTATGGTCTACAAACATTGTTCCTAATTCTTTGGTACTTCAAAATCAATTGCGCACTCATCAAATGCTTTTTGAAATTGACCTTGGTATTGCTCGAGACTTGCAGTCGATGAACTTACATCCACGATGCCCTGGAGGGCTGCACCCAAACAATCAACCTGTTCATCGGTGATGGTCAGACCAAATAATGTCGCCACTGTGACTCCTGTGGCTCGCACGTCGGATGCATTGTCTGTTACACCCATTGATGGGTCAGTTGCAGTGGGGCTGGGTTGCTCAGGAAAAGGCATAGTAGACAATGGTTCGACACCGAGCGGAATGGTCGGAGCTACATCGCAAATAGATTGCCGATACTCATTGACGACAATGACTGCATCACCCAGGGCTTTGTCGCTCGACTTGGCGAGCAAAGATTGCACCCTCGAGTCGGTCACGGCAACTGCAACATCCCACTCCACTTCATCGAGTGCCGTGCTCAATTCCAAAAAAAATGAACGCACTTGCTGTGTTCTATCTTTTATGTTATCGGAGGCCTTCTCATCAATCGCATCTAACGCATATAGAGACTGATCAATATCATTGCGCACCTCAGTGGATGTCATCGCGCCAATCATGTCGGATCCATTTGATAACTCGTAGAAAAGACCAGTGATGTCCAGTGTCTTTGCACAAAGTGCCGTCGATTGATTTGACGCACACCCCATCATCAGCGCCAGGCTGCCAATAATCAACGACATTAAATAAAGACGACAGGATTTCAAATTTCGCATACCCACTAAGTCTGCCCCCTACCGCGCCTTCATTGGTGTTTTGTCACCTGCAGAATCCTCACAATGTAATGCCGCCGCCCACCATGTTGGATAGCATGACACCGTGAACGAGCTTGACTTCGGACTTTTAGTTATGCGGATTGCATTTGGATTATCCCTGGCATACCACGGTTTCAATAAAGTGACCGGAAAGGGTGGGCTCGCAGGCACCGCAGGATGGTTCGCGAGTTTAGGAATGAAGTCCCCGGCTCTTCAAGCAAAACTAGCCGCGAGTACCGAAGTAGTTGGTGGTCTGTTGTTCGCTTTGGGCTTATTTACGCCATTTGCTGCGGGCGCCATGCTTGCTTTGATGTTGGTCGCAATTGCCACGGTCCATGCCAAAGTTGGATACTTTATTTTTCTTCCTAATGGGGGTTGGGAATACTGCGCTGCCATTGGTTTTTTGGCGATTGGTGTTTCCTCGACTGGACCCGGATCGGTGTCGTTAGACAATGCTCTTGAACTTAATTTTGGATGGGGAGGCGTTGTGATTGCTGTCGGACTTGGTTTAATCGGGGCAGCAGGTCAACTGGCTATTTTTTATCGACCTGAATCAAACAAAAAATCGCAGGCAGATGATAAAAGCTAGGATCGGCAAACTTGCGCTGGGTGTAATCTGCATTTGTATTGCTGCAATGTGGGTTTACGCCTTTATTTTTGCATCCAAAGAATCTGCCAATAAAATAGATGATCCTTTGTGGGGGCAACGAGCCAACATGGTGTGTGAAGCAGCACGAACTCAGCGTACGAAACTTCAAGATCTTCGAAAAATAGACATCAAGGATCCAGCGGCATTGCTCATCAGGGCAGATATCGCCGAGAAAGCGACCACCACATTGACGCGGATGCTTGACGAAATTGAAAAGTCACCTCCTACTGACGCCAAGGGACTCGCACTCGTGCCGTTGTGGATATCTGATTATCGGGTGTATATCGCAGACCGTGGTGCCTATGTCGCAAATTTGCGACTTGGGAAAATCGGAAAATTAAACGAGACTTTGGTCGAAGGTGTTCCGATTAGCGAAAAGATCTCAAAGTTTGCGCGTGAAAACCGAATGACGTCCTGCCAGGTTCCCTACGATCTGGTGTCGTGACTCATCTTTGAAATGTTGTCGACCAATGACTAACGCCTTGGTAAGGTCTCCCATTTTCCATTCACCAATTGTCGAATTACCCGCGCGGGTGCACCGACCGCAACTGAATAATCTGGCAGGTCATCAGTGACTACTGAGTTGGCACCGACAACGACATGACAACCTATCGTTACGCCTGGAAGCACAATAGATCCGTGTCCAAGCCAGGACCCATCCCCGATACGAACAGCTTTTTCGGGTTGCGTCTGCTCTGAAATCGGGCGTGTGGCATCTTCATAGCCGTGATTTTGGTCAGTGATGTAAACATGGTGACCAGTCCATACATCGTTGCCAATATCAATACTGAAATGGCCCACAATCCCACTTCCGCGCCCAATCAAACAACGATCACCAATGCGCACGACGGGCGATGTAAGGCATAACTGTCCAGGCGTCATGCCAGCAGACAGCGCAACGTGTTGCCCAATCATCGTGTGTGATCCAATCTCAATATATTGCTCATTGAAAATAGTCGTAGGTGGCCACAGGATGATGCTGTGTTCTCCAAAAGTGCAGAATTTACGACCGCGTTTACTGTTTGGGCCAATCGCCGCCCATCGCCCAAGTGCCTCTTGTGAATTGGCATATACGGTGCCAAGAAAAGCCCTCATCACATCCCCACGCTACATACACCAATAAAAAAGCCACCCACCTTTTGAGATTAGATCAACAGAACCAGTGTTGACACCTGGGGCAAATCAAGAGCCACACTCCAAGTAGCGACCTGCCTCGGAACGCCTTAGCATAGAAGAGCCTGCTGGCTTCGCCTGACCCTCTTCCCCATTTTTGTCGGAGTATTAATGTCTAACGCCCCTCTACAACGAGCCAAATTCACGGTGCCGATGTTGGCTGTCAGTAAGTCGGAGCAGAAAAAAATTGCAATGATTACTGCCTACGATGCGACATTTGCTTGCATCGTTGACGCGGCCGGAGTTGACATAATTTTGGTTGGGGACTCCGTGGCTACAGTTTTCCAGGGTGAACGAACAACTCTTCCAGTCACTCTTTGGGAAATGGAGTACCACACAAGACTTGTTGCCAAAACAAGGCCTCGGGCGATGGTCGTTGGTGATTTGCCCTTCGGCACCTATCAAGTTTCACCAGAACTCGCAGTGACAAACAGCGTTGCGCTGATCAAAGCCGGCGCTGAATGCGTAAAACTTGAGGGCGGCATCCATGTCGCATCAGCAATTAAGGCGATCACTCAAGCAGATATTCCAGTAATGGGGCACATTGGTTTGACACCTCAGAGTTATCACCGCATGGGAGGCAACAAAGTTCAGGGTCGTACCGACGGAATTGATCCAGGAAGTCGCGATCGTCTCCTAGAGGATGCCCATTCCGTAGAGCAAGCAGGTGCTTGTGCGCTGGTGATAGAAGGTATCCCGGGCGAACTTGCCCGCGAAATAACTTCCAAAGTGTCAATTCCAACGATCGGTATCGGAGCTGGAGTTTTTTGCGACGGTCAGGTTCTGGTGCTGCACGATGCGTTGGGCTTAAGCGACCGATCTTTCAAGTTTGCCAAGGCATATGCAGGCTTGCGCACAACAAGTATTGACGCAATCACGACTTACGTTGACGAAGTGCGACTGGGTATTTGGCCCGATGACCTACACACGTTTCATTAGGTCTGCTGTTTACGTTTTATGAAAATCTTTGTTCAGCCCGACGAGATGAGGGACTGGTCACGTCAGCAACGCGCAAATGGGTTGAGCACAGGATGTGTGCCGACGATGGGGGCACTTCATGAAGGACACGTCAGTTTGATTGAGGTTGCTTTGCGCGACTGTGATCGCGTCATCGTGACCGTCTTTGTCAACTCACTTCAATTCAATAATCCAGATGATTATTTTAATTACCCTCAACTGATGGATGCTGACACTCAGATTTGTCGTGATCTGGGCGTCGATGCACTTTATTGTCCTTCTCCACAAACTATGTATCCATCTGGTTTCGAAACGCATGTCCTTCCTGGACCAATCTCGTTTCCACTAGAGGGAGTGTGTCGCCCTGATCATTTCACTGGAGTTGCCACCGTCGTCACCAAACTATTCAATGCAACTCAGCCGGATCGGGCTTACTTTGGATTGAAAGATATTCAGCAGTTGGCGGTCATTGAAAGAATGGTTACTGATTTTGATTTGGGTATAAAAATTATCTCAGTGCCCACAGTTCGTCAACCAGACGGACTCGCGCTGTCCAGCCGAAATGATCGTTTGACTAGTGATCAAAAGGACAAGGCAAGCATGATTTATCGTGGTCTGCAGGCTGCAAACGAATCATTCAAAAATGGAGAAAGAATGTCGTCTGCTCTCAAGTCAATTGCTAATGAGGTTTATGCGAAGATCCCCGAGGCAAGAATTGAATACATTGAAATATTTGAGGCCCACAATTTCATCCCGATTGCCGAAATTGGCGTGAATCGCTCGATCATGGCTGTTGCGGTATGGTTTGGTGATGTGCGACTCATCGACAATATCGAGTTCGCGATGTAGTCAGAAAGTGGAGAATTAGGTGCCCTTTTCAGCTTGGCCCAGTTCGCTTTGGGAAGAGACCTCCCTCGACCACAATTTTAATCACATAACCTCTGATCTTGATTGTGATGTTTGTATTATCGGCGCCGGCTTTTCAGGTCTATGGACTGCGATTCATCTTTCGTCCGTAGCTCCTGAGAAAAAAATTGTCATTCTTGAGGCTGCACAGCCAGGCTTTGGGGCAAGCGGACGCAACGGTGGTTGGTGCAGTGCTTTTTTGCCGATGTCGCTGGATTCAATCGCCAAGAATTCATCGAGAAATTCAGCCATCGCCATGCAATTCGCGATGAATCAAACAATATCTGACATCGGACTATTTATAAAAAACAACCAAGTTAACTGTGGTTGGGTGGCTGGAGGCACTCTTCAAAGCGCGACCAATCCAGCCCATCTTTCTCGCCTTCAGGCAAATGTAAGTCATTATCGACAGTACGGCTTTGGAGATGAACAAATCAGTCTTTTGTCTGCCGAAGTTGCTTCCCGACGTATTAATGCTTGCAACACCCTCGGCGCAACTTACTCGCCTCATTGCGCGGCGCTGCACCCTGGACAACTTATTGATGGTCTAGTTAAACATTGCATCTCAAATGGTGTCCTAATATTTGGCAATACTCGCGTCACCAGCATTGAATCACGCCAAGTATTCGCTGAGACACCAGATGGACGCGTGCGTGTCGGAGCAGCTCAAATAGTGCGCGCGACTGAGGGCTACACATCTGCTATCAAGCAGTCTCATCGAGAAATCGTGCCGTTGTATTCTTATATGCTTGCGACCGAGCCACTCCCAGACCATGTTTGGGAATCAATTGGTTGGGAACAGAGGGAAACTTTTGCTGATGCTCGAAATATGATTATCTATGCCCAACGAACCGCGGATAACCGAATCGCCTTTGGCGGGCGTGGTGCGCCATATCGCTTTGGTAGTGCGGTGAAGTCCAAATTTGATCAGGATTCAGACGTTCATCAAAAAATCGCGCTCACGATGCATAAATTGTTTCCAGCAAGCAAGGATGCAATCATCACTCACCGATGGGGAGGACCTCTTGGAGTGGCTAGAGATTGGTTTACGGGAGTCACCTTTGACCGCGATTCGGGACTCGCAACAATGGGAAGTTACGTTGGCGATGGTGTTGCTGCGTCTTATCTCGCGGCCAAGACGCTTGCTCATCTGATTGCTGAAACATCAGAACCCGTAACACGACTCCCATGGACCCAGCATGTCTCTCCGAAGTGGGAAAGAGAGCCATTTCGATGGATGGGCATCAATGCCTTGCTTAAGATTCCAGAAATCGCCGACGCCAGAGAGATGCGCGCTGGCAGACCTAGTTCTTTGTTGTTGAGATTTATGAGAAAATTCACCAAGTGAAAATTATCGATGCAGACTCGGATCTATCTGGGCCACCCTCAAGCGCACCGTAAAGACTGAATCCCCTGCTATTACGCCACCGCGAGAAAACAATCGACCGTTCTGCCAATTAGATAGTCCCAGTTCTGGTCGCAGAAGCGCAAACTGACCATCAACCCAACGAGTGAATCCATCGCCGACAAAAGGCGCCTCAACGGTTCTCCAGACATGATCAATTTCGTCTGAATCAGCACTCAATATTGAGACCACAAACTGGGGGCTGTACTTATTGCATAGTTGAACCGCTTGATCAATCGTGTCAACAATGACAATCGCAAATTCGGGAACATCTTCCCATTCAAACTCGGTATACAATTTCGTTTCGGGCATGACTTCAACATCTGGATAGTAACGACTGACTATTTCCATGGCATTGCTTGTGGTGTGCACACGAATTGTTCTTTGTCGATGACTTGCAGCACGTCTTGCAGCCTCAATAATCACCGGAAGATGTGCAGATGCCAAGGTTGCATCCAAACATATTGTGTTGAGTGTGTTGCAGACTTTGCGATCCAGAGAATGTTCGACAACCTGGCTGAGTCGGCTCAGATCAGCACTTTTACCAACCAACATCCAGGCACCACCCGTGCCATGAAGACTGACGGCTGTTCCAACTTGTTGGGCGATCGCCCCGAGTTGGCTCACGGCATCCCCTGATCCACGCGCCACCGCTAGCGCTATCCGTTTGTCATTGAATAGCGCCCAGCCAGCAGCATGTTCGGGTGAATCCACCAGCACAACGCATCCTTTTGGTAAACCCGACTGCGAGAGCGCCGGTTGAATCACGTGTTTCATCAGAGCGCGCGCAGTGCGCAGTGCATCACTTCCGATTCGAAATACAACCGTGTTTCCGGATCGCAAAACACCAGTGGCATCGGCAAAGACATTCGGTCGTCCCTCGAACACAAAACCAATTACCCCCAATGGTGCTCGCCACTGCTCAACAGACCAGCCGTCATGATCAACGCGTCCGAGAAGTTGTTCCTGACCGAGTTCCATGTCTCGCCAAAGCACAAATGCCTCAACCATCCCTTGGCGCATCGATTCGGTCAGCACAAGACGCGTTGTTGAACGGTTTCGGGACCGAGCATCTTCAACGTCTATTTCGTTTGCAGCAGCAATATGGGCAAATGTGCCATCGTCAGCCAGCAACTCACCAGCCACGTCGAAGAATTGCGTAATTGAGTTGTCGTTGATGCCACCCAACTGCGAAAACGCAACGTTTGCCCGTGTTACCGCATCATGTACAAGACCCGCTACCGACGCCGGAATTCGCCGCAGGTATCCCCCGTTCGCTACACCCACTACGGTGTCGCCAGCTTCAAGGCTCTCAGCAAACTTCTGATCAACCTCTATCAGGGTCTGGCCAACTAGAACCCTGTCGCCCGTCCGAAGAACATGTTTGTCTGGCATTGACCTATTCTGCTCTGTGTGACCAATCAAACCGACACCGACCCGTTTTACTTCCGCCAACTGCTTAGTGGCCGCGACTTCGCCATCGATGATCCGCTTGCTAGTCAGATGGTCAACTACGCCTACCTCATCGGAGACAAATTGACGCATCAGTGTCTTCTTGTTGATCCGGCCTATGCAGTTGAGGACCTTGTACGCATCGCCCAAGAAGACAATATGACGATTACAGGCGTGCTGGCATCGCATTACCACCCCGACCATGTCGGTGGCTCAATGATGGGTCACACAATTGAGGGCGTCGCCGCACTTCTCGAGCGGCATCAAGTGCCCGTCCATGTCAACGCCAACGAGGCACCTTGGGTGCTAAGGACAACGGGGATCTCTGAGTCGGACCTCTGCACCCACTCAGGTGGTGACAAGATCTTGGTCGGCAGCGTGGAAGTTACAATGGTTCACACCCCCGGGCACACTCCTGGCAGCCAGTGCTTTTTGGCACATGGTTGCCTCTTTTCTGGTGACACTCTTTTTCTCGAAGGTTGCGGTCGCACTGACCTACCGGGTAGCGACCCATCGATGATGTACGACAGCCTCAACGTTTTGGCACAACTGCCTGATGCGACAGTTGTATTTCCGGGACATGCGTACTCAACGCCGACTGAGATGTTGCTTTCAGATGTAAAATCTATGAACTACGTTTTCAAACCGAAAACAAGGGAAGACTGGATGGCATGGTTCGGTGGTGCAGGTTGACATCTAGTCAAAATTCTTTCAAAGAACCGCGCTCGTAATCGCACTGATTCCGCTCAACGCCAACAACACCAGCACCAGCCTTTGGAAACGCTTTCCTTGCATGTGAGGACGCGCTAACAGCCCAAGTTTCAGCGCTATAAACAAAACTGGAAGCGCTAACAAACATGCCAACAATGCATCGGAGGTTACTTTTTTGGCAGCAACGAAAAAGATAAATGAGCCGAGCCCCACTACAGCAAACACTCGATTGATCGTCGCCCGAAACTGGTCGGGTTCAAGGCGTCTGGCTTGCAACAAAATGACCAAGGGCGGACCATTTGTGGACAACGCTGTTGCAAGCACGCCGCTAATGACGCCCACGATCCACTCGTGGTGTCTCACTCTGTCTTTCAAAGTTATTCCCCTTGCTAACAAAAGTGTGGCGATAACAATGACCGTCCCCAAAAGAACTCGCAAGGTGTCCTGACTGAAGGTAATAAAAACAAACAACCCAAAGGGCATCCCACAAAAGGAGGCGACTGTGAGTCTTTTGGCAAGTGCAACATCAGCAGCAGTTCGATCACGCACTGCTTGATATGAGGCAGATACCAAGCCCACGACGGTGGAAACCACAACTGCAACTTGGGGATCAACAATCAACGTCATCATCGGCATGGACAAAAGCGCGAAACCGAAACCAGAAATTGACTGCACTCCCGCAGCAAAAGCAACTACCGCCACTATCCCCAAAATCTCAAGGGCGCTCAATACAGCCTCAAATGATGCATCAACACGCCTTGAGACTAGAACGAGAAGGACTTCTTGGGCGGGATTAGTGAACAACAACCGAGTGCAAAAGCCTAATATGACTGCCTTTTAGTTGAACATTTCGTACACTTAGAACATGAGTTTTGACCTCTCGCCCTTAACTGAGGGACTCTCTATCAATGCCGAACGTTTGATGTCGCGTATTGATGAACTGGCTCAGGTATGTCCCATTGATGGGGGCGGCAATTGTCGCCTCGCACTCACGACCCAAGACAAATTAGGCCGTGATCTCGTCATGAGTTGGATGCAAGATTTAGGGCTAAGCATCAAAATCGACACGATTGGCAATGTCACCGGCACATGGGACGTGGGCTCAGGTGCACCTGTAATGACTGGATCACATATTGACACCGTGCGCACCGGTGGACGCTTTGACGGAAACTATGGAGTGCTTGCAGGTCTTGAAGTTATCGAAACGTGTCAAACCCTTGGCCTCAAGTTAGAGCGACCCTTGGCAGTCACGTTTTTCACCAACGAAGAAGGTGCAAGATTCGCGCCCGACATGCTTGGCTCATTGGTTTATGTCGGGGGGATGCAAACCGAGGTTGCCCTTGATGTTATTGCAATCGACGGTGCAAGGCTCGGCGATGAACTCGTATCAATTGGGTATAACGGATCGATGCCCTGTCCTGGAGTTATACCTCACGCTTTTATCGAATTGCATATCGAGCAGGGACCCCTACTTGAATCCCAGGGTTTTGTTATTGGTGCCGTGACAGGGGTGCAAGGGATTAGTTGGCAAGAAGTCGTGATCGATGGTCAGAGTAACCACGCTGGCACAACTCCGATGTCGCTGCGCCATGACGCCGCTTACATAGCCGCGCGCATAACAGTTTTCCTGCGTGAACTTGCTTTGCGCTTTGGCGGCAATCAGGTTTGCACGGTTGGCAAGATTGATCTCTTCCCAAACCTGGTCAATGTCTTGGCGGCTAAGGCAACCATGACGCTAGATGTTCGCAATACAGACGATGAATTGCTTCAACAAGCGGAAAAGGAGATTTCACAATTTTTACAAGTACTTGCTGCTGAGGAATCAGTCACCGTGACATCTCGTCAACTCGTACGATTTGATCCCGTAGTTTTTGATGAGCGCGTGATCAAAATGGTGGAGACAATTTCGCAACAAAACGGACACTCAGTCCAACGCATGCCGTCAGGGGCAGGACATGATGCCCAGATGTTGGCGCGTGTATGTCCTTCAGGAATGATTTTTGTACCTAGCGTCAAAGGCATCAGCCATAATGCTGCTGAATTTACGCATACATCAGATCTAATCGCAGGGGCCAATGTTTTGTTGCACGCAATGGTTGCCTTGACTAATCACAAGTTCACACTCCTAGAGGCTGCGTCATGAGTCGAGTTGTAACAGTTGGGGCGGCACAACTTGGTCCAATACAGCGAGACCACACCCGTGCAGAGGTCGTCAAACGCCTAGTCGTACTAATGACCGAGGCGGCAAACAAATCTTGCGATCTTGTCGTGTTTCCAGAGCTGGCTTTGACGACATTTTTCCCCCGTTGGTTTGAGCCAGATATCACCAAAGCAGATCACTTTTATGAAACTCAGATGCCGTCAAAATTTACCCAACCCCTATTTGACGCGGCTCGCTCACTGGGTCTTGCCTTCTGCCTCGGGTATGCCGAACTCACTCCAGATCGACATCGCTACAACACCCAAGTACTCGTCGGCAAGAACGGCGAAACTATTGCCAAATATCGCAAGATTCATGTGCCTGGGCATGAGCACCACGAACCAGACCGCCCTTTCCAACATGCCGAGCGCTACTACTTTGAGCCGTCACCAGATGGCTTCGGGGTCTGGAATGCCTTTGATGGACGAATTGGCATGATGATTTGCAACGACCGCCGCTGGCCAGAGGCTTATCGGGTTATGGGACTCAAAGGAGTCGAAATGATTCTTTGTGGCTACAACACTCCTCTCCACTACGCACCTGATCCAACACAGGACCGACTGCAAAGCTTTCATAATTCGCTCGTCATGCAGTCTGGTGCATATCAAAATGGCACATGGGTAATTGGTGTTGCCAAATGTGGTCTCGAAGAAGGCGTAGCCAGCCTTGGCGAGAGTGCCATTATTGCTCCGTCGGGAGAAATCATGGCACAGGCAGTTACGACTGACGACGAGTTGGTGACGCACAAATGTGATTTGGATTGGTGCAGCAACTACAAAAAAACTCTTTTTGATTTTGATCGCTATCGTCGACCCGAGATGTATCTACCGATAACCACACAACGTGGAGTGGTGATTGACTGAAATGACATTTAATACTCACGGCCTCGTGTGCGCCCATCATCATTTGTACTCATCGCTTGCCCGCGGAATGCCAACAGGCGAGTCTGCGGTGGATTTTTTGTCAATATTGAAGACCGTTTGGTGGAGGCTTGATGTGGCACTTGATCTTGACATTATTTATTGGTCCGCTGCGCTTGGTGCTGCAGAGGCTGTCCTGTCAGGAACCACCGCAATCATCGACCACCACGAATCCCCCAATGCAATTGAAGGAAGCCTGGACGCAATCGCTGCAGGCTGCGCTCTTGTTGGTGTGCGAACCAATCTCTGTTATGGAGTGACCGACAGATGGAATGACCGTTCGACTCTTTTGACTGACGGCGAACAACCACGATCAATGACTGATGGCGCTCGTCGTGGTCTCCTGGAGTGCGACCGCTACTTGTCGACAGGGGCAACGGGCATGGTTGGCGTACATGCTTCATTTACATGTAGCGATGAGACAATAGAGGCAGCAGCAGATCTGGCGATTCGTCACGACACAGGGGTGCACGTTCACGTCGCCGAAGGACAGGCTGATTCACGGGCGGCAAGTAGATTAAAAGACTTTGCGTCGGACAAATGGTTGTTAGCGCATTGTGTAAACCTTGACCAAGAATTATCCGGAACAATTGTGCATAATGCCCGCTCCAACATGAATAACGGTGTTGGGTATGCCCATCCTGCAAGCCGAAGCAACCTTGTTGTGCTCGGGACAGATGGTATCGGCGGTGATATGCAAGAAGAATCCCGCATTGCGTACGCACGACTACGCGAATCGGATGTGACCCAAACCCCAGAGACCGTATGGCGGTGGCTGCAAAATGCAGAAAAAATTTTTCCTCAAGTTGCCAACGACACCGTTACATGGAACTATGACCACATGGACTCGCCTTGGCATACGGCTTTTACGACTTCAAATAATGCCGTGGATGTAACCATAAATAACAAGACGGTTGTCGCTAACTCAATGCTTGTTACTTGCGATCTTGTAGAAATTCGTTCGAAGGCTGCTGAAGCCGCTCAACGACTGTTTGAAAGGTTGTAGAGGAAAATATGCCTATTTACCTTCCTGAAACTCTTGATGAGGCCTTGCATATGTTGAATGTAGTTCCCGATGCCCAAATACTGGCGGGTGGCACAGACTTCATGGTTGAGGTGAATTTTAATAAGCATGGCGTCCACGACGTGATTGCGCTTCGCCGCGTCAATGACCTAAAACAGTGGAGTGTTGACGCAGCAAAAGGGGTCGTGACCATTGGTTCAGCAGTTCCGTATGCAGACATGGAGCACGGTCAACTGGCACAACTTTTTCCTGCTCTCGCTGAAGCGGCG
>SXUP01000054.1 GCA_005790505.1 Actinomycetota bacterium
CCATTGCTTGGCGCAAATCGACCAGCGAGCCACTTGGCCCCGCAATTGGCTGGCAAGACCTCCGAACGGTTTTTGACTGCATCATGACCAAGACAAATCACTCCGTTGCCCTGCAACCAAATCAAACTGCGACAAAAGCCGCTTGGATGTTGAACAACTACATCTCCGATGCTGCAGAAAGAGCAAGCGAGGATATTTGTATCGGAACCGTCGACTCATGGGTGGTCTCGGTTCTCACTGGCGGTGTCGTGCATGCCACCGACCCGAGCAATGCAGCCGTCACGGGCCTGAGCAACTCTGGCGGACAAACATGGAACCCTGATGTGATGAACATCCTTGGGCTACATACGCATCAGTTCGCCACAATTGTGCCATCGAGTGGGTTCATCGGTCATGCAACAGAACTAGTAGGTGCGCCGCCCATCATGTCGATGATCGGCGACCAACAGGCATCTCTCGTCGGCCAAGGATGCATCTCGTCAGGAAAAACAAAGATCACATTTGGCACAGGGGGGATGTTAGATGTGTTCATCGGCTCGCAACCCCCTAAGCGTGCCGAGCGCTCTACGGGCGGAACTTTTCCAATCGTTGCGTTTAGTACAAGCACAGAAATTTTCTATGGAGCAGAAGCAATCATGCTGTCTGCTGGAACAAACATCGAGTGGTTGCGCGACGATATGCAACTCGTCTCTTCGGCGGCCCAAACCCACGAAGTCGCGGCAACATGTTCCACAGCCGAGGGAGTTGTTTATGTGCCAGCATTGTTGGGACTTGGTACGCCCCACTGGGACTACGGCGCGCGTGGAACTCTGCTGGGCATAACGCGGGGCACCACCCGTTCCCACATTGTGCGAGCCGTGCTTGAGGGTGTCGCCCATCGGGGCGTTGATCTCGTTGATGCGGCTCAGGTCGATACCGGCCTTGACATCACTGAATTGCGAATTGACGGGGGAATGAGTCGCAATGCCACCTTCGTTCAGGCTCTTGCCGACGCATCTGGACGAAAGGTCTGTGTTTCCCCAGTCACAGAGGCAACCACTTTGGGCGCAGGTTTTCTCGCTGGAGTGGCTGCTGGAGTTTGGAAGACGCTGGATGAACCCTGCAGTGCTGCTGAACCAGCCTCAGTTATTGCTCCATTGGGTAATCCAGGCGTGTCACGACAACAATGGGCAGAGGCAATCTCTAGGGCTCGCTCTTGGATACCTGACCTCTCGGCGCTGGACTTCTAGTGTTGAAAGGTCATTGATAGAGCAACGGAACCACACATTAAGGATTTTGAGTGAATACCCCAGAACAAAAAGAAAAACTACTGCCAAAAACATCGTCGCGTCGGCGATTATTCACAACACTTTTTGGTGGCGGTGCAGTAGCAGCAATTCCAACTCTTGCCGCAACGCGCGGCAATGCTGCCGGCACGGATTACGACACCGTGGCTCCTGAAGTAATGGACTCTGACACCGTGGCTCCTGAAGTAATGGAAATGTCCACTGTCGACAATGCGAGAACCACCAATGTTGCTACCCCACCGCTGCAACCCACTGATGCGGACAAAAAGATACTCAATGTTGCCCTTGGAGTTGAACTTGCGATCAGAGATCTTTATGCCGACATCGTTGCAGCCGGTGAACTCAATGACGAAGAACTCTCCGTCATTTTGCTCATCCATTCACATCATGTTTCTTACGCCCAATCGCTTGGTGGTTTGTTGGGTCGGGCTTCGATTAGTGACCGCAACGAGATCACCTACGACGAGTACGCGGAGAAAATAAAAGGGTCTTTCAATCAAATTGCCCCCGAGCTTGTTGTCATTGAGAATCGGGCGACAAAACTTCACATAACTTCGCTCCAATTGCTTGAGGGACTAAACGGAGCGGCACTCATTGCATCAATCATCAGCATTGAATCCCGCCATGCGGCCTCGCTTGCATCATTGATGAAAAACTCACTCAGCGCAATTATTGAAAATAATCAATCACCCATTCCGACTGGCGCCTAGGGAGGTATTCATGAACAACAAAAACGACTCAGCTCCCGTTGACGCCTTTACCCGTCGCACATTGTTGCGCACTGGTGGCATTGCCATCACCACTGGAGTACTGCTAGCAGCTTGCACTAAAAAAGTGTCTACTGGATCGCTTCCGCGTATCGGTGAGTCTCCGACCACAACAATGCTGCCCGAAGGAATCATTTCCGACGAAGTATTACTACGCACAGCGATGTCGGTTGAGTACAACGCCATAGACACTTATGCAGCCGTCATTGACGCCAAAATTTTCAAAGCAGGAACGAACGACACTCTGAAGCGTTTCTCTGAAGACCACGCAGGTCATGCCGATGCTTTATCTGGATTGATCAAACAACTAAACGGAACTCCTTACAAAAAAGCCAATCCAAACTTGACTTCGTTGTATCTAAGGCCTGCTCTAGACTTAGTGTCCTCAAGCGATGATCCAGCAGCCGATGCACTCGTGCTCGCACATGCCCTCGAAACACTGGCCGCTGAGACTTATCAGGCTTTTGTCCCCATGCTCCTGGACGGGGGCTTGCGATCTGCTGCGATGGGCATCGCCGACGAAGAAGCACGCCACACAGTTGTCCTTGCCCAAGCAATTAGGCCTGGATTTGCTGGACTTTTGCCTGGAACCAACGACTCAGGCAAGCCTCTAATTGCGGCGATTCCCAGTGCCTACGGATCGTTGTCAACGATTCCAATATTGGTTGGCAAACCCAATGAGACTGGCAACAAAACAACTTTGATCCTAGAAACACCAAGCGTCAATTCGTTTATCTACGACTACATTGACTGACCGCGCCCTACACTGCTAGGCGACGGTGAGTCAGTTGGGTGACCGCGGCACAAGAAATTGTGTCGAGGAAAGTCGGGACTCCATAGGGCAAAGTGCTAGTGAAAACTAGGTCGGGGTGACCTGACGGACAGTGCAACAGAGAGTAAACCGCCGATGGACTAGCAATAGTTACAGGTAAGGCTGAAACGGTGCGGTAAGAGCGCACCAGCGTGGCAGGTGACTGCAACGGCTTGGTAAACCCCACTTGGAGCAAGGCCATGCAGGAGGTATGAACGGCTCGTTTGCCGCAAGGCAACTTCCGGGTAGGCCGCGTAGATGGATGGTCACACAGCGCGACTTGTGCGCGCGGACAGGATCCCGCTTATAGACCGACTCACCGTCACCGGTCGCAATCATTTTTCGGACAGATGTGCCGTGTCATTGAAGCCAGCAAGCGTCGCACCACTTGGACCAATTGTTAGCCGCGTGATTGAAGCCCGATCCAGGGCACATCGCCAAGTCATAGATGGACCACCACCCAAAGCCCACGCCACCGCACTCTTGATTGGAGACACGTGCGTCACAACAATCACATCTTGCTTTCGTGCTTCTTCACTTAGGTCGCGCAATGCCTGATGTACGCGTAAATCAAGTTCGTACAAACTTTCACCGTTTGGAGGCCGAAAATGCTCATCAGATCGCCACTGATTCCAGACATCAGGAGAAACGTCTGTAAGCGCTAACTCGTCAAAGTCTCCATAATCTAATTCGATGAATCGATCATCGATAGCCACTGTCGTTGACACTGCCTCTGCGGTCTGACGAGCACGAAGCAGTGGACTTGATACAACTCGGGCTTCTGGGTAGAGGTCATTGAGCACCTGCCCGACTCGAAGTGCTTGATTCATTCCAACTTCATCAAGGGGATGATTGACATGCCCCTGCAACAGGGCCTGAGCATTGGCAATAGTCCTTCCATGACGAACCAGTATCAACATCTTGTGTTCACTCCCTTTTTTGTCTCAGCAGTTGCCCAGTTGAGATGAAGTGCTCTCGAGCCGAGCGTGAGGACAGATTAAATTGTCTCCACGCCCACAAAAGCATTGCAACTCCAAAGATTTCAAGTAAAACATTTAGGCTCATGCGTGTCGAACTTGGGAGTTGGGCATCCTGAAACGAAAAACCAGCGATGGGCCACCAAAAAAGACTTGCTGAAGAAAATGCTCCATCAAAAATTAAGTGCAAAAACATGCCAATAGGCAAAGCCAACAAGCGACGACGAGATGGCTTGTGTCTTTTTGTCGCAAGCATCACAATCGCCAAAGCCACAACACTTGCAAGAACAGTATGCATGACCCACGCGCCTCCACTGAAAATATCAACGACGTCTGGCAGGATTGCGCCCACAAGTAACAGTCGATAGTCAAAGCGGTCGTCACGAAAGACAAACAAGACCGTCAAAATTGCCGTACCAAAAAACCAAAAAAACATCTCTGTTAACTTAGGCGTCTCAGCCTGCAGTGACCTTTATTTTAATCGACTTTGGCACACCTTTTTGGCAGTCATAGACCAAATATTTCTCGGGATCAACACCCACAACTGCGACAAGAGGATCCAACACTGTTGGCGCAATTGTTGTGCCCGGAGCGACGATACTGACGACGGGTCCGCGCAAAACTGGAGCAGGAACAGTCGTATTAGTTGTAACTGGCGACGTTTGATCTGGCAAAGTTGTAGCTGGTGACGTTGTAGTTGTGTTTGGAACAATCGTCACGACAGGTCCAGTCTGCGCGCGCGGCAATTTGCCCGAAACCAATTCTGCCAGACAGTCGACTCCTGGCAAATACAGGCGAATCGGATTTCTCGTCGGGGCGACGGGCGTATCCCAATCAATAAATGGCAGGTCTGCATGCGCTGCATCCATATATGCCTTCCAAATGCGGGCAGGAAAAGTTGCTCCTTGGACGTTGGGAACACCAACTGCCCTGAACTCTGGAATATTCACCATTGGTGTGTAGGCCTTGGGGTCTCCGACCCAAACCGCGGTGGTGAGTTGTCTTGTAAAGCCAACGAACCATGCATTGGTGTTTTCGGCTTGCGTGCCTGTCTTTCCAGCCGCAGGACGATTTTTGTCCAGCGGTGTTCTACGAGCCGTGCCCTTGGTGAGCGTGTTCTTTAAGATGCCTACTGCCTTATCAGCTGCTTGCTTAGTCATTACCTGCTGGCCCGCGATCTCGTGCTGAAACAAAACTCCGTTTGGCCCCTCAATCTTTTCGACAAAATATGGTTCTACATGCAGTCCGCCGTTGGCAATTGTTTGCGCGCCTGAAGCCATGTCAAGAGGACTCAACTCATTTGCGCCAGTCGAGAAACTTGCATAAGGCTGAATCTTGTACGTCTCTTTTGTCAAGAAACTTGATGACGCAAGTTTGTATACCTCTTCCACCACGCGATGTAGTCCGACAATTTGGGCCAACCGAGCATACGCACAGTTGATTGATAGCCAAGTTTGTTCTTCAAGTGTGGTGAGCGGTTTGCTTACCCCCTTGGTAATCAGGAATGGCTCAGAAGGTAAATCAGGATTCGGAAATGTACACGGCAATGTTCCGTCAATCAGGTCTGTTGCCTCAACACCCGCTTCCAGAGCTGCCGCTAGAACAAAAATCTTGATACTTGAGCCAGTTTGGCGTCGGCGCAGGGCCAAATTGACTTCACTCTGTCCTGCAACAAAACCAGAACCACCAACCATCGCTCGAATTGCGCCCGTATTGGTGTCGAGTGACATCATTGACGCTTGAATACCGGCCTTGTTCACAGGGAGTTGTGCCAGAACTGCCAACTCACCAGACACTTGAGCACTTGCATTGAGTGTCGTGGTAATTTTCAAGCCTCCGCGAAACAGTATGTTGTATCGCTCTTGATACGTTGCCCCCAAGATGTCAGTTTTGTTGAGCAAATAGTCCTTCACCATTTCTGTAAAATAAGTTCGGCTCACGGAGCGTTGCGGAATACTCTGCACAGTCTCTGGTAATTTCCAATTAAGCAAGGCGACCGTTGCAGCGTCCTGGGTCATCAACTCGGTGTCAACAAGTCTCTTAACTGCCTGAGCAAAGCGGCGTCGGGATTGTTCCGGGCGTCTTATCGGGTCATATGTCGAGGGAGCACGAACCAAACCTGCCAGAAATGCGCCCTGCAGGAGCGTCAAATCTTTTACGGCTGAACCAAAATACACTTCGGCGGCAGCCTGCAATCCGTACGCATTGTTTCCGAAGTACACAGTATTTAAATAGCGTTCGAGAATAACTTTTTTTGGCACTTGCTTTTCAAGCATCACCGCATATCGAGCCTGCAGTATCTTGTAACGTCCATCACGCTCTAGCCCCGCCAAATATTCATTTTTGACCACCTGCTGAGTGATCGTTGAACCACCTTGCCGAGCCCCTGAGGATTGCACATTGGAAAGCAAAGCTCGGACAAGTGCGCGCAAATTGACTCCCTTGTGCGCGTAAAACTCGGCGTCTTCTACTGCTAGGACCGCCGCGATTACCTCTGATGGCACATCATCAATTGCCAAAGGCTGACTATTTTCTAGTTCAAAAACACCCACTTGCCTGCCCGACATATCTACTAGTTGGCTACGAGTTGCTAAACCTCCAAATGGGGGCAGTACCGGCGGCGTTTCATCATGGGAGTGCAAAACTGCCCATGCGTGGGGGGCTGCGCCGACGACAACTCCAGTCACGAGTAGCGCTCCAGCCCCAACGATTAATGCCAATCTCCCCAGCCAGTGCAAGCGATCAAGTATCTTCACAACACTTCTACCGTACTGGCGTACGCCTAGAGCCGCACAGCATCACCTTGCTACGGTTCGTTCGTGACTCGTTTTCCCCACCGACCCTTTCGTTTTGGCATCCAAGCATCAAATGCTAAGTCTCGAGCCGAATGGGTCGAACTCGCCCATAAAGCCCAAGACAATGGCTTTGACACGCTCACCATGCCAGACCATTTCAGTGATCAACTCGCGCCGATTCCTGCATTGATGACAGTCGCCGATGCGACCACCACTTTGCGCATTGGTGCTCTGGTGTGGGATAACGATTACAAACACCCAGTCGTCTTGGCCAAAGAACTTGCCACAATGGATCTATTGTCAGACGGTCGTCTCGAACTAGGCATTGGTGCTGGATGGATGATCAGCGACTACGAGCAAGCGGGAATGACCTACGACTCGCCTGGCGTGCGCATTGATCGCTTCATCGAAGGCATGCACGTCATTCGCGGAGCAATGGCACCTGGAGCATTTAGCTTTACCGGCAAGCACTACACCATCACAAACTACGACGGTCTCCCAAAGCCGATTCAAGCACCATGTCCCCCAGTCTTAATCGGTGGCGGTGGCAAAAGAATACTCACATATGCGGCGCGCCATGCCGACATCGTTGGCATCAACGGCACCATGACCACCGGAGTAGTTGGACGCGAAACGTTTGTCGGCATGACAGCAGAGGCTGTTGACGACAAGGTCAATATCGTGCTCGACGCGGTCGGCGACCGCATTGCCGACGTCGAGATGAACATTCGTGCTTTTTTCGTTAGCGTCACCAACGACCGCGCCTCCGCAGTGCAAAATATTTCTCAAATGATCAGAGTCGAACCAGAAATGATTGCGAACACTCCCTTTGCAGCCGTTGGTTCACGAGATCAGATTGTGCATGATCTGCTCGAGCGCAGAGACCGATGGGGTTTTAGTTACGTCATTGTTGGCGCTCAAGACGTTGAGTCATTTGCTCCAGTCGTAGCCCAACTGCGCGGAAAATAACGCATCAATGACTGCTGACATGCGTGCGTACCGCACCCAAAGACGTGAGCAAATCTTGATCAACTGCTATACCCAACCCTGCACCAGTCGGCACTTTAAGACACGAGCCCACTAGCTCAAATGGCTCGGTTATGTCCTGAACAAAATACCGATTACTCGCTGAGATATCTCCTGGCAACGTAAAGCCACTCATTGATGCCAATGACACATTGGCTGCCCTTCCGACGCCACTCTCAAGCATGCCTCCACACCACACATCGACTCCGCGCAACACGCAAAGATCATGAATCTTGCGCGACTCAAGCAAGCCGCCCACGCGACCAACTTTAATGTTGACGATTGAACATGCACCTGCATCAATAGCAGCCTCTGCGCTGCGTGCTGAAACAATTGACTCATCCAGACAGACCGCAGTCAAAACTTGCTGAGAAAAAAGTGCATGAGTTGCTAGATCATCTTCTTCGAAGGGCTGCTCAATCATTAATAAACCAAATTCGTCTAGTTTTTTGAGATGCCCAATATCTTCGGCTCGATAGGCCGCGTTGGCATCAACTTGTATCTGCAAGCCACCAAAACGGTCACGAACAGCACGAACCGGCTCGACATCCCAGCCTGGCTCAATTTTTAGTTTTACACGCGTGTATCCATCTGCAACATAATCAGCCACAACATCCACTAGTTCACTAATTGAGTCAGCGATGCCTACTGCGACGCCCACCTCAACCGTGTCTCGAACACCATCGAGATACCGCGACAGACTCTGCCCCTTGACTCTTAGATGCATGTCAAGAAGCGCCATCTCAATTGCCGCCTTTGCACTGCGATGACCTTTGACGCGATAGAGCAACTCTGGAATCTCTTCAGGCACTAGGTTCCGCTGCGCGAGTAACAATGGGATTAGCCAACGCTCGAGCATTTGTTGGGCTCCATCAATAAATTCTTCGCTGTAATAGGGATCGACTTGCGCAGCGCACTCGCCCCAACCTTGCCCATCGGTCGAGTAGGCATTGACGAGTAAAACGTCTCGGAGTGTCTGTTCTCCAAATGATGTTCGAAAAGGTCTGACGAGCGGCAATTTGACTCGGATTATCTCAACCCGCTCAAGTTTCATTGCTCCACTTCGCTTTTCACTCTTACAACATAACCCCGTCTCACTACGCCAGCAGTGCTGTGCTCATTCAAGCGCGGACGTTATTGAAAGTTGGTTCGTAAATCGATTGTTTCGTCCTTGGTAACGCTTTCAATACCGCACTTTGCGAGATAGCCCTCATCTCCAGCAGTAGCAGCAATCCATGCGTTAGTCTTGCCACATCTGATCTCAAAAGGACCAATCATCTTTGTCACGCTGTATTCCAGTGAGGTCGTAACCATTTGACTTGACGCGGGGTCAACTCCTGTTGCTTTTATCGACACAGTCGTTTTATCGACACAGTCAATGTCTTTACAAGTTGTAATCGGTTTACCACCTCCGTTAGTGACAGTCAAAACGGCCAAGAAACCTGACGATCCGGGTTCATCAAGACCAGGTGCCTCGGCATCTATATTGAAGGTTATGTCAACCTGATTACGCTCGGGCACAGTTGTCGTAGATGTCACCAGTTTTGGTATCGCCGTGGTAGCCGTTGTGCTTGTTGTAGTTGTCACCTGCAGTGTTTGAGACGCATCGCGCTCGGTCATGGGGGTCAAACCACCCTTGACTTCTGGGGCTTTGAGATCCGCAGGAAGAATTGCAGTTTGCTTTTGATTGTCAAGCACGGCATTAATCGTTGTTGTTGTTTCAGTACCGTCTACAGCAACGGTTCGTTTTTCTACTTGAGTTGCGCTGACTTGGGTGAGTACTTCATAATCTATTCCAGCAGTCGCACCATCGGCTTGGCTTGTTCGCACTTCAATAGCCGACGACTCCTCCGTTGCTTTTTGGGAGATTACTTCGCCTTTGGCGCTCGTGAGTTGCACTGAGATGGCGCCCTCAGTAGACGATATTGAATTGGCACCACCAGCAGCAGTTGCCACAAGATCTCCATCAGCAACAGTAAGAACTACTTTGGGGTCATCAACGGCAATGGATGAATTTGTCAAAGTCACTGGGGAATTTGCTGATGATTTCGGCGCATTTACTTCGAATACTGCATTAGGAGTTAGGCCTGAGACTCGTGCTGTTGAACCCAAAAACATCTTTACTCCAGATGCACCAATTGTGGTTGACACCAAGTAGTCAGTTGGCGCACTGGCATCAGATGTTGCAACACCTGCGCGCACTGGACGAACTGAGCTGTCTCCTATATCCGATGAATCAGGGGTAATGATTCCGTCAGCGGTTTCTATTGACCAGTTTGGCAACGCAGAACGCACGAGCAGAAGTGATTTTTGAACTCCACTCTCGTCACCACAAAATGGACACGTTGCTGAGATGCGCGCAGAAAACGGAGTGATGTCAATGTCGCCTTTACCTCCGGTCCAAGCATCCGGGTCATTGGCTGGGTCAGCACCGGAGAATGCAAAACTCCATGTTTCTTTTTTGAGATTGACTTCGACAAAGCGGTCTGCATTTGGCCAGTTGGAGTCATAGACCTTGATGTGGGCAACATCAGCAGATGGGAACTCAACGCCAATAGGTAAAATGGCATGTCCTCCTATGTCCGAATAAACGCCGAGGGTGTATTCAAGACCGTTCTTGAGTGATGCACTCAGTATTGCCACAATGTCGCTAGGAGATTTCTTGGAAAACTTCTTGGTGGCATCTTGTGTCTCCTTAAAGAATTGCGTCGCAAATGCCCGAATCAGGGCGTGAGTAACATCACCAGTATTGGTGAGCGTAAATGTCTTTGGATCTAACTTGTCCGTGAAGCGTGCCGCAGACAAGACAGCAAGTCCTTCACAATGTCCAGACACTCGGGCTTGGTTCACCATACGAGCCCAAGCCGATGCTTCTGACGTGAGCACACAGGGTGTTGTTGCATCAACGCAGATATCTGGAGTTGATCCAAACATCGTGACCATGTCAGCAGCGTCAAGTTCTGCTGTTGAGGCACTTGATGCAAAATTAGGAAATGCAAACCCATCAGGGCTTGGGTTCATGCCACTCGCAACTGTGACTGCCGCAAGAGCAGGGGTGGTCTCATCCGGTGTCCCACTGCCACCACCACTACAAGCGACAACGCCAAGAACTAGGGTCACTAGGATCAAGGGCCTCAGAAATTCAGGTCTCACAACCGCAAGGTAACGCCTAGGAACTAAAAGCGCTAGCCACCCCGATGCGAGTTGCGAGCAGGATTGTCCCCATACCGCTTTTGCCACTCCAACGATTAGGGCCTTTCCCTTAACTATGAGTATTATTATGCAAGTTGACTCATATGACAAAAGCAGAACTTCCAAAGGACCCCGACTCAAATATGCCCCCACGGCGGCCTGTGGCAACTCGGGCCCGCTCTAAACGGTCGGTTGCCAATGACTCGGCGATTCTTGATGCCGCGTTGGCAGTTGCAATGGATTTTGGCCTTGAGGCGGTATCCCTAAGTGCAGTTGCGACTAGGGCTGGGCTTACCACGGGAGCTCTATACAGTCGCTTCGAAGACAACGACGACCTACAGGCGTCACTTTATCTCGACCGAATTGAACGTCCCTTTTTTGAATTTCTTGATGCGACCCTGCACACATTTCTAACTGGAGAAAACAATACCGCGCTCAACAATCTGCTGAAATCAGGATCTGTTATTCCGCCCGAAATTATTCTTGGTCTTGAGGCGTTGATCATCTCACATCGCAACGGAGCACTCGGAGAAGTCGTCACTCCAATCATGGATCAATGGCTCGCTCGTTGGGGCCTCGTTTCTGAATCAACGGATATTGACATCGCACGCGTGACAGTAGCGCTTGGAACAATCTTGGGAATTTTAATTCATCGATTTGCCGAAATTGAATTCGTTAATTGGCAATTACCGATATTTGGTCTATCGCGCGCAGTTCATGATGCCAAGCCATCAACTACTCCCCTTCCCGAGTTCGATTTCATCGACTTTCAGGCGACATCAGACAACGAAATTCGCAATGTGCTCGCCATGGCCGCGGCAGAAATTATCGGAAAAATTGGCTACTCCAGCACCACTGTTTCGCGCATCGCCCGCCGATCCAATCTTTCAACAGGCACTATTTACAATACATACGAATCCAAGGAAGACATGCTTGTCGATGCGCTCTCAATGCTCTTGCAACTGAATCGCCAGGAAGCCCTTGACCAGGAGACTCAGGGCTTGGAGTCAAATAAGATTGTTGACGGATTTACTGCACAGTTCACTGCCGGACTGCTCGCATCGCGACATGAGTGGCAAAGATTTCGTCACGAGGCATTTCTTGCCGCTCGGATTAATCCACGCGTACGTGGGGTCATTGCTCAAGTGCATGCTGCTGAGATTGCTACTGCAAGAAAAACTTTTCCTAACGAAAAAGTTCCTCTCCAGATATTAGATGGCATCGTTCTTGGTGGCCAGGCAGTGTCTCTTGGCTGGACGCTGGTTCTTGATTCCTGCGAACAAAGTCGCCGTGGTAATTATCTCGGAATCGCAGAAGCGATTGCTGACATCACAAATTCTTTTTAGACTAGTTATTCTGGCGTGACATATGCGGCAGTAATACCGCCGTCAATGATGAGCGACTGTCCCGTCATCCAGGATGATTCGTCAGAGGCCAGAAAAAGTGCACCATTGGCAATTTCTTCTGGTTCACCAAAACGGCCCATTGGAATGTGCACGAGTCGACGATTTCGTTTGGCATCGTTGTCAAGAAAGTTTGCCAGCAACGTAGTCATTACTGGCCCCGGACAGAGAGCGTTGGCGCGGATACCCCGACGGGCATAAATCACGGCTATTTCCCGAGTCATCGCTAAAACTGCTCCTTTTGATGCGGTGTAGGCAACCTGTGGTGTTGCTGCACCCATGTGGGCAACAAAAGAGGCAACATTGATGATTGATCCCCGACTTTGTTGCAGCATCACGGGAATCACATACTTGCAACCCAGTAATACACCCTTGACATTGATATCCATTGTGCGTTGATAGGTGTCAACAGATGTAGAAATCGGATTATCGTCATCGCCAAGCATCACACCTGCGTTGTTGTACAACACATCAACACCCCCAAATGTTGCTTGAGAAAATGCGACTGCGTTTTTCCAGGAATCTTCATCTGTGACGTCGCAATGCACAAAAACTGCGCGACCACCTGCATCAAGGATTTCTTGCACTACCTCTGAACCATCTGAGACATCGGCGATAACCACATTTGACCCTTGGGATGCAAACTTAAGTGCTGCAACACGGCCAAGCCCGCTCGCAGCACCAGTGATAATCGTGACCTTGTCCTGTAGTCGTGTCATGTGTTCTCCTTGGTACGGCGCTAGGAACGCTCAAAGTATCGGGTGAGTTCCCAATCAGTTACGTGCTGATTAAATGCAGTCCATTCAGCTTTTGCCATGCTCAAAATGTGGTGATGCACATCTAATCCAAAACATTCTTTTGCACTTTCACTTTTCTCCCAACAGTCAATCGCCTCAATCAATGTATTTGGAATACGAGCAAGTGTTGTGGCCTCATAGCCGTTTCCAACAAATGGATCTTCCAGGGCTAAATGATGACGGATGCCATACATACCACCGGCGATAACGCCTGCAAATGCAATGTAACTATTTGCATCAGAGCCTGGGATCCGACTTTCAACTCGCTGCGCATCACCATGACCCACAATTCGTAGTCCGAGCGTTCGGTTGTCAGTGCCCCAGGCGACTGCGGTCGGTGCCCAAGAGCCTGGCTGAAAACGTCGATAACTATTGACGGTTGGAGCCCACAACAATGTGAAGTCTCTCGCAGTTGCAAGTAAACCTGCCAGATAATTTTTAAACACTTCTGGCATCTGACTTCCAGCAAATGCGGCTGTGTTATCAGACATATTCCAAAGACTCGAATGCACATGACATGAAGAGCCAGTCTCGGCAAAATTCCACTTGGCCATAAAACTCACAGATCGACCATGCGATGCGGCAATCTCTTTGGCCGCAGATTTATATAACAGATTTCTATCAGCCATCTCGAGTGCATCTGTGTATTGCAAGTTGACCTCATGTTGGCCGCGTCCTGCTTCACCTTTAGAGCACTCAACTGCAATGCCACATGCCTCAAGATTCCGACGAATGTCTCCAACCACATACTCATCAAACGTTGTCTGCACAATCTGATAGTCCTGCATCCAAGGTGAATGTGGAGCAAGTTGGCGGTATCCCTTGTCATAAGCCTCACGATACGACTCATGAAATAAATAAAATTCAATCTCACTCCCGATCATTGCTCTATAACCAGCGGCTGCTGCGACGGCTACTTGGTCTCGTAACATCTGTCGTGGGGACACAACAACTGGTTTTTGTGTACGGGGGTCTTGCAAGTCGGCGAGCACTATTGCGGTTTTTGATTGCCATGCCATGTTTCGAATAGTGCCCCAATCAGGCATTGCCACCATGTCGCCGTAACCCTGTTCGTAACTTGCAAACCTGAAACCAGGGAGAGCGTTGTCGTCCATATCCGTGGCAATCAGATAGTTGCAATTCTCCGTGCCGTGCACTGCTGCGTCTTGTAAAAAGAACCAGCCAGTCATTCGTTTTCCGACTATCCGACCCTGCATATCAGGAAAAGCCAAAATCACGGTGTCGATCTCTCCAGCCTGAATTCGGGCAGCGAGTTCATCGCGGGTCAAGGGACGATGCTGTGACAATCCTGACTGCATATTCGAAGTGTAGGGGTGCTTGTCATTGTCCACTCGTTTAGGCTTATCGCATGACTTCTTTGGACTCCCGCCCCTCCTCGGCTTATGTTGACGATCGCACCCATGTCTTTCATTCTTGGTCGGCGCAAGGGCTTATAAATCCAGTCGTTGTTGCCGGAGGTGAGGGTGCTTGGTTCTGGGACGAGGACGGAAAGAAGTATCTTGATTTCTCAAGTCAGCTGGTGAATCTAAATATTGGTCATCAGCATCCCAAATTAGTTGCAGCAATTAAAGAACAGGCTGACAAACTCTGCACGGTTGCACCAATGCACGCCAACGATGCGCGGAGTGAGGCGGCTCGCTTGATAACCGAACTCGCGCCTGGTGACCTCAACATGGTGTTCTTCACAAATGGTGGCGCCGAAGCAGCCGAAAATGCAATCCGCATGGCGCGGCTGCACACTGGTCGCAATAAAATACTTACGACCTATCGCAGTTACCACGGGGCCACTGGCGGGGCGATACAACTTACCGGAGATCCGCGCCGTTGGCCAAGCGAGCCTGCGATGCCGGGCGTTATCAAATTTTGGGGTCCATATCCGTATCGCTCCCACTTTCATTCGACAAGTGATGTTGAAGAATCTCAACGTGCGCTACAACATCTTGAAGATGTTGTCATGGTGGAGGGTGCCAACTACATCGCTGCAATCATGCTTGAAACCGTTGTTGGCACGAACGGCATTCTGGTGCCACCACCCGGATACCTGCAAGGGGTCCGCGACATCTGTGACCGACATGGAATCGTGATGATCTTGGACGAAGTAATGGCTGGATTTGGTCGTTGTGGAGAATGGTTCGCGGTTGACAACTGGAACGTTGCTCCCGACCTGATTTGTTTCGCTAAAGGTGTCAACTCTGGTTACATACCCCTTGGTGGAGTAATCATTTCTCAGCGCATTGCCGACACATTTCGAGAACGACAGTATCCAGGAGGACTTACTTATAGCGGACACCCGCTCGCCTGCGCATCGGCTGTTGCTTCAATAAATATCTTTAAGGAAGAAAAAATTATCGAACATGCCCGTCATTTAGGACGCGATGTGATTGGCCCAGGATTAGAGGTGCTCAAAGCCAAACATCCGAGCGTGGGAGATGTTCGTGGTGTTGGTGTCTTTTGGGCCATTGAGCTTGTGCGAGACCGAGACACCCGTGAACCACTTGTGCCATTTAATGCCTCCGGCGCCGAGGCCAAGCCGATGGTCGAACTTGCGGGTGCCTGTAAAGCCAATGGCTTGTGGCCTTTTACCCACTTCAACCGTTTGCATGTTGTTCCGCCACTGATAATCAGCGATGAAGACATGCGCCAGGGCCTTGCCATAATCGACGAGGCACTCACCGTTGCTGACAACTATTACGCGGGCAAATAACTACCGATTCTGCGGGAACCCCAGATCAACGCTTGAGGTGCGCGGGTCTGGCCACCTTGACGTCACTACTTTGGTGCGAGTGTAAAAGTTGATGCCGTCTGGCCCATACATGTGTTGGTCTCCAAACAAACTGGCTTTCCAGCCACCAAATGAGTAGTACGACACGGGAACAGGCACGGGCACGTTGACTCCCACCATTCCAACATTGATGTCGTACTGAAACTGGCGTGCGATTCCGCCATCACGAGTAAATATTGCCGTGCCGTTGCCGTATGGATTGGCGTTGATTATCTGCACACCCTCGTCATAACTAGCCACTCGCACAACTGACAGCACTGGACCAAAGATCTCATCGTCATAACACGCCATCCCCGGCTGCACATTGTCGACGAGACTTGGCTTCAAGAAGAATCCTTCTTTTGGTACACCGTTGCGACCGTCCACAACGACAGTCGCACCCTGCGTGTTTGCGCCTCCTATATAGGAGGCAACTTTGTCAAGATGTTCCTTTGTGATCAGTGGACCCATTTCACTATCTGGATCACTGGCAGGGCCAACTTTTATACGCGGGATTCGATCGACAATTTTATCCACCAATTCGTCGGCAACGGTGTCAACAACTATCAGAGCCGAAATAGCCATGCACCGCTCACCAGCTGAACCATAGGCCGCACTAACCGCGGCATCGGCCGCCATATCAAGATCGGCATCAGGCAACACCAACATGTGGTTTTTTGCACCACCAAGCGCTTGCACGCGCTTGCCATTGCGAGTGCCAGTTTCGTAAATATGTTTGGCAATCGGCGTGGAACCAACAAATGAAATAGCGGCAACATCGGGGTGCTCAAGCAAGCGATCTACCGCCACTTTGTCCCCATGAATTACGTTAAAACAACCGCTTGGTAGACCTGCTTGCATCAAAAGCTCAGCGATGAACATCGCAACGGATGGATCTTTCTCGCTGGGCTTTAATACGAACGTATTGCCACAGGCAAGAGCATTGGCAAACATCCACATTGGCACCATCGCCGGAAAATTAAAAGGTGTGATTCCGGCAACGACACCAAGTGGCTGACGGATGCTATAAACATCGACTCCAGCAGACGCCTGTTCGCTGTAGCCACCTTTAAGTAAATGAGCGACACCGCAGGCGAACTCAATATTTTCGAGTCCGCGCGCAACTTCTCCCATCGCGTCTGAAATCACCTTGCCGTGTTCTGCACTCAAAACGGATGCGAGTTCTTTTCGATTGGCATCCACAAGTTCTCGCATATTGAACATTATTTCTGCTCGACGCGACAGATTCGTCGCCCGCCATGAGCCAAATGCCTGGGTAGCCGCGGCTACTGCCCGATCAACCTCGGCCACCGAGGCAAAGTCAACCTGAGCCTGTTGCTGTCCGGTTGCTGGGTCAAAGACCACGCCCGAAAGCCCAGACTCCCCTTTAAGTAAACGCCCGTCGATCCAATGTGAGATGCGCTTCATTGTGCGTCCTTTGTTTGTGCAGTGCCTTCAGCGTAGTCGCCAATACTGTTTACCCCTTGGGCTTGCTGATTGCTGTAATTCTTTGCGATACTACAGAAATGACAATGACTGCTACTCCGACCACGAACACGAAGGATCCTGAATTAGAAATTGTTGAGAAGGCTGTCGATGCTTTTTTGGCCACTCACGACCCCAAAAAAATGGACAATGTTGCCTTTCGTGGAGCTCGCTACGACTGTGGATTGGCGTGGGTGCATTTCCCCGTCGGATTTGGTGGACTCGGGCTCAAGCCAAGCCTAAATCGGGTGATTGAAGAGCGCGTTAGATCAGCGGGTGCAAAAGCACAAGATCCGGCAACGTTTTTTATTGCCCTTGCCGGACCGACGATTGCAACACACGGAAGCGACGAAGTTAAAAACAGATTCCTGCGTCCGATGTTTACGGGTCAAGAGAAATGGTGTCAACTTTTCAGCGAACCAGGCTCTGGCAGCGATTTTGCCGGCCTCAGCACGCGCGCAATACGTGATGGCGATGAGTGGATAGTCAATGGTCAAAAAGTATGGAACACGCTTGCTCACCTTGCCGACTGGGGAATGCTTGTCACCCGCACCGACCCAGAACAACCAAAACACAAAGGCATGACCTACTTCGCAATCGACATGCACTCCCCAGGCGTAGAAGTGCGCCCGCTTCGACAGATAACTGGTGAAGCGGAATTCAACGAGGTCTACATGACCGATGCTCGGGTGCCAGATAGCCAACGCGTCGGGGCAATTGGCGAAGGGTGGCGGGTATCTCTGACCACCTTGATGAACGAACGCACTGCAATTGGTGGTGGAGGCAGTGGCAGTGCAAAGCGTCGTGGACCAATAGACGATGCCATTCACATCTGGAATGACACCCCTTCCGATCAGCGCAGTGGTGCTCAACGCGACAAACTGATGAAACTATTTTGCGCAAGTGAAGCATTGCGTCTGACAGTGGTACGTGGTTCACAGGCCGCCAAGGCTGGCAACCCTGGACCAGAAGGATCAATTGCCAAACTAATGAGCGCCGAGTTCAATAAAAAAGTGACTGAGTTTTCAATAGAACTACTGGGTGCCAGTGCTCTTATTGACTACGACTACAGTTTTCGTCGCCCAGAAACACTTGACATTGACGGCTCAACTGGCGGTGTAAGACACGCCTTCATGCGTGCTCGCGCGAACTCGATTGAGGGTGGTACGAGTGAGATTATGCGCAATATTTTGGGCGAACAGGTTCTTGGTCTGCCGGGAGAGCCCCGAGTTGACAAAGAACAAGCCTGGAGCAAGGTTCCGCGCAACTAAAAACTTTCACTACACACAACGCTGATTTAGTGCTCTCCGCATTTATCACGGCGCTCTTCTTCGCTGACGAAAGCACGACCAGCACCTACTCCCTCGAGTGCGGCAAAGGGACCGCACTCATGTGGCACGATCCACACATGCACCATTGCATTATCTCCAGGTGCTCGGACGCCAAAAGCACAGTTTCCCTGAGCATTGCTCACCCCCACTACAAACGGCGCTCCCTTGCCGATGCGAGAAAAGCACAAATTGTCGTGAATGTGCCACTGCATCAGCGAACCCGCATAGTCAGTCAGAATCGGTGCATCCATCGGCACTTTGGTCTTGGCCATAAACATTGCAGAAACCAAAGTTCTTTCAGTGCCGACGCCGACTCTATAAACCAATGATTCCGGCGCAGATGGATCGAGGAACTTGTCATCGTCATAGAGCGAATAATTCATGTAATGCTCAAAACCCGTCACCGAATCGCGAATTGATCTGTATCCATCGGCATAAGCAGTCTTTGGGTCTGACCAACGCAACAACTTCACGCTGGTTTCTCTAATCAAGTCTGCGGCACGCTGCTCTTGTTCGGCTGACACACCCTCAACTCCTGAGATATCAAGTGGCAAAGCAGGGTCAAAGGCGCGAGGCCAATTGGAAAACACTTTGTGTGAGGCGGAACCGCCATGGGCGTGCAGGTGGTTCGCTCCGTTCCACATCGCCACCACCGTCACAATTGCAAAAAGTGCTGAAGGCAGAGCAAGGCGAGCAGGTGCTGGCGTGCCAACTTTTCCAAATATCAGAGCAGCCAACGCAATGGACGCCGCAATGACTCCGAGTGCAGCACACAAAGAATCAGAAATCTGGGCGCTCTCCTTTACTTCAAGGCCATCTATCCAAGAAATGCCACCAAGACGTGTAGCAAGCCAACCAACAACTATTCCAGTATTGATGACAACTCCGGCAACCAACAACCAGCGCTGAGGGCGCAACAACACCATGACTCCCCAAGCAACCTGGGCAATTGTGACGGCAATAAACAATCGCGCTAATTGGGGATGCTCGGCATGCATTCCAATTGCGCCACCATGAATCAGGCCGGCACCAATTGACGCCATCGCACCGTACATCAGTCCTGGGTAGACCTTTGTTGAAGAGGTGACGATATTTTCCATCTATTAAACGGTAGTCGGTAGTCGGGCGTAGTAGGAGTACTGTGTTACTGCAAACGGCAAACTGATGAAAATCACCATTGGAAATGAGGGGTAATGACAATTTTGGGGCGCTATCCACTATTCCAACAGGCCTACTTGGTCAATGACATCGAGGACTCAATCCAAAAGTGGCACAAGTTGTTTGGTGCAGGACCTTTTTCGGTCACTGACCACCATAAATGTGACACTTTTACGTACCGCGGCACAACCCAAGAAGCCGATGTGTCGTATGCCTTTGGATACTTGGGGGAAATGATGATCCAGTTCATCGTGCAACACGACGAGACTCCCTCGATCTATCGCGATATGTATGCCAATGGCACCGAAGGTTTTCATCACGTCGCATATTTGGTCTCAGATTTCGATGCAGAGCGCCAGCGCCTTTTGGACATGGGTTTTGAGGCCGCATGTGAGTTGTATGCAGATGGCGTCAATGCGTCGTATTTTGACACTCGCTCAGTGACCGGTGGTTTCACTGAAATTCATGGCGATCCTCCGCACATCTTGGGAATCTTTGCGCAGTGGCATCGGGCCCATCAAATACATCAACCAGGCGATTCACCGATTTGGAATCGCAAACAAGGTCGTCGCAATCCTTGACATGTTTGACATGGCCTGGGGCGCAACACTCCCTTTTTATTTGTTCACGCTCCATTTTTTTATTTGATCAACGAGCCAGCCTGATTCCCAAAAACTCAAATCCCCCCCGCTGTTCAATAGAAACTGGTGGGCTCGTAGCATCACGTCTGCTGCACCTGCATGGTCTGATGATTCATACAGCACAGCCTCAGCGAGATAGATGGCTCGAACCGCTTGACCTGCAACGAGTAATTCGACGGCTCGGGCGCATACAGCGTCAGCACCTATTACTTGGACAAGTTCTGCCATCGCCTCGATAGGTCGCTCTGCATGCAATTCTGTGGTTGACTGCAAGTGAAACCAGCCCATGTATGTCTCCCAGATTGTGCGAATAGCCCACATAACTTTGCCGTAGCCTTGCCCTACTCGTTGTTCTGCTGGCAGTGTTATCTCTTTCATCAGCGTGAAAACGTCGGTGCCTGCGTTCATACCTTCAAGAGTGCTTTGATGCACGAATTGCACTGCTCCGTGCAGGCGGGCCAAAGATGCATCAATCAATTCTGCTCCGACGATGGGCATGTGTCGTCCCGTCACAAGAACTGCAATATTGAGACTGCGAAGTTTGTTCACGGTCTCGAGATATGGCTCAACAAAACGATACCTGTCCCCTCGCAGGGTGTTGAAGTTCGGAAAATGGGGGAACAATGGTCCGAGCAAATTAGAAATAAGCGCGGTGTTTGATTGTGGCAGCCAAACAATCAATGAATCAATTGTCTCGCCTGTGGCAGCAATGAGTTCAAGATTGCAACCACCAACAGAAAAAACGTACCTGTCTTTGAAAACCACATCAGGGACAGGAGTGTCCTGCCTCATCGCAACACCCGGATTTGCTTTGGCTATCTGCTGCGCCGCTGCGCCGCTGACATCAAACCATACTTGTGCCGTTCGATATCGCAATTTTTGAATTCTGGCGTCATCTGTTTGGCAAGCAGGATTGTTTTCTTGAGCGATATACACGGTGCCATTTTCTCGAAAGAGCCCCACACCGCCAACATGATCTACGTGGGCCTGAGTGGTAACGATATGAGTGGTGGGGCCGCTACATATTGCGTCAAATACCCGTTTGTGATGGACGGCTTCATAACCCATTCCCGTATTAATGATGATTCTTCCAGCGTCATGCACGATCATGTATGCAGCCGTTGACCCACTAGATCTGTAAATTTTTGGTGCAACTTCTGTCGCCGGGTCTTCATATACATGTGCAAGCAATTCTTTGCCTGGTCGCGTGTCAATCAAATAATCAACTTGTTTTTCTATTTCGGCATTTGTCTTCAAATCACATCACCTCATTTGGGACATTGAACTTTTCAAGATACGACGAAAATCTCTCGCGAATTTGCCCAGGTGTTCGATCAAAATCTTGGCGCAAATCATAGACGATTGAGTCTTGTCCGTCTCGAGAACGATCAGCAGCGCGCTTGGCAATTGACTCTTGGGCTTTTTTACTCAATGGATGCGCGGCAAAATCACAGATTCGAGCCACCATCGCCGAATCATCAGCCATGAATTCATTGAAGTGGACATCGATGCGTTGGCTTCGAGGAATAAGATCAATATCGCGCACCGCCGAAGCCAGCAGTTTTTGCACTCTGTCAGTCCAGTAGTCGATATACCAGTGTGGATCAATCGTCCGGTATGCCATCCGCGCTGCATATGTAATCATTGTTGCTGCCGACTGGATAACAGAGACAGGATCACGATGAGTCATCACAATTGTTGCGTCGGGAAAAGTGTTCATGAGTGGCCCTATTTGCTCGAAATGTTGGGGTGACTTAAGGATCCACCGATTTCGGGGTCGCAGGAACGTGAGGACTTTCAACATCGTGTGCATGTAGTCATAATGCGGTTGCTGATCGGTTGAAAAGTAATAGTCGCGCCACCCTGGGCAGCGTGCCACCCATTCCAGGTTGTAGGAAGCAAAATCAGGCAACATCAACTCAATTTCTTCGTGGACGTGTGCGGGGTCCATCGGGTGCATCAGAGCCACGTGAGGTGTCACCATTTGCATTTGTTCCCATTCTTTGTTGCAACGCACGTACCGCGGGTCAAGCCCATCTGCACTAGGCGCTTCCCCTCGTTGCGCAATCGGCTCATAACTTTCCCATAGAGGCATTGAACGCAGACTCTGGTCGGCAGACAAAAGATTCAACAGATGGGTTGTGCCGGTGCGAGGCAAACCAACGATGATGATGGGTCGCTCAATTTTGATGTCATGAATCTCGGGATGTCTCTGCAACAAGTCTTGTGTCAATAATCGATTAGATGCATACCGAACACAACTATTTCGAAGCGATAGGTTGCCAATGCCGAGTCGGTCAGGGTCTTGCCCCACTTCATCGAGCCACAGCGACAACCGATAGGTGAAGTCGGTTGCCCCAAAGTCGGTGAGACCCGTGCGTGCAACTGCGTCTTCAAGCACGCCATTAAGTGACATATCCAGCGTAAGCGTCTCGCCGTATTGATGGGCAAGACGTTGCATATCTGTGAGTTGTGGCTCCGCCAAATCAGAGATGTGTATTTTCACTATTGTTGTCTCCTGACCGTAAATAGTAGTCTTTGAAAATGCAAGAACTTCGTTTGGGACTTGTTGGATGCGGCGCAATTGCGCAATGGCATGCACGGGCTTTAAAAGATTTAGGTCGCACGCGGGTGACCGCCTGCGTTGATGTCTTGGCTGAAAACGCCGATCATCTGGCTTTGCTTACGGGCGGTGAGGCATGCTCAACAATTGACGAAGCAATGTCAATCGGCGTTGACGCACTGGCGATTTTGGTACCACATCATCTTCATCAAGAAATCGTCTCCCGAGCCCTTGATGTCGGCGTTCACGTCGCCCTTGAAAAGCCAATGGCACCGAGCATCGAAGCGTGTGAACAAATACTTGCTGAAGCAGCAAAGCATCCCGACAAAGTATTTATGTTGACAGAGAACGCTCAATATTGGCCGGAGGTCTTGATTGCTCAAGAACTTATCAGCGGTGGGGCGATTGGAGACATCCTCACCGCTCGGTCATGGCATAACTTTGGGATCACTCCTGAGTTTTACCCCAGCCCAGAGTCTTGGAGATTTCAGACTGCCCAGGCGGGAGGTGGAGTTGCCATCGATACCGGATCTCATTGGATGAGACCGCTACGCATGATTTTAGGAGAGATCGATCAAGTCGTCGCAGTCACTGGTCGTATTCAGGAAAAAATGCAGGGTGAATCCCTTGTGCGAGCTTTATGCAAATTTGATTCAGGAGTCGTGGCAAGTTTTGATGTCATGCTTGCTACGGGCGCCGTTGCTCTTCAACCCCATTTTCAATTCACAGGCACAAAAGGTGAAATTGTCATTTCGGCTCTTGGCGAAGTACGACTTTTTGACGGCACAAACTGGCAAGGAACCGTAGTCGGTAATGGCAACTATATGGATAGTTACATCGGTGTCTGGAAAGATTTTGAAGCGGCTGTTCTTGACGGCACCCCGCTTGCTGCCGATGCTCGGTATTCTTTAGGAGAAGTGCGGGCAGCACTTGCAATTAATCGAAGCAACGAATCTAAACAATGGGAAAAGGTCTGGTAATGCCAGCATTGAATACGACAACTTTTAATTTTGCGGGTTCCAAAGTCTTGGTGTCGGGTGGCTCAAACGGAATCGGGCTTGAAATTGCCAACGCATTCATCTCTGCAGGAGCAATTGTCACGATTACAGGGACCAAAGAATCTGCTGCGGAGTATTCCCACGATCTATCGGGATTTAAGTATCTGCAGTGTCAAATGAACGATCGTCAACAGATCACCTCGGTAGCCGAGGGCATCACCGACCTAGACATTCTTGTCAACAATGCCGGACAAGTTCTTCCGGGCGGTGCGAATGAATATGATCCTGATGTTTTTGAACAAGCCCTACAAATCAATAGCGCAGCTGCTTTCCGGCTGACCCAACTTTTGCATCCAACTCTTTGCAAGTCAGATCTCACTGGGGGCGCATCCGTCATCAATATGGCATCTCTTGCATCATTCTTTGCGATTGAATTCGTCCCAGGATACGGGGCTGCCAAAGCTGCAGTCGTACAGATGACAAAAACACTTTCAGTCCACTATGCCAAAGATAATATTCGGGTAAATGCCGTTGCTCCTGGGCTCGTTGCATCAAATATGACTGCGCCAATGTTGTCTTCTGACGCCATGACACGTCCCCATCTTGATCGCACCCCATTGGCACGAGTTGCTACACCTTCAGAAATCGCGCCAGCCGTACTCTTTCTTTGTTCCCAAGCCAGTCAATACATCACCGGACACACTCTTGTTGTTGACGGTGGATTTTCAGTGAAGGGTTAATAATGAGTTCGGCACTACTTCGATCAATCACATCGCAAGAAATAGAGACGTTCTGGCGCGACGGAGTGGTGTGCTTGCCTGAAGTAGTAGACCCGAGGCTTCTGCACGATATGGCCACGCCGATCGCAGAACTTTTTGACACTTCTCAGGTTGCAGACCTCTCAGCAATGAGCGATGCCATCGTCAAAGGCGGCAAAGAAAATGGGCAAGCAGAGACGCCTCCCTCTGGTCGTGGTCGCTTTATTGCTGGAGTCGACCACTGGATTGAACATGCCACATTTCGCCACTTTGCCTGTGAGTCTCCGATGCCCCAAATTGCCGGACTGGTGATGCAGTCCGACCGCGTGCGACTTTGGGAAGACAGCGTGCTTGTCAAAGAACCAGGCACCATAGAACGCACCGCATGGCATCAAGACATGGCATATTTTCATGTCAACGGAACCAAAGTTTGCACGATGTGGTGTCCCCTTGACACGGTGACCACAGAATCAGGTGCAGTCAAGTTCGTCGCAGGTTCGCATTTGTGGCCAGAAATATACCAACCAAATCTTTTTGTGTCCTCAATGGTCATTCCTGGTACACAAGGCTCGATGGTGCCTGATATTGATGCCATGTCGCACCGCAACGAATGCTCGATAATTTCTTTCGACACTAAACCGGGTGATGTAACTGTTCATCATGCTCGCACTATTCACGGCGCTGGCCCAAACACATCTCGCGGATCTCGCCGGGCGATTAGCCTTCGCTATTGCGGAGATGATGTCACTTACTTCATGCGTGCCGGCGCTCCACTCAAAGTCCACCACCAGCACTTGGTTGACGGGAATCCACTCCATGAAGATGACTGCCCCACCGTGTGGCTGGCATCATAGGAAATTGCTTCAATAGAGCCCTGCAATACAGTCGCTCCGATATTGGACAGCGTCAACGCACCTCGTCCAACAAAGTCTTCTCAACAAGCACTCGCCGCAGAACTCCAGAGTCGTGGCTGAGTGGTGATGGAGCCATAATGCTTTTTCAGAACAAAATTGGAAGATTTTAAACTTAGTTCTATTTAGTGATCTCAAACCCAGCAAAATTAGCGGTTGTGCGCCACGATTCGACATAGTTGGCAAAACCCAACACACTTGTTATCCAAGCCATCGCCCGTGCACTTCGCACATCGCCACCACCTTCACCATTTAGATAGCCAGGTGTGCATGTGGCGTTGTAGCGCGCGACGCCTCCAACTTGACCAAAAAGCGTCTGAAGCCAATCTTCTTGGGCAGCAAGCGTTGGTTCTATTGTTGCAATGTTTTGCTCCAAACAATGCGCCAGCAAAAATGTCACATGCTGGGCAACCTCACCAATGGAGTGCACGAAGTTTGTCGCTTGCGCTCCCTGCACGGTGCTAATCATGAACATATTTGGAAAACCTCGGGAGAGAACACCGTGCAACGTTGACGGACCGTCTTTCCATCCTTGGCTCAACGAAACACCATCGCGCCCAACAGGATCAAAACCCAAACGCTGGGTGTAACCAGTGGTCACTTCGAAACCGGAAGCAAAAATTAAAAGATCAACAGGATATTCCACCCCATTGACTACCACGCCAGCCTCTGTTACTTCGTCGACGCCCTTGCCGTCTGTATCAATGAGGTGAACATTGGGACGATTAAATGCAGGCAAATATTCGTCATGGAAACATGGACGCTTGCAGTTCTGGCCGTACCAGGGCTTCATCAACTCAGCAGTCTTTGGATCATCAATTATCTGCTCAATGCGCTGACGAATTCCTTGCATATTCTCAAAATCAATTCGCTCCAATTCAGCGGCTTCTTCATCGTTGTCGGGCAATTTTCTCGTATCAACACGCATCATTCGCGTCCACTCATCTTCAATCAGATCAATCTCAGGTTGGGCACCGGTGACTGCTTGGGTGAAATTGACAATTCGTTTGCTCTGCCAACCAGGTTTCAACGACTTGAACCAATCGGGGTCGGTTGGCTTATTTCCACGAACACCAACGGCTGCTGGAGTGCGCTGAAAAACAAAAAGCTCTTTTGCAGACTCGGCTAATTTTGGGACAACTTGCACCGCGGTTGCGCCCGTGCCGATGATGCCAACTCTTTTATCGGCCAACTTGTCCATCAGGCCTTGGGAATTTCCGCCAGTGTAAGAATAATCCCAGCGGCTGGTATGGAAAGTCCGCCCTTTGAAAGTTTCGATACCAGTGATACCTGGGAGTTTCGCTTTGTGTAGAACTCCACCAGCAATCACGATGAACTTGGTGGACAGATTGTCCTGCCGAGATGTTGTCACAATCCAACGATTGGCTCGCTCATCCCATCGCATATCGGCGATTTCAGTCTGGAAAAGTGCTGCTCGATAAAGGTCAAACGTTTTGCCAAGCAATTGGCAATAGGCAAAGATCTCGGGAGCCTTGGCGTACTTCTCAGTTGGCATGTAGCCGGTTTCTTCCAACAATGGCAAGTACACGTATGATTCAACATCACAAGCCGCATTGGGATAACGATTCCAATACCAAGTGCCACCAAAGTCACCAGCTTTTTCCACTATCCGAAAATTTGTAATGCCTGCTTTTGTGAGATTTGCCGCCGCGATCATTCCGCCAAAACCGCCACCGACGATCACTACATCTAGTTCTTGGGTTACAGGCTCACGTGTGAAGCCGGGCTGTACATAGGGGTCACGATCAAAATCTTTGAACTCGCCCGAGAAATCTTGATACTGCCGAATTCCGTCCGAACGCAAGCGCTTTTGTCGTTCTACTTTGTACTTTTCTCTCAATTCATCTACTGAGAGGTTCTCGGTTGAGGGGTTATTGTTTGCCATAAGTTAATTTCTTAGATTTTGTCAGATTCTGGTGGGCGTTGAGGGACTCGAACCCCCGACCCTCTCCTTGTAA
>SXUP01000055.1 GCA_005790505.1 Actinomycetota bacterium
GCAGGCGCGAGCAAACTGGCTAGCGCCCAAGAACAAAAGATCCCGATCCTTGATCAAGAGGGCTTTGAATATCTGTTGGCGACGGGAAATCTGCCACCCACCTCAACGGGTATTTAGTTGACGCTGAAATCCCATGTAAACGATTTTGCTCGCTCGCGCGTCTCGTCAATCTTCCAAAACAACACGGACGCGGTGTGTTTGCCCTGAAAGAGTCCAGCGATTTCGGCTCCAACCTGAGGCTGAAATGAGATCGTAAAGTTTCCGGGGTCATAGATCGCCGTTGCCGGAAGTTCAACCTGTGCCCCTGGCCTTATTATTTCCCCGTTAGCGGCAGAGAGTTCATCCAAACGAGTCACTTCTAGTTCTAGTCCGTCCAAAATCAACACTGCGTTGTAGCCCTCGGCAAAATCAACGAAGATTTGTGACTGACGGAGCACGATGTCTCCAGGCCCTGGATTGATACTGGCGATTTCGGCGGGTAGTTTTTGGGCATCTCGACCGGTTCGGGCTGAGTTGAGTCCTGCGATTATCAGAATGATGCCCAAGGCAAAACCCAACGGAATCGCTAATTTTGTGGGCTGAAACGACATTTTCACGCCTCTATTCTCGCTCTTGTAGGGGCCTTTGGCACCATGCACGAGCCAAAAACGGTAGATTTCATGGGTCATGAGTTGGTCGGAGAACGTCTTGGGAACTGTTCTTGCGGGACGGTACAGATTAGATCAAGTCCGGATCGAGGCTGACTCGGGTCTCACTGCCAAGGGCACTGCCCAATTCGACGCAATTGATTTGTTGTCTAATGAAACTCTAGGTGTTCGCCTAACAGAACTGAGCCGACTAGTCGATATCTCGCTTGGCTCAACGACCCCGGAAGATGCTCTGAGCAGATTTGAGCGCCAGTGTCAGACGGCGATGTCGTTGCAACACCCAGTGATTGAGGCGATGCTCAATCATGGTGACGTGACTATTGGGGGCACACGATACGTCTACACCGTAGGGCAGCGTCTGGCTGGAGGTTCCTTGAGGGAGTTCCTGGATCGGGGTCGCCGTCTCACGCCATCACAGGCGCTGATTGTGGGAATTGATGTATGTCGTGCCCTTGACGCGGCCTCCAAACAAGAGATTGTGCACGGCGACATTAGGCCATCGAGATTGATATTCGGGCTTGATCGACGCGTGCGCGTTGTGGGCTTCGGAGCACCACTTCGTGCCCTTGATAATTTGGGAATCGAGCAGGCGAACTACGCCGCACCTGAGTTAGCGGATGGATCTATCCGCACAACTGGTAGTGACGTATACGCCTTGGCGCTGACAATTATCGAGGCATTAACCGGAACAATTCCCTTTGCTGGTGAGTCGGTTGCTGCTGCGTTTAGCAATCGAATTGGAAAACTTTTGCCGGTCAACGCCGATTTTGGTGCGCTTGCGTTCGTCCTTGAGCGCGCGGGAAGGCCCGACGCATCAGAGCGTTTTACACCTCGTGAATTTGGTCAGGCGCTTGTGCAGGCGGCAGAAAAACTGCCGCGTCCGTCCCCGATAGAAATTGTCGGAGTTGGACTGTTTGATGATGAAGTCGCCAATGCTGATCCGTCCAAGCCAATTGAAAGACCTTCAACAACTGTTCCTGTATTTGGTGCACCGCAACCCGAGCCGGGAGCGCCAATCATGATTCGGACAACGCCGCTTCTTCCGATGCCCAATGCTTTTGATCCAATCGGCTCTGGAGTCGCGCAAACCAACACAAGGCCAGAAGACCCACTGATTATTGGACGTGATTCAACTGAACCCACAGTAGTTGACGCTGATTTTTTGCGATCTCTTGAGGCTCAAGACCCCACAAGCCAGACTCCAATTCCCAAAAAGCGTAGATGGAAACTGCGGATCTCATTTGCAATTTTGTTCGTGATAGGGCTTGCTGGTGCTGGCTTGGTCGCTTACAACACTGTTTTGAACCCATCAAATCTCGTTCCAGAGTTGGTCGGGAAACCAGAAGCCGAAGCTCGCAATCTATTGTCTCAATTTGGCTGGACAATATTGGTGTCTAAAGAGCGCAGTGACGTCGTGCAAAAAGATCAGATCATTCGCACGGATCCTGCTGTTGGTGCAGCTGTGAAAAAACGTGACTCGATAACTTTTTTTGTCTCGGAGGGGCCAACGCTAACGGTGTTGGAAGACTTCAATGGGTTAGGTGTTGCTGAGGCAAAAGCAAAGATTGCCACTCTGGGATTAGTGGCAGTGACAACAGGTGTCGCTGATGAAGTCGTACCGATCGGCACCGTGCTCTCGTGGTCCATTCCAGATCAACCAACGCTAAAGGCAGGTGACTCTCTAGTAAAGGGTACCGAGGTTGCTCTTAGCTTGTCGTCTGGACCTGCGCCCCGAGTAGTCCCTAAATTAATCGGGTTAACCGTTGAGGAAGCAACAACAAAGCTGACAGAACTTGGTTTGATATTGAGCAGTTTGGGCGAGGCCCCCACGCTGAACATTGCCGCAGGGCGAGTTTCATTGCAGCTTCCGATTATCGGTACGGAAGTATCACGCGGATCAGGAGTGCTGGTCGCTGTGTCCTCGGGACAAAAACAAGTAGTGATGCCGGCGATTTATGGACGAACTTTGAGCGTTGTGAAAGAGCGTCTCGAAAATGCTGGTCTTGTCGTGGGCAAGGTCACCGGCAATGGCACACGGGGCTTATTAAAAGCGTTAGTCAACGACAAGGTGGTGCGCAACTACACAAAAATGCTTGCCACCAATACCGTTGACCTCGTGTTTCCCTAGGTTTCATCCCTAATCTATTCAGAGAGATGTGACAAACCTGTCGCACATTAATTTGGGAGTCACAATCATGGGCGCACTAGACGGTCGAGTGGCCATCATCACTGGAGCAGGACGGGGCATCGGACGCGAACACGCGCTTTTATTTGCTCACGAAGGCGCCAAAGTTGTGGTGAACGATCTAGGCGGTGCCAACGATGGAACTGGAAAGGACGCTACCCCGGCACAAGAAGTTGTTGATGAAATCATTGCGATGGGTGGTCGCGCAATCGCCAACTACGACAATGTTGCGGATTGGGATGGTGCGCAGCGGTTAGTGAATATGGCAGTTGAGACATTTGGCGACTTGGATATCTTGGTGAACAATGCCGGAATTTTGCGGGACAGATTGTTGGTCAACATGACAGAAGCGGAGTGGGATGCCGTTATTGCAGTACACCTCAAAGGCCATTTCGCCCCTTCTCGTTGGGCAGCCGCGTACTGGCGGGAGCAGTTCAAAGCAGGAAACACGCGTGCACGAAATCTGGTGCACACTTCGTCAACGTCTGGACTCATGTCAAATCCCGGACAGTCCAATTACGGTGCCGCCAAAACTGGTATCGCAACATTCTCTCAGATTTTGGCCAAGGAACTTTCGCGCTTCAATGTCAAGAGCAACTCAATCGCACCGGCCGCTCGAACACGGCTAACACTTGCGACTCCTGGTCTTGGAGACCACATTGCCGTTCCGCAAAACGCTGCGACCTTTGATGAGTGGGATCCCGCCAATATTTCTCCTCTCGTTGCATATTTGGCATCCGAGGAGTGTGCGTTCACGGGTGAGACATTTTTTGTGAAGGGCGGGGAAGTCACTCGTGTTCGTTCATGGGAGATGGCAGAGTCAGTTGATCATGGTGATAGATGGAGCGTGGCAGAACTCACAGCAGCACTTGCTGAAATGGCCGCCTCATTGCGCTAGAAAGCAGTCGTGAATTCCAATAACGACAGTGACAAAATCCTGCGTCCTCGGGACACGATCACCGTCGAAAATGCCGGAGTAGATGAAGTCTCGGTAGTTCCGTGGACAATGTTGTTGCCACGCAGGATTGCGCGCAGGGTGGGTGTCACTCGTCAATGGGCAACTTTGTCGGTGGTGTTAGCAGGTCTCTTTGCGACAAGTTTTACGATCACTGTGCTGGTCGTGTCGCTTGAGGGAATCGCAACCGATCTTGATACGAGTGTGAGTGCTTTGAACTGGGCGATCATTGGCCCGATGTTGGCCTTTGGTGTTGTCGGACCCGCCTTTGGTAAAGCCGGTGACTTATGGGGACATAAACGGGTGTTTGTATTGGGGCTTTTCTTCGCCGGCATCTTTGGGATTCTTACCGCCTTCGCGTGGAACGCCGCATCAATGATTGCTTTTCGAATTTTGTCGGCAAGTGCTGGATCAGCCACAGGACCAGCGGCAATGGCCTATATCAACCGCCTATTTGAGCCACAAGAAAGAGTGACGCCGTTGTCACTCTGGAGTTTCACCACAGCAGGTGCTCCGGTATTGGGAGTGGTTCTTGGGGCGCCACTTGTGGAGTCGATTGGTTGGCGAACAATTTTCATTGTGCAAGCACCACTGTGCGTAGTCGGTGCAGCAGTTGCGTTTTGGCTCCTTCCTCAAACCAGCAAAATGAAAAATGTCAAGTTTGATGTGATGGGATCGCTGACTCTTGGTGGTGGTGCCATGGCTTTGCTGTTGGGAATTAGCAGGGGACATGCTTGGGGGTGGACAAGCCCCCGCATAGTTATTTCTATTGCAATCGGGTTGATACTTCTATGGCAATTTGTGCGCATTGAACGCCGTGTTGAGGAGCCTTTAATGCCACTGCATTGGTTTCGAACACCCAATATCGCATTTCCGATTATGAGCCAATCGCTCACAAATTTCGCTTATATGGGTGGCTTCATTATGGTCCCACAGTTGCTCGACAAGGGTTTAGGAATGACAAGTAGTCATATTGGCTGGTTAATCATTGCCAGACCACTCACATTCTCGATTGCGGCACCGTTGGGGAGCTTTATAACGATGCGAGTTGGTGAACGGACTTCGGGCATAGTTGGCGCTGGATTTGTTATGGCATCGATGGTCTCGTTGTCGCTCGTAGGTCTAAAGACCAGCGATGTGTTCATTGCAGGTGCACTGGCGCTATCAGGTGTTGGACTGGGTCTCGCATCACCCGCATTGACAGCCCTCGTTGCCAATGCAGTAGACGATGACCATCTAGGAGTGGCTGGAGCAATGCAACAACTCATGAATCAAATGGGTGCAGTGGTCGGATCGACTGTGATGATTTCAATACATGAGTCCACGATGTCGCGTGGCGTTATTGAAAGTTTTGGATATGCACTTATGGCAGGTGCAGTCTTTGCATTAGCGGGAATGTTTATGGCAACGAAGGTGACATCAACAGATCGCAGTGAGTTTCGCACCGCCGTCTAGCAAAATTTAAGAGGTAATTTCCTTTATTTCCGCCGCAATTTTATTAGCTACTGCATCCTGAGGCATTGCAGTTTGCATTCCCATGATTTTCATCATGTCACCTTCAACTTTTATTTTGCCACCCATGAAGGCCTGCATGGTGGCTGCTTGGTCTTGATCAATCAAAAGCTTGCGCATTGTGTCGTAGTCAGTGATGATTGTGGCATCGGGGTTTTCGAGAACCCCTAAATCTGTGTTGACCGCACCACTCGAGGTATCCAAAAATGCGTAAACCGTGCCGCTACCAAATGGAACCCCCGTGATGGTCTGATTGATCCGCAAGGTGACGGTAATTTTAGCCGCTTCTGCCGCGTATTTTTCGCGAATCGCACGTGCGGCAACCATCCATTCGTCAGTTAAGAAGGCATAGGTCATGGTGTTCTCCCTTGTGAAGTGATTTCAGTGCCTCAGACGCTAGTGGCAGATATGAACGTTTTGTTAAGTGGACCAAATCGGTAGTAATTTTTGATGTTTTGTGGGCGAGACTATAGAGGTGGCTCGCATCCTTGTCTCTGAAGAACTTGCTGAACGTGGTCTTGACCGTCTTCGCCAGGCGGGACATGAAGTAGATGTTCAAGTAGATCTCACCCCCGAGCAGTTGCATGTTGCAATCAAGGGTGCTCGCGCATTAATCGTGCGCTCTGCGACTCAAGTAGATGCGGCCTTGCTTGAAGCTGGATCTGACCTAATCGTGGTAGGTCGCGCCGGGGTCGGCTTGGACAATGTCGATGTTGAAGCCGCAACCAAACTAGGCGTGATGGTTGCCAATGCTCCCGAATCAAACATCGTGTCGGCAGCAGAGCACACGATGGCGATGTTGTTGTCTGTCGCCAGAAATGTTCCCCAAGCCCATGCGGCGTTGGTGCAAGGTAGGTGGGAGAGAAGCAAGTGGGAGGGTGTTGAACTTCTGGACAAGACACTTGCCATTGCCGGACTGGGAAGAATTGGAAAACTGGTGGCGCAGCGTGCTGCTGCTTTTGGAATGCGTGTGATTGCTTTTGATCCTTATGTCTCAGAAGAGCGTGCAAGAGCAATGAATATTGAGTTGATGGACATAGACCGACTCGTGTCAGAAGCAGACTTTTTGACCGTACATTTGCCAAAAAACAAAGAAACCATCGGACTGATTGGTCGCGAGATGTTATTAAAAGCAAAACCGTCGTTGCGTGTTATCAATGTGGCACGCGGTGGCATCATTGATGAGGCAGAACTTGCCGAGGCAATCAAGTCCGGAGTCATTGCTGGCGCTGCTCTGGATGTTTTTAACAAAGAACCCACAACGCAGTCACCCCTATTTGGACTAGACGGTGTGGTTGTTACCCCGCATTTGGGGGCGAGCACCCGCGAGGCACAAGACAAAGCTGGAGACGACATTGCCGACATGATTAATTTGGCGTTGGCTGGAGACTTCGTACCCTATGCAGTCAACATCTCTGCAGCAGATGCAAATGAAACTCTCAAACCTTTTCTGCCACTTGCAGAACGGATTGGTCGATTGTTCGCATCAATGACTGACTCAGTGTCTGGTCAATTAGAGATCATTGTCACAGGTGAGATTGCTGGCTACGACACTCGCATTTTGACGCTTAGTGCGCTTAAAGGATTTTTTTCCATTGCCCAAACAGATCCAGTTACTTATGTGAATGCCCCCCAAATTGCTGCAGCGATAGGGGTGGAAATTAAAGAGACAAAGGTGGTGACAGGCTCTTCAATTAGCGACTATGTCAATCTTGTAACACTTCGTGCTGGTAGTCACAGCTTGGCGGCAACGCTTGTTGGACCACGTCGACAGGCTCGCATCGTGATGGTGGATGACCACATCACTGACATGCCGCCTTCCGATCACATGTTGGTTGTGCGCAATGATGATCGCCCTGGAGTGATTGGCCTAGTCGGGACATTGCTCGGAAATGCCGGAGTCAATATTGCAGATATGGATGTAGGTCGGGCGCTCACCGCAGGAACTGCCTTGATGGTCATTTCTCCATCGGCTGCCGTGTCAGACGAGGTACTAGATGCTCTTCGTCAAGCACCCGGAATAATCGAAGTCACGGCTCTTCACGCCTAAAAACTGAGTGGTTATACAAGTGTTGCTGCGGCCGCGCGAGCCGCGGCATGTGCGCCGGCAGCGTGGTCGGTGCTGCTGGCATACAGGATGGCGCGAGAAGAATTAACAATCAGTCCACGGCCAACGCTATTGGAGCCATGGGTGATAACCGCATGAGGATCGCCACCTTGGGCACCGATGCCGGGGACGAGCAGGGTCATATCACCAACAATGTCACGAACAATTTTAAGTTCTGCTGGATAGGTGGCGCCGACGACAAGTCCAACTTCACCTTTGGTTGCCCAATCGCTGGCTGCACGGGAAGCGATGTGTTGATACAGAGGTAAGCCGTGGCTGACTTGAGACTGAAACTCACCACTGCCAGCATTTGAAGTACGGCATAAAACAAACACGCCTTTTCCTGAATGTGCCAGAAAAGGTTCGATGCTGTCTGTTCCAAGATATGGACTCACGGTAACGGCGTGCGCACCGTATCGATCAAATGCTTCGCGGGCATATAGTGCGGCGGTGTCTCCGATGTCCCCGCGTTTTGCATCAAGGATTAGTGGGATGGTGGGATGATTGGCGCGAATGTGGTGGCAGACCTGTTCAAGTTGATGCTCTGCAGCGACTGCTGCAAAGTAGGCGATTTGTGGTTTGAATGCGCAGACAAACTCGGCAGTGGCATCAATAATATCGATACAAAATCTGGCGATACTGCCAACGTCGTTGCGCAGTGAATTAGGAAATTTGTCAGGATCTGGGTCTAATCCAACGCACAACAGCGAACCAGTTGCGGCCCATCGTGAATTGAGCGTCGAGAGAAAACTCACGATGGAGTATCAGCCTTCGATCGTGATTGCTGCAGTAGGGCAAAGGTCGGCAGCCTGCGTTGCTTTTTCGCGCAGTTCTTCTCCAGGACTTTCCTGCAAGATGTAGAGGTAACCATCTTTGCGAACTTCAAAAATCTCTGGAGCAACTTGAGTGCACGCCCCTGTTGACGCACAAATATCAAAGTCAACACTTATTTTCATCTTGAATCCTCCTGAGTAGTTTTTGACTGCGGTGCCGATTCCTCCGAAATGAGATGCGAGGAACACTTAAAAACTAGTCGCAGAGCGCACAAGTTCTGTATTTCAAGAGACTTGACCTTGACGTTCGTACGCCGCAAGTACGGCGCGAAGTGAAGCGGAGATGATGTTGGGGTCGATTCCGACACCCCAGCGAGTGTTTCCCCCGTTGTCAGTGGTTTCAACATAGGCAACCGCGGTGGCTTCTGAGCCCTGACCCATGGCGTGTTCTGCGTAGTCCACAACATCAATCTCGGTGCTGAGCCCGGTTCGTAGCGCATGCACAAAGGCATCAATCGGTCCGTTACCCTGGCCCGTCAGGGTCTGATGTTGTCCATCAATTACCAATTGCGCCGTGATGCTGGTGAGACCAGAGCTTGAGTCGCTATGCAATTCATGTCCATGCAAGATGCATTTTGGCGACACTGGTAGGTACTGATCTTGAAAAGTCGCCCATAAAAGAGGAGGACTGATCTCAGTGCCAGAGTCTTCCGTGATGTGCTGAATTGTTTGTGAAAATTCAATCTGTAAGCGTCGGGGGAGATCAAAGCCGTGCTCTGTTTGCATGATGTAGGCAACACCCCCTTTGCCTGACTGACTATTTACGCGGATAACCGCTTCGTAACTGCGACCAACATGTTTGGGGTCAATCGGCAAATACGGAACTCCCCATTGGTCGTAGTCCTTGGCAAGTACTTGAAAACCTTTTTTGATGGCGTCTTGATGACTCCCTGAAAATGCGGTGTAGACCAAGTCGCCGACATATGGATGCCGAGGATGAACAGGCAAGCGATTGCAATATTCGGCGACGCGTCTCAAAGCGTCTATATCGCTGATATCAAGTTCTGGATCAACCCCGTTCATAAACAGGTTCATCGCCAAATTAACAATGTCGACATTGCCCGTACGTTCCCCGTTGCCAAACAAAGTTCCCTCGACGCGATCAGCACCTGCCATCACTCCAAATTCGGCCGCTGCGACCGCGCAACCACGGTCGTTGTGGGGATGCAGAGAAACAACAACACAATCACGCTTGGGGATATTGCGAATGAACCACTCAATGACATCGCCATACACATTGGGGGAGTAGCACTCAACAGTTGCTGGCAGATTAAGAATGAGTGGATTATCAGGAGTTGGTTCGATGACATCCATTACTGCGGTGCAAATCTCGATGGCGAAATCTGGTTCGGTGAGCGTGAAACTTTCTGGCGAATATTCGTATCGTATTTTCGTATCAGGCACCGTTTCCTCAAGTTTTCGACACAATTTTGCGGCGTTCACCGCGATATCAATCACTCCTTCTTTTTCCAGCCCAAAGACAACTCTGCGCTGCAATGGATTTGTCGAGTTGTAAAAATGCACGATTGCGCGGGGTGCACCTTTGATGCATTCATATGTGCGTTCAATTAATTCGGGGCGACACTGCACAAGTACCTGAATAATGACATCATCGGGAATCAGGTCCTCTTCGATCAGTTGGCGAACAAAGTCAAAGTCGGGCTGGCTGGCAGAAGGGAAACCAACCTCAATTTCTTTGAACCCCATCTTGACGACTGCGTCAAACATGCGACGCTTGCGTTCAGGGTCCATTGGGTCAATCAGCGCTTGATTGCCATCGCGCAGATCGACACTGCACCACAAAGGTGCTTTCTTGATCATCGTATTGGGCCATGTTCGGTCGGCGAGAACTACGGGAATAGTCGGAGTGTATTTATCAAAAGCCATTTTTTTAGGTGTCACACTATTTGGCGGCATATCGTTTCCTTGTTGTAGATCAGTTGTGGAATTAGTGAAGTTGTTTCGTTGCAGAGCATTCAATGAGTTGGTATAAATAAAAAACCTCCTGGCCAGAGCGCAGGAGGTTTCGACAACAGCAGTATGGGGCTGTCGCCGCTACATAAGTAGGAGATTCTGGCATTTGTAAGTCACCCCCGTAACTTACACCCAGATGAAGCCAAATTGCCAGAGAACTTTATAAAGAGTCTGATTCGACGCTTATCTGGGACTGACTCTTGATTAAATCATCAAGTTCTTCGCTGAATGCGGGCTCTGCGGGCACTAACAGCGCCTGCCAATCGTATGGGATTCCCTTCAGTCCACATGTTTGAGTGGCGTCTAGTACTGCATTCATGAATTACTCCAAACCTGGGTGGGCTTTGCTCGATGTGTTATCGGGCTTCGGCCGTGGATGTTTCCTTTCAGTGCGAAAAGATTCCGCAACAAGAGAAATAACCATACTTGTTTTGAAATCATTTATCAGTTTTTTGAATTATTAGTCAATCCCGAGTGGCAAGTCAGCCTCTGGCGCACAATGGGAGATAGCCTGACAAGCAAATGCCCCAGCGCCATCAGACCCCTCAGGCCGACGCTGACCGTTATGAACCCACCGGGTTTGCGTCGATCGGCGTGCCCGAGAACGTCGATCGCGGTCTCTTCAAAGCCGGCTTCACCGCACCATTTGCGATCCAGACTGAAGCTATTCCCGTGGCGTTGAGCGGTGTTGATTTGTGTGGGCGCGCTCGAACCGGTTCTGGCAAGACACTTGCCTTTGGTGTGCCGATGATGGCACGCATGGACGTTGCTGCTCAGGTTCGGGCACCACGCGGCGTCGTGCTGGTTCCAACTCGCGAGTTGGCCCTGCAAGTAGCAGAAGTATTGGACCCAATCGGCAAAGCGTGCGGACATCGCGTGCTTGCCGTGTATGGTGGCGCGTCACGGGATGATCAGATTGATGCGCTTGACAGAGGCATTGAACTTATCGTGGCAACGCCTCTTCGGTTGATCGACCTAATGAAGGCCGGCGAAATTTCAATGAAAGACATTCAAGTTGTTGTCCTTGATGAAGCGGATCGGATGGCCGATGACGGCTTTACTCCGCAAGTGGAGTGGATCCTGCGCCATGTCACGGGTGAGCACCAGACGATGTTGTTTTCAGCAACCCTTGACGGGCAGGTCGGAAACTTAGTTCGGCGTTATATGAAATCGCCAACAGAAGTATCAATTGATGCTCCTACTGACACGGTTGGAACAATGCATCATTTGTTTCTGGCGGTCCACAAGCTTGACAAGGACAGGGTGATCAATGTGGTCGCTGCTGGTGGCGGAAAGACCTTGGTGTTTTGCGATACAAAGCGTTTATGTGATCGTGTCACTGAGAACCTGCTTGGCCTCGGGGCCAAGGCTGCCGCTATTCATGGCGACCTAACGCAAGCCGCACGCGAAAAAGCTCTAGTGCGATTTACAAAGAGTGAAATAAATGTCTTGGTTGCGACGGATGTCGCAGCACGCGGAATTGATATTGACGACATCGGAGTTGTTATTCACTATGCACCACCCATTGATCCAAAGAGTTATTTGCATCGATCTGGCAGAACTGCACGTGCTGGTAGGGACGGATGGGCAGTCACGCTTGCTGAGTACAATCAGCACACCACTTGTCGCATCATCCAACGAGCACTTCGACTCCCGACTGAACCACCAATCGAAATTTTCAGCAATGACACTCGACTGAGCGATCTACGCAAGTTTATTCTGTAAATTATTTGCTCAGCCAGGCTGGACGCTTGGTCTCAAAAGAGTCAATCTTGCTTTGATGAGACAAAGTGATGCCAATATCGTCAAGACCATTCAAAAAACGATGTTGTGTCGATGGATCCATCAGAAAAGAAACAGATAGTCCAGCTGACGGAACTTCGACTAATAGACGTTGCATGTCGACAGTGATTTCCGTTGATGCCTCGGTCTCTATGAGGTCCCACAGCTGTTGCACAATTGCTTCATCAAGAACGACAGGAATGAGTCCGTTTTTGGTGCAATTGTTTCTGAAAATATCACTGAAGCTTGGCGCAATGACGGCGTCGAATCCGTATTGCTGTATCGCCCAGACGGCGTGCTCGCGTGACGAACCGACCCCAAAACTTGGACCGGCAACCAAAATTGTGGCACCCGCGTAACGCTCATCGTTTAAAACAAAGTTGCGGTCGTCGCGCCATGTCGAGAACAAGCCAGCCTCAAAGCCCGTGCGCTCTACACGCTTGAGCCACTCTGCTGGAATGATTTGGTCGGTATCAACGTCACTGCGCTTGAGTGGAACCGCAGTTCCAGAAACTATCCGAACTATTTTCATTGCAGATCCCCTGGCGTGGCGAAATGACCAGCGACGGCGGTGGCTGCGGCAACGGCTGGGGACACCAAATGAGTGCGACCACCGCGTCCTTGACGTCCTTCAAAGTTGCGATTACTCGTGCTGGCTGCGCGTTCTCCTGGCGCTAATTTGTCAGGGTTCATGGCCAGACACATTGAACAGCCAGGCTCCCGCCAATCGGCTCCCGCAGCGATGAAAATTTTGTCAAGACCTTCGGCTTCTGCTTGTTTTTTGACAGCATGACTGCCCGGCACCACCATCGTGCGTTTTACGGTAACCGTGCGGCCCTTGAGTACGGCTGCAGCGGCGCGCAAATCTTCGATGCGACTGTTGGTGCATGATCCGATAAAAACCGTGTCAACCCTGATGTCTCGAATGCGAGTCCCAGACTTGAGCCCCATGTATTCGAGTGCTCGCGAAATAGTGTCAGCACCAGTTGCATCAGAAGCACTTTTTGGTGAAGGCAAAACAGAATCGATACTGAGGACTTGAGCGGGATTCGTTCCCCAAGACACATGGGGGCGCAGTGTGGAAGCGTCAATAGTTACTTCTCGGTCCCATACCGCCCCGTCATCGGTGTGCAGATTACGCCATGATTCGACTGCAGCGGTCCATTGCTCGCCACTTGGTGCTTGGGCACGACCTTTGAGATAAGTAAATGTTGTGTCGTCTGGTGCGATAAGACCAGCACGGGCACCTGCTTCAATGGACATGTTGCAAACAGTCATGCGTCCTTCCATTGACAGCGCGCGAATCGCCGCTCCTCGGTATTCAATGACATGACCGATGCCACCACCTGTACCGATTGTGCCGATGATTGCCAAGATGATGTCCTTGGCGGTGACGTCACTTGGCGCGGTGCCTTCGACATTGACAGCCATCCACTTCGGACGAGACTGCGGCAATGTCTGAGTAGCAAGAACATGCTCGACTTCGCTGGTGCCGATACCAAATGCAAGCGCCCCAAATGCTCCGTGAGTGGCGGTGTGGCTGTCTCCGCACACAATGGTCATGCCTGGCAATGTGCGACCCTGCTCTGGTCCGATGACATGAACGATTCCCTGATTAGGGTCGCCCATCGGGAAGAGCGTGACATTGAATTCTTTGGCGTTGTCCCGCAAAACCTGCACCTGTCGTGCTGAAATAGGGTCGGCGATTGGAAGGTGAATGTCTGCGGTGGGCACATTGTGATCTTCTGTGGCAAGCGTCAGTTCTGGTCGGCGCACTGCGCGTCCTGACAAACGCAATCCATCAAAGGCCTGAGGACTGGTTACTTCGTGAACGAGATGTAGGTCAATGTAAAGCAAATCCGGCTCATCTGGAGCCTGATGGATGACATGGTCATCCCACACCTTTTGCGGCAATGTTTTTGGCACCATAACGTTAATCCTTTGCGCCCATTAATCTCAATATATGGGATAGACTTCTCAATTAATGGACAGCGTATCAGGAGTTGGAGTGATTGACAAGGCGTTTTTGATGCTCAACGCCTTGGCCCAACGCCCACATTCATTGGCAACACTCGTGCACGCAACTGGTATGCCGCGCGCGACGGCGCATCGACTTTTGCTGGCCCTTGAGCAACATGGTGCTGTGCGCCGATTTGATGACGGACAGTTTTGTCTGGGGACAACGCTCATCGGGCTGGGACATGGCGCCCAGATGCAATATCCGTTCGTTGACGAGGCACGGCGTGTCGCTCATGATCTGCGTGATGCCACTGGAGAAAGTGTGCAGGTTTATGTTGCCGAATCCGCTGGTCGACGATGCGTGATATCACTTGAGTCCACGCACGGTCTGCGCTGGATCGTTCCGGAAGGTTCTTTGTTGCCGTTGTCAAGGGGGAGTGCAGGTCGATTATTGACGGGCCAGAAATTATCCAAGAAAGGTTGGATTGAATCAGTTGAAGAGCGTGAAAAAGGAGTTGCCTCGGTGAGTGCGCCGATTTGTAATACTGCAGGAGATGTGATTGCAGCATTGAGCGTGTCTGGTCCACTTGAGCGTTTATCTCGAACTCCAGGCAAAAAATATGGGGCAAAGTTAGTGCGAGCGGCACGTCTGCTTGGTGAGGCTAACTAGCATTTTCTAGAGCTCTTGACGAGCCTGCACTGCAGTAGGCAAGAGCCAGCCACGCATCATCCAGCGCTCAGCAAGTTGTTTGCCTTTCTCGTCACCCATGTCAAATCCGCCGACAGTTGATGCTGGTGCCACCATTCCCCACAAGCATTGCAGTCGAAACTCAGACCAAAATGAGGACCATGGGTAGTCGGTGACGCCAAGCGCAATTAGTTCATCATGATATAGATGCAACAATCGCATGCCATCGGAGTGCCAGATCTCGGGTTCTACTGATGAATTAAATAGGTACTGCACATCTTGAGCAGGGGTTGCTTTTAGAATCATCTGAAAATCTATGAACATAATGTCGGTGGCATCAGCATTGAAGAAAATGTTTTCAAGTCGCAAGTCACCGTGACACAGTGTCTTGGCGCAGGCACCCGTGCGACGCAGTATCTCTTCAAAGTTATCCGCGGTATCTCGACCCAGGGACACGGCATCCTGTCCTAAGCGCCCCACCCATTGGGACTCGATAACGGGCAATGCAGCACGCATGATGTCAGGAACAACGGCCATTTGCACGGGGCTGTCGTTGGTGGGTAACCACGCATAAGTGTCGAGGTCTGGATGCATCCACCATGCGGCGTGCCATTTTGCAATCTCTCTAAGGGTGAGTTCCAGTTGGGCAACATTTGCCCCGCCGAGTTGGTCGCCAACGTCAAGGTGGGTTATTTCTTCGAGTATCAGAACAAACTCCCCAACATTGGTATCCATATCGGAATACAAGCAACGAACCGAAGTAGTCGGGGTCTGCTCGGAAAGATAACGAAAGAAATTTATTTCACGTACATAGATACCAAGCGCGAGTGCAACAGCCTTATTTTCTGGCGCCGCTGTTGGCAATTTGAGAACCATGTGAATTGGCGCAGATGTTGGCTTGCTGTATTGAACTACCAATCGAGCGAGGACACCAAAAACACCTGTGCCTCCACCGAGTGTTTCATGGCGCAACGATGTCACAGTTGTGTCAACTGGCAAAACCCCACTTGAGTGCAGTGCAGCAGTCAGCCAAGTTGGAGTGACATCATCTGGGGTCAAAGGACGATTTGTTGGACGAGTTGTGATCATGTGTTCCCTCAGGTAGCACAAGCAAATACTTGAATAATCAGAATACAACGGAGAGATCTTTTTCCACGAAGCATGCAATAATGCACACTTTGTCAGTATGAATCTTGATCTTCCTGAGCCATGCCCCGAACTCCCAGACACCGTGTCGCTCGCAACATTTGTCGAACAGCGACTGCATGCAACACTTGACTCATTTGAGTTAGCCACCGCCCGCTTGTACGGCGTCACGGTTGTTGACTCGACGGCTTTTGCTCAAGATGACGATGCTTCGTTCAGGCTCTCTTTTTTGGCTGAACATCCAGATGTCTATGAATTGCTAGAGACATCATCGAGTTCACTCGGGCGCATGTTTGATGCGGCAGCAGTCGTCACCACTGGTTGGGCGGCTCCGTTAGGTGAAAACGGGGAAGTAGAAGGCGCGCCCAGCCAGCATGCCAAGCGCCGACGCGTTCGGCTAACGGTGGTGGTTTCAAATCAGGGTGTGGCCTCAGTCATAAGATTTGCTGATCAACCTGATGACATAATCACAGACCCCGGATTGGCGACAGGGTCGCTCGCAGACGCAATCAATGGTTATTGGGCACAGGGTCCTGCTTTTATTGAATCCAGCTAGAGAGCCCATAGCCTGATTGCGTGTCAGACCACTCACACGGCGTTTGGGCCAAGAGAATAAGGGCGCTTGCAGATCAACGCGACGCGGTGATTTTGGCGCACAATTATCAAGTACCTGAAATACAAGATGTCGCCCATCATGTGGGTGATTCCCTTGCACTTTCTCGTATTGCGGCCTCTGTCTCGCAAAGCACGATTGTTTTTTGTGGGGTGCACTTCATGGCAGAAACCGCCAAGATTTTGTCCTACGACAAAACCGTCCTGATTCCTGATAAGCGAGCAGGATGTTCGCTTGCCGACACAATTACAGCAGATCAACTACGTGAATGGAAAGCATCGCATCCTGGAGCGGTGGTGGTGAGCTATGTCAATACAACTGCAGCAGTAAAAGCTGAGACAGATATTTGTTGCACAAGTTCGAACGCTGTTGATGTCGTGGCATCGATTCCTCGTGACACCGAGATTTTGTTTTGTCCCGATCAATTTTTGGGATCGCACGTGCAGCGTCTGACCAAACGAGACAACATGCACATTTGGATGGGCGAGTGCCATGTGCACGCAGGCATTAATGGCGCAGAGTTAAAGGCGATGGTTTCTGCTGAGCCTGATGCTGAACTTCTTATTCATCCAGAATGTGGCTGTGCAACGAGTGCGATGTATTTGGCTTCTTCTGGTGTGGTGCCAGCAGAACGCACAAAGATTTTATCAACTTCTGGAATGGTCGAAGCAGCTCAAAAGTCAACTGCACGCAAGGTACTCGTGGCAACCGAGACAGGCATGCTGCATCAACTGCGTAAGGTCAATGCATTAACGGTATTTCAACCTATAAATCCTGCAGCAATCTGCAAGTACATGAAGATGATCACCCCCGACAAACTTGAACATTCGTTGATACATGGCAATGATGTTGTAGATGTGCCCCAAAATATTGCTGATCAAGCGCGTTTGTCGGTAGAGCGAATGATCTCCATCGGCACACCGTCTCGTACTGGAGAATAATTTATGGCAAAAAGACTTGCCTCACCAGAACCAACATGGGAGATCGACACAGATGTCGTTGTGTTGGGCTCTGGTGCCGCTGGATTATCAGTGGCGCTTGCTGCACGTCCTGTGCGCGATGTCATTTTGATCACTAAAGACACACTTGATGCCGGTAGCACGCAATGGGCACAGGGTGGTTTGGCGGCCGTTTTAGATCCTGATGACTCGATTGAAAATCACGTGCGTGACACTCTGGCGGCAGGCGCAGGTTTATGCAACGAAGTCGCGGTGCGTACACTAGTGACCGAGGCACCAACAGCCATAAGGTACTTGTCCCGTCTTGGTGCTGCATTTGACCCTGGTGATGACGGCGGTATCGCGCTGACTCGCGAAGGTGGTCACTCACATGACCGTATCGTGCACGCTGGCGGTGATCAATCCGGTGCAGAAGTTCAAAAAACCCTTGATGAATCGGTGCGACACGCAGGTGTTCGAGTGGTTGAGCACGCTTTTGGACTCGATCTCTTGATTGGTTATAACGCACAAGGTCATCGTTGTGTAGCAGGCGTTCGGGTTGCGCTGTTAGATGAAAACGGTGATGTGCAGAGTGTCGGCGACATCACAGCGCGCGCAGTTGTGGTTGCTACTGGTGGGTTCGGACAAGTGTATGCATCAACTTCAAATCCACCAGCGGTAACAGGAGACGGTATTGCGCTTGCCCTGCGAGCAGGCGCAGAGATTGTAGACATTGAGTTCATTCAATTTCATCCGACGGTGCTGTGGACGGGCCCTGACGCGACTGGACAGCAAGCACTGATCAGCGAAGCCGTCAGGGGCGAGGGCGCAATATTGTTTGACGCGGCAGGAGAACGTGTGATGAAGGGAGTGCACTCTCAAGAAGATCTTGCGCCACGCGACATTGTTGCTGCCGCAATCAGTAAACGAATGTCAGAGTCGCCAGCTGGTGTGGATGATCATGTGTTTTTGGATGCCCGATCAATTGGTGCCCGATTCGTGACACGCTTCCCTTCAATTACTGCTTCGTGTCTTGTTGTTGGTATCAATCCTGTTCAAGACCTGATACCCGTCGCCCCGGCCGCTCACTATGCATGTGGTGGCATACGAGCCGACCTAGACGGAGTAACTTCACTTATCGGATTATTTGCCGTTGGAGAAGCAGCTTGCACTGGTGTGCACGGGGCCAACAGATTGGCATCCAACAGCCTCACAGAAGGTGTCGTTGCGGGCACTCGGGTAGGACGCTCACTGAGTTGGTCGCTACCCGAAAATATCCGACCGGCAGAGGATGATCGCGTTAGTGGTCTTTTGCCTGCTGAATTGCGTGCCGAATTACGGGGCACGATGTCAAAACACGTTGGTGTCTTGCGTGCTCCTGATGGATTGAGGTCGGCTCATGACACGCTGCAGCGATTGCTTGACAAAGTAGATGCTGATGTTGTTGCGACGCGACGATCTTTTGAGGCGACCAACTTGCTCACGGTTGCCGTTGCTTTAGTTGCGGCTGCAACAGCCCGTACTGAGAGCAGGGGTTGCCATCGTCGCACCGATTTCACTCAAGCATTGCCAGAGTGGCAGCGTCATTTGTTGGTGATAGATGCTGATGGGACAATCACCCCTCAATGAAACTCCATCAACTTTCAAATAATCTCTCAAAACGACTTGTTGCTGTTGGTCTGGACTCTTCGTATGTTTGCGATCTCGTACACCGAGCAATTCTTGAAGACCTTGGCGGTGGGATCGATATCACTAGTTCTTCGACTGTGCCTCTTGCTCAACGAAGTATTGCCACCTTTGGCTCGCGTGCGAGTGGATGTCTTGCAGGTCTCGACCTTGCATCGGCGGTGATTGAAGTAGTCTGTGGGCCCCTCGCAAGTGACTTCACGAACTTTATGTCTGATGGGCAACGCGTGCGCGCCGGAGATGTCGTGGCCCAAGTTGAGGCCCCGACACAGTTGTTGCTCACGGCAGAACGCACTGCTTTGAATCTGCTTGGTCACATGTCTGGTGTTGCAACTGCAACTGCCAACTGGGTTGATGCTGTAAAGGGCACGGACACCGTCATTCGTGATACTCGCAAAACAACCCCTGGTTTGCGCGCCCTCGAGAAATATGCAGTGCGTTGCGGTGGTGGTCAAAATCACAGGATGGCGCTCAGCGATGCTGCTTTGGTCAAAGACAATCACATCGCTGCGGCAGGCGGAGTGGCTGAGGCATTTCAACTGGTGCGCACGCACGCCCCGTCAATTGCCCTTGAAATTGAAGTGGACACGCTTGATCAACTAATCGAAGCACTAGTGGCAGGTGCCAACTTGGTTTTGCTTGACAATATGTCGACAGCAACAATGGTGCAGGCAGTAACAATTGCCAAGAATCACACGGCAAGCACGGGTGTTGTCGTAATGCTTGAAGCGAGCGGTGGTCTAACTATTGAGCGTGCAGCAGAAGTCGCCAAGACAGGGATTGACTTCATCTCTGTAGGTGGCCTCACACATTCTTCACCAGTTCTAGATCTTGGACTTGACCTGAAAACTGTTTTCTAGTCAACCATTTGCTCTCAAGCGCAACCACTCTTCTTCTTGCTCGCCCATTGGTGTTGATGCGGCTGAATTTGTCATGGGCCAAAGTTCTTCGGCCATTAAACGGTAGTTGCCAATTGCACCTAGTTGCCCGAGAAGGGCATACAACCCCAAATTAATGCGTTGAATGAAAACAAAAGCACGTGGAACTGTCGAGTATTGGGCAATCGGTGATGTGCGGTCAAAAGTATGTCGCACGATTGATGACGCGTATTCTCCTGACCATGTCATCACGCGAGACTCGCGAACTGGTTCATAGAAGTGCGAAAAGTATTCACCAGCGTCCTCGGTGGTTACAGGCGCATCAGGGCTCAACATGCCGGCAACTTCAATGATGCGGCGAAATTCGGCGACATCGTTATCAATTGCTGCTGCTTTGACCATGCCTTGGAACGCATCCATCTCGGCAATAGAAAAATGTTTGACAAGCCCAAAATCTAAAAAGGTGACCCTTCCGTTGCGATGAAAGAGATAGTTGCCAGGGTGAGGATCTCCGTTGAAAGCCCGAAAGCGATAAAGGCTACGAAAAACAAAGCGAAAGATCGCTTCACCAACTTGATTTCGTTCGTTTTGGTCCCATGTCAGCATCTCGGCCCACGTCGCACCTTCAACCAACTCAGAGGTCAGCACATGAGACGCGGAAAGATGCGGAACAACTGCCGGAATATGAATAAATGGGTGATCGCGATAAAAGTCATGAAACAGCATTTGATGGCGGGCTTCTTGTTCGTAGTCAAGTTCTTCGGTAAGCCGTTCTTTTATTTCTTCCACCATCTCTTGTGGATTAAGACTCTTGAATCCGAATGCCAATAATGCACCAAGTAAATCAGCGGTGCGCAGATCAGCAGCGATTGCCTCGGCGACACCCGGGTACTGCACTTTGACGGCAACGGCAAGCAATGTGCCATCTGGTTGTTTGGCTAGTGCGCGATGGACTTGTCCAATAGATGCCGCAGCGATCGGATCACGATCAAACTCGACAAAGATATCCGAGATTGATGCGCCAAGATCCTGCATAATCACTGCCTCGACGAGTTCGTGCGACATCGGCGGTGCGTTCGTCTGCAATTGAGCTAGTGCCAAACGAAATGGTTCGGGAAGACCCTCGTCTAGATAACTTGCCATCTGTCCGAGTTTCATGAGGGCACCTTTCATGTTGCCCAATTCGTTGACAATTTGTTCGGCGGTTTGTAACTCGCGCGCCCGAGAAAGTTCTTCGCGCCGTTTTGCGCCGGCAAATATTTTGCGCGCGGCAGTGCTGGCATGACCAATACCGACGCGGGTGCCCAGTGCTGCAAGACGCGCGTTGCGCCGCAGTCTGGTGCGTGACCTGATGGCAAGTTTCATTGGCTCGGATTTAACGTGTGCGGACTGCTTGCGCTGCTTACTTCAAGGCAGGCCTCAACAAGCAGCGGCACAAACTCTGCTGAGTGGGTGAAGACAGCATCGTGGTCTGCTTCGAGTCGGCGCTTTGTTGCACCTTTGATACTGGCGACGAGTTCTTCTTGGCGACTTGTGGCAACGACGTGATCTTTGCCCGTGACAATTACCGAAGTGGGTACATCAATATTGCCGAGCCATTCACGGGCGTCGTAGTTGCCAAGTGCTGCACCTGCTTCAATCACATGTTGCCAGTCATGACTGGCGGCTTGTTGCATCGCCCATGGATCCCACGTTGCTGTTTTCCTTTGCAGATACAACTCTTCGCTGATCCAGTCAAGTGCCGCCTTTGGAGTGAGTCTGGCTAACGCGCCGAGACCTTGCAGTCCCAGAAAGCCGATGCGCTCTTCTCGTGTGTCGGCAAAGTATCCAGATGTTGAACAAAGCACCAGCCCACGCACACGAGATTCGTGGCGCTTCCACATCAGTTGAGCAATCGCGCCACCCATGGAGTATCCAACAGGAATAAATGTGGCGATATCGAGTTGGTCAGCCAATGCTGCGACGTCGTCGGCACAATCTGACAATCGAAATGGTTGTGTTGTTCTGATTCCGCGACCATGTCCGCGGTGATCAATTGCCACGACCCGAAAATGTTTGGCGAGGTCCTTGTAACAAGTGAACCAATTGAGATCTGCCGTGGCGGTCCATCCGTGCAACAACACAAGCGTCGGTGCACCAGCTGGTCCGTCTATTTGGCGAAAGTAAGTTGTTCCGCGTCCTGGCAAAATGACATGTTGCCCCCGTGGCAAGTCAGGGATGGAGGGCTCGTCTTGGGGTAATGACATGTCGTGTTATGTGACGCTTATGATTTCAACAACAACTGTGGCACCATTTTCAAGCGTTACTTTTACTGTGGCTCCAGATTTTTGTCCCATTAGTGCGCTACCAATTGGGGAAGATGGGCTCATGACTTCGACACCGTTTACTCTTTCTTCGATGTGGCCAATCAAGTATGTTTCGGCGTCTGAGGGATCGTCGCCGTCAAATAATACGGTGACAGAACTCAGCCAGCCCACAACGCCGGCGACTGGGTCGGCAGCAATTTCAGAGTCTTGAAGAATTCCTTGGATGAGATTTTTGCGGTCGTTAAGAAACCCGTACTCATCTTTGGCGGCGTGGTAGTCACCATTTTCTTTTAGGTCACCCATTTCACGAGCACGTCCAATTTTCTGGGCAACCTCGGGCAATTTGGTGTTCTCAAGGTCGGCTACTTCTGCAGTGAGTCGCTGATGGGTGGTCTGCGAGAGCTGATGTTTATTCATGGGGGGAAAGACTATCGGCGGGTTCTACGATGGAATACCTATGGTTCATCGTATTGCAGTCATTGGCGGGGACGGAATTGGTCCCGAAGTCACGCAAGAGGCACTCAAGGTAGTGCGCGCCGCTGGGGTACAGATTAACACGACTGATTTTGACCTCGGAGGTGCGCGGTACCTGCGCGACGGGGAAATACTTTCTGATGAGATTCTGCAACAACTGCGTGCGTTTGACGCCATCTTGCTTGGCGCAGTCGGAACACCAGAAGTCGCTCCCGGAGTAATTGAGCGTGGGCTCTTGTTGAAGATGCGTTTTGAACTTGACTTATACATCAATCAACGACCATTTATTGGCACTGCTCCTGGGCACGAGACGCCCCATGACTTCGTTGTAATTCGTGAAAATACAGAAGGACCCTATGTCGGCGAAGGTGGTGTGTTGCGCAAAGGAACCGCCAACGAAGTTGCCACGCAGGGAAGCGTCAACACTCGCATGGGAGTAGAGCGCTGCGTGCGCTATGCCTTCGAATTAGCGCAATCGCGAGAGCGCAAACATCTCACTCTTGTTCACAAAACAAACGTGCTCACTTTTGCAGGTGATTTATGGCAACGCACCTTTGATGCGGTGGCCAAGGAGTTTCCTGCAGTCACAACCACATACAACCATGTCGATGCTGCGTGTATTTATTTTGTCCAAGATCCACATCGTTACGATGTCATTGTCACGGACAACTTGTTTGGCGACATTTTGACTGACCTCGGGGGAGCCGTTAGCGGGGGAATCGGCTTGGCATCATCTGCCAATCTCAATCCGGCTCGCACGGGGCCATCTATGTTTGAGCCTGTTCATGGTTCAGCACCAGACATTGTTGGCACCGGCAGAGCAAACCCGATTGCCGCTATTTTGTCGGCAGCCCTGATGCTGGATTTCTTAAACGAATCCGCTGCGGCTGATCGCATGCGCGCAGCGTGTGCTCTCCCGACGAGCGGTTCAACAACTGATATCGCCAACACCATCACCGCCCGTGTGGCGGGCAAGTAACCTTCCTACAACACAATTATTTAGGAGCCTGGAATGCCCACGCTAATACCAACACCGAAAATTTGGATGAACGGACAACTTGTCGACTGGGACAAGGCCCAAGTTCATGTCCTGACACATACTTTGCATTACGGCACAGGAGTATTTGAAGGAATACGTGCCTATGAAACCAGTGATGGTCCGGCAATATTCCGTTTGACGGAGCACATCAAAAGGTTGCATTCAAGCGCCAAAATTATGGGAATGGATTTGCCGTATTCTGTTGATGAACTTGTTGCCGCTACCAAAGCAACTGTTGTCTCGACAGGCTTGCCGAGTTGCTACATTCGTCCAATCGCTTATTATGGATACGGAGAAATGGGACTCAACACCCTGCCTTGTAAAGTTGATGTGGCGATTGCTTGCTGGCCATGGGGTGCGTATCTCGGCGAAGACGCCCTGACTAAAGGCGTACGCATGAAGATCTCTTCTTGGACTCGCCATGATCACAACACAATGCCACCAGCAGCAAAAACCGTTGGTAACTATGTCAATTCATCTCTGGCCAAAGTAGAGGCTCTCAAGGCAGGCTACGACGAGGCGATCATGCTCAGCCCCCATGGATTCGTAGCCGAATGCACGGGAGAAAATATTTTCGTCTCCCGCCACGGTGTCATCATCACGCCACCGCTCTCCGCCGGAGCGCTTGAAGGCATTACCCAAAGCAGTGTGACCAGGATTGCCCACGACTTGGGCTATCAAGTGCAGGTCGGTAACTTGGCTCGTTCTGATTTGTATATCGCCGATGAAATCTTTGTCTGTGGGACTGCCGCTGAAGTAAGTGCGGTCAATTCCGTTGACGACCGAATTGTGCCCTGTCCAGGTCCGATGACGGCCGCGATAGGAGCGGTATATGGCAAAGCCGTTCGGGGTCAAGATGAGCGCTACCGCGATTGGTGTGAACTGGCTCGCTAATCCACAGCCTGTGGATGAAAAAGTCAGTAGGGGCAGGATTTCCCCACTTTGTCCACAGGAAAATCCCCAACTGGTGTTGACGAACCGCCTTTGACGGGCGAGACTATCAATATGTTGAATAACAGCACTACAGATGCCCCTTGGCTCGGTGTTGCTTGTTTTGGCAACGCAATCATCATTATTCTCTAGCGCACGTCCACCCGACGTGCGCCAAAAGCCGCCCAGCAGGGCGGCTTTTTCATTCTCAAATATCAAACGGAGCCGACCATGAGCACACAACCAACATCACACCAAATAGCCGAACAAGTAGAGGTCTTTGATACGACCCTGCGTGACGGAATGCAAGTCGAGGGTGTCTCGGCGAGTGTTGCCGACAAACTTCGGATCGCTGAACAACTTGACTACCTCGGTGTGCATTTCATTGAAGGTGGCTGGCCTGGTGCCAACCCCAAAGACATTGAATTTTTCGCACGCGCTCAAACTGAATTGAAACTCCGACATTCAACATTAGTTGCTTTTGGTTCTACACGTCGTCCTGCTGGAAAAGTAGATGATGATGCGACGCTTCGCAACTTGATTGAGGCCAACACGTCGGCTGTGTGCATTGTTGCCAAAAGTTGGGATTATCATGTTGAGCAAGCACTGCAGACGTCACTTGATGAGGGTATTGCAATGATTGCAGATTCTGTTGAGTTTCTGACTGGCCACGGACGACGGGTGCTTGTTGATCTTGAGCATTTCTTTGACGGCTATAAGAATAATCAAGAGTTCGCACTGCGCGTTATAGAGGCTGCCGTCATGAAAGGCGCAACACATCTGGTGATGTGCGATACCAACGGTGGTTCATTGCCCAACGAAGTTGAAAGTATTGTCGCTGCTGTCCGGAATCATGTCGGTGGCGATGCCATTTTGGGAATACATTGCCACGATGATGCTGGTTGTGCAGTCGCAAACTCGATGGCTGCGGTTACAAGTGGTGTGCGTCATGTGCAGGGAACCCTCAATGGACTTGGCGAACGAACGGGAAATGCAAATCTCACGACCATCATTCCAAACTTGCAACTCAAGATGGGCTACATCTGTTTGCCAACCGGAAATCTTGAGCGACTGACGCCCGTAAGCAATCATGTGGCCGAGGTGCTCAATCGTCCGCTAAACCCGCAGGCTCCATATGTCGGCTCGTCAGCATTTGCCCATAAGGCTGGTTTGCATGTGTCAGCAATTGTTCGTGCCAAAGATGCATACGAGCACATCGAACCAGAACTAGTAGGCAACGGAACTCGATTCGTTGTGTCAGAGATGGCTGGTCGTGCCACGATTCAACTTAAAGCCCAAGAATTGGGTCTGCCGATGGACGGACCAGCCGTCAATCAAGTCATTGACGACCTCAAGCGACTCGAGCACGAGGGATATCACTTCGAAGCCGCTGACGCATCACTTGAGTTGTTGATGCGACGCGCTGCCGGCTGGGAACAGGATTTTTTTCGCGTCGAGTCAATGCGGGTTATCACCGACGAAGCAACCGACGGACGTTTCACAACGGAAGCAACCGTAAAAGTGTGGGTGGGGGATGAGCGTTTTGTTCATGCCACAGAGGGAAACGGTCCAGTGAATGCAATTGACTCGTCACTACGTGCAGCCCTGACAAAAAAATACCCGCAACTTACCAAAGTGCATCTCACCGACTACAAGGTTCGTATATTGGACGGAGCGACTGCAACGGGCGCGGTCACCCGCGTTTTGATTGACGCTACTAATGGTGAACGCAGTTGGACCACCATTGGTGTCTCAACAAATATCATTGAAGCATCATGGCGAGCACTAGAAGAGTCGCTTGTCTATGGCTTATTGCACGCTTCGGCCTAAGGTAGCCAGTCATGGCTGCTCCTCAGTATTCACGTTACCCATCGCTTGACACAACTCGTGTCTATGGGTCACCTCAGCATGTTCCAGAGCCGTGGTCGACCAACCGTCCTGCAGAAATAACAGGTCGACAACCAATTGGGGAGCGACTTGGATATCAGGGACCCAATCAAGGGTATGTGCTGACTTTGGCCTCTTATCTGCGACCCAAAGTAGTGGTAACAAAAAATGAACATGTCGAGGATGCCCTGCGTGGGTGCACGTTTATTGCACTGCGTCGAGCATCGCTATTTAGCCGCGCACCAGTGGTGCATGACCTAACCTTGGCACTCACCATTTGGGGATTTATGGACAGTGCAGCACCTGCAGATCTGATTGCAACTCGAGCAGAATTATTTTCTGGCCTGGACAACACCCTGCATCACTATGCACAAGGTCGTGCTTTGGCTGATTCGATACCAGAATCAACTTTGCGCCTGTCTGTACAGCAAGCGGTTGCTCAAATGCCTGAATCTTGGCGATTACTTACAGGTGCGTAGTCAAACTTCAAGGGCGTGTTCGCGCAGATCATTCAGTGAACAAAACTCCAGTGCGGCAAGATGCGTCGCGGCCAATTTTACCCGTGGCGCAACACCTGCCTCGAAAGCCTCCTGCCATCTTGGCGCACAGAGGCACCACTGATTTCCGGGCTGCAGTCCGGCAAAGCCATATTCGGGCATCGGCGTTGATAGGTCGTTTCCAACCGACTTGGAATATTCAAGGAACTCCTTTGTGAGGACTACGCATACTGCGTGAACGCCGACATCGTCTCCGCCTACTTCACAACATCCATTGCGATAGAAACCTGTCATTGGATCTGTGCAACACGACTCGAGACGATTGCCTAGAACATTTAGTTGTTCCGTTTCAGAGTAGATAGTCATGTCAAATCACCGTGGTGTTTAGCAGTAGTCCAATGCAATAAGTTACGCCACACGCAGTCAATAAAATCAGCACTTGACGCACACCTGTTCTTGCTATTGAAAGTTCCGCTGATTTACCGATCAGTGCGCCGACGACAGCAGCAGCAACCACGCCAACAAGGACTGATGTGGTCTTGGCTGCGTTGCCCGAGGCAACATACCAGGGCAGTACAGGCAGAAGCGCTCCAACGATAAAACAAACAAATGATGTTATTGCGACACGAAAAGGTGAGGGCAAATCTTCGACATCAATTCCAAATTCTTCCCGAGCGTGAACGATAAGTGCGAGTTCAGGCTTTGACATCACCTCTTGAGCAGAGCTTGCCGCCTGTTCTTTTGACATTCCATGACCCTCATAAAATGCCGCCAATTCAAGCGTCTCGAAATCAGGATTATTAACAATTTCTCGACGTTCCATCTCTACTTCGCGCCGAATCAACTCATTTTGCGCCGAAACCGAAACCCACTCACCTGCACCCATGCTGGCCGCCCCAGCCACTGCACCGGCGAGACCAGCGAGACGCACAATCGAGGTGCTTAGGCCACCACCGGCGATGCCGATTACGAGCGAGACATTTGATACCAATCCGTCGCTGATTCCAAAGATTGCAGCGCGGGCCAATCCTCCAGAGACAGAACGATGACCAGGATGCGGATCTCTAGTGCGAGCCATGTCACGACACTACTCGTCAGCACTGATTGCGTGCGTTGCCCTACTAACCTGACTGCCAGATGAGAAATGTCACATGACCTCAGCACCGAGACTTCGCTTTGCCCCTTCGCCCACTGGGTTTTTCCATGTCGGTGGTGCACGCACGGCGCTTTATAACTGGGCCTTGGCAGAACGCCTAGGAGGCACATTCGTCTTGCGTATTGAAGACACGGACGAATCACGCAATAGCCCCGAGTGGACTCAAGGAATTATTGACGCACTTGGATGGCTCGGCATCAATTCTGATTCACCGCAATTTGAGGGACCATATTTTCAGTCACACAACGCTGACAAACATATTGCAGCAGCACACCGATTATTTGAGCAAGGCAATGCTTATTGGTGCGATTTAACCTCTGAACAAATTCAAGAACGAGCAAAGGCTTCGGGTAAACCGGGCTACGACGGATTTTCGCGCGATAGGGCGCTCGGTGCCGGCATTGGGCATGTCCTGCGCTTTCGCGTGCCACAGGGTTTGACCGTGGTGCACGATCTTGTGCGTGGCGAAGTTCAATTTGCCAACGAAACGATTGAGGACTTTGTCCTTTTGCGCGGCAACGGCTCACCGATGTTTCTGCTAGCCAATGTTGTTGATGACATTGACATGGCAATAACTCATGTCGTACGTGCCGAAGAGCATCTTCCAAATACCCCAAAACAACAGATGATCTGGAACGCACTCGGCGCACAACCACCACTGTGGGCTCATGTTCCGGTGTTGGTCAACGAACAGCGCAAGAAGTTGTCAAAACGACGTGACAAGGTAGCGCTTGAGCAATACAAGGCTGACGGCATCTTGGCTGACGCAATGGTGAACTACTTGATGACACTTGGATGGGCGCCACATGGTGATACCGAAATTGTGTCGTGGTCAACGATGGTGGAGCAGTTCCGTCTCGAAAGTGTGAATCATTCTCCGGCATTTTTTGATGTAAAAAAACTTGAAGCTTTTAATGGCGACTACATTCGTGCATTGTCGCCGTCAGATTTCATTGCCGCATGTCAGCCTTGGCTCACAGCAAGCGACGTTGCCTGGACCCCTGCTCAATTTGATGTTGCGGTCTTTGCATTGGTTGCCCCTCTTATTCAGACTCGAGTGGCAGTTTTGGGCGAAGTTGCCAGCATGGTTGATTTCTTTTTCTTGGCAGAAGCGCCAATCGATGATGCGTCATGGGCAAAGGCAATGAGTTCAGAGTGGGCACGTGACGTTTTGGATGAGTGCGCACGAGAATACGCCACGTGTGATTGGAACCATGATTCTCTCAAACTTGTGCTCGAGGCAATCGGTGCAAAGCGCGATCTCAAATTGGGCAAAGTACAAGCACCACTTCGTGTTGCAATTACTGGTCGCACCGTGGGACCCCCACTATTTGAAAGCATTGAGTTTCTGGGGCGTGACCGCACTCTTGGGCGCATTGACGCTGCTTTGCTGCGCCTTGCCTGATTATTTGTGATGAATTTTTTTCGATTCTTTGTCGTAGTTCTGCTCGCCAAGGCACTTGCGATCGCACTATACGTCATCGTTACATTTATTTCGGTCCTAAGTGTCGGCAAAGACATCGATACTCAACGAGCCGATGCGATTGTCGTCATGGGTGCTGCCCAATATGACGGCCGCCCTTCGCCGCAACTGGCCTCACGTTTGAATCATGCTTTCTACTTGTGGAAAAATAAACAAGCGCCACTTATTGCGGTTACGGGCGGCAAGCAAAGAGCCGATCGCTTTACCGAGGCAGCGACATCACAAAGATTTTTAGAAAATCTTGGTGTACCGCCTGCGCAGATAATTTTTGAAGATCAAGGTCATTCAACTTATGAGTCACTGCGCAACCTGATTCCGGCCCTGCAAAAAGGAGATATCTCTTCTGTCGTTGTCGTCAGTGATGCATATCATTTACAACGCAGCATGCTGACGTTGCGTGAATTGGGTATTAAGGCACAGGGCTCCGCGACACGAACCAGCCCGATTCAGGGTTGGCAGGCTTTTGAACGAACTATTAAAGAGACCATCGGCATTTCAGTGGGACGACTCATGAGTTTCGAGCAACTCTGGAGTATCACTGGCTGAACTATTTGGTGGGTAGTTTTAGCGTGCACCGCTACACTTGCCATGTTCCATTGGGGAATGGTGTAATTGGCAACACAGCAGTTTCTGGAACTGTTATTCAGGGTTCGAGTCCTTGTTCCCCAACTAAACCCCCAAGCCTGAGCGGTATCGTTTCAATCGCTACTTGGCCCCATCGTCTAGTGGCCTAGGACACCACCCTCTCAAGGTGGCGGCACGGGTTCGAATCCCGTTGGGGCTGCTCTGCAAATTGCTTGACGATTAGCGTTGGGTTGTGCATTCACCATCACGCGCCAGATTGACGGGAACTATTTGCAAACTTGGAATAGTTGTCGGCATGGCGACGTCGGCGGTTTGTCCAGCGACTGCAATAGCCCAAGGCGTGCCGGTCGACACCATCATGACCACGGTGCCGCAAGTGTCAACCACAGTTGTCAAGCCGAAACCCAAAGTCTTGAAGGGAAAAGATGTCAAGGTTGTCTACAAAGTAAAAACAAAAGATCCGGTCGTGTTCATCACAATTGATGACGGAAGCACTGTCACTGAGTCGTTAGCAAAGTATCTGGATCGTAATAAAGTCCCAGTAACGACTTTTGCGGTGTCGGTGACGCTCTGGAGACACCGCGAGTGGTTTCGTGCCCGTAAGAATATGACATTTGAAAACCACACCTGGAATCATGCTCACATGACGCTGATCTCGGAGGCTCAACGAAAACACGAAGTATGCGGGGCGTCTCAAGTAGCAAGAAATGTGGCCAAAGAAAGTCCGATGTATTTTCGGCCACCAGGCGGTTCTTTCAACAAAAAAGTTATTGACACGGTTGCTAAATGTGGAATGAAGTATTTGGTTATGTGGAACGTTGAGGCAGATGGCGGAGTTGTTCGCATGTCTGGTAGGGCAAAACTAGAGCCTGGAGACATTATTTTAATGCACTATGTTCCGAGTCTAGAGAAATCTCTTGTGCACCTGATGAATGAAATAAAAAGAGCAGGACTTAGGCCAGCGTTGTTGAGGGACTATCTTTCGTGATTTCTGGTCGATTGACGACACTCTCGATATCTCGAATGTCGCGAACGAGCAATGAGCCAAACGAAGCAAGCAACACAATTGATCCAGCGATAAACAACGCATCCCGTGCGCCAATCCATTGGGCGAGTGGACCTGCGACAAGGAGACCGATTGGTGCAAACAACATTGAGCCAAAAGCATCATAGGAACTCACACGAGAGAGGGCTTCTTGGGGTATCTGGGTCTGAAATGTGGTCATCCATAATACAAAAAAGAGATCAAACGATATTCCGGCACCAACGGCGACAATTGCAATGATCCACAGCGGCAATGGAATCGCAACGGCGAGCACAAAGAGACCAACGACAGGCATTGACATCATTGCCACCCGCAAGGGGAATTTTGGCCTGAATTTGAGTGAGACAAGGACACCAGAAATACTCCCAAGCCCAAAGGCAAAGAGCATAAGTCCCATGTCTTTGGCGCCTCCGAGTTGTTCTTTCATCTGGACGGGCGCAAGTACACCGATGAATCCTTCAAAACACATATTGATGAACGCAAAAGAGATAACGAGCGTGACCAGCCAGCGTCGGGATGAAAACTCTTTCCAACCTTCTTTGAGTTGAGCCAACATTGACTCGCGGTGTTCATCCGTTGCCGATGATGTTGCAGCATTTTTGAGTTGCAGGACCAGTAATCCTGCAATCATGAATGACGCGGCATCCAAAAGAATCGCCCAACCAGCTCCAAAAATGCTGACGATGGCACCACCGATGCTCGCACCAATAGTGAATCCCAAATTGGCGCTGAGCCCTTGAATCGATAAAGCGGGCGAAATTAGTTCGGGTGGAACAATTTCGGGAAGTAACCCAGCAAATGCTGGCCACCACAATGCATTGAGAATCCCGATGATGACTGCGATCACACATAAAAGTGGCACGGTGGCATGACCTGATAAAAACAAAATTGCTGACACACCTACTGCGATACTGCCGATGATGTCCGTTGTGCCCACGACTTGGGCGCGGCCGAATCTGTCGGCGACAACCCCTCCGATCAACAAAAACACCACGATCGGTACCATCTGGGCTGTCGTGACAAGACTCAACGATGCAGGAGTTGAACCAGGTAGCCCTAAAACGCCAAAGGCAAGCGCCACAGGGGACATGCCATTGCCGATATTGGAAATGGCTCGTGCCGTGAGCAGGAAGCGGTATCGCTTAATTTTCCAGAGCGTGGGTAAGTCACGGAACATAGTTGTCCACCATAGGCTGATTTGATGGACTTGACGATCTTGTTATTTGGGGCTGTTGCCGTGATCGCCGTGTTTTTTATTGCCGCCGGAACAATAGGCAGAGAAGCGCATCGACTTGATGCATTTTCGCCGCGGGTGGTTTATGAATTAGCGACAGCTATGGACTTCGTGGCAGAGCATCTTCCTGAGTCAACTCAAGCACGACTAACTCAAGACGAATTGCGCAAACTACTTGTTGCGCACTTGTCGTGGTTGCGTGCTCGAGGTTTGCAGCCAGATCGCATAATGGAACTCCGACAAGAGATTACCGATCTCGTGGTGGTTGATGAAACTACTGCGGCAGCATTTTTATTGGGTGAGGCAGAAAAACTAGGTGTTGCGATTCTTGACGATGTTGACGTGGTGCAAGTTGTCGACGCCCATCTGGCTTATTTTGCAGCAATCGGTGCTGTTGGTCCACAGACATCTCTGTAACGAGATTGCGATGATCAGATCATCATGTTCAGTTGGCTCACCACGCGATATCCAATATCCGAGTCACCTTTGATGCTCCATTTACTTTTGCTTTCATCAGCGTTGACACGACCTGTAGCGAGCTGAAAAAAAGTTGCACTCTCAAGAGTGATGGTACTGAGTGCGTCTGTCGCTGCACCCTCAGTTACAGCGCCACGGCCATTGGTAATTGTGCATGCAAATGAATAATGCATTGCGCCAGTGATATTGAAGGCAACTGTTGCGCCTTCTGGCGTGGCAGCGCGCTTGCCGACAACAATGGGGATAGTGCGAATAAGTCGGCTCAAGGTGTGTTTAGCGCAGTCACCTGATTCGTTACCAAGTATTCCGCTAGATCTGCGCATTTCCTGTTCGTGCAACCAACAATCCAAGATGCGAATATGTAAAAAGTCAGCAACTGTTCCGGGGCCTGTTGGGGTCATTGTTTCGACTGAGAAGTACGCCTCATCTGCATTGCGCAAAGTCTGAAGTCGAAGAGCCGTGATTTCGTTCCATTCAGCCAGCACTTGGGCCCCCGATGACGATCTGCGTTCATCAACATCATTTTCATTGTTTATCCCCATTGGGTTTTTAACATGAGCTGCCGCCGCTGCCACGTGAGTTGTAGCCGGGAGTCGTTGCATCATGCGCTCACCGCCGACAAGATGCGAAAGCGTGTCTTGGACGGTCCAGCCAGGCAGTTCGGAAGGCGATTTCCACTGTGCTTCAGTGAGTTGTGTGCCTAACTTACTAGTTGATGTCCACGTATTTTCTAATAAATCAATCAGATCATTTGGAATCACGGAGGTGCTTTCTGCTCAAGTCGGTGCTCTAGGGAGCAGGATTAACTATTGTGGGCCATTGACGCGCCTCGAGATATGGCTTGAACGACTCACCAATTATTTGGAGGTCATTGTTTGTCTTTGGAGTTTTGATTTCAAATAATCCTGGGAAACGACTGTAGGCGAGTGTCATTTCCCACAATTCAAGTGCCCTGTTGGCAGGCGGAACAGGCACAACAACTGGACCAAAGACCGCTCGTGCGCCCGGGATGATAATGATCGGAACACCAAACCCCGCATGAATACTGACTGCATCATCATGATCACGACGAACATCGTCATGTGTGGTGGGATCAGCAAGTGCGTCGTCCCATGCGTTGGTCGGAAGATCGGCCTCGGACAAAAGTTGCATGGCAACAGTTCGATCGTACGGGCGACGTCCTTCGATATGCAGGGCTTTTCCACAGACGTCGTAGTGGCGGTCGCACCAGTCCATGCTTTGACGGCGCAACCATGCCGAAACGCGCATCTGTGACCAGCCGTAAGCAATATCACGCTCCCATGGATGTTTGGAGTTGCTTGTTCGATTCATTTCTTCGAGACTAAAAAATCGCCAGTTGATAGAGAATCCAAGTTGTTTGCGGACCTCGCGAATCCAGAGTGATGTCTGATATGCATATGGACAAATTGGGTCAAAGAAAAACTCGATTTCGGTGGGCTGTTCGGTCGCCACGGACAACTTCTCTTTCAATGCCATTGCAAATACCGTAGATGAGGAACGACTCTGTTCCGATAGTCGGGCTATCGTGATAGCCATGGAAAGACCGGGAAGATTTGAGCACTCGCGATTCTTGGGCGATAAGCGAACTCAGTTGGTGTACGACCTTGATGAATGGACGGATGCCGATGTAATCGCCAACATTGTTGATGCTGGCGTAGGTCTGTGTTTTGGGCCCGACACTTTGGCAGAAGCCCGCAACCGTGGTTACAAAAAAGCAACTCACGGTAGGACACCTCGCCATCGCAAGCCTCATGCTTAGGGGTCTGCTGGGGCAGACGGGCTAAATCAATGGCAGAGATGAATGGATTATTTAAGTCGGGTGATTTGACGCTTCGTCGGTATTTGGTGCGTCCACCTGGGAAACCTCTCAATCCTCCAGCCGTAATTTTGTGTCATGGGTTTCCCATCGGTCCACTTGATGCCCGTCAGGCAGGCATTACGTTTCCCCAACTAATCGACAGAATTGCCAACGATATGGGATGGGCGGCGATGACATTTACTTTTCGCGGATGTGGCGATAGCGAGGGTGATTTTTCACTACAAGGATGGATCGACGATCTACGGTCTGCAATTGATCACATCGTGGAAGAGGTCGCTCCATTTGGTGTTTGGCTAATTGGCACGAACACGGGAGGTTCGCTGGCATTGTGTGCTGCTGCTGATGATCCGCGCGTGCGTGGATGCGTTTTAATGGGCCCGCGTGCCGACTTTGACGATTGGGCGGATCAGCCGAGACGTTTCCTAGAACATGCCAAAGAGATGGGTGCAATTCGCCATCCATCATTTCCGCAGGCGTTTGACGAATGGTCTCGAGAGTTAAGACGTTTCCGTCCCATTGATGCAGCAAGTCGTTTTGCGCCCCGTCCTTTGCTTGTGTTGCATGGTGCCGATGACGAGAGTGTGCCGATTGCCGACTCTCGCTCGTTGGCAGAGTCACATGGCAGCGCAGAGCTACGCGTGATTACTGGTGCCGGACATCGACTGCGCCATGACCCACGGGCGATTGCAGTGCTGATGGGCTGGCTTGACCGCCAACATGTCACTTCTTAGTTGGTGTTGTGCCCGTTGGGATGTGTGGCATGCCATGCGTATGCAGAAGAAATAATGTCATCTAGGGAGCGAGAAGCCGTGAAGCCTAATTTTTCAGCCGCCAAAATTGTTGCGGCATAGCACTCAGACGGGTCACCAGTTCGTCGTGGCTTGAATACATGGGGAACAGGCTTTCCGACGATGCGTTCCGTGGCATGGAGGATTTCAAGCACGGAAGTTCCATGACCAGTGCCGACATTACAGATGAGTGTCTGCCCGCCGTTTGATAAATAGTCGAGTGCCGCAACATGTGAGGTGGCGAGATCTTCCACGTGAATATAGTCGCGCACACCTGTTCCGTCTGGTGTGGAGTAATCATTACCAAAGACACTTAGCGCAGCAGACTCACCCAAAATTGCTTTCATAACATGAGGCATTAGATTTTGGGAGAAGCGCCAGTCTTCTCCGAGTGTTGAATCGTCGCTTGCCCCTGCTGCATTGAAATAGCGCAGGCTTACGCTACGCAATCCTTTAGTTTGACCATACCAATGCAACAAATGCTCGATCATAAGTTTGGTTTGGGCATATACGCTTTCGCACCGAACCGCCGAGGACTCAACGACAGGGACAGACTCAGGTGTGCCGTAGATTGCAGCAGTTGAAGAAAATACAAAACGTGTGATTCCGCATGCACTAATCGTGTCAATCAGCTTTTGTGAACCAGTGACATTATTGTCGAAATACTTGCCGGGGTTTTCCATTGATTCACCGACTGCTTTGTATGCGGCGAAATGAACCACCTCATCTACATCGTGGTCTCGACAGACTTTGGAGACGAGCGCCGTATCGGCGATATTGCCAACCACAAGTGGAGTGTCTTGGACTGCTGCGGCATGACCATTTTCAAGTGAGTCAAGCACCACTACAGAACGCCCTGTTGAGCGCAAAAGGCGGGTAGTGATCGAGCCGATATAGCCAGCACCACCGGTAACAAGAGTTGTCATACGACTCAAACGCTAGCGCAGAGGCTTGTCTTGCTTATCTCGCCCCGCTGCTTTTTGCGCTTTTTTTGTGGCTCGCACCTTGAGCAGGGTTTCAGGAGAGGTGATGTCAGCGACCGTGCGGAACTTGTTATCACCGAATTCTCCAGCGGCAGTTTTCCAACCGATCAATTTGATGTCCATTCGCTTGGCGATAAGTGCAACAAATATTTGTGACTTTTCTTCTCCGAAGCCCGGTAGTGCACGTAGTCGAATCATGAGTTCTTGGGCAGTAGTGATGTCTGCCCACATGTTTTCCGCTTTTCCTTTGTAGTCCCGCGTCAGCACCTTGCAGACGTCATGAATGCGTTTGGCCATCGAAGCAGGGAAACGGTGGATTGCTGGTTTTTGCAAGCAAACAGCTAATAAATCATCAGCATCCATCTCGGCAATTTTTTTGATATTGAAGTGTCCGAGTCGAGTCTTCAATGTCAATGGGCCGGCAAATGCCCACTCCATGGGGATCTGTTGATCGAGCAATAATCCGATCAGCAACGCCGAGTAATTGGTGTTGAGCAAGGCATCAGCCTTGTCGTTGCCAGTGATGAATAAAGATCCAGAGATTGAAGAAGAAGCCATGTGTTAATCGAGTACAAGTCCGTGTGCTGCGTCGGGGTCGATGCCGCTGTTGTTGATTGCTTTGGCCACAATATCTGGGGTCACTCCGTGGGTGCCAATAAGAGCTCCCAAAGTGGCCACCACAATGTGGGCACTATCAATTTCGAAGTATCGGCGCAGGGTATCTCTGGTGTCACTGCGACCAACGCCGTCTGTGCCAAGCGAAATAAAAGGTCGATCAATGTGATTTGCGATCTGCTCGGGAACAATACGCATGAAATCAGAGACCCCAATTACAGGGCTATCTGATTTACCCAGCAGTTGCGCAACCAGAGAGATTTGACCCGCTTCTGTTGGGTGTAGTCGATTCCAGCGTTCGGTTTGCATCGCGTCTTGGCGCAGTGCCTTATAGGAAGTCGCCGACCAAAGGTCGACCGAGATGCCATAGGTGTCAAACAGCACCAACGCTGCGTCACGAGCAGCAAGATTGGCAGAGCCGGAAAACAAAAGCGACGCATGAACATTGGTGGTGGGGCTGGGTGCCCACCTGTAAAGCCCGCGCGTGATGTCGGCATCAGTAATGTTTGCTGGACGAGCAGGCATCGGTTGATTTTCGTTATACAGCGCGATGTAATAAAAAATATCTTCCGGCATATCGCCGTACATTCGCTCCAATCCGGTTTTTACGACGGCAGCAACTTCGTAGGCAAATGCAGGGTCATATGCCTGACACGCTGGAACAGTAGAGGCCAACAACAAACTGTGCCCGTCTTGATGTTGTAGGCCTTCGCCTTGCAGAGTGGTTCGTCCTGCAGTGGCTCCCAGTAAAAAGCCACGCGTGCGCGCATCTGCTGCCTGCCAAATAAGGTCACCGACACGCTGGAAACCAAACATTGAATAAAAGATGTAGAACGGAACCATCGGCATTCCGCGCGTTGCATAGGAAGTGCCAGCAGCAATAAAACTTGACATCGCACCAGCTTCGGTGATGCCTTCTTCAAGGATTTGTCCCTTTGTTGACTCTGCGTAAGACAACAACAAGGCATGATCAACTGGCTCATATTTTTGTCCTTGAGATGCGTAGATCTTTAGTTCGCGGAAGAGCGAGTCCATGCCAAATGTTCGTGCTTCATCTGGAACGATTGGTACGACGCGTTGACCAATATTTTCATCACGCGCTAGATTGCGCAAAAGACGCGTGAACCCCATGGTCGTGCTGACGGCCTGCTCGTCAGAGCCGGCATCAAATTCTTCAAAGGCATTGTTGAACGGAAGTAAGATCGGTCGACGAGTGCGCACGACACGTCGTGGAAGTGAACCACCGAGTGCCAAGCGGCGCTCCATCATGTATTGGTATTCAACCGAATCTGTGGCAGGGCGAAAATACGGAGGATCTTGGGCCTCGAGTGCTGCATCAGGAATTTCTTCTTCAAGGTGTAGTCGGGTGCGCATCGCGCGCAACTGCTCGAGGTTCATTTTTTTGATTTGGTGAGTGGCGTTTCGCCCCTCAATGTCTGGTCCAAGGGTCCAGCCTTTGATTGTTTTGCACAAAATAACCGTCGGTCTTCCAGAACCCAAATTTTCTGTTGCGGTGCGGTAGGCCGCATACAACTTGCGATAGTCGTGACCGCCGCGCGGCAACGAAACCAGTTCGTCGTCAGTGAGGTGAGACACCATCTGTCGCAAGCGCGAATCAGGTCCAAAGAAATGTTCTCGAATATAAGATCCACCTTCGACTGAATACCTCTGGAACTCACCGTCCACTGTTGAGTTCATCTGATTCAATAAAACTCCGTCCATATCTTTTGCCAAAAGGTCATCCCATTTAGAACCCCAGATAACTTTGATGACGTTCCAGCCAGCACCTCTGAACACTGCTTCGAGTTCTTGAATGATTTTTCCGTTGCCGCGCACAGGTCCGTCCAGGCGTTGCAGATTGCAGTTGACGACAAAAATCAGGTTGTCAAGGTGTTCGCGGGCGGCTAGAGATATGGCCCCGAGTGTTTCTGGTTCGTCAGTCTCACCATCACCAATAAAGGCCCACACTCGACTTTGTGAGGTGTCGTCAATTTCTCGGTTATGAAGGTATCGATTGAAACGCGCCTGATATAGCGCCGTGATCGGACCGAGGCCCATTGAAACTGTTGGAAACTCCCAAAAATCAGACATCAACCGCGGATGCGGATAACTGCTCAGTCCTTTCCCATCGCGACCAATCTCCCGACGAAAATGATCCAGATCGTCCTCTGTTAAGCGACCCTCAAGAAATGCACGGGCATAGACGCCTGGTGCTGCGTGCCCCTGAAAATAGACATGGTCGCCGGCATTGCCGTCATCTTTGCCCCGAAAAAAGTGATTGAAGCCGATTTCATACAAACTTGCCGAACTCGCAAATGTCGAAAGGTGTCCGCCAATCCCTTCGGCAATGTGATTGGCCCTTGACACCATCGCTGCCGCGTTCCAGCGGATGTAGGCCCGAATTCGTCGTTCTATATGTTCATCGCCAGGAAACCACGGCTCGTTCTCACGAGGAATGGTATTGACATACGGTGTACTCACCGTTGCCGGGAAACTCACCTGCGATTGTTGGGCACGCTCCAATAAACGCGACAGTAAGTATCTTGCGCGGTTTTTCCCGCTGGCGTCTACCACGGCATCAAGCGAGTCAAGCCACTCCTGTGTTTCGCCTGGATCAGTATCGGGGAGCTGATGCATTGAACCGTCAAATATCACACTTTCATTGTTACACGATTTGGGGTGAAGCCGACCGCTGCGCGACGGCAAAGACACGACTGAGGTGTGTTGATGGGGAATACTTTTGGCGTGGTTCAACGAGATATTGCCAACGAAAATATTGATGTGGTGGTGGTGTACACCGATGGAGCATGTTCTGGCAATCCTGGACCTGGGGGTTGGGCGTGGGCAGTATCGCCAGAAGGCGAACCGAGCGCCTCGGGTGGTGAGGCACATACCACCAATCAACGCATGGAAGTTTTGGCCGCGTACTCTGCCGTTCGCCACTTTGCTGCTAATGACTGCATTATTCGCATCGTCTCAGATAGCACCTATGTCGTTAAATGTTTCAATGACAAATGGTGGGAGGGTTGGATTCGGCGCGGTTGGAAGAATTCACAGCGCGAACCAGTGGCCAATCAAGACATTTGGAAACCTTTCATTGAACTTGTAACGACCCGCGGCCGTGTTGAGTTCGTTTGGGTCAAAGGACACAGCGGAGACCCGATGAATGACTTGGTAGATCTTTTGGCAGTAGGTGCAATCGGGTCCGTTTAGGCAATCAACGCCCTGACTGCGTAGCCTATGAGACATGGACATTTCAGGAGTTAGCGCAATTGTTACAGGTGGAGCCTCAGGAATTGGGGCGGCAACGGTCAGGGCACTCGCTGCTTTGGGGGCCAAGGTAGTTATTGCCGATCTTGAACGGCAAGCAGAATCGGGTAACGCCCTGGCAAAAGAAACAGGCGGAGCTTTTTGCGCCGTTGATGTCACTAAGACGCAAGATTTGATCAGTGCTGTTGAGATGGCCAAATCAATGGGCCCACTGCGCGTGTTGGTGAACTCTGCCGGCATTGGTTGGGCACAGCGCACTGTCGGCCGCGACGGACAATACGAGTCTGCAGCCAACATTGATGCCTTTCGCAAAGTCATTGAAATCAACTTGATCGGAACATTTGACGCGATTCGCATTGCGGCAACCGCAATGAGTCAAACCGAGCCACTTGAATTTGGCGAGCGCGGGGCAATCGTAAATATTGCATCGGTTGCGGCATTCGATGGTCAAATCGGGCAGAGTGCTTATTCAGCATCAAAAGGCGGAGTCGTTGGAATGACATTGCCAGTCGCGCGAGACCTGTCGGCAGTCGGAATTCGCGTCAACACAGTTGCACCCGGTCTTATTGATACGCCAATCTACGGCGAAGGTGAAGGAAGCGAGGCTTTCAAAGCAAACCTGCAGAAGGGTGTTTTGTTCCCCCAACGGCTTGGTGATCCGTCACAGTTGGCGTCAATGGTGGTTGAGTGCATCACCAACAGTTACATGAATGCAGAGACAATTCGTGTAGATGGTGGTATTCGCATGCCGCCCAAATGAGCGCTTTTTAGATAGTTCCTGCGACGCGCCGTGACTATTCCTGAGCACTTATTGCCAGACGAAAACGATTCACGTTTGAGAGTTGGTGCTCGTCCGCTCGTTGTAACCCAGTGGGTGTCAGAAATTGACGAACAGTGGCAACAAAATATTGATTTGAAGAAATGGTTGTTGGCTAATCAGCATGACGAGGTTGTGGGTTGTGTCGCAGATAATGATGTTGCCTGCGAAGAGGCCGCAAGAGGTATTGCAGACTCGCTTGGATTAGTGACTGAGAAAAAATGTCGTGGAATTGATGCGCTTGAGCAGGTGGTGGCCCAGATTGCAGACGATGTTTGTATTTTGACAATTGATTCTGATTCAACCTTGGTGCTTTCAGCGGCCGTCTTGTGCGCGCCAAATAGATGGCTGCTCGCCGACAAGTTGGGCAAACCAATGGATGTTGTTCATGCTCCGGTCGCCCGCTACGACACGGATCTGGCTCGTCCTGTCGATTCTTTTTTGAATCGTCTAGCAGTTGATCGGCCAATGTGGCGTACAAATTGGGGAATTGTCAATGACCCAATGTTTTTTCAACCAAGAATTGCGGCGGTGACGCCAAACATTAATGCGGGAGACCTTTTGATGCGCGTGGAGTACCAGACCCTTCGTCGACTACCCGTGTCTGGTGCGGTGATGTTTACTATTCGTACCTTTCAAGAACAACTCAGCGATCTCGTCACCCGCGTGCCGCGGATGGCATCAGTTTTGACACAATTGATTGATCAACTGCCTGACAACGTGGCGGCGTATAAAAGCATTTCTCCGTATCGTGCGGCACTCATTAAGTGGTGTAATCAGCATTGATACGTATGTAGCCAGCGGTGAGATCACAGCCCCACACCGTTGATGTGGCGTCTGAGATATTTAGGCTGACATGTATGCGCACGGTGTCTCCACGCATGTAGTTGGAAAGTTGTTCAAGATCTGACGCAGTGACGGTGTTGGGGTAAACCTCTTGACTGCCAAAGCGGATGACCACATTTTCTTGCAAAATATCGGTGTCGTCGCTGCACTTACCGATGGCCATCGCCACTCGACCCCAGTTTGGGTCTGCACCATGCACTGCAGTCTTGACAAGTGGCGAGTTGACAATTGATTTGGCTACCCGCTTGGCCTGAGCGACGTTGTTGGCGCCATCAACAGTAACTTCAATAAGTTTTTCCGCACCCTCACCGTCACGGGCAATTTGCTGTGTGAGTGAGATGAGTACCTCGTGCAGAGCAGATGCAAATGCCGCATGACCAACAGCCGCGATGATGCCGCTGGACAAAATAATGGCTGTATCACTAGTTGAAGTATCAGTGTCAATAGACAAACAATTAAGCGTCTGATCAACGGTGGTGCGAAGGATTGCATCTAGATCTGCTCCGTCAATTGCGGCATCGGTGAAAATCATGGCGATCAAAGTTGCCATATTCGGTTCAATCATCCCAACGCCTTTGGCAACACCCACGATGCGGGCTGCAGAATCTGCAATAGATGCGCTGGCAACTTTTGGCACAGTGTCGGTTGTCATTATCCCGTGTGCAACGTTGTCGGCATCTGTGGTGTTGTGTCCGTCCATGGCGGCAATGCCTGCACGAATCAGTTCCATCGGCAGTGCCCGACCAATTACGCCAGTGGTCGCAATCAGTACATTGTCGTCAGCAATACCCAATCGTTGGGCGACAAGGTGTGTGATTTCTTTTGAGTCGCTGAGTCCTTGCGACCCCGTAGCGACATTGGCATTTTTTGAAACAACAACAATCGCGTGGGCTTTGTCGCGGCGGGGGCGTGAAACGACAACGCTGGGTCCAGCAAAGCGACTTTGCGTGAAGACCCCTGCCGAAGTTGGGTTGCCGCGTGCAAAGACAACCGTAAAATCGTTGGTGTCGTCCTTGATACCAACATTTGCCACGTAGGCGCTGAATCCCTCCGGGAGTGATGTAGTCACGCATTGTTGTTTAGCACCCGCGGGCAGCCCTGAACGGTTTACGCTGTAAAGATGCGCACTGTTATAAAGAATGGCCATGTGATCAATGCATGGCAGCGCACCGAAGCAGATGTGGTCGTCAGCGATGGTCGAATTGAGGCCGTCATTGAGCGCAATGGTGGACCTGGTATTTCGACGGGTGGTTCTGATTTGGTGGTTGACGCCAAGGATTGTCTAGTAATTCCAGGCGGGGTGGATGCCCATGTCCACATGCAACTCAACACTGGGGATACAGAATCGTCGGATACTTTTGCGACAGGTTCAATCGCGGCGGCGTGTGGTGGTACGACCACTATTTTGGATTTTTCGGAACAGCGTGCTGGTGGCAGTGTTCTGGCAAGTTTTGGGCAACGCTTTGCCCAAGCAGAATCACAATGCGTTGTGGACTGGGGTCTTCATCAAGTACTTGGTGGGGTCAATGCCCAGTCGCTAATCGATGCTCGATTGTTGATTGAGCGCGAAGGGGTGTCGTCCATCAAACTTTTTATGGCATATCCAGGACGCCTCTATAGCGATGACGGACAAATGTTGCGAGCCTTGCAGATGTGTTCAGACACCGGGATGATGGCGATGGTGCATGCAGAAAATGGCTTAGCCATCGATGTATTGATCGAGCAGGCGATTACTGCGGGCAATACGGACCCCATTTTTCATTCTCTTACTCGCCCAGCGGCCTTGGAAGCAGAAGCCGTGCACAGAGCCGCCGTGTTGTCAAGAGTCGCTGGCGGTGCACCACTTTATATTGTGCACGTATCCAGTTCGGAAGCATTGGCGGAAGTGCGCAATGCGCGCCGCAATGGAACAAACATTTTTGCTGAAACGTGTCCGCAATATTTGCATTTGTCTCTGGAAAAAACACTTGGAAAAGGTTGGCCCGAAGGTGCAGGTTATATTTGTTCGACGCCACTGCGTTCTGAGCACGAAACCCATCACACCGATTTATGGAACGGGCTCCGAGAAGACGAATTAGCAGTGGTCAGCACCGACCATTGTCCATTTTGCTTGCGCGAGCAAAAGCTTATGAATGGACAAACTTTTGAGCGAGTTCCAAACGGCATTGGAGGGGTTGAACATCGGCTAGATCTGATTTATCAGGGTGTGGTGAGTGGTGAGATAAGTCTTGAGCGTTGGGTAGAGGTGTGTGCTACCGCACCGTCACGATTGTTTGGTCTCGATACCAAGGGAGTTATCGGTGTTGGCTTTGACGCAGACATTGTGGTGTACGACCCAGCAGCAAGTACCACGATAAGTGCAGCGACGCATCACATGAATCTTGATTACTCGGCCTATGAAGGTTTTGCGCTGCAGGGGGGAGTGCGAACCGTAATGTCGCGGGGTGATGTGATCGTTGATCGTGGCGTTGTGACTGCCCGTGCTGGGCGGGGCAAGTATCTGCGGCGACAGGTTCCTGCATTGCTGCGCTAAGTCAGGCTATTGAAATTTTGCACAAGTTTTTCAAGTGTCTTTTCGATGCTCACACCATTTTTTTGGGGAGACTTCATCAGGCGCAGTATCAATGGCGAGCGAGAATTGTTCCAGTCAAATTGTTCGGTGACTTCTGTTGCGTCGTCCACGGGGGTCAGGATGTAGCGCCAAATGTGTCCGCCAATGTGGCGCCATGCGATTTGTTTTCCTTCTTCAAACTCCACGACCGTGTTTGTTATTTTGTATGAGACGCCCATGTGCATTTTCATTCCAAACGTGGAGTTGAGACTGAGGCGTTCAGGTCCGCCAACTTGGGCTGACTTGATGGTGCCGCTGCCGTCGATTTCGCCATGTCTTCGGGGATCAGCCAAGAGATCAAAAATTGGTCCGGGAGCAGAGGAGACCAGGCGGCTAAACGACACTATTTTTGCTTGATCTGATTTTTTCATTAGCTAAGTCTTACCGATTGGGTGACTGCTTGGGCACATCTGCGACCAGAAAACATCGCCCCCTCGATTGACCCAGTGTCACGATGGTCGCCACAAACAAATAGCCCGTCACCAAGCGAGACCGACTTTTTGTGATCAAAGGGCGGTTCTTGTCCAGGTTGACCGTGAGGGATCCGATAGGTGCGCAAGTGTTTCCATGAATCAACTTGGGATCCCCACCAACGGCGCAACTGCACCCGCGCGATGTGTTCTAGATCGCCATCACAAATTCCCGGCATTGCGGCGGCGATTAAGTGTTGGCCAACGGGTGCATACGTGCGAGCGGTATTAGACATCACAGCCAAATTGAGTACGGGGCCTTGACCTTCACCATCGAGAACGATGTAGGAACCGTTCACAGGCGCTGATTCTGCGGCAAAGTACACACAGCCAGCCGCTCGCGATATGACAGGTGGCAAATTCAATAATTGTGATGCTGCAGGCCCTTCAGTTGCCACAATGATTGCGCGGGACGCAATGCGGTGACCGCCAGCAAGAGTCACTTGATGTGGTTGAACAGAAGTGACCATAGTGTTCAAGTGGATAGGGGTGCGTGAAATTCGTGATGCAAGTTGATCTGAGATCGCACCCATGCCTGCTGATGGAACGCCAACATTGCCCTTGGCAAGCGTGCGAAAGATGATGTCAAACATGCGCCTTGACGTACCCAACGTTGGATCAAGTTGAATTCCACCTACCAGGGGTCTAAAAAATCGATCAATAATTTGGGAAGAAAATCCTTGGGCGCAAAGCGCTGACGCGGTAGGCAAATCATCACCTCGCAACAAGGCACGTGGATTTGCCCGAAGGAGTCTGCTGCGCATCAGAGCCACGCGAACTTTGTCTCCGAGTGTCCCGATTGGGGCGAGTGCGGTTGAAGGAAGAGTTTTGGGCCGACGTACGGGGTCACCAACGACGGTACCTTTGCCGTCCCTCCAGACGATTGCCCCTGGCTCAAAGAGTTGTAGATCAAGTGCGGCAAGATCGAGATGTCGTGGTAGTTCTGGATACGCAGTAAGCAACACTTGGAATCCGCGATCCAGTAAGAAGCCATCAACATGATCGGTACGCACTCGACCACCGACTCCATCACTTGCTTCAAGGACAACAGTGTTGAGATTCTGCTCTTCAAGAACTTTGGCGGCAACTAAACCAGCAAGGCCAGCACCAATGACGACAACATCAACTGCGTCCGGCAGTGCGATGCCCGTGCTCATTTATTCAGTAGTGCTCGCAAGGCAACCTCAAGTGTGGGGTGCACAAACTCGTAGCCGTCGGCTTGCAGAGCTTGGGGAACGACGCGTTGACCGGTAAACAACAATGCATCTGCCAACTCTCTGCCGAGCAACGCCCTTGGTCCAAAAGGTGGAATCGGCAAGACAGCTGGACGGCCAACAACTGACCCGAGAACTCTGGTGAATTCTGAGTTGGTGACGGGTTCTGGCGCAGTGAGATTTATTGGTCCACTGACAGAGGAATTCAAGAGATGAATAATGGCTCCAACTTCGTCAGCGATTGAGATCCAACTTTGCCATTGACGACCGCTACCGAATTTTCCACCCAAACCCAACCTGAATAGGGGCAGTTGTTTTTTTAGTGCACCACCATGTGGAGACAAGACGATACCTGTTCTCAAAAAGACGGTACGGATCCCGGCTTGCTGGGCCGGTGACGCTGCGTCTTCCCATGCTGTGCAGACATCCGCCAAAAACCCTCGCGAAGTCGTGCTCGATTCGGTTAGTTCTTCGTCATCCCGCGGACCATAGATTCCGATCGCAGAAGAAGATAAAAATACGGATGGGGGAGCACCCATGGCAGCGAGAGTTGTCGCCAAGAGTGAAGTACCAAGAGTGCGACTTTGAAGAATCTCTTTTTTATAGTCTTCAGTCCAGCGCTTGTCACCAATTCCGGCTCCGGCGAGGTGAACTACGGCGTCAATGCCGTTCAACGCTTCCGAGTCAATTGTTGCTTCCCGCGGATTCCATGACACGGTGTTGGGTGCAGTTGATTTAGAGCGTACGGCTCTGACAACAATGTGACCTTGTTTTGTGAGTTGATCACAAAGTGCAGAGCCGATTAATCCTGTAGAGCCGGTGACGAGAACTTTCATATGTTTAGATTACGGCGGTATCGATGTAGTGGCTAATCTGAGGCGCTTTAATGTCGAAACTGCCTAGATTTCCACACGTGTGCCGACTTCGATGACCCGATCAATAGGCAACCTGAAGAATCTGCTGGCACTGTCCGCACCACGATTGAGCCAAACAAAAAGATGTTCTTGTAATGGGTTCATGCCGGGCACTTTGCCGGCGATGATCGACTCGTGCCCAAGAAAATAAGTGACATCTTCTGGAGTGAAGTCAAGCCCAAAGTGTTTGATGGTTCCTAGAGCGTTGTTGACATTAGGATCTTCCATGAACCCAAAATTCAACCCAACCTCAAATACGCCCGGAGCAATTTTTTTGATCTCAAATCTTCTTTGGGCGCTTACACGGGGCTCATTGCTGGTTTTTACGGCAACGATGAGGGTCGTGTTGTGCAGAACTTTATTGTGACGCAAGTTGTTTACGAGCGCTGGTGGTGCCTTGCCCAAATCTTTGAATAAGAAGACAGCAGTACCGGCGACGCGTTTGATGTCGTCTTTTTCATCAAGTACTTCTACGATCTCTCTTTCTCCGCGATGAATTCGTTCCGCGACAAGAGCGCGACCGCGACGCCATGTTTGCATTTGAATCGTCAACAGCGCACCGATTGCAAGTGCAAACCATCCTCCGTGTGGAATCTTGATGATGTTGGCCCCTAAGAACCCCATTTCGATAATCAGCAATGGAAAGCACAGCAAAACCGACTTTCCTTTGGACCATCCCCAGCGATCTCTGAGGACGCGGAAAAAGATGAGAGTAGTTATCGCCATTGTCAAGGTGACGGCAATGCCGTAGGCAGCAGCCAAGTTGGATGAGGATCTAAACCCAAGCACTAATCCGATGCACGCAATCATCAAAGCCCAGTTAACAAGTGGCACGTAGATCTGGCCGAAGTGCTCTTGCGATGTATGACGAATCTCAATGCGCGGCAAATAATCCAGTTGTACCGCTTGGGCAGTTAGTGAGAAAACTCCTGAGATAAGCGCTTGTGACGCAATAACGGTGGCAAATGTGGCAAGCAACACGAGTGGTAGAAGTAGTGGGGCAGGAGCCATGCGGAAAAAGACACTTTCAATATCTTCTGGGTGGGTAAGCAAAAAAGCACCTTGACCCCAATAATTTAGAAGAAGGGCAGGCAACACAATTGCGTACCAACCCACCGTGATGGGTCGTCGACCAAAGTGACCCATGTCTGCGTATAGAGCCTCGCCACCTGTGACAACTAAAAAGATAGAGCCGAGTGATAAAAACGCCTTGCCAGATTCATGGGTGAAATATTGAATGGCGTAAAAAGGGTTTACAGATGCGATGATTCCGGGATCTGGGATAATTTTTGAGAGCCCAAGTAGTGCAAGTGTGAAAAACCACAGCATCATCACCGGACCAAAAACTTTTCCGACGGCGCCGGTGCCCCGCTTTTGCACCAGGAAAAGTCCAAGTAAAATTGCAATTGCGATCGGGATAACCCAGGCATCAAATGAGGAAGAAACTTCCCCGAGTCCCTCAACAGCGCTTAAAACTGAAATTGCAGGGGTGATTATTCCGTCCCCATAGAGAAGGGCAGTCCCAAAAACCCCAAGAGCCACAAGAATTCCCGCTCTTTTCGCAGCAGAGATATTTTTTGGAATGACCAGAGACGTAAGTGCCAATATTCCGCCCTCGCCATCGTTGTCTGCGCGCATCACGAACAACAAATATTTGATTGAGATAATAATGACGAGAGACCAAAATGCAAGCGAACAGACGCCGAACACATTGATGCGGTCGACTGTCATTATGTGGGATTCTTCGGTAAATGCCTCCTTGAGCGCATAGAGGGGACTGGTTCCAATATCGCCAAAAACCACACCAATTGCCCCTAGTGCGAGAGCACCAGTTTTTGCTGAAGAATGATTGGCGCGATTTTGACCGTCATTCAAGTCAGATTCGGATTGAATCTTCTTTGCTTCCGCGTCGGCGATCGCTCTCTTGGCAAAGTCGACCGACTCTGGACCTGCAGTGTTGTCGGATCCCACGGTTAGGAGTTGCTACTTTCGTGCAGGCAAGAAATTTGCGATGAATAAAATGTAGACACAATGGTTTTTCTAGGTGTAAGTGACTGCGGCATATCTGGAAAGTTTGTCGAGGCGATGTTGGGCATCAATAAGTCTCACAGTTCCTGACAAAGAACGCATTACGAGGCTCTGGGTGCTGGCACCCTTTGAGTCAAAGCGAACACCTCGCAAAAGTTCACCGTCTGTGACTCCAGTGGCTGCAAAAAAACAATTGTCACCTTTGACTAGGTCATTAGAGGTGAGCACCTTGCTTAGGTCGTACCCAGCAGCGATAGCAGAACTACGCTCACGTTCGTCTCGTGGCCAAAGGCGGCCCTGTATTTCACCACCCATGCACTTTAGTGCTGCTGCGGAAATGACGCCTTCAGGCGTGCCACCGATGCCGATCAAAATATCAACACCGGCATCTGGCCACGCCGTGGCAACTGAGCCAAAAATATCTCCGTCCGTAATTAGTTTTATTCGAGCTCCTGTCTTGCGGACTTCTTCAATCAACTCAAAATGGCGAGGTCGATCCAGAATCATGACCGTTAGGTCACGCACTGATTCTCCTTTGGCTTTTGCGACCCAACGTAAATTCTGCTCGGTACTCGCGGTGATGTCGATGTGCCCAACGGCCTGTGGGCCGACGACAATTTTTTCCATGTACATACATGGACCAGGATCGAACATGGTGTCACGCTCAGACACCGCAATAACCGAAATAGCGTTACCTAGACCAAGAGAAGTAAGCGTTGTTCCATCTATTGGATCCACTGCAACATCTGTGCGTGGCTGGGATCCGTCACCAACATTTTCGCCGTTGAAGAGCATTGGTGCATTGTCTTTTTCGCCTTCACCAATAACTACGATGCCGTCCATGCACACAGTAGAAAGAACCGTACGCATTGCCTCGACCGCTGCTTGGTCGGCACCATTTTTGTCGCCACGCCCAACCCAACGAGATCCTGCAAGTGCGGCAGATTCGGTGACGCGCACAAGTTCCATGGCCAGGTTGCGGTCCGGCTTTTGAGTAGCGCGTTCGTTCATTTCCTCTACCGTAGCAAGACGAGGCCGAACCTTAGGCTCTAGAGTTATCAATGCATGAGCACCCGCAAGCTTATTTTGACTGCTCTTATATGCGGCCTAGCCATCATGTTGGCGGGAGGCATTAAATTGTTCCAGACGGCAAATAATGACAAAGAGATAGAGATTTTGGCCATTGGTCAAGAGGCAGTGCTAGGGGACATGACGGTGTCGGTGAGGTCAATTGAACAGGGTCTCCAAGGAACCATTGTGGCCGTACAGATGATGGGAGTTGATGGTGCTGACATCAATGAAGGCTGGCGCTTGTTGACGGGTGCGACAGTGCTGCAGCCCTCAGTGGCTGGCTCACAAAACAGTGTGCCTTGCGCCACATTGAGTATCGATACGGCGGTGTCGTGTGAC
>SXUP01000011.1 GCA_005790505.1 Actinomycetota bacterium
GGCAACCCACCCTGCGTTGTCTTGTCGGCCGTACCACTTTGATTCGCAGCTGGCGCCCACACAACCACCTCTAAAGACTCATCCTTTTTAAGTTCGTTCACAACAACATCGATGCCTGCTGCTCCGATGCCATCATCATTTGTGACAAGCACAATCAACTTCGTTGCAGTCTCAGTGGGTTCAACCACAGATTCAGACGTCTCGGCCAGCGTGCTCTCAGTACCAGTTGTGTCTGGCGTGGCAGATGAGTCGTTTGAAGAAGATGAGCTCCCGCAGGCCGACAACAAAATTAGCCCTGCTGCAACTGTCGCAATATATTGTTTTTTCATACCCGAGTTATAACACAAAAATCTTGGCTCTACTACCAGTCGCGCCAACTTCGCCCCCACCGCGGCGATGATTGCCGCAGTTGCTTCGTCAATCTGGGCATGATATTTTCAATCAATTCAGGCAATGCGATATGAACGAGCACGTCAATCTGTCGAACACAGCTGCAGGGTGAACCAAACCAAAATCGACTTTTGGGGGTCAGTTGCAGTTGCCTCAGGCGCCGCAGAGTTTCGACAAGATTCAGCTTTCGTTCAAGCATCCTTCACAACCTTACTATCAGCGGTCCTAGGCTTTTGCCGAAGCCCACGTTGAACCCCAGGCTGAGTTGACCTCGATGGGCACATCTAACTTCATTGCACCGCGCATAATGCTTAGTACAAGTTCGTCCACGGCCTCTTTCTCGGCAAAGGGTGCTTCGGTCACGACTTCGTCGTGAACCTGCAAAACGATTCGAGATTGGAGTTTTTTTTCAGATAGTGAAGCGTCAATCTTCACTAATGCGATTTTGAAAATATCTGCGGCAAGACCTTGAATTGCAGCGTTCATCGCTTGACGTTCTCCTGCTTGCCGTACCCTAAAATTGTCGCTGAGTAGTTCTGGGATTTGACGACGACGACCAAAGAGTGTCTCGGTGTAGCCACGCTGTCTCGCCTGGTGGATTGTCCTGTCCATGTAATCCTTGACATTTGGGAAAGCCCCAAAATAGGCATCTAAAATGCTTGACGCTTCCTGGACGCCAATAGTTAGGCGCTGGCTTAGCCCGTAGGCCTCCATGCCGTAGGCCAGACCGTAGGACACCATTTTGGCTTTAGATCGTTGTTCGCTCGTAACGCTCGCAGTATCCACCCCAAAAACACGTGCCGCAGTTGCGTTGTGAATATCTTGACCCGAACGAAATGCATCAATTAATCCCGAATCAGCCGCGAGATGAGCAATACATCTGAGTTCGATTTGGTTGTAGTCGGCCACCATGAGTTCACAACCACTACGCGGAACAAATGCTGTCCGAAAAACTCGTCCCTCATCTGTACGCGTTGGAATATTGTGCAAGTTTGGTTGGTCACTACTCAGGCGTCCCGTACGAGCCACGGTCTGATTGAAAGTGGCATGAATACGATTATCGGCGCCAACTTCTGCGAGCAGACCTTCTCCGTAGGTAGAGCGAAGTTTTTCAGTTTCGCGATAGCGCATGAATGGCTCAATAAACTCAGGCCACGTAGCCCGCAGGCTTTCAAGTGTCGCAGCATCTGTGCTGTATCCAGTTTTCTTTTTCTTGCCGGGAGTCAAACCCTTATCCGTATACAACACATCTCTGAGTTGCTTGGGTGAATTGAGATTGAATTCTCGTCCCGCAATTTTATGTAGAGCAGCGGTGAGGTCTTGAACTTCAAGTGTCAATCTGTCGCGGATTGCTTCAAGAGCGCTGCGGTCAACCCCGATGCCTACGTCTTCCATGCGTGCCAAAACTCGTACGAGCGGGTTCTCAATATCGCTGTACAGATTATCGACTCCACCATTTGTAATTTCCTCGCGCAGCACACCGGCAAGTAGCGCAGTGAAATATGCGTGTTCAGCCACGACAATGTCATCACTTGTTTCCTCAAAATTAAACTGACCGGTTGCTTCGGCGACACCCGACGGCTCAGCACCCAGGTATCTTGCACAGATTGCATTCAGCGAGTAACTATTTTCTGAAGGGTTGACTAGGTAGGCAGCGATCGCAGTATCAATGGTCAGCCCAGTCATGTCAACGCCCATCGCCAAAAAAGTTCGCATCAATGGTTTGGCATCATGCATTTGCACCTCCGAAGCTCCGGCCAGAGCATCTTTCACTTTGCTATCATCCAAAAAGCTCACCGGAATCCATGTCACTTGAGCAGTGGACTCATTTTCCACGACTGCGATTCCCAACAGCGCAGAACGACCAGGTGCATCTGCCCACCGAGCGGCCAGTACAACTGGTGTTTTGCTCAGCAGAGATACAACATCAGATACGGTTTTGGCCGTTGTCACCTCTACGGCACGAACAGATACCTGCGTCAAAGTCGAACTTGAACCCGCAATGTTTGAGTTTTGGCTTGGGTTTGGGTTTGGGTTTGCTTTACTAGTTGCCCCAACTGATTCTCTAGTAATCCACTTCAATTGCTTGACAAGGCCCTCAAGTCTTTTAAACATCGTCCGAAATTCCAAGAGTTCGAACATCTGACGAGCGGATTCAAGATCGGGGCGAGGGACCGTCGTCAAGAAATCAAGATCAAGAGGTACATCCCGCAAAAGCACCATGATCTGAGCATTGCGTTGCACTCGCTCACCATGCTCAATGAGACCAGCCTGCAATTTTGGCGTCTGCTCAGTTGCATGAGCCAAAACATTGTCCAGATTGCCGTATTGATTTATCAATTTGGCAGCGGTTTTTTCACCAACACCTGGAACTCCAGGCAAGTTGTCACTCGGGTCGCCCCGCAAAGCCGCATAGTGCGGATATTGCGCCGGCGTTACCCCGGTGCGCTCTTTGATTCCTGCTTCGTCATAAATTGCGTATTCACTCACGCCTCTTTTGTTGTACAAGACTCGAACATGGGGGTCAGCGACAAGCTGGTAACTGTCGCGATCACCAGTGACAATCAGGATGTCTTCCCCGACCGCTGCCACTCGGGTAGCAATCGTTGCCAGCAGGTCGTCTCCCTCGAACCCGGCCTTTTCGATCCATGTAATGCCGAGTGCGTCAAGTAACTCCCTAATCAATTGGAGTTGCTGACGCAAGATGTCTGGTGATGCTGCACGTTGTGCTTTGTATTCAGGAATTGCAATATGACGAAAAGTGGGTTCAGGTCGGTCAAACACCACAATCACCCGATCTGGTGAATGCTCTTTGAGAAGAGTCATCAGCATCGTTGTAAATCCATAGATCGCGTTCGTTACTTGACCCCCTGCGTTGGTCATGTCTTCGGGAAGTGCGAAAAACGCACGATATGCCAACGAATTTCCGTCAAGCGCCATTGTCAGCATAAATTATTTTCGCCTTGCGAACTCATCTGAGCCAGCGGCACCATCATCACGGGCGAAGTTCGCCGGCAACCACTTGACCGGCGACAACATGCATTGTGGCTCGTAGATTCATCGCGGAGCGTTGCAGAAAGCCAAAGGCGTCGGCTTCTGACATTGAGTGTTGGTCCATCAACACACCCTTGGCACGGTCTAAAAGTTTGCGGATTTCAAGTTGCTCACCAAGTGCGTCAATTTCACCATTGAGTGCCTGCATCTCCTTGAAACGTCCGATTGCAACCTCGATTGCAGGGATTAGGTCACTCTTTTGAAATGGTTTAACCAAATAAGCAAGTGCACCAGCATCGCGCGCTTCCTCCACAACTTCGCGTTGACTGAACGCCGTCAGGATCAGGATGCCACAAATTTTTTCAGAAGAGATAATTCGGGCTGCAGCCAGACCGTCCATGCCCGGCATCTTGATATCTAAAATTACTAAATCGGGTTGCAACTCGCGCACGAGTTCTACTGCTTTGTCCCCACGACCTGTTTCTCCGACAACTACATACCCCTCTTCCTCGAGGGTTTCCTTTAGATCAAGGCGGATGATTGCTTCGTCTTCGGCAATAACTACTCGGATCGTCACTTTGTTGAATCTTTCATCTGGTCAAGCAGAGTATCAATCGTGGTTTCAAGTTCTCCTACTGCCACAATTAGTTTCCCCCGATGCTGGCGCATCACATCAACATGCGACTGAGCGTCTCGGTGTTCAAAACTGGTTGCTGGCGTCTCTGCAACGAGGGCTCTAATTGCCAGGTCGTCGGCGTCGTCAACGAGGGCTTCGAGTTGATCTTCGATGACGCGCAGCTCTAGACGCACGTCGCGGAGCTTGTCGCTCGTCAGACGCAGCCGACGTTGCAGCAGTCGTTGACCCATGGGAGAGAGTGTATTTATCACCTGGTGCCCGAGGTGGGAGTCGAACCCACACGTCCTTACGAACAACGGATTTTGAGTCCGTCGCGTCTGCCAGTCCGCCACTCGGGCCAGGACAAAAGAGCGTATCGGCTGGGTTGGCTTACTGCTGAGTAGCGCCTTAGTTCTTAGTCAAGCGTCTAAGGTTGGAGCGACGGTCGAACTGATATCTGCTTGAAATACTGGAGATTAAACTAACCATGCTCGCTTTTATGTTTCCAGGTCAGGGCTCCCAGCGCTCTGGCATGGGCAGACCTTGGGCCGAGCATGAAAGTTGGGAAATAGTCCTTGAGGCTTCGGAGATCGCGGGTCGAGATATTGCTCGCCTCTTGCTAGATGCTGATGCCGAAGAATTAAAAGACACGCGTAACGCGCAACTGACAACTTTTGTTTCAAGTTTGATGGTTCTTGACGCAGTAGAGCGTCTCGGTATTGAACCAAGCTTTTGTGCCGGACACAGCCTCGGCGAATACACCGCGCTGATCGCCACTGGTGCTCTTGGTCTTCAAGAAGGAGTAACTCTTGTTGCCACACGGGCAGAAGCCATGCATGAGGCTGGTTTGACGAACCCCGGGACTATGGCGGCGATCCTGGGTTTAGACGACGATCTAGTCGAAGTTGCATGTCGTCGCGCTGACAACGATGTGTGGGTTGCCAATTTCAATGCTCCCGGCCAAGTTGTAATCGCTGGTTCAATTGCAGGCGTTACTGCTGCAGGCACAATCGCCAAAGAACTCGGCGCTAAACGCGTGATGTCACTTCCAGTTTCAGGAGCCTTTCATACACCTTTTATGACGAGCGCTCGGGAGCGGCTGCGCGAGGCAATCGCCTTGGCCTCACCCCGTGACATAGAAGTTCCCATCATCTCTAATGTTGATGCACTCCCCCACGACATTGGCACCGATTGGAGTTCGCTGCTGTCAGCCCAACTCTCAAGTCCCGTGCGTTGGAAACATTGCTTGCTCACAATGGGCGAACTGGGTGTCGCTGGTTTTGTCGAACTTGGTCCCGGCGGCGTTTTGACTGGAATGGCTAAACGAACAGTTGCCACCGCCCGCACGATTAGTGTTTCAACTCCCGAGGAACTTGACGATCTCATTGAATGGGTTGCTGCAGCGTCACCTTCTGCTCCACCCCACATCGAAGGCGAGCATCTTTTTGCTGTCGAGCGTTTAGTTGTCAGCCCCGCTGCAGGAGTTTTTACACCGCTTGCCATTCTTGCCAATTCAAATATTTCAGTAGGACAAGTGATCGGACACGTCGGCTCACACGAGGTCCGTTCCGCCTTTGACGGCTTCCTGCAAGCCTATATTGCCCATGATGGGGAACGCGTTACTTCTCGACAGCCAATTGCATGGCTCAAAACTAATCCCTCATGAAAAGATGTAGCCCGTGCCAATAATTCCAACAGGCGTTCGTGGGGCGCGCATCATCGGCTGGGGCAGTGCACTAGGCAACAAAGTTGTCACGAATGACGACCTTGCTCTAACAATGGAAACAAACGACGAATGGATCCGAGAACGCACGGGCATCCATCGAAGGAGCATTGGTGGCACGACAGCCGAACTTAGTATCAGCAGCGGTGGCGCTGCTCTGACAATGGCAGGAGTTGACCCTTCAACAATTGATGCCTTAATCCTGGCTACTACGACCCCTGACAGATCCGTTCCAGCCTCATCGGCCAAAGTTCAAGATGCCCTCGGACTCAGATGTGGAGCGTTTGATTTGAACGCCGCTTGTTCCGGATTCGTTTACGCCCTTGTCACGGCGCATGGACTGATTGCGATGGGCGCACAACGAGTCCTCGTGATCGGAACCGACACGCTGTCGCGAATCGTTGATTGGACGGATCGCAATACAGCGATTTTGTTTGCTGATGGTTCTGGAGCGATGGTATTGGAAGCAACCTCGGGCTTGGGTCAATTGATGAGTTGGGACCTTGACGCCGATGGCAGCCTCGAAGAACTCTTGTATTGCGAAATTGGGTCAACCGTTCAAATGAATGGAAAAGAAGTTTTTAGACGCGCGGTCCGCATCATGGTGGACTCCGCTGCAAAAACGATGCAACAAGCCGGAGTCACTGCCGACCAAATCGCACTCATTGTTCCGCACCAAGCCAATACTCGCATAATCACCGCGGCATGTGAGCGACTGGGTGTACCCATGGAAAAAACAGCACTCACGATTGAGTTCACCGGCAATACATCCTCAGCATCAATACCCCTCGCCTTGTTTCATGCCGCAGACGGTGGTCGCCTGAAACAAAATGATCTTGTCTTGCTTGTCGGATTCGGCGCTGGCATGACCGCGGCGAGTGCTTTGCTCAGATGGGGTGCCCAGTGAGTCGCGTCGTCTTGATTACGGGTGGAGCAACGGGTATTGGCTTGGCCTGCGCGCAACGCTTCTTGGATCTAGGCGACAAAGTTGCCATCACCTATCGTTCATCCGCGCCGCCTCCGCAGTTTTTTGGAGTTCAGTGTGATGTCACTTCTAGCGCTGATGTTGACGCTGCATTTACCGCAGTAGAGAATCATTTTGGTCCTGTTGAAGTCTTGATCTCAAATGCAGGGATAGCCAAGGACACATTATTGTTGCGCATGTCAGAAACTGATTTTGCGGACGTCGTCGATACCAATTTGACGGCTGCTTTTCGAATTACAAAACGAGCAACCAAAAACATGATCAAGGCGCGGAAAGGCCGGGTGATTTATGTCTCGTCAGTCGTTGCGCTTTTGGGGTCAGCAGGACAGGCAAACTATGCCGCCTCTAAGTCGGGCCTCGTCGGACTTGCAAGGTCCCTTGCCCGAGAACTTGGTACGCGCAATATCACGGTCAATGTTGTAGCACCTGGCCCTGTGAGCACTGCCATGACTGCCGCCCTCAGCCCAGAGAGGATTACTGAACTTTGTTCTGCGGTTCCATTGGGGCGGATGGCTGACCCCGAAGAAATAGCGGGTGTCGTGGCTTTCTTGGCAAGCGCCGACGCCTCATACATTACTGGCGCAATACTGCCCGTTGATGGTGGTCTTGGGATGGGTCACTAGCAAAAATACCGCTTTGCACAATCTATGTGCGACAATAGAAAGTACTTAAGGAGAGAATTATGGACCAACAATTATTTGATCGTTTTAAGAAGTGCGCGGTGTCGGTTCTTTCCGTTGACGCGGCACAAGTTGTACCGGAAGCCACATTTAAGGACCTTGATGCCGACTCACTTGACCTTGTTGAATTTGTGATGGCCCTCGAAGAAGAATTCGGAATTGAAGTTCCAGAAGAAGATCTTGAAGGTGTCACAACTGTTGGTGGTGCTTTTGATCTCGTTTCGTCAAAACTCTAAGGAATAACACTCATGCAAGGCGCTGGCCATCGCGTTGCGATTACTGGCTATGGGGTCGTCGCCCCTTGTGGAATAGGTAAGCAGAACTACTGGAAAGGACTGCTTGGAACCACGGCGATTAATTCTGTTTCAGTTGGCATACCTGACTGGGATCCACTTCCCTATTTCTCCAATCCCAAGGAAGCACGCCGTGCCGACCGCGTGGAGCAATTCGCACTTGCCGCGGCTCAAGAAGCCTTCGCACAATCTGGTCTACCCGAGGTTGCGCCATCTCGCTTTGGAACAATTTTTGCCACTGGCGTTGGCGGATTACACACCCTTGAAGAACAAGTTGCTATCCGTCTAGACAAGGGTGATCGTCGGGTTTCTCCATTTTTGGTTCCGATGATGATGGTCAATGCATCTGGCGCCTCAATCTCGATGAAATACAATTTGCAGGGGCCAAATGAAACGCTTTGCACTGCTTGCGCGGCATCTACACATGCAATTGGGTACGCAGCACGAATGATTGCCTGGGGGCAGTGTGACGCCGTGGTAACTGGCGGATCAGAGGCTCCCGCAACTGCCACGTCGTTGGCGGGTTTTGGAAACATGACCGCTCTGTCGTCAAGTGGATCAAGCAAGCCCTTTGATGTTTCGCGCGACGGATTTGTAATGGGTGAGGGTGCGGCTGTTTTTATCCTCGAACGCTTTGACATGGCTCTCAAGCGTGGAGCAAAGATTCTTGGTGAAATAGTCGGTTCGGCAAGTAACGCAGACGCCCACCATGTGACCGCACCTTCGCCTGGAGGCGTTGGTGCGATTGCCTGCATGCAACAGGCTCTAGAAGACGCTCAATTGCAAGCGTCGCAAGTTACCCAAGTGAACGCCCACGGCACTTCCACTCCTCTCAATGATTCTGCAGAGGCCAGTGCGATGACGCATGTCTTTGGCCCTCATGGCGTGGCTGTCACTAGTGGCAAAGGCATAACTGGCCATGCTCTTGGAGCCGCTGGTGCACTGGAGGCTGCTTCGGTTTTGTTGTCTTTTGAGCATTCACTGATTCCACCAACTGCCGGAACGACAAACGTTGATCCAGCGATGGAAATTGACTTAGTAATTGGCGCTCCGCGTCGCTGGACACCGGGCCCAACGATGTCAAATAATTTCGGCTTCGGTGGACACAACGGGTCGCTCATCATTGCGCCAGGATGATTTTTTCTGTCTACAGATGCGCCTCTCTTGCTGCTAAGCGTCAACCAAGACAAACATCAATTCACACTCACACGCTATTTCGCCATTGAGCAACGCTTGACCTGAGCCTTTGCCCGCGCGCGAACTCATCCGAGTCATATTCACAGTCAGTATTAATTCATCTCCAGGCCCCACTTGGCGTCTAAAACGTGCCGCGTCCAGTCCACCAAACAATGGCAGTTTCCCGACAAATTTTTCATCTGATAAAACAATGTAAGCGCCAACTTGAGCAATTGCCTCACACATCAACACACCAGGCAAAGTTGGTCTGCCAGGGAAATGTCCCGAAAAAAACCATTCATCGCCTCTTAGTTTCCAGTGACCCACCGCACTTTGACCGACAACAAGTTCAGTAATCCGATCTACGAACAAAAATGGCGCTCGATGCGGCAAGACCGAGTCCGGTGTTGGAAAAGCATTCATTTAGCAAGCGCCTGCAATAAGTTGGTTGGAGTGTCTTTGGGTGAAACTTTGTACCAAGCGTGTGAAATCTTTCCGCTGGTGTCAATAAGGAACGCTGAACGCTCAATTCCCATGTATTCGCGTCCGTACATTGACTTTTTTTTCCAGACATCAAAGGCAAGCGCAGCGGTGTGTTCCGTATCAGCCAACAAAGTGAATCCGAGCTCATATTTTTCATCAAATTTCAAAAGTTTTGCCGGTTGATCAGGACTTATTCCAATGATCACTGTTCTACCGATATCTGCTGCGATGTCGCGTAAGCCGCACGACTGTTGCGTGCAACCAGGCGTATCAGCCTTGGGGTAAAAGTAGATCAGAATTTTTCTTTTGGATATGCGACTCGCCGATAACTTTTTGCCCTGCTGATCAACCAACGAAAGAACCTTCGCTAATGGGGCTTTATCGCCAGGCTTCAGCACAACTTGGACACTAGTGCTCGCGCCCAATGACACTGCTACTTTTCGGTTTCAAAGCGTGATGGCAAGACGAACTTGGGCTACATATTCACCCACAGCGTCTGGACCTGACTCCATCAATCGCCGCATAACTGAGGCGCCCTGAATCACGCCATCGGCTACTTGAACTGCTTGAGTTGCTTGTTCAGCATTTGAGACTCCAACGCCAACAAGAACAGGAACATCGGTAATGGCCTTGAGACGTCCAGCTAAATCCGTTGCTGTTTGTGCCAGTGAGGCACGTTCACCCGTAACTCCAAGCAAACCAACCGAGTACACAAAACCTCTCGCGCGTGCCACAACTCGCGGCAAGCGATCGTCCGGCGCTGTCGGTGCAGCCAGCATTACGGTCTCTATTGAGGCCGCATCTGCCGCTTGGCACCACGGTCCAGATTCTTCAAGAGGTAGATCAGGAATAATCGCAGCGCATACGCCCGCGTCGGCAAGCGCGTAAGCAAACCTCTCGTGTCCTGCATGAAAAACCGTGTTGTAGTAGCACATCACAGCAAGAGGAATACCCACGTCAAGTGAACGTATTTCTTGCATTATTGAAATTGGTGTTGCACCATCAAAAAGCGCCTGCTGTGATGCCGCCTGAATGATTGGTCCATCCATCACGGGATCAGAAAAAGGCAGACCAATCTCAATTGCATCAGCTCCATTGGCAGCACAGGCCCTGATGGCATCTTGCCAGCCTTTTAGTCCACCGGTGATGTACGGAACCAGACATTTGCCTCCGTCGTTACGGCGTTGGCGAAGCTGTGTCTCAAGTCGACCAAAGGTCACAACTTTCCGTCCAAAATATCCATCATTTGACCTACATCTTTGTCCCCTCGACCCGACAAATTCATCAAGATGATTTGACCCTGCATCTTTGGCGCCTCACGAGAAATCCATCCCACTGCATGGGCACACTCAAGAGCGGGAATAATTCCCTCTGAACGAGAAAGCAACTGGAATCCAGCCACTACTTCATCATCAGTCACCGTGGGATACTCCGCCCGTCCGATGGACGCTAAGTATGAATGCTCTGGACCAACCCCTGGATAATCGAGACCCGCGCTAATTGAGTGGGCTTCTTGCACTTGACCGTGTTCGTCCTGCATTAGGTAACTCTTCATCCCATGAACAACTCCAGGTTGACCGCGACCAACAGCAGCGCCACCTGCGGGTTCGACTCCGATAAGACGCGCCTTGGTATCTATGAAGCCGGAAAAGATTCCCATCGCATTAGAGCCGCCGCCGACACATGCAACGACCACGTCTGGCATAACTCCGAGGCGCTCTTGGCACTGCGCTCGCGCCTCGTCACCAATGACACGATGAAACTGACGAACCATGAACGGATATGGATGAGGTCCCATTACCGAGCCAAGGCAATAGTGGGTGTCGCTAACTGTTGCAACCCAATCACGCATCGCCTCGTTGACGGCATCTTTGAGTGTGCGCGACCCAGAATGCACTGCTTCAACTTGAGCACCAAGCAATTTCATTCGAAATACATTGAGTGATTGCCTTTCGACATCTACGGCACCCATGTAAACCTTGCACTCAAGGCCCAGCAAAGCTGCTGCGGTTGCGGCGGCAACTCCGTGCTGTCCTGCTCCGGTCTCAGCCACGATTCTGTTCTTCCCCATCCGCTTAGCCAACAGGACCTGCCCTAGGACATTGTTTATTTTGTGCGAACCGGTGTGATTGAGATCTTCTCGCTTAAGAAACAAACGAAGCCCCAACTGCTTGCCCAAGTTGTGACATTCAGTCAGTCCACTTGGCCGACCAGCGTATTCAGACAACAACTTGTCCAGATCGTGGCGATACTCTGGGTCGCTCCAAGCATCGTTGAATGCCGCTTCTAATTCTTGACAAGCAGGCACCAAGGTTTCGGGAACAAAACGCCCACCAAATTCTCCGAACCGACCATCTGCACCAGGAGTTATCAACAACGACATAGCATTAGAGTCCACCATGTTTTGAACACTTTTCCACTACTCATTAACGTTATTCATCGCTCCAGTCGTAGGGTCCCTTGTCACCATTAGTTTCATGTTGGCGTTCTGGAGCCTCTGGGACTGCTCTGACGGCATCAATAAAGCGCTTCATCTGCACGGGGTCTTTGCGACCTGCAATCGCTTCAACGCCACTTGACACATCAACACCCCAAGGCTGAGCAGCCCTGATACCGGCTGCAACATTGTCTGCAGTCAAGCCCCCAGCCAAGATCAGTCTATTGACGGGAGGTACTTCAGATAAAAGGTTCCAGTCAAATACCTGCCCTGCGCCGGGAGCCACCGCGTCAATCATGATCATGTCAGCGGCAAACAGGTCTGCTCGCCTGGCGTCGACTGAACCCGCCGTTACAGCTTTGATTACTCGATGAACATTCTTGGCCACGGTTGCAACATCATCGGGAGTCTCATGCCCGTGTAACTGGGCAGCTTTTACGCCGCTGCGCTGCACTATTTCAACGACCCTACTTGGATGTTCATCGCGAAAAACCCCAACGGTAAGAATCTCGGGCGGAAGACGACGGGTTATGTCGAAAACTTTTGTGGCAGCCATTTGACGTGACGAAGGTGCAAAAACAAATCCAACTGCATCAGCACCCAATGCCACGGCCAATAGGGCATCATCTTCGTTGGTTATTCCACAGATTTTTATGAACATCAACCCCGATCGTAGTTACTGCAATGTTGTGCTTGGTGTATGTCGATGTACGTCGATGAGTGCAGTTGCAACTCGCCCTAAACCAATAATTCAGCGAGCGCCCTTGCTGGATCGGGAGCCATCACTAGGTGCTCACCGACCAAAACCGCGTTGTAGCCGGCGTCGCGCAGAGCCAAGGCATCATCTCGACCACGGACCCCCGATTCGGCCACGGAGACAACGTCCTTGGGCATCGCAGCACCCATCCGCACCGCACGCTCGTGATCAACAACAAAAGTTTCAAGATCTCTTTGGTTGACGCCGATCAAACTCGCCCCAGCATTAATCGCAATCTCTAATTCTTTTTCGTCATGTACTTCTGCCAGCACATCCATTGCGAGGCCATGTGCCACTTCGATAAAGGAAGTGACCTCGGCAATCGATAAAGCGGCAACAATTACCAACGCACAGTCAGCACCCATCAAACGTGCATCACAAACATCGCGGATGTCAACGGTAAAATCTTTACGCAATACGGGCAAAGTAACCGCGGCTTTGGCAAGCAAAAGGTCAGAGACGGATCCTCCAAAGTGCGGTTCATCGGTGAGCACCGAAAGGCACGATGCTCCACCCACTAAATAAGACTTTGCTAACTCACCTGGATCGAGATCAATGGCAAGGTCACCTTTTGATGGCGAACGACGTTTGATTTCAGCAATGACCGACAAGTGATCGTTGTTGACGAGCGAATCACGAAAACCCCGCGTCGCCGCAGTTTTGCTGGCTGCTTCTAGCAACGACCGAGCATCACGACTGTCACTGCTTGCGCGACGGCGATGAAAGGCAACAATGCTGTCTAGATATGTGCTTGTCACAACATGATCTTTGCGAGCTATAGACCCTTGCCAGCAATCGGTGTCAAGAAAGTCAATTCAGGACGACCACCCATCAGTGGGGCCATCTTGGGACCAAGTTGTTTGAACCAATCCGAGCCCATGTGTGATGTCAGGTCGTCCTGGGACTCGTACAACTCATACATCCACAACACGTCAGGGTCCGTGGCGTCTGCATGCAAGATATACAACAATGTGCCTTTTTCTGAGACAACATTGTCAAGGGCAAACTGCAGTGCTTCTGCAAGTTCGGCACCCTTTCCGGGGGCGGCTGGCACTTTGGCTGCTACTGCTACTTTTTTCATCATTTGTCCGTTCTGTTTGTTAGTCGATTATTTCAACCCGAGTAACACTAGTCGCCCGATATGGATCATCTAAAAGCCGAGTCGCTTACCTAATTCATCCAGCAGACCAGCAATGGATACCCGCACCTGTTGCGTGGTGTCTCGCTCTCTGATTGTGACCGCATCGTCTTCGAGTGACTCAAAGTCTACGGTCACGCAAAGTGGCGTGCCGATTTCGTCTTGTCGGCGATATCTACGCCCAATGGCCTGGGTTTCGTCGTAGTCCACCATGTATCTGCTGCTAAGGGAAGCATAAATGTCTTTGGCCAGTGGTGTCAGTGTTTCTTTCTTTGAGAGCGGCAGGACTGCAACTTTATAAGGAGCAAGCCGTGGGTGTAATCGCAACACTGTGCGGGGCTCATCATTAATAATGTCTTCGTCGTATGCCGCCAACATAAACGCTGCCATCGTGCGATTGGCACCTGCTGCTGGCTCGATTACATACGGTACATACCGCTCATTCGTTGCTTGATCAAAAAAATCAAGTTTGCTACCCGAGTGTGTTGAGTGTTGAGTTAGGTCGTAATCCGTGCGTTGCGCGATTCCCTCTAGTTCTCCCCAACCCCAGGGAAACAAGAACTCAACATCACTCGTGCCAGCCGAATAATGTGAAAGCTCATCTGCAGCATGCGGTCTCAGTCGAAGCATTTCGCGCGGGATGCCCAGATTGACGTACCACTCAAGTCTTTCGGTACACCAATATGAATACCACTGCGCCGAATCAGCAGGTGGTACAAAAAATTCCATCTCCATCTGCTCAAATTCGCGAGTCCGAAATATAAAGTTTCCTGGAGTAATTTCATTACGAAAACTCTTGCCCACTTGGGCAATTCCAAATGGAGGACGCTTGCGACTGGTTTGCAAGACATTGCCAAAATTGACGAACATTCCTTGCGCAGTCTCGGGACGCAAATAGACCTCGGCACCGCTCCCCTCAACTGGTCCGGCGACAGTCTTGAACATGAGGTTGAATCCACGTGATTCAGTGAAAGCACACCCTTTCTTTGACTGCGGACAATCCCTCTCATCTAGGTGGTCTTCTCGAAAGCGACGCTTACATACAGTGCAGTCCACGAGAGGGTCACTGAAATTTGCCAAGTGACCGCTTGCTTCAAAGATCTGCGGAGGACCCAAAATCGCAGCATCAACCAGAACCACATCATCGCGCAACTGCACCATCGTTCTCACCCATGCATCTTTGACATTGCGAAGCATTAGTGAACCAAGCGGACCGTAGTCATAAGACGAACGAAAACCGCCATATATTTCGGCACTCGGGAAAACAAAGCCACGGCGCTTACACAAGTTGACAACTTGATCTAATTCTTGCGCTGGCATAGCAGATAAGCCTACAGATGTCGGTCAAAAAGACCGACGCTTCTTAACTTGCGTTCAAGGTGGGCTTCCATCAGCGCCATTGCGAGTTGGTTCACTTCTCTCACCGCCGGAGACTCATCTAGGGTCAGGGCTGTGGCTAGTCCACCACTAGACACCTGACGCAATATATTGAGCGCCGCATCAGATACTGCAGTTCCAGAACGACATGATCGACACAGGATTCCACCCTCTTGCATGTTGAGAGCGCAAAGTTCTGTCGAACTTCCACAACGTACGCAATCATCAAGGGCTGGTGCGACCCCTTCTGACGAAAGTAGCTTCCAATAAAAAGCCCCGACAATCAACGGAGATGCAGCATCATTCAGTGAACGTAGCGCTCGCGACAGCATGGTGTAGACGTGCGGCACTGGTTCACGATCAGGGGTCAGTTTGTCGACCGCCTCAACCATCGACAAACCTTGCTCCAACCTTTTTAGATTTATTCTCAAAGCGGTATGAGTGTCGATCAAGTCGACTTGACGGACAGTGTCGAGATCGCGACCCCGATAAAGTTGCACGTCTACATGGCTGAGTGTTTCAAGACGAGCTCCAATACGCGATGTTGTTTTGCGGATACCCTTGGCAACTGCCCGAATTTTTCCCGAGTTTTCAGACAACATGACGACAATGCGATCAGATTCACCGAATTTATAACTGCGCAAAACCACCGCTTTTTCGCGGTAGAGACTCATGAGTCGAGTCCCCCAAACCGTCTGTGGCGACGATCGAAATCGTCAACTGCAAGTTCTAGATGAGATGCCGACAAGTCATCCCACTTCAAGTCCAAGAACACGAGTTCGCTGTATCCCAGTTCCCATATCAAAGAACTTGGCAATTGGTCAGGCGGTCCGAATACTACAACTAAATCTGGTTCAACATCGGCTGGTGTCATTACGCAAGTTGCCAATACTGATTCGTTGAGGTCCTCAGGCCCCATTTGGTCAGCACGCAAGGACTCAAGAATCATCGCGAAACGAATCCTTCCTTGCGGAGATGGATCAATAATCACACTCAAGCCCGATGACTTCTGCCAAACACCACGCATGAGATGCTCGGTTCCAACAAGCCCGAGAGGTACCGCGTCTCCAATGACTTTGAAAAATTCTTCTCTCTCGGCAACCGTCAAAACATCACCTCCGTGAGGGAGAAGCGTGATCCAGCGTGCACCTCCGACTGAAGCCCCCCGAACTATGTCATCAAGACGGCTCCCCCAGTCACTAGACCCAAAATTTCGCCATTCTTGGGGGGTGCCCGCAGCGATCACGACATGCTCAAGTGGAGATAATCCGAGCGAGTCGCTCTGGGCTTTTTTTGAAGGCGACTTTTTTTGGATACCCATCTTCTTAGTCTCGCACTCAAATCTGCATCAGTGCGACTACTTGGCACAACCCTCTCAGTAGTGTGGCGTTGTTATGTCCACGCCTCCAAGACCCCTCCATGTGGCCTGCATTATGGACGGAAACGGACGCTGGGCACGGCGGCGTGGGTTGCCCAGAACCGACGGGCATACCGCTGGAGAAGAGACTCTTGCCACCATCGTGCGCGCCGCTGCCGAGCGCAATGTCGGGTGGCTGACAGTGTTTGGGTTTTCCACCGAAAATTGGGTGCGACCGCGAACCGAAGTTCGTCACATCTTGTCGCTACATAAAAAACTCTTCGGCCGCATCACTGAACTCAACGACAAAAATGCCTCAATTCGATGGATCGGTCGTCCGTTTGATGAGCCTGGTGCTCTGACGCCGGTCTTCATCCAAAAAGCAATCAAAAAGGCAATCGCCGACACCGCAGGAAATTCAGGATTGGTGGTGACTGTGGCTTTTGATTACGGCAGCCGAGCCGAACTCGTCCGAGCATCCCAGATCGCTTTGCGTTCCGCAGAGGCAATCACCCCTGACTTATTATCCGCCAATATGTACGACCCCAGTGTCCCGCCAGTAGATGTCGTTGTACGAACCTCGGGCGAAGCCAGAATCTCAAATTTTTTGCTCTGGCAAATTGCAGGTGCCAAGGTTTACTTCACCGAGCGCACTTGGCCTGATTTCAACGCCTCCGAATTAGATGCTGCAATTGCACTTGTGAATTCGAACATCTAGCCATGACACCCAATGCTGGCGAACAAGCCGTGATCGCACTTCACCGTGTCACTGCAAGTCTTGCAGGATCAGAAGAGCGTCCTGGACAAGACGACATGACACGGGCGATTGCAGACGCATTAGCCCAGAGGCGGCACATCATCGCCCAAGCCGGAACAGGCATCGGAAAATCACTCGCTTACTTGGTGCCTGCAATCTTGAGTTCAAAAAAAACAGTCGTCGCAACGGCAACAAAAGCGCTCCAAGACCAACTTAATCGACAAGATTTGCCCCAACTAGCAAAGCATCTCGGAATCGACTTTTCATGGGCAGTGGTCAAGGGTCGAAACAACTATGTCTGTCTGCAGCGCCTTGACGAACTCCAAAAGACCAACGATCAGTTTGACTTTGATGAGTTGAGCGAGCGATCCAAACGCGAAGTCAAAGATGTCATTGCGTGGGCAAAAAAGACAAAAACTGGAGACATGGAAGAACTGCCAAATGCCGTCCTGGACCGCACGCGGCTTGCCGTCACTGTCCAGAGCGACGAATGTCCAGGAGCTTCAAAGTGCCCGATTGGCGAGCGTTGTTTTGCTGAAAGAGCTCGTGATAACGCGGCTGCATCTGCTGTCACGGTCGTCAATCTTCATCTCTATGGTCTACACATTGCAGGAGGTGGTGGTCTGTTGCCGGTTCACGACATTGTGATTTTTGACGAGGTGCACCAACTTGAGGCAATCATGAGCGACACCGTTGGAGCGCAACTCAATCCAAGCACTTTTGCTGCTTTGGCTGCCGTGATTCGCCGAATTCTCACAAGTGCCACTACTGACGATCTTCTCAACGCTTCTGACAAACTCAGCGTGGCCCTTTCACCCCACGTCGGCAAAAGACTCTCCAGCCCCTTGCCCGACTTTGTCGTCACTCCGCTCAATCAAGCCCGCCTTGCTCTCAACGATTTACTCAATGCCTTGCGCAACATCACCTCTGACGACCTTGACACGAGTCAACGGCGTCAGCGCGCCCAGTCCCAGTGCAACCGACTTGCGGAGCAGATTGACGTTGCCCTTGGAATGGTCAATAACTATGTCGCCTATGTGGAAGGATCTCCTGAACGACCTTCTCTGCGCATTAGTCCTCTTAGCGTAGGAAATGTTCTTGACACCGCGGTCTGGCAGGACCATCTCGCAATTCTCACAAGTGCCACAGTGCCCATGACGCTCCCGTCTCGGGTGGGTCTGCCCCTCGAACGAACAGATGAAATTAGTGTTGATAGCCCTTTTGACTACGAAAAAAATGCACTTCTATATTGCTCACCTGAATTTCCGGATCGCAACTCACGAGAGTTCGAAGAATTCGTACACGACGAACTTGAAGCTCTTATTACAGCGGCCGGTGGCCGCACGCTGGCGCTTTTCACGAGCAACAAAGCCTTGAACGCGGCAACTGCAGCCTTGCGTTTGCGCGTACCATTTCCGATTCTGACTTCTGCTGAAAATACCCGCTCCCAAATGATTAAAATCTTTCTTGAAGATGAAGCATCTTGCATCTTTGCGTCACAATCATTTTTCCAAGGAGTTGACCTCCCTGGTCGAACGCTTTCCCTTGTTGTTCTTGACAAACTTCCGTTCCCGCGACCCGACGACCCATTGCTTGAGGCCCGCCGTGACGCCGTTGGCCGCCAGGATAGTTTCGGACTTATTGACTTACCCCTCGCCGCCACATCATTGGCTCAAGCTGCGGGCCGACTGATACGCAGTACCACCGATATGGGCGTTGTGGCGGTGCTTGACAGACGACTTGCGACGATGAATTATCGCTCCAAATTGCTCGGAGTGATGCCCCCCATGACACGAACTCGCAAGCGTGAAGAAGTCGAAAATTTTTTGCGCCGTATCACTCAATGACCGGCATTCGGTCTTTGTCATATTGCAACCCACCCGTGAGCCATGAGTATGGGTCACCTGTGGCTCAAGTTCAGTAACCCAATTGCCGCACCTTTTCGGCGTTGCGCTGCCAATTTTTATCGACCACCACTTTTAGTTCGAGATAAGCACCGTCTGGCATCTGAGCGCGTGCCGCTACTCCGACTTTTTTCAACAAGTCCCCACTTTTGCCAATCACCATGCCTTTTTGACTTTCACGCTCGACAATAATTTCACATTTCACTAACGGCCATTCCCATTGCGTGACGCGAGTCGCAATTGAATATGGCAATTCGTCCTCAAGAAGATGTAGCAACTGTTCTCTGACCAGTTCGGCTACCCATTGCGCTTCGGGAGTATCCGTAATCATGCCATCAGGAAAATATTTTGGTCCGTCTGGCATCCGATCTGACAACTTGGCCAACAACACATCCACCCCTTGTCCGTTTTTAGCCGATACAGGGAAATACTCTGCTGCACCTAGCGCACCAACGGCTCCTAATTGTGTGAGCACTTTGGACGGCGAAGCACGATCAGTTTTGTTGACAATAACGAAGGCCTTTGAAATGTCAATTCGATCGGCAACCCATCGATCACCACGCCCAAATGGTTCGGTTGCATCAATCAAGAGGCACACGACGTCAACATCATCTGCGCCGTCGAGGGCCGTGGCATTTACACGCTCTCCAAGAGCGCTCACGGGCTTATGAATTCCAGGAGTGTCAACAAATACAATCTGAGTATCGCCACGGTTCCAGACGCCCCTGATGCGGGTGCGAGTGGTTTGGGGCTTATTGGACACAATGCTGACTTTTTCTCCACAAATCGCATTTAGAAGGGTGGATTTTCCGACATTGGGTCGCCCCACAAAAGTCACAAAGCCGCTTCGCATCCTTTTAGGCTACTGAACTCAAACTTGGCTTGAGCGTCCCTCCCAAAACGGACTTCGCAACTCGCGCTTTAAAATCTTGCCCGAACCAGTTTTTGGCAACTCTTCAGACCACGACAGTGAGCGGGGAATTTTGTAGCTTGCCAGGTGCACCCGAGTGTGGGCATTGACGTCTTGCTCGGTCAAAGCAGAGCCAGGTCTTTTTACAACCACTGCATGAACCAATTCGCCCCACTCATCACTCGGAATTCCAAAAACAGCAGCTTCGTAAATATCTGGGTGATTCTCCAAAACAGCCTCAATTTCGGCTGGATAGACGTTCATTCCCCCAGAAATAATCATGTCTTTTTTGCGGTCACAAATATAAAAATATCCCTCTTCGTCGCGATATGCAATGTCGCCAACCGTTTGATATCCATCTCTTCGATCAGCCATGTATTTATCGTGCTGCTTGTAATAATCTGCAAATACTGAAGGACTTTTGACGAATAATTCACCCGGGTTATCAGGTCCGAATCCAATAACTTCGTTGCCCTCGTCATCGAAGAGTTTGATCTCGACCATCGGTGATGGCTTGCCGCACGAGCCAGGCTTGCGTAACTGATCCTCTGGACGAAGCACGCAATTGACTCCGAGTTCAGTGCTTCCATAGACCTCAAACAGTGAATCTGCTGGGAAATCAGCAAGATACATCTTTTTGAGCGTGAAACTCCATGGGGCTGCATTGGCAATCATGATCCGCATAGAACTTCGATCAAATTTTTCCTTTACCTGTGAATCAAGATTACATACCATTCGAATCGGAGTTGGAGCGCTAAAAGTTGAAGTTGCCTTATAGGCGTCAACCAGCCTCAACCAATCAACAGGCTCAAACTTGCGTTGTAAAACAACGGTTTGCCCCATCGCTTGCGCAGTCACCATGAACCCGCCAGGTCCACTGTGATAAAGCGGTCCGGTCGTGATGTAAACATCTTCCGTGGAATAACCAATATGGGCCAACAAAGCTGCCCCTTGCTCTGCTGAGCCCGAGGATGTTCGTAACGCACCTTTGGGCTTGCCCGTTGTTCCAGATGTGTAGATCATCGTCCCGCCTGGTTCTCGATCGAGTGGGATAGACGGCTCATCACTTGATGCATGCAACATCAAATCATCTGCTGAGTTCATTCCGCTCGGGGCGATCCCATCAAAAACAAGTATTTGTTTTACCTTGGGCAGTTGATCACGAATTCGCACGAAAGTATTGGCGTACTCGGCATCAACAAAGACGACCGTCGCATCAGAATGATCTGTGACATAGGCCGCCTCGTCGTCTGACAGTCGATAATTCAATGGAACAGCAGTAACGCCTAATTTTCTTGTCGCATTGATCATGATCACGATCCCAATCGAGTTCGGCCCGCACCAAACCATTTTGGTTCCCTCCTCAGCGGCACCAGAGCCCAATAAAACATTCGCCAACTTGTTGGCTTGAATATTCAACTCAGACCATGTCAGAACTCGAAGCGGTGCATTGGGTCGGTCGTCGATTACTGCAACTTTTTGGGGCTGCAATTGGGCATAAGTGCTCAGGAAGTCAGGCATAGGGGTATTTCCTAGCAGACTTTTGACTACTCAACGAACAAACTGCCAATTTTTTGGGAATCCCAGTTTCGTGGCAGACTCAAGAGATGACCTCAAGAAGCATCAACGGAACAGCAGAACTCAAAAAACTTGTCGGGCGACATCTTGGCTACTCCGAGTATGAGACCATAACGCAAGAGCAAGTAAACATATTCGCCGACGCCACGGGCGACCACCAGTGGATTCACATTGATGTTGAGCGGGCAACAGCCGGCCCATTTGGTGGGCCAATCGCCCACGGATACCTCACTCTCTCTCTGGGTCCAGTTCTTCTGCCTCAAATTTTTACAGTCAGTGGATTTTCAATGGGAGTCAATTACGGCTGCAATAAAGTTCGGTTCCCGTCGCCCGTGCCCGTTGGTTCTTCTCTTCGGGCCGGAGTCAAATTACTGAATGTTGAAGAAATCGCCAACGGTGTGCAAGTAACACTTGAGACCACTTTCGAGGTCAAGGACTCAGCGAAGCCATCCTGTGTGGCCGAGGTTATTTTTCGTTACTACGTCTAACGAAAATTTGAAATTACCTTTTGCGCAAACAATTCAATTGTTTGCGTTGATGGATAGTCGGGACACCACGGAATGAATCCAGTGCAACCTGCGGCCAGGTAACGCGCAATTTTCTCACTTACCTGCTCTGGTGTGCCGACTAACGCTTTTTCACGCCAAACTTCCAGCGATTCACCGGACATGCTGCGCGAACCTGCCGCCACAATTTCTTTTTCGGTTTCGCGAATGAAAACTTCACTTGATACGGTCTTTCGGATCTCGGCCTCATCACGACCCACAACCTTGCAATGTTCCTGCAGAATTGCCCTTTTTTTTGTGAACTCCTCCACAGAACTTCCAAAATTAGAGACATCGGCATGTTGGGCCACGACTCGCAATGTGAGTTGCTCGCCACCTCCGCCAATCCAAATTGGTGGGTGTGGTGTTTGCAGTGGCTTTGGATCACAGTTGCCACGTATCAACTTGTAGTGCTTGCCGTCATAGTTGGTTTCTGCGTTCGTCCACATTGACTTCACAATCTCAACGCTCTCTTTGAGCATTCCAATCCGATCTGAGGGTTTATGAAATTCAAACCCATAACCCTTGTACTCATTTTCATACCAGCCAGCGCCGATACCCCAGTCCAGTCGACCGCCAGATATCACATCAACTGTTGACGTAATCTTTGCCAACAGGGATGGATTGCGATAACTGTTGCAGCCAACCATTTGACCAAGGCGAATGCGACTTGTTCGTTGACTAATCGCCGCCATTGTTGTCCAGCATTCAAAGACGGCCTCATGCGCTGGAATCGGCACATTATGAAAATGGTCGTAAACCCAAATGGAGTCAAACCCAAGTTCCTCGGCCTTGATGGCGATTTCAACGGCCCTATTCCATTTGTTAGCGGCACCTTCGATACCAGCGAGTTCCATTTTCCAGCCTTGCGGTACAAATACCCCAAACAAGGGCTTGTGGTCATAAATTGTCATGTCGCTACGCTACGCCGTCATTGACCAAGAGCACCTCCATAGCGGATCTATTCCATGCCTTGATTACTCTTTCCCAATGTCTTTGATGGCAAATATGCCTATTGCCCAAGTAAATGTCGCCGAACTGCATGAAGCAATTTCGGCTATGCAACCCGACAAAGAATGTTTGATTTTTCGTGACAGAAGATTCACTTGGTCGCAGGTCACAAACCGAACGAGACGCCTAGCCAATTACCTGATCTCTCAAAACCTCGGATGTCATACGGAGCGTGAGAATTTATTGGGTCATCAATCTGGACAAGACCATTTAGCGATCTATTTACATAATGGCAACGAATATCTAGAGACGATGCTCGGGGCGCTTAAAGCCCGCGTTGCGCCCTTCAATGTAAATTATCGTTACGTCGCTCAGGAGCTGACATACCTACTCAATGATTCTCAGGCAACTGCGATTGTCGTCCATTCTCAGTTCGCCCCGCTGTTGACAGAAGTTCTTCCTAGTCTTGAGCGACTACGCGTCATCATCCAGGTTCGTGATGACAGCAGTAACGAACTAATCCCCGGTGCGGTGTGGTACGAAGATGCCCTATCCCGATCATCTGCAAAAAAGCCTGACGTTGTTTGGAGCGGTGATGATTTATACATCTTGTACACGGGTGGCACTACAGGAATGCCAAAGGGTGTTTTATGGCGCAACGCCGATGCCCTGACGGAATGTTTTGGTGGATCAAAGACGGCCTCGACGATTGAGGATTTCCTGGCGGAGGCAAACACGGGACTTCGCGCCATTGCATCACCACCATTTATGCATGGAGCAGGACACTGGGTTAGCTTTCGCATTTGGAACGGTGGGGGCACCGTAATTGTGCAATCGATACCTGAACGACTCGACCCTCACGACATCTGGAGTCTGATTGAAAAAGAAAAAGCCAACTTTTTGCTGATTGTCGGAGATGCTTTTGCGCGGCCTTTGCTTGATGGTCTGGTGAATCGGTCGTACGATTTGAGTTCGCTGCTCTCAATTCTTTCCGGTGGCGCACCTTTGTCAGCCCATCTAAAACAAGAGTTTCAAAGTCACCTCCCGTCGGTCATCGTGATTGATGGTCTGGGCTCCTCCGAGGCTGGGGGCCAACTTGCTCAAGTCACGGCCGGAGGCAAAGCCACGACAGGAACATTCGCACTATCGGATCAAAATCACATCCTGTCGGAGGATCTTGGTCGCGTACTGGAGCCTGGTCATTCTGAATTGGGATGGCTTGCCAAAAGTGGTCGTCTAGCACTGGGTTATTTCGGGGATGCAGAAAAAACTGCTCGTACATACCCAGTCATTGACGGGGTTCGCTACGCAGTTCCTGGCGATCGCGCCAAGGTCACTGCCGACCTTTTGGTTGAACTCCACGGGCGTGATTCAGTCACCATCAACTCAGGAGGCGAGAAAATTTTTGCCGAAGAAGTGGAGGCCGCCATCAAGGGACACGCCAGTATCTATGACTGCGTTGTTGCTGGTCGTCCAAGCGATCGCTGGGGTAACGAGGTTGTTGCTGTCGTTCGGCTTCGTTCGGGACACACTGCTGATGCCGCAGCGTTAAAAGAACATGCAGCGCAGTACATTGCGCGCTACAAATTGCCAAAGGCATTCGTGTTCGTGGACGAGATCGTTCGTTCGCCATCTGGCAAGGCTGATTACCGATGGGCTAAACAAATTGCGAGTGAGACCCAAGGGTAGTTACAGCGGCAAATCCCCTGTTGCCTTGCGCGTTGTACCGTTGTCAGTAAAAGCCTTGATCGTATTTTCTGCGATGCGCATCTGATGAATTTCGTCAGCACCATCAGCAAAGCGCGCCCACCGCGCGTGTTGCATCATATTGGCGAGTGGTGTGTCAGTGGAATACCCCAATGCTCCGTGCACCTGGATGGCGCGATCAATAATGCGGTTCAAACTGTTGGCGACAAAATGCTTGGCCATTGATACTTCTGTTCGAAAATCATCTCCACGATCAATCTTGTAGGCGGCGTGCAAGACCATTAGTTTGCACTGATACATCTCCATTGCCGAATCTGCAATCATCCACTGCACGCCTTGTTTTTCGGCCAAATATGAACCATGAGAGTAACGCTTCAGCGATCTGTCGACCATCATGTCTAGGGCCATCTCCGCTTGAGCAATCCACCGCATACAGTGGGCTAGTCGGGCAGGTCCTAATCGGTATTGACCTAATCGATGTCCGTTGCCTCGTCCGCCCAATATTTGAGAGTCATGAACGCGCAGGTCTTCAATCATGATTTCGCTGTGACCACCGGGCCCGTGCATCGTCTCAACTTCGCGCACATTGTTCCAGCCCTCCATCGGAAGGTCGATGATGAATGCGGTATTTGCCCCGCGAGAGCCATCAGGAACGTCCATTTCAGTTCGAGCGATCAAGATCGCAAACTTTGCGCGGTTTGCCCCCGAGATGAACCACTTATGTCCGTTCAGGATCCACTCGTCACCGTCTTTGACTCCGTTCGTCCGAATCAAAGTCGGATCCGAACCAGCCACCTCGGGCTCAGTCATCGCAAAACATGAGGATGAAACTCCATCACAAAGAGGCTTGAGGTATTTCTGTTTTTGCTCATCTGTCGCCCAATGCAGCAAAGTGTGCATGTTGCCCTCATCTGGAGCCTGGCAGTTCAACACCCATGGCCCGACACGAGTTTTTGCTGACTCAGCTTGCACCATTGCCAGCGCAACGTGTCCGAGTCCCATACCACCCCATTCAGGGGGCATGTGAGGAAGCCACAAGCCTTGCTTCACGGCTTCTTTTCGCAAGCCAATCAATTCTCGAATGTACTTGCCATGATCTTCCGACGCCATTTCTTCACGATGGCCAAATGGCTCAATGGCTGGGCGAATAGTGTTGTCGACAAAATCACGCACCCGTAGGCGGATCTCTTCATGTTCAGGCGCGAGTGTAAAGTCAATCATAATAAAGCCCCCCAAATAAGACGCCCTAAGTCTTACGCAATAACAAATAAAGTGACGAGTCCAAGCAGACACTCATCATTTTTGGGCTCTAGCCTTTACATCGTGAGACCTTCGTCTGATGAGCCACCCGAAAGCCTCTGGGACCGAGAATCACTTCCCCAAGGTGAAGACAAAGCGCTCATGGTGCAGGCCATGTTTGACAAAATCGCCCCGCGTTACGACCTCGTCAACCGCATCATGACTTTCCGACTTGATACAAGATGGCGCAAACGAGCGGTGAAAGATCTCCGTCTGGCGAGCGGAAGCCTTGTTTTAGATCTTGCTTCGGGCACCGGGGATCTCTGTCTTGAGCTAGCCAAGATGGGACACAACCCAGTTTCTATTGATCTTTCATTTGGCATGTTGTCAAATGACACAAGTGGAGCGCCACGAATCCAAGCAGACATCTTGCGCTTGCCGTTGGCTGATAGAAGCGTCGATGGAGTCATCTGCGGTTTTGCACTCCGCAATTTGGTGGATCTACCACTATTCTTCGCCGAATTATTTCGTGTCGTACGTCCGGGTGGTCGTATTTCCTTGTTAGATGTTGGTGTTCCTAAAAACTGGTTTATTCGTCAAGGTAATAGCATTTATTTTGGAAAAATTGTTCCCAAGATTGGCGCCTTGCTCTCCGATCGCGCCGCTTATCGCTATCTTCCGCGCAGCGTCTCCTACCTCCCTGCTTCAGATGTCTTGCTCCAACAAATTGTAAGTGCGGGCTTTGTTGATGCGTCACACCATGATTTATCTGGTGGGCTGACCCAACTTCTGCATGGCACTCGTAGTATCTAATGTTTGCAACCACCCGGCAATTGGACTTTGTTGTTGATCTCAATGACGTCGCACGCGGGGACGGCTTTCTTTTTGTCAGAGATGGAGTAGGTATTGCAGGCCGCGGGGTTGCCCTCAGAACAACGGAATCACTTGTTATAGAGGCGCTCGCAAACGTCGTACAAGTCGGCTCGCAAACACCAGACCCGATTGCTATTGGAGTCATCCCATTTCTCAAATCAGATGAATCATATTTTGTGATACCAAAAATAATTGTGCGCAAACAAAGCACTGGTCACAACACTTTGACAATCGTTGCGCTGAGTGAGATTGAGTGCTCTGAACAACACGTCCAGCAAGCAATTGACGACCTTCTGAAAGTCCAAGTCTTGGTTCCATCGGCAAATTCTTTCACTATTTCACCAATAACGCCGATCAGCACCTACCTTGGGGCTGTCACTGCAGCCCGTGATGCGGTGCGCTCTGGAGTACTCGTAAAAGCCGTCATCGCACGAGATATTCTGGTTTCTAGTGACACCGAGATTGACGTGCATAAGTTATTGCTTCGTCTGCGTTCAACTTTTGGCTCTAGCTATCGCTACTCCATTGACGGGTTTATCGGCGCCTCCCCTGAATTGCTAGTTGCAGTAGACAACTTGACCGTCACCAGCCATCCCCTCGCTGGCACAACAAGCAGAACTGGCGACCCAATCACGGACTCAAAATTGGCAGCAGATTTGCAAGCCAGCGATAAAAATCAAATTGAACATCGAGTTGTTGTCGACATGGTGCACGACACACTGCTGCCATATTGTTCTTTTTTGGATTGGCAACCTGAACCTGGCGTTGTTTCTGTTGCCAACGTTCAACATTTGGGCACTGCTGTTGTTGGACAACTCAACAAGCCTGCCACACACGTGCTGACATTGGCTCGCGCCCTATGCCCAACACCAGCGCTCGGTGGCTATCCGTCAGCAGAAGCGATTGAGTTCATCACCGCCGTTGAAGGCATGAGTCGTGGCAATTACGGAGGCGCAGTGGGATGGATAGATTCTCTCGGAAATGGAACGTGGGCTGTTGCAATTCGCTGCGCGCAACTCAGCAAAGATAAAAAATCAGCGCGACTCCTGGCTGGAGGGGGCATCGTCGCCAAAAGTGAACCAGAAGCCGAACTGGCCGAAACCCAAGCAAAGTTTCAAGCAATGCTGTCGGCAATTATCAGACCGTAACATTTTTTGCACGGGGATTTGCCCTTAATTGTTGTGCAACGCGATTGCCACGGATTCATTTAGATCGTCATGTTGAGCCACATTGCTGGACCGATCAGTAACTGCCTCAATGACCACGGGGCCACTGTGCTGAAGTTCGGTTCTTAAGTCAGCAAGTGAGGTTACCTGCACGGCCGCAACCCCGTACGAATGCGCCAGTTTGCAGATGTCAACTGAGTGTGGCGTTCCAAAAATTTGCTCAAATTCCAAATGGTCAAGCACTTGGGCCTGCGGTAAGAAGCTAAAAATTGACCCACCAGAATTATTCACAACGACTATTCTTAAATCAACATTGCGATCAGCAAGGTTCCATAAGCCATTTGAGTCGTGAATAAAGGCGATGTCGCCAATCAACAAATAAGTCGGATCAAACGACACCATCGCAATACCAACTGCCGTGCTGACTACTCCGTCGATGCCATTGGCTCCCCGATTGCTGTAGAGGATGTGACTGTCGTCAGGAGCCCCAAACCATTCGACGTCTCGGATCGGCATGGATGAAGACACCATCAAGGCACCGTTGCGCTCGACTGACACCATCCGAGCAATCGCAGGTTCGCTCCATTCTGTTGCCAATTTGTCAGATATTGCCTGCTGGGCAAGGTTCTCTGCATCAAGCCAGCCTGTCAACCATGCCGATTTAGTCGACGGTGTTACTTGTGCTAGCAAAGCGGTGAAAAATGCTTCAATGTCTGCGGTGATATTGAGGGTTACTGATTTTTCGGCATTAAAAATACGGGCATCAGGACTTATTTGAATAACTGCAACATTGCAGGCCGAGATCCATTGGCTCAATATCTTTGATGCTGGTGGTTCGCCGATGCGAATAATAATTTCTGGTCGATGAGCATCGACAAAATCTCCGACACGGAGCAGAGAATCAAATGCAACAACTGACGGCCACCGAGGTGAGCGTAGTCCGCTTCGAGGGTCCGCCAAGATTGGCCATTCCAACAACCCTGCCAGTTGACCGACCGCCGTAGTCGAACCTTTTCCTGCAATAAATACTCCCTGCTTGCCTGCGATCATTTTTACTAATTGTTGGAGGTCTGAACTATTTGTCTCTTCTGGTGAGTTTTGCGATTGCAGTTGCTCAAGTGATGGGACTTGCTCACTCGCTGGCAGCTCGCCCACTTCTCCAAGCAAGGGCTCCCGAAATGGCAAATTGAGGTGCACAGGGCCAGGCAACGCACCAACCGACATGGCAAAGGCTCGCCTCGCAAGTGCGCGCCAATTTGGCGAATCCTGCTCCGATGGCACTTGGACAGCGAAGAACTCCCGCACCGCCGAACCATACAAATTGACTTGATCAATTGTCTGAGGTGCACCGAGACCATGAAGTTCAGGTGGTCGATCGGCGGTGCACACAATCAATGGCACTGCGCTTTGATGTGCCTCTACAACGGCGGCATGAAAGTGCGTTGCCGCGGTGCCTGATGTACAGAGCAACACTGCTGGCACGCCGAGGGCCAAACCCACTCCGAGGGCGGCAAATGACGCGGATCTCTCATCATGAAAAATATGTACATCAATCTTGGGGTTTCTGAGCAGTGCCACGGCTAACGGAGTGCTACGCGACCCCGGCGCCAAAATGGCAGTAGTCAATCCACTCCGCTGCCATTCATCAACAATCGTGGCACAGAAGGTGGCTGCGGCGTCCCCGAATGCGTTCATTGCTCTATCGTGTCATTCATGATTGTTGATATCTGGTCCGATGTGGTCTGCCCATGGTGCTTTATTGGAAAACGCCAATTTGAAACTGCTATTGACAATTTACGAGCAAAAGGAAACACCACTCCTATTGAGATTAGATTTCGGGCGTATCAACTCGACCCAACAGCACCAATTGGCACAACAACCCCAGCAATAGATGGTTATGCCCGCAAGTTTGGGGGCCAGGCACAAGCTCGCAAAATTATCGACCATGTCAGTGCAGCCGCAGCAGCAGTTGGTATTGATTTTCAGATGGATAGAGCACAGCGAGCCAACACGCTGCTCTCCCACCGCGCGATTCATTACGCCTACATCAAGCATGGTTCGATGGTTCAATCTCTTCTTAAAGAGCGCCTGATGAAGGCGTACTTTATTGACGGGCTCAATGTCGGGGATGCAGAGGTCGTCGCAGATTGCGGCGAGCAATGTGGCATGAACCGTGATGAACTCAGCCAGTGGCTCGGGACAAAGCAAGGTATTGAGGAGGTTCTTGATGAGATCCAAAGTGCAGCCATGCATGACATCACTGCAGTTCCGTCATTCGTCATCAATGACCAGTTTCTGATCCCAGGATCACAAGACCCGTCAACATTTGAGATTTTAATCGAGCGAATTCTTTCGCGACAAACATGACAATTTTTATGTCTCGAGATGGGAATGGGGAGAACCTTTGCCTATTGCATGGATTTACCCAAACTCATGAGTCATGGCAGACGCTCAGGGAGAGCTTGAATCGAACTTACAAGACAATCGCCCCGGATTTGCCCGGTCACGGAAAATCAGCAAATGGAACCCTCTCGGTCAGCGAAATTGCCGATGAAATAGTTTCAGCGGTCAATGAACCCACGGTATTCGTTGGTTATTCGTTTGGCGCACGCATCGCGTTACATATTGCCCTGCAACATCCTGCTCTCACGCGCGCGCTGGTGCTGGTAAGTGCGACTGCAGGTTTAGAAGACCCAAAGATTCGCCAAGATCGCCTCAGGTCCGATCAGGCTCTCGCAGAGCGGATCGTCGCAATCGGAGTAGAGGCCTTTGTAGATGAATGGTTGGCTCAGGAACTGTTTGCAACTCTGACACCCCAGAACAATCAACGTTCAATCCGTCTGAGCAACACAGTTGATGGTCTTGCAGAGTCCCTTCGTCACGCAGGAACAGGATCTCAAGAATCATTGTGGGAGAGACTCAACGATATCGGTTGCCCGACCCTGCTCGTTGTCGGCGAAAAAGACCCGAAGTTTGTGGCCCTCGCTCAACGACTTCACATCAATTTAATTCGCTCTGAATTAGTTGTTCTCAATTCAGGTCACAGCGTTCACCTAGAACGACCACAAGAATTTCTGGAATTACTAGATGACTTTCTTGGGCGACTACATCGCTAAAGCAATACCGGCCGCAAAACTTGCACCAAAAATAATCTGTGCCTTGCCTGTTGCCCCTAAAACGGGGATTAGGTTCTGTCCGATCGCCCCACTGCGCACCGTCTTTATTGGGGACCAAGAAGCTACCACTCCCAACAACCCAGCCAAGGCCGCGGGCGATGTACGAATCGCAACTAGCAGAACAACGATCAAGGCCACAACAAATAACAATACGAATAAATGCCGTGTGTTTGCATCACCAATTCGCACTGCTAATGTGCGTTTTCTTGCGACTGTATCGCCTGGGATATCTCGCAAGTTGTTAACAACAAGCAATGAACACGCGTAACACCCAACTCCAATCGAAGCCAACGCGCTTGTCCATATTGCTTCACCTGATGCTTTTGCAGTCAATACATAGGTGCTGCCCACAGTGGCAACGACACCGAAGAAAAGAAAGACAAAAACTTCTCCAAATCCTGCATAGCCGTATGGTCGCGGTCCGCCTGTATAGGTCCAGGCTGCAATTACCGCGCAGAGACCGACAACTATCAACCACCATGAGACGACAATCGCCAAAATCAATCCTGCGACCATGGCAACCATCAACGACAAAAAGGCCGCTTTTTTAACTTGCTGAGCAGATTTTGTCTTGGAAGCCACAAGACGTAGTGGCCCCACACGCACATCATCAGTACCACGGATTCCGTCACTGTAATCATTTGCAAAATTGACCCCTATTTGCAATGCCACACTGACAAGCAGCGCAAGCCCTGCCCTCCACCACACAGCATCTGAACCAACAGCAGTTGCCGCACCAACAGCGACGGGAACAACGGCAGCCCCCAAAGTGCGTGGCCGCGAGCCGATAATCCATGCTTTCGCCCCTGAAGATGAACTTGATTCAACGGGCTCCATATTGACCAGTGTTTCATCTGCAATAGTCGCAAAGCGTCACTGAGCCCTACGCTACGGATTGTGAATGAATTGGTCTGTCTTGATCTGCCTGCCGGACCATCCTTTGTTGAACAGATCAATCGTGCATGGGATATGGGTGACGCGGTATTTCCGCTTGATCAGCGTCTTCCCGAAACATTGCGTCAACGGGTTCTGGACTCAGTTGCACCAACAGTCGTTGTGTCTGCATCTGGGGAACGAACTAAACTACCTGGTCGCCCGACCGAGCCCGGTGATGCCGTCGTTGTAGCCACAAGTGGCAGTACCGGAGAACCTCGGGGAGTTGTACTCACACACACAGCAATCCAAGCCAGTGCAAGCGCAACGAGTGCGCGCCTCGGCGTGACAGACGCCGACACTTGGCTAGCTTGTCTTCCGCTCTCCCATGTTGGTGGACTGAGTGTTGTGCTGCGCTCAATTCTTTTTGGCACCGCAGTTCAAGTTGCTCCAAGTTTCTCAGTTGATATCTATGATTCATCCGCCAGACAAGGATGCACCCTCGTTTCGTTGGTCTCTACAGCCCTCCTGCGGATAGATCCATCTAAATATCGGAAGATTCTCTTGGGCGGATCACCTCCACCGATTCAACTCCCTGACAATGTAGTTACCACTTATGGTCTCACTGAGACAGGCAGTGGTGTCGTTTACGATGGTCGCCCACTTGACGGAGTCGATATCCGTATCGTCGACCAAGAAATACAACTTCGCTGTCCGATGATGATGCGCCAGTACCGAGATGGCAGTTCATCTCTTACTACTGATGGCTGGTTGCCAACCGGTGATCTTGGATTTTTTGAAAACGAACTTCTGTGCGTAAGCGGCAGAAGGTCAGATCTAATTGTTTCTGGGGGAGAAAACATCTGGCCTCATGTAGTTGAGCAATCCCTCTCGACGTGCGATGCCATCATTGATGTTTGCGTCACTGCAACAGTCGACCCAGAGTGGGGTCAAGTCGTTACAGCATGGGTGGTCTCAAGCAATGACCGTCCATCCCTCAAACAACTGCGTGATCACGTAAAAGAAACTCTTCCTGCTTTTTGTGCACCACGTCTATTGCACTTTGTCGATGTAATCCCTCGCACTTCACTTGGTAAACCAATCCGTTCACTACTCAAAAATACTTAGTCTCCGAAGAGCGTCTCCACATGGCTGATGCACGATTGTCGGAACTGACGCGCTAATCACTCGCCAGTTTTGGTTCCTGCTCCGCCGTCAATTACGTATGTTTCGCCGGTAATCCAATTCCCTGCATCTGAAACCATAAATGTTGCCAAATTGGCGATGTCCTGGGGCTCCCCAAGACGTCTCGTCGGCAGGGCTGCGGCAAGTTTGTCCCCAAAATTATCCACCAAATAACTCGCGAAATCAGTCTTCACCAGCCCGGGTGCAATCCCGACCACCCGCGTCGGACCTATCTCTCCTGCCAACTGCATTGTGTAATGAATCATTGCCGCCTTCGTCAGATTGTAAATTCCCAAATTACCGCCAGCCCTGACTCCACCAACTGAGGCGATATTCAAAATCACGCCAGGTTTTTGTTTCATCGCCTGTTGATACGCAGCCTGACTCCAAAAAATTGGTGCTTTTAGATTGACTTGGAATGTCTTGTCATAGCGACCCTCATCTACTTCCATTGTTGGTCCCAGATAGGGATTAGTTGCTGCATTGTTGACCAAAATATCAAGTCCCCCAAAGAGCGCTATCGTCTTTGCAATCGTTTCTTGGGCTGCTTCCAAACTACCGACATTGGCCTGACAGATCGCCACCTCACCTTTTATGCCCTCTATCGCACTTTTATCGATCTTGCGCGACACCATCATCACCTTGGCTCCAGACTCAGCGAATGATTTAGCGATCGCCAAGCCGATTCCACGCGACGCACCTGTCACCAACGCAACTTTACCCGTCAACGAAATTTCCATAGGGCGAGATTATCGGCAACCCATTACAAGCCTCTAGTTGTAAAATTTTGTTAAGGAATCGTGTCTTATTCTCTGTCTAGCACTGGAGAGACCCTGACGCTTCGGATTCGCCGACCTTCGACTTCTTCCGCGGTGAATTTCCAGCCATCAAAATCAACCGCCTCTCCAACCCGTGGAACGTGTTCAAGCGTGGCGAAAATAAAACCAGCGACCGTATCCCAATCTTCATCAGGCAAATCCAGATCAAACCGTTCATTGAAATCCGAGATGCTTAATGCTCCGTCAACTAAGAACTCACCATTTACTAATGACGTGACCATCTGATCCTCATCATCATGTTCATCGACGATATCCCCAACCAACTCTTCTAAACAGTCTTCAAGAGTGACTAGTCCAGTGATGCTCCCGTACTCATCGGCCACGATGGCAAGATGAAAATGATCCCGTTGCATCTCTCGCATAAGTTTTGATACTGGTTTATTTTCAGGCACAACAGTTGCCGGTCTCAAGACAGAAGACACAAGATTATCGCCACCACCGTTTCTCTCGTGTTGCATGAGGTCTTTTGCAAAAGCCAGGCCCAGGACGTCTTCGTTACCGTCCTCATCTTCGATTAATACCGGCAAGCGACTTACCCCGTGCTCAAAGGCCTCATCAAGAGCAACCTTTATTGTCATCTTGTCAGAAACACAGACAAAGTCGGGGCGAGGTTTCATTATCTCCCGCACAATCGTGTCGCCAAATTCAATAATTGACTCGATGAGCTCTCTTTCTTCATGTTCGATCACTTCATCGTGAGCAGCTGCCTCAACGATTCCAAGAAACTCTTGTTCACCAACAAACGGGCCTTGCCTTAAACCCTTGCCCTTCACAATGATGTTGGTGAGGCCAATCAAAGCTCGCGATACAAACATGAGAGGAGCCGAGGCGACGAGAATCGTCGCAGGCCTAGCGGTCATCAATGCTGCTCTCTCGGGGTTGAGAATTGCATAGGTCTTGGGCACAGCCTCAGCCAGTACGAAAAATACAATGACGTTGAGCGTCACCCCTATTGCGACACCTGCCGCTCCAAAAAGACGCCCTGCAATAACGCCCGTCAGTGTTGCTTGAATTGTCTGCGACACGTTGACTGCCAACAGCAATGGGTTGACCCACCTTTCGGGATGCATCACCAACTTGACGAGTGCATCGCCGCCGCGCGCGCCGGACTCGGCAAGAGCGTTGGCCTTGGGCCGAGTCATTCGGGACAGTCCCATCTCAGCAATGGATAGAAAGATCAAAAAAAGCAGCAGTCCGAATATCACTACCAGCATCCAGATATCGGAGTTTTGTAGACCTTGGGCAATCATTGGGCGTGTTCTTGTCTGAAGCCCGCCGGCACGGAAGCTTTCCAGTGATGTTTTTGCAAGATATCTATTTCCCTGGCTCGCATAGCGTGGGTATCTCTGTCATTTTCGTGGTCATGTCCCAAAATGTGCAAAATACCGTGCACGAGGAGCAATGCAAGTTCGTCTTCATATGATCCGGCATGTGTCGCAGACTGTAGATTGGCGACGCTTGGACAAATAATCACATCACCGAGCAACAACGGAATGTCGCTTATGTCGAACTGAGACTGGGATGGGCTACGCGTGACAGCGCCTGGTCCTTGGGCGACAACTATCTCTGCACTGTCTATTGGAAAAGCAAGAACATCTGTCACGGAGTTTTTACCCATATATTGATTATTCAAATCCTTGATTGTTTCTTCGTCAACAAACATCACAGACAACTCCACTGCGCCACGAATTCCTTCCTCCTCAAGAGTCGCCAGAGCAAGGAGACGCCAGCGCGGTAGATCAATCTCAGCATAGGTTTGCTCGTCAACACAAAATATTTCTGGAACGCCATCGCCTCCTGAGCGACGACGGCTAGAAACCTTGGGTTTACCATCATCCATCGGTTTGGGATTTTCTGGACGACGTGCTTGTCTTACTTGAGCTTTGACGCTCGTAAGCGGAAACGATATCTGCCACAATTTTGTGTCTTACGATATCGGTCCCATCAAGGTGGACAAAAGCCAAATCATCAACTGCTCCGAGTAATTTTTCAATGCCCGATAAACCACTACGACCATCTGGAATATCAACTTGCGTCACATCGCCAGTCACCACAACTTTTGAGCCATAGCCGATTCGGGTGAGAAACATTTTCATTTGTTCTGGCGTAGTGTTTTGGGCTTCATCCAAAATGATAAATGAATTATTAAGAGTTCGCCCCCGCATGAAGGCCAACGGTGCAACTTCGACGCTTTGGCGCTCAATCAGTTTTTGTACATTTTCGGCATCTACCATGTCGTGCAACGCATCATAAAGGGGTCGTAAGTATGGATCAACTTTGGCCATGAGATCACCTGGCAAGAATCCGAGTCGCTCCCCTGCCTCAACTGCTGGTCTGGTCAGGATTATTCGTTGAACCTGACGCGACATCAGTGCTTGCACAGCCATCGCAACTGCGAGCCAACTTTTACCGGTTCCAGCCGGTCCAATTCCAAAAGTAATGGTGTGATCTCGGATCGCATCCACATAGCGTTTTTGACCCGCCGACTTTGGACGAATCATTCGCCCTTGGGCACCTTTTAGGATGTCACTTGTCAAGATCTCGCTTGGTCTTTGTTCTGCACGCACCATCACAATGCTGCGATCAAGTACGGCAATATCAATTCTTTCGCCTCGCTGCAACAACAGCACGAGTTCTTCGAACAATTTGCCTACTTGGTGGGCTCTAGGGCCACTCAACTCAACCTCGTTGCCACGAACCAAAATGGCAACATCGGGAAACGCGTCTTCAATCCGACGCAAAAAAAGATCTCTATGGCCTAGCAGCTCAACCACAAGATGAGCGCCGGGAATCACAACGGTACTAGTAGGAACGGTTGTGGACATCTCCTCTAAGACTACAGACCAACCCGCCGAGTTAGTGGGAAAAGTTTTCCAGCCCCTAAAAGCAAGTCAGCGACCTCTTGCAGTGGCAGGATGTCAAGGTGCGTAGGGCTCTGACAATCCTGTCTTGGACTCTTTTTGGGACTGGACTTGGACTCGCCCTATTCCATCTCTTTTTAGATTCTGGACCCGCCGAGCTTGCCACACTTGGTTCAGCAATTGGACTGGCCGTCGCTTTTGTGCTCAGTGCGGTCCTTCTTCGTGTCACCCCCACCGTCTGGTGCGGCGCGGCAATCGTTGCTGCTCTTGTTGTCGCTCAACACCTGATTAGCGTGCGGCGACCCAACGACTTGGACTGGAGCATCACAGGGCAAGTTCTTTCATTATTTTTACAAATATTTTTGATTGTTTCACTTGGTCTCGTGGTTCGTCGAAGACTCGGCTCCGACACGCGAGGTGTTTTCGGCGACAGTCTAATTGTGGGGCTCGGAGTATGGCTCGTTGTTTGGGTTACATTGCTGCAGCCATCAATTGACCAGAGCACCGAAACAAGCCTCGTCAATGGCCTGCGAGGGACATCTCTCGCCCTCAGCATAATTGTTTTGTTCCTACTTGCGATTCTTTTGTTTTCTGATTCCATGAACACCGCTTCTGTAATTTTTATTTTTCTGGCAATAGCATTTCAATTCTCAGCTGATGTCCTGCGGTCATATAACGCCCGCGGAGGAAGCATTATTGGCATAAATATTCTGCACTCATTATTTATCGCATTTATTTGTACCGTTTCTGCCGCAATCTTGCATCCGAGCATCCGTTCACTATTGAAACCCGACCAACAACGCCAATTGCCGGCACTGATGACACGCCTCATCACAACTACTGTCTCACTTGTCGTTCCAGTGCTGGTTTTGGCAATCACTGACTCCAAAGATGCAACTGATCGACTCATCAGAACCATCTCCGTTGTAGTGCTTGCTATCGCTGTCACTACTCGAGTCATTCAAAGTGTTCGGGCTAACGCAGTTGCCCAGTCCACGCTTTTGCACAACGCCTCAATGGATTCCCTTACGGGTCTCCCGAACAGAACCCTCATGCTCGAGCACATCTCAAAGGCACTCAATCTTTCAAGTTCCAACAATGCTCAACCAACTGTGCTGTTTATTGACATAGATCGTTTCAAAAATATCAACGATAGTCTGGGACACTCTGCTGGCGACGATGTGTTGTCAGCCGTCGCCAAGCGACTTACGAACGCAGTACCTGCTAACGCCCTTGTCGGCAGAATTTCAGGGGACGAGTTTGTCGTACTTGACGCCTCGACCAACACCACGACGCAGTCAGTCTTGCTTGCCGAAAAAGTACTTGATGCCTTCCGAGAGCCGCTGGCAGTTCGACCAGGGGACATGTTTGTTTCAGCGAGCGTCGGCGTCGCGACTGCTCCGAACGACATACCTTTATCCGCTGAAGACCTTTTGCGCAATGCCGATACAGCGATGTACCGCGCCAAAGACGCCGGTCGCAATTGCATTGCGCTCTTTGACGAGTCAATGTTGGAACGAATTACTCAACGTCTTACTGTTGAAACCGCGCTCTACCGCGCTCTTGAGCGCAAAGAACTGCATTTGGTGCACCAACCCATCGTTGACGTTGAATTAGGACTAGTTATCGGCTTTGAAGCCTTGATGCGATGGGATCGTTTGGATGGAGGGACGGTTCCCCCCGCAGAATTCATTCCTATCGCCGAGGAGACAGGAACAATCGTTCCGATTGGTTCGTGGGCCATTCTTGATGCCCTGACGCATCTGCGTCACTGGATTGACAGTGGGGCTTGCGGTCTCCACGCCACAATGTCGGTCAACGTCTCACCCCGACAGTTGCATGATCCCAACTTTGTCTCCATCGTCAGTGAGGCCTTGGCACGTTCAGGAATCGCACCACATCAACTCTGGCTTGAGATAACTGAAAGTGTGATGGTCACCGAACCAGAACAGGCGCTCGTGGCACTAAAGCGTCTCGTGGCACTCGGTGTTCGCATTGCTATTGATGACTTTGGGACAGGGTATTCGTCACTCTCTCTTCTGCAACGTTTTCCAATTCAACGCATCAAAATTGACAGGGCGTTTGTCAACGAAATTGTCAGTAATCGCGACACTCAATCACTTGTAAGAACAATCATTGCCATGGGTCAAGCGCTTAATCTTGAACTGGTGGCAGAGGGAGTTGAGAACGCCCTGCAGTTGCGGGCACTCGTAGAAATGAACTGCACCAAGGCTCAGGGATTTCTAATCAGCCACCCTGTCCCCGTAGGAGCTATCCCTTCAACCGTTGTCGCTCTCCAAGATTTGCCGACATGGAACCGTCTCATTCAGGGATAAGGGACTTACTTGGGGGTTGGTGCGCCAGCCGTTGTAATCGTTCCGGTCTCGCCGTTGTATACCAGCAGTTCAAGTTTGTGTTTCCCAGCTGTCAGAAGCGAATAATCAATCACTGACAGAAACCCAAAATACACCGACCCCAATCCGAATTCACCGACTACGCCGGCTGCAATTCCGTCAACAACTAAAATACCTTCCGAACCCTCAGGCAGTGGTTCGTTCAATAAAACCCCGCCCAACACGACGACAGGGGCAAATGAACCTGGTTCTGATTTGACATCCTCAAAACTATCGACCCGATTAATCAGCCAGCGAGCAACAACGGACTCCCCATCTGACGGGGGCGCTGGTAATCCAATTAGATCAGCTGATGCACCAACTGCCGCTATTCGTCGAGCATCTCCAACATTGGGAACAATTTCTGCGTAATACTGCACTCGCAACATCAAGTCATCGAATCCAGTCTCGAGTGAAGTCATTTGACCAGTCGCTGATTCAATTGGTCGTTGAGAACGCACGGGGCATGATGATTTCAGGCTTTTTCCCGTGAATTTCCAGTCCGTAGTCACCCCCAACACATCTATGATCGTCGGAAGAATATCCAAGTTTGAGCTTGCACAATCCGAAACACGTGACACAGATTGATTCGGATACTTGATGAACGTCGGCACCCGATAAATGTCGTTGACGAGATCAATGTTTTCGAGGTTTGATTGCCGTTGTGCTTCGCCAGGCACAAACGAAATGCCATGATCTGCGGTCACGACAAGCAGCATCTTGTCCCAAATGTTATTTTCTTTGAGCCTGTTTATTGCCTGCAAAAGGCTTTTGTCGGTTGCAACCATTTGATTTTGATACCTCTGGTAATTGTCGCGAGTCCCGTCGTTATTTGGTGGGTTGTCGGTACCTTTATCAGCAGATTTATCTGTGACTCGTGCATCGGGAGTCAAATACCATGGAGCGTGAGGCACTAGAGCGTGAACGACTTGCACCGTCGGACCAGGAGCATTTATCAAGCGTTCCACCGCCTCGTTGATTGGACTCAACTGCACCAACGCACCTTGTTTGACTTGATCAACAAATCGGTTGGCTACAGCGTCAAATCCGCCCCAACCGAGGTTCGTGCTTGGAAGGTGTTGTGCCGTTCGATCTGGCAACACTCGTCTTCCGTACACAACGAATACATCTTTGAAAAATTCACTTAGACGGCCAATATTTGGGGATTTTGCCGACTTCTCGGCTTGTGTGCAAACACTGACAGGACACATACTCGTCACTGGCTCAATGCCATCAATTTCTAGACTCTTGCCGAACAAGGTAAAGATATTTTGGGGATGTGTCTGCAAAAAAGGTGAATCGTTTTTGTCAGGAATCTTCGATGCCAGAATTCCTGGAACGGCTTGGTGAGTAAAATTAGAGACCGAGACGTTATTTCGATACCAAGTTGAGGATTTTTGTAACTCAGCAAATCCAGGGAATCGCTCGGCGTTGATGTTGCCATCACTCCCCAGCAAGGAGTACAGCGGCAATTCATCAAGAATCAATTCCAAAACCGGTATTTGTGGCCGATCAATTGCGATATCGGCCAGTTCCGCGCCCCCTGGCAAGAGAATCGGTTGCGCTTGGACTAAAAACAGCGCAACGACTGCAACACTTAGGGCTGAAAGCCACGCCAACCATTGCCGAAGGCTTTTTGAAGACTCATATAGACGACAAAACATAACGGCAAGTAGTACTGCCACGGGATAGACCACGAAATCATTGCCGATCTTCACAGAATCGAGCAGTGCTCCAAAAAACATCACAGAAAAGACACCCACGAGCACAAGATGAACTGAATCAGCGACAGTATCTCCGAACACCCGAGCAAGTCTCTCGACAGCACCAGCCACGAGTGCTGGGATCAGGATCACGGTCAGCAGGAACACAATCACGCTTGATCGCTCCAGTTTGGCGGCAGAAAATATGGTCAGATTATTTCCGTAAAGATCAAGGATTGGTTGGCCAATGGCAAGTGATGACATCGTCAAATACGTCACTAATCGGCTTCTTAGCACCTGTCTAATCTGCCACAAATCACCCTTCTAGGTGGTTGTTGTAATCAAAAACAGATCTGCAATTACCACAAGTGCCACACTTGTTAGATGAAGGTTCTGCCCATCTGGATGGGCTTGACGCTGAGCTTGTTGGGCGTCGTAGTCTCTGCACCCGATGTCCAGGCATCGCCAACGCTGTGCCGCGAGCCCATCTCCCGCAATCGCTCTTCAGATTCAACAACAACGAGTACTTCTCCTCCGCCAACAACGACATCCATCAACGATTCCCGCGAATACTCCTCTCAGACACTCTTTTTTCTTGGCGACAGCCTGTCAATTGGGACCGAAGTTATTGGCAGCATGTCAACGAAGTTATTAAAACTTGGCATCTGGAGGAAGATCCTCGCTGACTGCAAAATTGGGCGCACAATTACGGGTGGTGCAATGGACCTTCGATCGCGTCTATTGAGATCAAAAAACATTTCAGCGGTTGTGATTGCATTGGGAACAAATGATTTGCAGTCAAGAACGGAGGGCACTTACCCCAGACTGGCAATAGATCTTGTGATGGCCGAAGCACAAAAACTTCCGGTGCTGTGGGTCAATATTGCTTACGATAGAAAACTTCATCCGGACTACGACCGAAGAGCAAAAAAATTCAATACCGCACTTATATTGGCTAGGAAGACCTACAAAAATCTTTTTATCGCCACATGGGACAAAGCCTCCGTGGAACAATCCTCAAAATACGAAAAAGATGGCATCCATCTGATGCCAAGTGGATATCGGTCCCGAACAGATTTTCTGGTTCCAACGATTGCAAAGTTTTGGAATAAACAGTCACGCCTTATTTCAATACCAACAGCGACAACTACTACTCTTTTTTCTGCTCCATCTGCTGGATCTTATTCAGCTAAGTAAGTCTCGCAATTTTCCCAGCGCAATGTGTCAATAAACGAGATTGACCTAACCAGTTAGCCAGAAATAGCCTGAAAAGTTGCCATCAAGGGACCCCCTGCGCGGGTGTCTCCGACGGTGCCGTCACCCATTCGGTTCATCACGTACGCAAACGTCATCGATGCATCAAGATCGTTCACCACAAGTGAACCGCCCCAGCCGCCCCAAAAACAAGCTCGCTTGTTGGGACTCACCAATGAATGTTTTGACACGAGTCCATAGCCAATTCCCAAGACGATTGGCGTCCCAAGCACAAGATCCTTGCCTGAGGCTTGAATCTCAAATACTTTTTCACATGTTTGGGGCGACAAAAATGTTTTTCCGTGCAAAGAACCCCCATGGGACAAAATCGCTTGTACAAGGGCCACCGACCGAGCATTGCCGTGACCGTTGGCAGCAGGACTCTCACACCGTCGCCATTGCGGCGTCCAGGAAAATCGAGCATTCAACAATGGATTGCTCATACATCGCGCAGCAACTGACATCTTGTCGATACCGGCAGAATTAATCGGCTCTGGCGGGATAACAAGTACCACCCGATGATCGTGCTCAGGACCCGTACCGATGTGGAAATCCGCTCCTAACGGCACCGCAATATTGTCACGAAAAAATTGACCAAGAGTTTGACCCGTCGCCCTTCGCACAACCTCACCCAGTAGGTACCCTTGAGTCAACGCGTGATAGCCCGATTGCGTTCTTGACTCCCACCAAGGTTCTTGTGCAGCTAAGGCTGAGGCGCATTTATCATGGTCGAGCAGATCGTTTTTCGTTAGTTTTGTCGACCATCCAGCCAGACCTGAAGTGTGAGACATCAAATGTCGGATTTCAATGTCTTGTTTACCGTTGGCAGCAAATTCTGGCCAATATTTTGCCACTCGGTCGTAGACAGATAAATCACCTCTGTCGTGTAGAAGCAACATTGTCAAAAACATCATTGTTTTGGTTGATGACCAGACATTAACAATGCTGTCTTGTTGCCACACTTGGGTTCGCTCCAAGTCGCCATGCCCCGCCCAAAGATCAACGACCGTTTCACCGTGGGATATCACCGAAACTGACGCTCCAACTTCAAAACCATTGGTGAAATTTTTGGCAAAGGCGTCCTTGACTCCCTCAAAGCCCTTTTTGACCGAACCATGAATATCAACCACAAGAAGCCCCCTAATAAAAGTTTATCACCGCTGAGGTGCTTGGGATTTATTGACGCCCCATGGTCTGGCGCTCTGTCGCCTCAGCATTGGCAACGGCCTCAGTCCGATTCTCTGTTATCAGCTGAATATCCAAACGTTGAATTTTTCCTTGAAAAGGAAACGCTCCCCTATAACGCCCGCTAATCGTGGAGCCTTCATCACTTCCAATGCTTGCTCCGACACTGGAAATCATTCGCATGATTGCAGGAATCTGCAAATCTCCCGCCCGTTTGCCGTCAATGATCAGTGTTGCAGTCGCATCTTTTTTTGCCCTACGAAATTTCAGCCCAACAACGCTCACACCTGTCGGAACGTCAAAATCTGATTCAATCACACTGTGATCCCCAAAATAGTTGTAATCAAACACCAATTTATTTTCTTGAATGAATAGGGAAATGCCAGAGTTCTCCGTCCCAGTTGAATACAAAACACCATCATCGCCAATTTGACGCGTCAACGAGACCTCCATGTCCCAACTGCGACCCCCGAGACCAGGTCCCGCTTGAGTGGGAATCCGAGCGATCGGAGGGAAATAGGCGTAATGCCGGTCCGAACGATTAGGAGAGCGTTCATCAATCGTTCCGCCAAATAGTTCTACCCCTCTGTCATCTAGGGGTAGACCGTTGTGTTTTTCGGCCTCACGCCACCACAACTCGACTAATTCTTCTACCTTGTCAGGCATTTGCGGCGCAAGATTGACGCATTCGGAACGATCTTCGGCAAGATTGTACAGTTCCCAATCATCGTCTTCATACGAGTCATTTGCGGTATGTCTAGTCACAGCTTTCCAGCCATGTGCATAAATCGCACGGTGTCCATGATTCTCAAAAAATTGGACAGTTTTTTGTGTTTCCGCATTACCGTCGTTGAGACTGTATTTTAGAGAGACACCTGTAATTGGCATCTGTTCAAAACCGCGTAAAACCGCAGGCGGAGTGACATTGAGTGCGTCATAAATTGTCGGAACAATGTCATTGACACTATGAAATTGGTGCCTCAACTCTCCCGAAGAATTTATGCCTTTTGGCCAATGCACAATCAACGGGACATGCACGCCACCCTCGTGGGTGTTTTGTTTATACCATTTGAAAGGAGTATTCCCAGTTTGCGCCCAGCCCCACGGATAATTGGAATGACTAGACGGACCACCAATATCATCGATGCGATGAATTGCCTGATCAGGCATCTCCATGATCATGTTGAAGAACTTCATTTCATGCAACACACCAAAAGGTCCACCCTCTTGGCTTGCCCCATTATCTGACTGCAAAAAGATGAGAGTGTTATCTAATTCCCCTAATTCTGCGAGACCGTCAACAACACGTCCAATTTGTTCATCGGTGTGTTCCAAGAAAGCAGCAAAGGCCTCTTGTAAACGACAAGCCAACCGTTTTTGGTTGTCCGACAGCGTACTCCATTCCTCGACGCCGGGATTGCGAGGAGCGAGTTGCGTGTCGGGCGGAATTATTCCGAGAGATTTTTGTCTGGCGAACCATTCTTGGCGGGCCACGTCCCAGCCTGCGTCGTATAACCCCTTGTGCTTATCCAAAAACTTCTTGGGAGCTTGATGTGGAGCATGGGTGGCCCCAAATGCGAGATACATGAAAAATGGTCGGTCAGGGCGGATGGATTTGGCGTCACGCACAAACTCCATTCCGTGGTCAACAAGATCTTCACTGACGTGATAACCGTCTGCTACTGACCTCGGGACTGGAACATGATGGTTGTCGTAAACCAATTCTGGATAAAACTGATCTGTCTCGCCGTCCAAGAAACCGTAATAGCGATCAAATCCACGACCGAGGGGCCATTGATCAAATGGTCCTGCTGCTGAAGCGTTAGCCATCTGCGTGAGGTGCCATTTACCAAGAGCAAAAGTAGTGAATCCCTCTTCGCGCAGTACCTCGGCCACCAATCCCGCGTGATTTGAGACATGTCCACGCATGTTGGGAAAACCAGTATTAAAGTTGGACACAGAACGCATGCCAACTTCGTGCGAGTTGCGCCCTGTTAATAACGATGCCCTCGTTGGGGAACACAATGGCGTCACGTGATAGTTGGTGTAGCGCAAACCCCCTTGGGCGAGGCGATCAATATTGGGCGTTGCAAGCGTTGACCCAAAGCAATTGAAATGTGAAAAACCTAAGTCATCAATCAAAATAATCACGACATTTGGGGTACCAATCGGTGGATATTTCTTCGTCTCAAAGGCAGGGGTTGATTCCTTGATTGTCTTGCCGATGACTCCTTCAAATGGCTTCTCCGAAACGCTCATTGCTTCTCCTTGACTCAACTCATTCTTTTGTCATACTATCTGACAGATCTCAGATGAACGCCACTGACGATTCCACAACGCTATTTAACAACGCTATTTAACAACGCTACTTAACAACAAGGAGTGCCATGACAAAAAATGACAATACCGAGGAGCACGAGGTTAGTGCTGTCAAGCACAAATACGGTCGGATCAATAAGGACTATGCGATGCAGCTGGCAACATGTGCGCCCGAAGTGGATGGACCCATTTACATGGTGAATTTAATGAAGTACTTCGAAATTGCCCAATACGATGATCCTTCAGCAACAGCGATCAGTGGTCGTGAGGCTGACGACAAATACAATCCAGTGTCTGTTTTGAACAAAATTGGCGCAAACATTGTTTTTGTTGCCGATGTACTCCGCAATCACGTGGGTGATGAAGACTGGGACAGAATCGCAATTGTGCGATATGCCACGCGAGTATCTTTCATTGAAATGCAGAGCCGTAAAGACTTCAGTGAGAAGCATGTTCACAAAGCAGCAGGAATGTTAAGAACGACGTTGTTGGCGTCGCGCCCCCTTGACGAGTCGCTTGACAACCGCGACCGCCCGACACCACTTGAATTTCGTTACCTTGTGATGGTTGTACGTCAAACAGATAATCGCAGAGAAGTTTTTGCCAACCCAGATGCTGTTTCCTTTGATGTCGAGGGAACAGTGTTGAGTGATGGGCGTTTTTGGGACACGGTGCAATTGATACCAGCGATCAATGAGCACGAAGCTGATGCATTGGCACAGTCGATGACCGACCTCGTAGCGGGTACGAGTTACGCCATGACTTTACGGGCAACTATTGACGGACTTACGACAAATTAGATGTCGCTAACATCTGGTACTCAGGATGTCATTCTTGACGGGCGAAGTTTGCGTCGCGAACGAAATCGGCTGGCGATTGTGCAGGCTCTCCTGGGTCTCTATGAGGAAGGGTGGATCGAAGTAAGTGCCTCATTGATTGTTCAAAGAGCCGGACTTTCTGAAAGATCTCTTTTCCGTTATTTTGATGATGTTGATGATCTTTATCAGACGGCATGTGACACTCACTTCGAAAAAATGTCACGATACGGGACGATTGTTGAGTTTGCCAAAGGTTCACTTGTTGACAAAGTTGAGCACCTTGTCGACCAGCGATTGAGGATATTCAAGGCAACAAGAAATACTGCCATCGTTGCTCGAATCCACGCCCACAAAATTGCACCGGTAAAAGAACAGCTTCAGCGGGGAAGAGAACTTCTCCGAGAACAAACAAGGACCCATTTTCACACGGAACTTCAAAAAATGAGCCACAGTCACAGATTGGCGGTCATCGCAGCGCTAGACGTTCTTGCCTCTTTTGAATCTCTTGAACTACTGAGATATGACCAAGGCTTGTCCCACGATGAAACTAAGTCAGTTCTGACATTTTCGATACTCAAATTATTTATGCAGGAGCGACAATGAAAACACTACGCACACCGGACGAAAGATTCAGCAATCTCGTTGATTACAATTTTGTTCCGCAATATTTGGAGATCCCTGACGACCAAGGAGGTTCTCTTAGAATGCACTACCTTGACGAGGGTCCAGCAGATGCTGCCCCCATCTTGTTGATGCATGGCGAACCTTCTTGGTGCTATCTATATCGCTATATGATTCCGGTTTTGGTCGCTGCCGGTCACCGCGTTGTGGCCCCAGATCTCATCGGCTTTGGTCGCTCTGATAAACCAACTCAAAGAAGTGACTACACCTACGCACGACATGTTGCATGGATGAGTTCTGCAATTTTCAATGTTCTTGATTTGCGACGCATTACATTTTTTGGACAAGACTGGGGTGGTCTGATCGGACTGCGCCTTGTGGCTGCGGAACCTGCTCGCTTTGATCGAGTCGTTATCTCCAATACGGGTCTGCCTGTCGGCGATGGGAAAATGAGCGACGCTTTCATGGCTTGGCAAAAATTTTCGCAAGAATCTCCCGTCTTTCCGATCGGCAAGATCGTCGACGGCGGCTCCGCGACAAAACTATCTGACGCCATCATCGCCGCCTATGACGCACCTTTCCCCGATGAAACATACAAAGAGGGCGCGCGAATTTTCCCGTCACTTGTGCCTGTCGCTCCCGACAATCCGGAATGCTCTGCTCAACTCAACGCATGGGAGTCGTTGCGCAAATTTGAAAAACCTTGGCTATGTATCTTTGGTGATAGTGATCCAGTTACAAAAGGAGGGGATGCAATTTTTCTTCGTGAAGTACCTGGGACAAAAGGTCAACCCCACACAACTATCATCGGCGGCGGGCACATGATTCAAGAGGACAAAGGACCCCAAGTGGCACAGCTAATTAACGATTTTATTTCTGCCACGCGCTGAACGTCAGACGGCGACAATCGCCCCACGACGTTCTATCTGCCGTCTTGCGACTCGACCAATTCTTTCAATATTTTTCATCAACTCTTCTCGTGCCTGTTCCGCTGCTGAGTTGAGTCCGCTTATCTTGTCTATCGCCCAATGCCGAAACACAAGCGGAACAATGATTTTTTCATGATGAATCGCAAAATCATAGATACCAATCTTGGCGATTTGCTTTGCATGTTCCACAAACCCCGGGATACCCACTCCAGGCATGGAAAAACTTGTAACTTGGCGGGTCAAAGCCTGCACCGCAGTTGACGGATCAAGTTCGATAAATTTTGACACCAGATCACGATAAAACAAATGATGCCGATTTTCGTCGGCCGACAATCGCATCATGACGTCATACCCAGCTGGATCATTGAGCATGGTCCCCGTGTTACGGTGCGAGAGACGAGTTGCGAGTTCTTGTATCGCCACGTAGCACATCCCGTCTGCAGCAGTCTGAGGTTCTGGGACAATTGCCGCACTCACCTGGGCCATGCGCCCATCCTCTAATACTTTGGGATCCACAAGCCCACTTACTGTGATGTAGTCGCGCATCGCAATCGCGTGACGACCTTCTTCGGCAGTCCAACGCTGTGCCCACGCACCCCAAGCCGAATCTCCACCAAACATGCGCGAGATAGTTCGGGTGTACCACGGAAGATTGTCCTCGGTCAAAAGATTGACGAGCAACGCAGACCTCACGCCTTGCGGCAACGCCTCTTCTCCATAGACAAACCCTTCGGACTGCAATTGTTGCGCACGATGCCACGGAACTATTTCATGGGGGTACCAATCTTCAGCGGTCTCAAGATGCCGGTTAAGCAGACGCTCTGCCACTGGTTCAAGTTCGGCTAAAAGTTCAGCATCGGTCATATAGTCAAACCTAGGCGGTTCTGAACTCTTTTGTTGGTTTCAACGAACAAGATAAGGTCTTGATAGTGACTACAGGCACAAAGCGCCATGGTTCTACTGGAGGCTTTATGAGAGAAAAATGGATAACGGATTGGCCAACGAGCAAGCGCTTTCCTCATTACACCCGTGCTAATGCCGGCGAAGTACTCGCCAATCCCGTGAGTCCCCTTGGCTGGTCATATGGCTGGGATGGCGGAATCGTCGCCGGGTACAAGGCGGGCCTCATCAGGTGCGGTCTCTATGAGGACAGTGATTTTGATCCCGAGCATCCAGAGTCGGTTGCATGTTTTGGTGGATACCTCTATATAAATCTCTCAGCAATACGAATGCAGGGCGTTCGAAATCCAGCCGCCACAGTCGAGGTTCTTGACATTGCATTTTTTGGAAATCACCCCGATGTTCCGCCATATGTTGAGCACCCAAACGATAACAAACCTCATCTCTTGCCAAATCTTGAACGTCACAACGAGTGGGTTATGAGTGGCTCTGGGTGGCCAGAACTTGATGAAGACAAAAAAGCAGCGGAGGATTTGCGCGCTTCGCGAGGCGATCTCAGTGCACTTTCGCTCACGCAATTGTTAACGCGTGCACGTAGCATTCAGTCCCAACTCCCCCATTTGTTTTCTCAACATGTCGTATCCGGCACGAGTGCCGCCATGGCACCGGGATTACTCGGCGTGGTTGCAACAACATTGAGTGACCCAGGGCTGCCTATGGTGTTGCTTTCAAGTCTCGGCGACGTTGATTCAGCCGACGCAAACTATGCACTGTGGGATCTATCACGTCTCGTGCGGAATAGTCCATCGCTAACGTCCACTTTCAATGCCGGCATAAATGACGCCCTTGCGCGCATTTCCTCACCAACATTCATTGCCGCATGGGAGTCTTTTTTATATGAATTTGGCTCGCGTGGACCAGACGAGTGGGATCTCGCTTCACCGACTTGGGAGACACATCCACAACTCGCGCTCGCCGCAATAGACCGAGTTCGCCTGCAAGTAGACGCGGAGTCGCCTCAGCTACGAAACGAAGCAAGAGCGAGGCAACGAAATGCCCTGATCACATCCGCACGCAAACAACTCGTGAGTAATCCAGAAATATCGGCATTGTTGGAGGCTGGCATCACCGCTGGCGCAATGATGGCTCATCGTGAGAGAACGAAAACCACAATTGTTCGTGTTATCCATGAAGCAAGAATGGTGTTTCATGAAATTGCCAACCGAACTGGGCACGGTGATTTAGTTTTTCAAGTTTTGGATTCCGAATTAGATGCTTACGCACATTATCCAGAATCTATGCTTGACACTCTGACAAAGCGCCACGTTGAATGGCGAGAGCTCTTTGATTTACAACCGCCTTTTATAATTGCCGACGCTAATGTTCCAGCACTAGAGCAATGGGCCCGTCGATCTGCTGACTCAATTGCCCAAGTTCATCCCAACGACTGTCTGCAGGGCGTGTCAGGATCGCCTGGTTTTGCTAGGGGTCGTGCTCGCGTGGTGCTCGATCCGGGCGATCCACGTGACCTGCAACCTGGAGATATCTTGGTCGCCCCTTGCACGGACCCGAGTTGGACACCTCTTTTTATGACGGCTGCGGCAGTAGTGGTTGATGTGGGTGGACAAATTAGTCATGCCGTAATCGTTAGCCGCGAACTAGGACTTCCCTGCGTGGTCTCAGTTACGAATGGCACCCTGTGCATCCCTGACGGTGCGATCATCGAAGTAGACGGAACCTTGGGAACAATCACGATTGTGTCACTGCCCTAGTCGCTGACCTACGATGAAGGCAGGAGAAGCCAAAAGGTTCTGAAATGGGGGGAAATCATGGGATTGCTTGATGGTCGCGTGGCGTGCATTACAGGCGGGACAAGAGGCATTGGCTTGGCGATAGCAAGCGCGTTTCTTGATGAAGGCGCAAGTGTGGTCATCAATGGACGAGATGCCGCCAAAGCGAAAAGATCGATGGACGAACTTGGGGCGGGAGATCGTCTTCACTTCATTGGTGGCGATGTCAAACAACGATCTGATTGCGAAGCAATCGTCAATGGAACCGCGAAACATTTCGGCCGACTTGATATTTTGGTCCCGAACGCGGGTGGTGGCAGCGATTACGCGCCGATTGCTCAACTGACTGACGAGGCGATGCAAGATGCTTTGGTATGGAGTTTTTGGCACACTTTTTGGACAATGCGAGCCGCGTTGAACCTAATGATTCCAAATAATTATGGTCGCATTTTAGCGATGAGTTCTGTCGAGGGGAAAATGGGAAAACCCGGTATCTCTAGTTATGTTGTGGCCAAGCACGCCATTAACGGCCTTGTTAAATCGGCAGCCCAAGAAGTTGGCACGCTTGGAATCACCGTGAATGCTCTTTGTCCAGGCGCAATCGAGACCGACATCATGAAACAAGATGGACCTGGCGCTGCACAAGCAATGGGCCTGACATATGAGGGGCTCCTCGAGGTTTTTGCCAACGACTCAGCGGTGAAACGACTCAACGAGGTCGGAGATGTAGCCGCAGTTGCTGTTCTGCTGGCTTCAGATGCCGGAAGTGGAATCAGTGGTTCATTAATTTCAATCGACGGTGGAACATCACCATATTGATAAATCGTTATTTAGCGGTCGCAGCATAACTACTCAATAATTTAAGAGCATCAACAAAGTACACGAGGGAGCAAAATCATGGGAAAGCTTGATGGAAAGATCGCCTGCATCACAGGTGGCACACGCAGCATTGGTCGAGCAATCGCCGAGGCCTATCTTGCCGAGGGTGCAACAGTCGTCGTCAACGGTCGTGACGAAGCAAAGGGACAACAGTGCCTGAAAGAGTTGAACGCCGGCGCAAAAGCGGCGTTTTATGCAGGTGATGCGTCATTGCAGTCAACAGTTGAGGGCCTTATCGATTTCACTATTTCCAAATACGGCAAACTTGACATCTGTTGTTTGAATTCGGGTGGCGTGCAGATGACTGCGCCGATTGCCCAGATGTCCGACGAAGAGTGGAAACTTGAAATCGACTGGAATCTGAATCACGTCTTCTGGGGCATGCGCCGGGCACTGAATCATATGATTCCTCGCCAATATGGACGCATCATCGTGACTTCGTCAGTAGAGGGCAAACTTGGCAAGCCAGGAATAGCTGGCTACTCGACCACAAAACATGCTGTGAATGGTCTTGTGAAGTCGGTGGCCCGTGAAGTCGGAACACTTGGGATCACCGTCAATGCAATTCTTCCTGGTCTTATTGAGACTGACATTGTGCGCGAGACTGGCCCATCCTCGGCGATTGCGATGGGTCTTGAAAGTTACGACGCAATGATTGCCCTGTTCACCCAGGAATCCGCCATCAAGCGTCCCAATAAAGTTGAAGAGGTTGCTGCAGTCGCTGTTTTGATGGCGACAGATGGGGCGCGCAATATGACTGGATGTTTGTTTCCCGTCGACGGCGGCACTATGCCCTACTAAGTCTGGGCTACTCAGGCTGAACTACGGCAGAGACAGGATTGCCACCAAACCAGTTGATCCATCAATTGAAATTGTTGAACCATCGGGAATACGCCGTGTCGCGTCGACTACTGAAACTACGCACGGAATACCAAGTTCGCGACTCACGATGGCTGCATGACTCGCCACCGCTCCAATGTTGACAACAACCCCAGCAACCGACAAAAACAACACCGTCCATGATGGATCCGTTGTTGGAGCAATCATGATGTCAGTCGCCTCTATATTGCACGCATCGTTTGGCTCAAGAACCACCCTTGCAATTCCCGTCACTACTCCTTGAGCACCAGCAGCACCTTGCAGGACATCTCCTACTGACACAGTTGCGTCACTTGACAATGAATTGCGCCTCGACCACTGTGAGATTGGCGTTACACCTTGTTCGTATCCAACAATATAGGGCGGTTCGAGAAGAGCCAGTTCTGCAAAAGATGCATCACGATCAATAATAATGTCCGTAAATATTTGAGGCTCTAGAACAAAAGCGTCAAGTTCGTCATCTAAAAGCATGAATACCTGTTGTTTATCGACAATTATTCCCCGCTCAACCATCCGATCGCCGAGTTGCATCATTGCTAGCTTTGCCTCGTGAATGACTCGGATACAGGCACTTTTACCTAATTCTCGCAACGAATAAAACAACGAGGCAGACGCAAGTCCAGCCTCAAATGTTGCACTCATCTGAGCATCGTGCTCAAGCAATGACAACACTTCCCCTACAAGCATCTCCCGTTGCTCTCGATGTTTGGCTCTGACGAGATACGGTGAACGCTCATTGGTCTGAAATCTCAGTCTCTCCAGCATCGCCAAAGGCAACTCGGGTGCGGTAAACCACGAATGAGAGCGCATATCCCATTCATTTAGACCACGATGACCATGCAAAAACAGCAGATCCTGCCACATTTTTTTAAACTGTTCCGACTCAGAAGTTGTTGAGGATTGAATTTTATTGAGTAGGCCGACAACTCCCCCATCAAAAAAAGCGGTGAGTTCCGTCGATTCTTTTACAAGGCGACTGAGGTCCCACATTGCCACAGCAGACTCTGCCGATTCAACGTTGCCGACTGTCGCCATTACCTTGATTGCATCTTGTCCGCGCCCTACGGCATCACACATCGCCTGCACTGCTCCAGGCCCGAGTGATGCACCGAGTGCCACCTGACAGTACGCAGTCCATACCTCGTAGAGAATCGGAGCCATCTGACGGGCGCGAAGCACTAAGTCGGCGTCACTCATTGAAGATAGTTGTGGCCGATCATTAGCTACCTGACGGGATAACTCGGCGCATTTCTCCATTTGCTCAAACCGTGTAGCACTCATCACCCACGCCATCGTGTTGGCGAGTTTTGCTGACTGCGTTTCATTTTCGTCATCAGGATGTGGCTGATACTCAGGTACTCCTGGATGATCTCCAAAATATGCTTGATCAATTGCCGCAGGAGTTGCACCCGGCATACGACATCCCATCAAGCGCGGTAGAGAAAGTTGATTGTAAAAATAACCACCCCAACTTCCAAACACCTCTGGTGGATCTACTGCAAACTCACTGTGCTCAAGTACCCCAAAATCAACATAGCCTTGCGCGACTCCTGGAATACAACCTTTGATCCAACCCAGACTCCAGCCCAGTGGGCTGAACGGATCGGGTCCTACTTCATCTGCATTAGCACGCGTGTAATACGGAAAACGCTCACTAAGTTGAGTATCTGTAATCCAACGATCCACTATCTTGCCCCTTCATTCTCGCTAGGCCTGAGTGTAGGGCGATTGGCAACAGCCATAACAATTGTCGTAGATTATCGCCAGTGAGTATCGCCGATCAGTTCCGTCTTGACAACTGTGTATCCGTGGTCACTGGTGGCGGACAAGGAATCGGTCGGGAAATCGCATGGGCCCTTGCAGACATCGGCAGCGATGTAGTCATCAATGCTCGTCGATTGACCGACCTAAAGGTAACTGCTGAGGGTATCGAACAACGCGGGCAACGTGCGCTAATCGTTGATGGCGATATCCGTGATTTTTCGGAGGAGTTAGCCGAGCGCACGATGGCTAAATTTGGACGCATTGATGTGTGGGTCAACAATGTTGGTGGGTCAGATGACAAGACAACGCGTGCACTCGTTGATACTCCTGACGATGTATTCCGATCACAACTTGAACTCAACCTTATTTCTGCATTTCAAGGCTGCAAGGCGGCGGCCACGCGAATGTCAAATGGTGGATCAATCATCAATATTTCCTCTGGTGCCGGAATGCGCGGTTCTCCATTTACTGGACCATACGCAGCTGCCAAGGCGGGAATGAACAATCTGACACAAACACTTGCCCTTGAACTTGCCCCGCTGATTCGCGTCAACGCGGTGGCCCCAGGACCCGTAGCCACCGAAGCCTTCTTGGAAGTGCTCAACGTTGAGTCACAACTAGACGAGATTGCAGCAACAATTCCTCTTGCCCGCCTCGGTACACCACAAGACATTGCAGCCGCAGTTGTTTACTTTGCCACACCAGCGTCATCTTGGATTACGGGACAACTGCTTCTTGTCTCGGGTGGACGCACCCAACGAACACACTCCTATAAACCTAAGTAGGAACTCTTTAAATAAGTTCCGAGTTAAGTATGCGTGCAGTATCCGTTTCATCGTGATCAAGTAAAATTACTGGCTAGATGCGCGCCATCTTCTATTTTTCGTAAAGTAGCACCTCATGTCCACGACCAGACAGTCAACTCCGGCAGTCACCTCAATGGATGTAGTGTGGCGATCAAGGGCTGGCGTCTCAAACTAGGAGAGTTGTGGCCAAATTTCCGTATGGCATACTGCAAAAACTTGTAAAAATTAAGCCTTCTTTTTCTCATTTTTTTTGAGACGCTTTTCTTTAAGTGAGAGTTTTGCTTCTTTTTTTTGCTTAGGTTTATTTTTTTGCTCTTTATTTGCCACAACAACTCCGTTCATGATGTCAATAAATACTGCCAATACCCGTACCTTAGCCCCTGGACCTTACCCCCGAGCACCAATCACCTTGATCAGCATTACTAATGTGGGATTGTTTGAAGAAATTAATTACCAAGGAGCAGGTGATGGCAAAGACAGTACTAATAACTGGATCTGGGTCCGGGTTTGGCAAAGGAGCAGCCATTGCGCTTGCTGCTCGCGGACACAAGGTGATTGCCACGACAGAAACCGCTGAACAGGCCGTTTCTCTTGCGACACAGCACCCTGAACTGCGGGTAGAAAAAATAGACATCACTGACATGACGGATGTTGCAAAAATTGGCGCTTGGGAAGTGGATGTGCTGATCAACAACGCAGGGTATGGTCAAACAGGCCCAATGTCTGACGTACCCCTTGAGCGACTTCGGCGGGTTTTTGAAGTGAACGTTTTTGGTACGGTTGCCGTCACGCAGGCGACACTGCCTCAAATGGCCGCCCGTGGGTCTGGACGAATCATCATCGTTTCTTCAATTGCAGGGAAGTTTGCTGCCCCTGGTTTTGGACCTTATGCAATGAGCAAGCATGCCCTTGAAGCTATGGGGAAGGCGATGCGGCCCGAACTAGCCCCTCAGGGTATTGATGTCTGTCTTCTCAATCCAGGTCCGTACAACACAGGATTCAATGATCGAATGGCAGATTCAATGTGGGAATGGTTCAACGACTCGTCAATAAACGCGCCTGCAAAAGAAATACATCAGGCTGTAAGACAAATGGTGACCACAAACCAAATGAACCCTGAAGAAGTAGTGACGCGTATGGTTGAACTCGTTGAGGCAGAGACAACAACAGAAAATAATTTTGTACCTGAAGCAATAGTGGCGATGCTTAATCTGTAAACATCATCTAAATTAAAAATCTCAATGATTATATGAACACGGTAAATCAAAACCCCAATAGACACAAATGGTGATTGGCCTCCTCAGGACAGAGGAGAGTTGGTTAGAGGCGACGCTGGGAATCGAACCCAGATACAGGGCTTTGCAGGCCCTTGCCTAAACCATTCGGCCACGTCGCCAAAGTGAATAATTACTCCACTATGAACACTTTAAACTAGCCCAAAATCTTCCGACATCCTCAACGGTCAGCAATACCGTCAGTTTGCATTTATGAGGGTGATCCAATAAAGGTAATTGTTGGTGACAACGGACTACCTGAGGCAATCGCCAACGCAATTTCATGCGCCCCTTTTGTCAAATTCGACGGTTCAAGCACGCTTACAAACGGTACTCTTGCCCCGGCTTTTGAGCGCGATAATTCTCCAATCATTCCTGAGACACGACCATCTATCAACACAAGACCAACTGCATCCTTTGGGAGCGTTGCATTGACCTGAATCGTACCCCTTATCAAAAGGGGAATTTCCGCAAAGCGAGCCGACTTAACATCTTTGAATTGTGTGGCGTCATCTAGCGTCCACGTCACTATTGGCTCTTGAACTGAACTTGATTCAGCAACAAACGAATTCATCAGGCTTCCGAATGGCGTAATGGCTGAAGCACTTCCACCCGTTGTCACCCAGGTGCTGTATTTGTCAACCCGATTTTGTAGAGAACTCTGATCAGAAACAAAAGTCCTGCGGTTTCCCGGCCAAGTTATTGAGCGTGATGACCGAGTCGGACATTGATCTCGCAAGTTTTGACCATCGAACTTCCAGCCCGCATCAAGGCCTTTCACTGCAGCAATCGTTGGCAAAATATCTACTGCCATGACGGGACAATCACTTATCTCTGCCAAAATTTGATCTGGATATTTGATAAATAGTGGAACCTTATAGAGATCCTCCATCGTGTCACTACGCTCAGGGTTCACATTGCGCTTGTGTTCGCCTGGTTCAAAAGTGATTCCATGATCAGAAGTAACCACCAGCATCGTTCGGTTCCAATTCTTGGAAGCCTTGAGCTGAGCAACAAGATCACCGATTAAGGTGTCAGTCGCAACATACTGTTGGAGAAACTTCTGGTATTGATCACGACTTGCGTCGACGTTCACCGAGTTATCTGGAGGGAAGTTTTCTTTCGTCGAACTGCGTAAATCTGACGAGAGCTTCCATGGTCGGTGTGGTAGCAAAACATGGACAAAGTGCAGCGTGGGTATTGTTTGCGAACTCGACCTCTTGATTAGCTTTTCAATCCTCAACACCTGGGATACTGGGCCACTTGCCCTCCATTTTTCTTTTGACAGTTTTATATCCTCGGTAGATTCATAATTAATGACAGGCAATGTCTCGTTAGGAGCGATATTGACCACATCTTCGGAGCTTGATGTTTCGTCCTGGTCTACTTGCATCTCCATGTCGCCAAAGTTGCCCCAGGCTTCGTCAATTGTGGGTAGTTGTCGTCGCAGACCAGGTGGCATCAGTTTGTGACCAAGAACAATCGAGGTGTCAAGTAGAAATCTTGAGAACGAAGTTGATTCAGTTGGCTCTGATGTATTTTGACCGTCGGGCAAACTGCTGGCCGGGACTACTCCTTCGTTACCAGAAGTAATTGCTGCTTTTTCACAAAGACTGACTGGACATAAACTTGTTATAATCTCTTGCACGTCCATGGCCATATTGCCCCCCAATAGTGTGAACAAATTCTTCGGATAGTCAGCCAGCAGCGGCTCTTTGTCGGCAGTTGGAAGTACTCCGGATAAAATGGAAGGCAGTGCCTCTATTGTTTCTTGGGAAGACGCAATATTGTTTCGATACCACGTACCTGAATCAGCTAACGAAGCGAATCCTGGGAAACGCGACTCATTAATCGCACCCTCGGAGTCAAGCAATGGAAATAGTGGCGCCTCATCCAGGATCAAGAAAACCACACTGACGTCTTGACGGGGTGTTGCAATTTGGGATTCTTTTTCTTTATTGACGAAAACATCCGCTGCCCCGATATTTGGCACCCAAATGACATTTTGTGCTGCAATCACAAACAAAATAAAAACGATCAAACCTAACGGCGACATAATTCGCGTCCAAGAACCAACCGCAGGCAGTGCAACGTAGGCACCGAGCATCGCAAGCGCAATTAAGCCAGATACCAAAAGTGCTAGTGGCCAAATATAAAATGAAAAGGTCCGCGAGATTAACATTGTCACGCTCCAGAGCGCCAGAAAAATAAATACGCGGTGAAAAATCTGTTGCCAAGGTTGATAGATCGCCACGGCGACTGTCTCAAGCACAATCAGGAGCAACGGAGGAGCCAGAATGACAAATATCGCAAAGCCAATGACCTGCCACTCGCCTATCTTTGCGATTGTAAAAACAGTCAGGTTTTCACCGTAGAGCTGTAAAATTGGTTGGGCGATTGAAATAGATGTCAAGGTCAGGTAGGTCAAAAAATGGCCTACAAGATTTGGGGGGGCCTTCACTTTACTCGACCAACGAGCCCACGAGTTCATAATCGCTATTGTCGCTATTTGAATTATCTATCACCAAGGAGACCTGATGTCGTCCTGGAGTCAGCAATGTGTAGTCAAGCACCGCGATGAATTCAAGTTTGCCTGCCTTGGCGCCTGAGAGTTCGTCTATTACTCCTGCCACTTTGCCGTCTATCAAAATCAGGCCATTAGTTCCAGTAGGGAGATCTGAAGCAATGTCGATATCACCGTAGATTACAGCCGGTGTAATTTGACCAAGCCCTGGTCTGATGTCTTTAAACTGTTTAATAATTTCGGAATGCCAAGCCGTCACAGCCAACGATTTCTGCGTCGTTTCAATCTTTGTTCCTAACAGGCCCACATAATCTGCCAGACCCGCAACTTTATTGACGGTTCCCTCGCGCGTAACCCATTGGGCGTATCGATCAGATCGCTCTAGGACTTTGGAAAACGAACTTTCAATCAAACTTGACGTCTTGGTTGTGGTCACAAGACGCTTGGGGCGAACTGGGCATTGATCTCGTAGGGATACGCCCTCCATCGGAACTTGAGTCGACACTTTTGCTACCTCCATAATTGTTGGAAGTAAATCAAGGTTCGTCACAGCACAATCATCAAGTCTTCCTGCAACTTGGTTTGGCATCTTAATAAACATTGGAATAGTGAACAAGTCGGTAACTTGACCAGCATTGGAAAAATCAGTTGATCGCTTCATTATGCCTGGCTCAAAGGAAATCCCATGATCTGCGGTGATAATAACAAGGGATTTATCCCATTGATTAGCCTTTTGCATTCTTTTGATCAACGACGAGATCATCGAATCCACCGCACCTAGTTGGTATAAGTATCGCTGCAGGTCCACTCGAGTATTCGAGCCTGTAGTCAAGTTGAGGTCACCCAGAAATGGTGAAGCCGTACTTTTGCGCAGGTCTGGCAACATCAGCCA
>SXUP01000056.1 GCA_005790505.1 Actinomycetota bacterium
GATGAAACACGGGACGAGTAATGACAATATTGCGCTTTGATCTTCGGTTGCCGGATTTTGCGACGGTCAATCGCACCGACCAATATCAGGCATGTCTTGAGATGTGTCGATGGGCTGATCGCATTGGCTTTACGAGTACTGTTGTCAGCGAACATCACGGCACCCCAGATGGTTATTTGCCGGCACCATTAACATTGGCAACAGCAATTGCGGCGATAACAACGAAAATACCGATCACGATTTCTGCGATGTTGCTGCCGATGCACGACCCATTGCGTCTTGCAGAACAAATCGTCGTTGCTGACCACATCGCACGTGGACGAATAATATTGATTCTCGGAACGGGCTATCGTCAAGAAGAATTTGACATGATGGGAATGAAATTCAGTGAGCGCTTGCAAGTGCTCGAACATCATGTGCTCGCCCTGAAGCAGTTGTTTACTGGAGAAGTTGTCGAGATTGACGGAAAAAAAATGCGAGTGACGCCGACACCGCACTCACCTGGGGGACCAATGATGATGTTGGGTGGCTCAGGTGAATCAGCCGCCCGTTTGGCAGCCCGCTTGCGAATCGGATTCGCCGCTGCCGACAGCAACCCCGTGATTGCTGATTGGTACAACGATGAATGTGCCAAGGTCGGATTTAAGGGCGGATTTATTGTCGTTCCAGAGCGCCTCGGGTTTATTCATGTGTCCCAAGACCCAGAACGCGATTGGGAGGTCATTGGTCGGCATGCATTGTGGGACGCGCAGTCTTATGCAGCGTGGCAACGCCCACGGCAATCATCAGCAGTCACGGTGCGCGCGGCGACCACGATTGAAGACATTCGCTCCAGTGGCGTTTATCGGGTCCTCACCATTGACGAGGCAATTGATTTTGCCAAGGCTGGACGGCTGATCTTGCATCCGCTGATGGGCGGATTGTCGCCGGAGTTTTCATGGGAAAGCCTTGAGCGAGTTGAAAAATATGTGATGCCTGCTCTTGGCTGATTCTCATTGATTCTCAAGTATTCTTATGGCAATGATCACTGGAGCAGCGCTGTACTCAGACATTGCAGATCGAATTAACGCGGTCAATCAGAGATTTACTTCAAGCCGCCGCCAAATTGTTGAGGTTCTTGATAGCGCCGACAGACCGTTGTCAATCCCTGAGATTCTTGAGGCGATGCCTGATGTGGCACAAAGTTCCGCCTATCGAAATATTGCGGTGCTTGAAAAAGCCGGTGTTGTGACACGCGTGATGTCAAGTGATGAGTGGACACGGTTCGAATTGGCAGAAGATCTGATGGGACATCACCACCATTTGATGTGCGCGGGTTGCGGTGCCGTGCGAGACATCGTCGTGCCCGACGCAATCGAGCACGAGTTAGATAAAACGCTCTCAGCCGTCGCCAAGCGAGCTGGTTTCGTGTTGCAACATCATCGCCTTGATCTCATCGGTATGTGTGAGTCGTGTCAATAATTATTTTGGGGGCAGTGCGGATGACTCCGATTCCTTTTCCTCCTGATTTACCAACCGTTCCAAGGCAACAGTCAAAGATTCCAGGTGCTCCCGCAAATCATCGGTGGTAACAACGTTCGTCAGTGCCATTCGAACACCAGCCAGTTCACGTGCCAAGTATTCAGTATCTGCTTGAGTGCGCGCGGCGACAGCACGATCAATTTCTAGTTGCTCACGATCACGGTCTTCTTGACGATTTTGTGCCAACAGGATCAAGGGTGCTGCGTATGCGGCCTGCAACGACAAGGCCAGCGTCAGCAAAATAAATGGGTACTTATCAAAACGTGCTGAGTCAGAGACAGCATTAAAAATGACCCAAATAATGACAATGCATGTTTGGATTACCAAAAATCGTGCGGTGCCAAGTCGCCGAGCAATTACCTCACTGAATTGACCAAATGCGTCGGGGTCATAGTGAATGCCCACTCGTCGGCGCTGACGTGGCGTGGAGAGATCTTCGCGGCGCTTCATGATGTGGCCTGACGTTGACGTTGTCTCCAGTCACGAGGCAACATGTGGTCCAATATGTCGTCAACCGTGATTGCGCCCAAGAGGCGACCAAGTTCGTCACACACGCCAACTGCCAACAAGTTGTATGACGCGACTCTTTCTGCCACTTCAGAGTCCGACACATCTGGGCTGATAGTTGGTTCTTTAGACAAACATTTGCCTAGTTCCGTGCTTGGTGGCTCACGCAATAGTCGCTGCAGATGAACAACTCCGAGGTATGTGCCAGTCGGGGCGCTAAGGGGTGGCTGCACCACGAACACCTGTGCCGCAATCGATACGAGCCAGTCGGGGTCGCGCACTTGGGCAAGGGCTTCGGCAACGGTTGCAGTTGCACCCATGATGATGATCTCTGGAGTCATCATTGCGCCGGCAGTGCCTGCTTGATAAGACAGAAGCTGACGCACAACTGCAGCGTCGTCTTCATCCATCGCTTCAAGAACTGTGCTGCGTTGTTCGCCAGGCATTTCTGCCAACAAGTCAGCAAGGTCGTCAAATTCCATTTGCTCTAAAACGTCAATCAACCGATCCAGATCAAGATTGGCAATCAAGGTGAGTTGCTCAGCCTCTGGCAACTCTTCCAGCAGATCAGCCAAACGCTCGTCGTCCATTTCGCGAGCAAGTAATTGTCGTTGGGCATGAGGCAGTGCGCGAACAACTGCTGCCACATCGCTTGGGTGCATTCCGCGAAGCCGCGCTGCTTCTGCTGCCATTTCTGTTGTGGCAGCAAACAGCGAAGAAACTTGATTCCAATCAATCAACCGATAACTTGCACGGCGACCAAGTTGTCCGCGCTTTGTAAGTCGAACTTTGGCAACCTCCCATCCATTGTCGCGCGCATCAGCGGTGGGGCGAAGTGCGACATCGCTCACCGTCTCGTCACCAACTTGAGTGTCGATGATGTTCGTGCCAATCAAACGTTCTCCGTCACGCGGGCGGAATGGATTGAGGTCCACGTCCCATGATCGGAGTCGTGCCCCAACGCCGTCCAGAGACACGATGCGAGCAGCATTCACAAAGATGCGCCGACGTTGGCTCGTGGCGACAAACCCCAACACTTGGGGGGCGGTGCCTTTGCTCCCTGGAACCACAACGATGTCGTCAATGCGGCCAATGGCCGAGCCGCCTGCATCAAGCAGGGGAAGTCGCATGATGCGAAATGCGTAGATGAGGTCGCCTGACATGATTCAAGGGTACCCCCGAGAGTTGAAGGGCTGGCGGTGGTTATCGCTTCAGGATTGGACCAAGAGCCTCGCCGGCAAGTTCTATCACTGCAGGATCGTGGGTAAAGGGCATATTGAAGACGACGCCATCAAGACCAGAATCTAGGAGTTCTTGAACTTGTCCCCGCACATCGTCAGCATTGCCAATAATCATCATTGAGCGCACCCGAGCCGCATCGGCCTCTCCGAGGTCGGACAATTTCTTCACACCACGGCTACTGAGAGCCATTGCCTCGGCGTCCTCGCGAGTGCGACCAATAGCGATTGTTCCAAGTCGGGTGCGACATATTTCTTGGGGATTGCGGCCCAATCGATCGCAATGATCATTGAGCACGTTCATCAGGTGACGCACCTGTGGCGCTTCACCAAAAACATTACAAGCGTCTCCATATTGGGCGACCATACGCAGTGTTTTCTTTTGTCCGCTACCACCAATCATGATCGGTGGCCCACCTGCTTGGATTGGTTTAGGCGAGTTGTAGGCCTGATCGATGTTGAACCACTTGCCCTTGAAAGTTGTGCGATCCTGAACAAACATCATCTTGGCAATTTGAAGTGCTTCTTCTAATTTTTCAAAGCGCTCCGTGAAAGTTCCAAACTCAATCCCAAACGAGTTGTGTTCCATTTCAAACCAGCCCGCACCAATTCCCCAGATTGCTCGTCCACCTGAAATCACATCAAGTGCCGTGACTGACTTAACTAATACGGCTGGATTGCGATACGTGACGCCACCCACCATCGCACCAAGGCGAATACTTGATGTACGAGCAGCCAACGCGCATAAAAGCGCGTAACACTCAAACATTTCTTGATGCGGTTTCCCCAGTCCAGGCAACTGAAAGAAATGATCCATCACCCATACGCTGTCAAATCCTGCTTTTTCGGCAGCCACTGCTTGGGTCGCGATGGTCTCAAAAAGTTTTTCGGGGGCGATTCCGTCGTAAGAGAAAACCGGTATCTGGAGTCCCATTTGCACAAGTCGGTTCATGTCAATTCTTTCGGGTGGCAATTGTTGTTGTTGTTTTAGAAAAGTTTTATTTGCTGACGGGCATCCCGGTGCCTGGTTGAAACGCAGCGTCTTGTTTTTTGTCTGCAGATGCGGCTTTTTGTGCTGCTTGTTGCATGGTGGTCATCATGGCTGCAGCGGCTGTTTCATTCTCCATGATTTTTTGCATCACGGCTGCTGTTGCACCGCTCATCAGTTCTGCTTGTTTTTCTATTACGAAATCCGCTGATTTCCGTAAGTGCGAGGTGTATCCATTGATCTCAGGGATCACATAGCGGGCCACGAGATCCCATGATTTCATAGTGTCCTCTCGATTTGCCCAGTCATGGGCGAATCCCAAGACAACCCCGAAGCCCCCGCTGGATTTTTGAATCGCGCGAATCGCCTGCACCAAATCATCTGGTGTTCCCACAACTGCAGCGCCACCACCGCCAGGATCAGTGAACTGATCGAGCAACTCCCATGGATTCTCAACAGCCACCGTGCCAGGGCGCCCCAAGATGGTGTGGATGTATTCGTTGTGCCAACGCTGCAAACCGTGAACCGCTTGTGAGCGGGCCTCTTCACGGGTCTCGGCGATATGCCAACTCAACATCACTCGCCAATTTTTGCGATCCACGCTGTTGCCATACTTTGCGGCAGATTCTTCGGCAAAATTCCATTGCGTGGGCAGGGCCTGAATACCTTCTGCTGAGTTACTTGCGATACTCAAAACCCCCATTCCGTATTTGCCAGCAAGTTGCATTCCACTCGGCGAGATGGTGGATGCCGCCACCATCGGCAAGTTCTCCTGCACGGGCAACAACTGCAACTGTGCATCACGCATCGAGAACCACTCACAGTCGTAACTAAAGCGATCCTCGCCGCGCAACAAACGCGTTATCACACCAAGTGCCTCGTCTTGACGGTCGCGTTGTTTGAGCGGATCAATATTTAGTGTGTATGCATCGCTTGGCAAAGCGCCAGGTCCAGAACCAAACATCGCCCGCCCACGGGTCATGTGGTCAAGTTGCACAATGCGTTGCGCCACATTGAAGGGGTGATGATAAGGCAACGAAATGACACCCGTGCCCAATCCAATTGTGTGGGTGACTTGTCCGGCAGCAGCCAAGAACATTTCGGGTGAAGCAATCATCTCCCAGCCACTACTGTGATGTTCGCCGCACCAAAATTCATCAAACCCCAAGGAGTCAAGTTGGGTCGCAAACGCGAGGTCCCGCTGAAACTGCAGAGTCGGGTTTTCACCCATCGGATGATGTGGTGCTAAAAATGTTCCAAACTTGATTCGGGCTGCAGACATCTGCATATCGTATGTCAGTCTCGGGCGACCTGCGCTAGCCTGAGCAGTCCGTATATTCGGGGACGTAGCTCAGTTGGCAGAGCGCTACCTTTGCAAGGTAGAAGTCGTGGGTTCGATTCCCATCGTCTCCACGTTTATGTCAGTTCGGTCTGCGCTGTTGATTTCGTGCCCCGATACGGTCGGAATCGTGGCCGAGGTGGCGAGTTGGGTGACCCGCAACGGTGGCAACATCGTGCATGCCGAACAGCACACAGACCATCACGACGGTATTTTCTTTCAACGAGTCGAATTCACTCACTCTGGTACGACCTCACTTGACTCTTTCACCGAACTATTTGGAGTGGTTGCCCGAAAGTTTCAGATGGAATTTTCATTTCGCGCCCTTCCTTGGCACCCCCGAACGGCAATTCTCGTTTCTCAACCAATGCATTGCTTGGCGGACATGTTGACGCGATCTCGCTACGGAGATCTTGGCCTTGATATTGCTGCTGTGATTTCTAATCATGACAACAATCGTCAATTAGTTGAATCATTCGACTACAGATTCGAATATTTGCCGGTTGAAAATCGTGCCCGTCACGAACAGGAACAAGCTGTGTCAGACATGCTCAATGCGCTTGATGTTGAGCTCGTAATTCTGGCGCGATACATGCTGGTATTGTCGCCACCGTTGGTTGAGCAATGGACAGGCCAAATGATCAACATTCATCATTCGTTCTTGCCGGCGTTTGTGGGTGCCAATCCGTACAGACAGGCTCATGATCGCGGTGTCAAGATCATCGGGGCAACGGCGCATTATGTCACGAGTGAATTAGACGAAGGACCAATCATCGAGCAAGACGTCGCCCAAGTTTCGCATCGTGATGACGTTGCCGAACTGACTCGCCGCGGAC
>SXUP01000057.1 GCA_005790505.1 Actinomycetota bacterium
GTTTACATGGGATTTCAGCGTCAACTAAATACCCGTTGAGGTGGGTGGCAGATTTCCCGTCGCCAACAGATATTCAAAGCCCTCTTGATCAAGGATCGGGATCTTTTGTTCTTGGGCGCTAGCCAGTTTGCTCGCGCCTGCGCCCACACCAGCAACCACTGCGAACGTTTTTGCACTCACCGATCCTGGGCTTTTACCGCCACGGTCTGTGATTGCGCTCTGCGCACTTTGCCTCGAATAATTCTCCAGCGTGCCGGTGACGACGACTGCTTTACCAATCAGGGTCTGTTCTGCCGTCGAAATAATTACATTTCCAAAGTCCACACCGGCACGACGAAGCTTTTCAATAATGCTTGCATTTTCTTTTTGAGAAAACCATTGAGAGATTGATTCGGCAATGACATCTCCGACGCCACCAACTTGAGCAAGTTGTTCGGATGTTGCTGAACTAATTCTGTCAAGATTTCCAAATGCACGAGATAGTGACTCTGAGGCGGCTGGTCCTAGGTGTTTGATGCCAAGAGCCGTCAACAACTTTGGCAGAGGTCGCCTCTTGGAGTCATTAATGGCGTCAATTAAATTTATCGCACTTTGTTCGGCAAATCCATCAAGAGTGAGCAACTGCTCGATAGCAAGTGAATACAGGTCTCCGACATCTTGCACAAAACCCTTTTCACTGAGCGCAGTTACTGTGCGTTCACCGAGACCCTCAATATCCATTCCTGTGCGAGATGCATAATAAATAATCCGCTGATCACGCTGAAATGGACACGATGGTTCAACACATTTCGTGTCTGCTGCGTCGTCTTGCTTTACTAAAATGCTGCCAATCGGGCATGGGCATACGGTTGGAAAGGTCCAAGCAACAGCGCCTGCTGGACGCAGTGACAATACTGGCCCCACAACTTCGGGGATCACGTCTCCTGCCTTTCGCACGACCACCGTGTCGCCTATACGGACGTCTTTCAGTGCCACTTGGTCGCGATTATGCAATGTGGCCATTGACACCGTGGAGCCACCGACGAACACGGGGTCAAGCACCGCAAATGGGGTTGCCCGTCCTGTGCGACCAATTGAAACGCCAATATCTTGCAGTATGGTATGGCGTTCTTCCGGTGGAAACTTGCAGGCGATCGCCCACCGTGGTGCCCGTGACGTGAAACCCAATATCTCGCGCTGAGCCAGACTGTCAACTTTGACAGCCACACCGTCTATTTCGTAGCCCAAATCATGACGATGCGTTTCCCAGTATTTACAAAATGCAAATACTTCTTCCAAAGATGACACAACTTTAATTTCTGGATTGATAGGAAATCCCAAACTCCTCAGATATTGCAGAGTTTCGGAGTGCGATGAAAAATTTTCTCCGCCCACAACCTCTCCGAGTTGATAGGTCCATAAAGACAACTCGCGCGATGCCGTGATGCGTGAATCTTTTTGACGGAGACTTCCGGCCCCTGCATTGCGCGGATTCACCGGCACCGCGACTGGTTGTTTACCATCTGCAACCCGACGAAGATTTTCTTCTTCTTTTTCGGCCCGAAATTTTTGGAATGCAGACATCGACATGTACACCTCGCCACGAATCTCAAGAATCTCAGGCACTGGCGCCAACAATCCACCCACAATCGTTGCTGGTATTGAGGAAATTGTGGCGACATTCGCTGTGATGTCTTCACCAACTTGTCCGTCGCCACGAGTTGCTGCTTGCACAAGAAGCCCTTGTTCGTATCGGATACTCACTGCAAGACCGTCAATTTTTAGTTCACACACATACTGCACTGGGGCATCACCCAAAATCTTGGCCACTCGTTCTCCCCATGCTTGCAACTCAGTGGCATCCATTGCATTATCTAGACTCGTCATTGGCACCCGATGCCGAACTGGATCAAAGGTCGTCACTGGGGCAGGACCAACCAATTTTGTTGGTGATGTGAGATCGTTCAGTTCGACAAATTTTTCCTCAAGCACACGCAGTTCACGAACCAGCGCATCAAATTCGGCATCGCTAATTTCTGGCATATCCTCGGCGTGGTACAGGTGGTTATGGCGAGAGACGAGTTGGCGCAACTCGTCATAGCGTTTCGACTGCTCAACAGACGGCGTCATTGGAGGTTTTGGTTTGCTTGCCATTCCCTACAAACTACCCACGGGCTGTACGACAACCCATGAAACAATGTCCCTGCTCAAGAACCAAGCGTCAATCGCGACGCCGTCGCTTGCTCTTGGACCTTTAATGAAATTTCGTCAACTAAGCCCATGACTTGAATTGCAATTTCGTCCGTATGCATTCCAAGACCGCATACCGGCGTGACAATGCTTTGTTTCCGAAGCAAAATTGGATCTACTCCTTTGCGCACCAACGAACACCACATTCCCGTCAGCGATTTCCAAGCCCTATCTGCGGCAGTTGGAATTGGCCCATCTGTTCGCAATGCACCCCAGGCAATGATGCCCCCCAGTTCGAGATGCTCGGTGATGCGACTCGCGACTGCTTCGATGTCAGCAATTGCTCGTCCACTCGGAACTGGAATTGAGAGCACAGCGGCACCCATCGAAAATAACGCCGTCCACTCAGAGTCAGCACAACAATGAATTCCGTTGAGATTGTCGGGTGAGATCGCCGCCAACGCTCCTGAGACCAAATCAACAATTGCATCAGGTGACACATCACTCTCACCTGCCAATGCCTCCGTGAGTAATGGCTCATCAACCATAATTAGTTGAGTGCTTGCGGGCAACACCGCTGCCACAATATTTTCCAGGGCTTGAATATGTGAACGCACCGCACGCAGTGCCAGATCAAATGCAATCACTGTAGGCACTCCAGTGCGCACAAGTGTCATTCCAAGTGTGACGGGACCAACAAATTGCCATTTAATTAATTGCGAGTTACGTCTCGCTCCAGCAACATCAAGGAACGCCCGATAACCAACAAAAGCATCGTCGGTAATATCTGTGACAATCACCGAGTCTTTCTTCAGCATGGCAACATCTACGCTGATCCCGCCGTACTGTCCCACGGTCACACCTTCGATTCCAACGAGTGCTTGAGCAATCATGGCTTCAGCAGGAGACCTGCGGGGCAATGTTGGCATTGTGGGAATCGTTGTCGCACTCCAGGCGAATTCAGCGGCCACAATCACGTCACGATGGGGAAGGCTTCCGACGCCCATTGATTCTCCGGGGCGCAAAATTGGTAATTGATTTATTGTCATCACTGCCCCCCTTTTGCCCTAAATATTCTTGACTGTCAACTCTTTCATTACACCAAATACTCAAGTCGCTCAACGAACCGTGGATCTCTGACCTCAACCGAGCAAGATATAGAGGTGCGCTCTCAGAGAATCAAGGCTCTTTGGTTTTTTCGCGGCCTTTGGTTACTTATCGCAATCGCCAATCCATGGGATCTTCTCGCGCGTCATTCAAACCCAGTCAATATGGTCTTGCAGACTCTTGGCTGGAGTTTGTGGGCAATCGGAGCAATCGGCATTTTCGCCGTCTTGCCTGCAGGGCTTACCGCCATTCGACTCATCACCCCAATGATGTTTGTGGCCTCGGTAGCTGCATTACCCCACGCCCTAAGTCACGACCTCTCGCTGCTGCTGACTTTTTTTGCGATATTTATAACTGCTTTGTGCGAAATTGCGCTCTTGTTGCCAAGCATCAACAATTCAATGGTGCAGGGTGGTGCCTACGGTAACGAGAATCGCCTTGCACTGCGCACCCCTGTTCCGTATCTTGTCCCTGCTGTTGTCACATGGGCACTCACGGCTGCATCCACGATCGGCGCGCCACTCCTACTCGCTAGCAAACAATGGATTATCGGTGGCGGTGTTGCTGTAATCGCACTAGGGCTTTTATCTGTTGTTCCTCAGCGCATGCACCGTTTGTCGCGACGCTGGCTGGTTATCGTCCCATCAGGAATCGTGATCCATGATCATTTGGTACTTGCCGAGACGATGATGCTAACGACATCAAATATTGCCGATGTAGTTCTGAGTGATACTCCCGCCACAGAAGCAGACCTTACAGGGGGAGTTTTTGGTTCACGACTCATCATCACCTTGCGTGAGTCAGAAAAGGTCGTTATTTCTGCAATGACAATGAAACTTTTGAAAAGCAGTCAAGGCCTTCATGTGCAATCATTCGCGATTGCACCTTCAAGCCCCACTCACTCACTCCAGCAAATACAAAACCGAATATCCCGTTCAACTAACGAGTGATTACGCCGCCACCCAAGACAAATCTGTCCGAGACATCATAAAAAACCACCGTTTGACCCGGCGCAATCTTTTTTTGGGGAGTTTTCCAGTCCACCCGAGCCATATTTTTGTCGACAAGGCTCAGAGTTCCCTCAAAACGTGCTCCGTGGGCACTGCCCTGAACCAAAATTGTGGTCGGCAAATTGACGGCATCTTTTTGGTACGGCCAAGACAATCTGTTGAGCATTATAGAATTTACATAAAGATCTTGTTCTTGACCAATAACAACTTTTTGATTGGGAACATCAACATCCAAGACATAACGCGTTGGTCCTCCACCCAAATTAAGCCCACGACGTTGCCCGACAGTGACGAGTTCCACCGCGTCAACTTGTCCAGCAGCGACCCCGTCAGTATCCACAACCTCAGCAGACCGAAAAGCAATTCGCGAGCCCAAGAATCCCTCTCGTCCCGACGTGCTCCCAATAAAGCAAACATCTTGGCTATCTGGTTTTCCAGCCGTTCGTAATCCGTGTCGGTGGGCAATCTCGCGAACTTCTGATTTGTTCATCTGCCCCACCGGAAACAACGTGTAAGCCAAGTCATCTTCCTTGAGCATGTGCACCACGTAACTCTGATCTTTTTTGGGGTCTTCACCTCGCACAACACGAAGTTCACCCCCTGCTGACGGCTCAATTCTGGCGTGGTGTCCAGTTGCCACTGCATCAAAACCCAGTGCGCGGCCCCGCTCAATAAGACGATCAAACTTCAGGTGACGATTGCACTCAATGCAGGGGTTTGGAGTTATTCCGTCAACGTGCGCTTGGATATATGGTGCGACCACATGCTCATTGAATTCTTCAGAAAAATTAAAGACCAGATGATCAATGTCTAATTGTTGGGCTACACGACGGGCATCATCAACGTCGCTGACGGAGCAACATCCCGTATCGCTTTCACCGCCCCACAATCGCATTGTGACACCCACCACATCGTGTCCCTGGTCGCGCAGAATCAGTGCTGCTACTGACGAATCAACTCCACCAGACATCGCCACAAGAACTTTCATTGGGCCGGCACTTTACGCTGACCAGCCCGTATCAGCTGTGTTGCCGCTTGAGCAACTGCATTGATCGCGATATCGATATCAGATTCGTTCGTGCTGTGCCCGAGACTAAAGCGCAAGGCACCTCTACTACGCTCTGGTGGAACCCCCATTGCAAGTAATACATGCGATGGCTCCATCGCCCCGCTCGCACACGCTGACGCCGCAGATATACAGACACCATGCTCATCTAGTAGGTACAACAGTGACTCGTTCTCAAGACCTTCTAGACACACGTGGACGATTCCGGCCACGGTGGGCGTTTCCAACGTTCTCTTGGCACAATCAACTGTCATCTCAAGACCTTCTAAAAGACGAGATCGCAGCATGCCAATACGATGCGTTTCAGAAACACGTTCATTATCGGTGAGTCGCAATGCAGTTGCTGTGCCGACTATTCCGGCCACATTGTGCGTCCCGCTGCGCCGATCTCGTTCTTGTCCACCACCAAAAAGTAATGGCTCAAGCATGATTCCTTCGCGCAAAACCATGATTCCGACTCCCTTTGGTCCACCGAATTTATGTGCCGACAATGTCAGCACATCAACATGAGCCCAGATATCTCTCAGATCCATCCAACAGGCTGCTTGCACTGCGTCTGTGTGCAATACCGCCTCAGGAAACACTCTTCGCACAGCTCTAGACACTTCTTGGATATCAGTTATTGATCCGACTTCGTTATTGACAGCCATCGTCGACACCAACGACACGTCCGACATTTGTCGCAAGGTATGTCTTAATTGAATCGGATCAATCACGCCAGTATCTGTGACTGGCAATATCCGACCCTTAACATGCTCGACGCAATGCAGCACCGCATGATGCTCTGCCGATGAACACACTGCGATTCCGCCACGACGACGAATCGTTCCAAGCACTGCAGCATTGGCGCCCTCAGTACCTCCACCCGTAAAGACAACTTCTCCTGGCCGACAACCAATAACCTCGGCAACATTGTCTCGCGCCTCATCAATCACCCGACGAGCATCTCTAGCAAAGCGGTGCGACCCTGATGGGTTGGCATAGACCTCATCGTGGAAAGGCTCCATTGACTGCGCAACAGCGGGTCTCATTGGCGACGTGGCAGCGTGATCAAGGTACACATACTGACGTGTAGATCCATTGTTGCTCACGCTCTCAGGCTACCGATGCATGCGACCTGCAGGTGGCGTGGTGTACTGAAGCAGTGCCAAATTTGCCACATCGCGAGCAGACCAATGAATACGGCCTACCTGGGTATGGTGCCTCCAGTTACGGCGATGCCTTTGCTGACATCTATGACGAGTGGTACGAGTCGCTAGATGACGCTGATTTCGTGCGGTTTATGACAACTCATCTTGACACCTACTGCGCACAACGCGATGCTTTGATTCTTGAATTGGGCGTCGGCACTGGTCGACTGCTGGCACAACTCATAACCGCTCGCCTCCAGAAAGACAGCCTAGTAGGCGTCGACTCGTCAGCGGCAATGCTCGCTGCATTGAGTAAACGTGGTCTGCCATCACGCGTCAGCACGATGTGCTGTGACATGTCGCGTGATTTGCCACCAGGCTCTTTTGATCTTGTCTTTATCGGTTACAACACAATTTTTAACTTGCCGTCCGAGCAATCACTCAGCGCATGTTTGTCGCTTGTCGCCTCTCGCATTCAGCCTGATGGTTTTTTGATAATTGATGCCGTTGTCCCCAATGATGCCGATGGCGACAATGTTTCGGTGCGCAGCATTACGACTGACAGCGTTGTTTTGAGCATCAGTTCACATAACAAGGCATCACAACACATCAGTGGGCAATTCATTGAGTTCTCCAAAACAGATGGCGTTCGTTTGCGACCATGGGTTCTCACCTACTGGACACCATCGCAATTGGACACCATTGCAACCGTGGCAGGGCTTGAACTTATGGACCGATATGCCACAGGAGATGGCCAACCGTTCACATCTGATTCACCTCGACACATAAGCAGGTACCGAACATCGCGCTAAAGACACCTATTTGTGGTGTTGTGGTCGTATCCTTGTCCTTACCGTGAGTCAACTACGCCTAAACCTCCTAACTGGCCGATGGGTAACGGTCGTTCCCAATCGGGCCAAGCGAACAAGTGATTTTGCTCCTCGCACTTTGCATGTTGAAAACGATCCCGATCGCTTGTGTCCGTTTTGTCCCGGCAACGAAGACCCGGGTGTACCCACTCTTGAAACCCGCGACGCAAACGGTGATTGGACGATGCGGGTCGTACCGAATAAGTATCCTGCTTTTGAGGGTGACGACACATTGGCTGTGCGCAATCTCGGACCCGTTCATGTCATGGCCGAAGCAAGTGGTGTGCACGAAGTACTAGTGATTTCCCCGAACCATGATGCTCGCATGAACAATTTTAGTGATGAAGCTATGAAAGACATGATGCTCGCACTCAAGAGCAGACTTCTTGCCCATACCGATACGCCCAATATTCGCTACACCCAAGCATTTATCAATCATGGTCGCGAAGCGGGTGCGTCTCTTGCCCATCCCCACGGCCAATTACTCGGACTTCCTTTTGTTCCTGGCGAGATCCTCGAAGAAGAACGTGCTTTCGAGCGGTTCAAGGGTGGATGTCTTTTGTGCACCACAATTGAAGCCGAGTCGGTTGACAACAAGCGCTATGTTCTTGAAAACGAACATGCAGTTGTCATTTGTCCGTTCTGGAGTAGCGGGCCCTTTGAGTTACTAATTATGCCGCGCTCACATGACTTGCATCTTGGGGACTCAAGTGATCAAGCTCTTGCCGGTGTTGGGCGGGCGATTCGCGATGGGCTCGCTCATTTGGTGGCGGTACTCGGTGACATTGCTTTTAATATCGTCTTCCATACGGCCCCAGCCCATCACTCGGGTATGTATCACTGGCACATCCATCTGTGGCCAAAACTAACGACTACTGCCGGCTTTGAGCGAGGCACTGGCGTCATGATCAATCTTGTTCCTCCAGAAGATGCGGCAGCAGAATTACGCGCGGTGTCCGCAACTGTCTAAGACTATTTTGATGAGTAGGATCACAGTTTCAATTGACATCGCGACGTCTCCTGAACAACTTTGGAGTATCCTCGAACCAATCGAACGACACGTTGACTGGATGGCTGACGCTGTTGCGATTCGATTCATCGGTATCCAGAATCGAGGTGTCGGAACTCAATTCTTCTGTGACACCAAAGTTGGTCCGATTAAATTGGTAGATCAAATGAGCATCACCTCGTGGGAGCCAGGTCGACGCATGGGCGTCAAGCACATCGGCATCGTTACGGGCACGGGTGAGTTCACGCTCTCTCCCATAAATGAAGGTGCTGGAACAAGTTTTATTTGGACGGAAGAACTTACTTTCCCTTGGTGGCTTGGCGGCCCCATCGGTGCATTTATCGGGGGGCGGATTGTTTTATCAGCCATCTGGCGACGTAATTTAAAGGCGTTGAAAAAACTCGCAGAGTAGATTCAGCCCAAAGCGCGCGCAAGTGCTGTCGCTCCGACGCCAAGTACAATCACGAGCACGAGTGGAGCTTTTTTCCATGTCGCACCTACCGCCACGAGCAATCCAGCCAGGCGTGCATCAACAGAGAAATCCTGCGCAGTCGTAAAAGTATCTTTTGTAATCAGCGCTCCAAGCAATGCCGCTGGAATGAGAACCAAACATTGCTGTACGACGGTTGGAAGTTGTCGTCCTCCCAACGCCACCACTCCCAGTGCTTTGAACCCATAAGCCCCAACAGCTAACGAAACCACGAGCCACCAACTCATTTGATTTCTGCTCCAGATTTGCTGGGCGAAACTCCAAACAATATTCCCAAAGTTGCAACCAATATCGGCAAGCCAATCGGAAGAAAAGGGGCCAGCGATGCCGATGCAATCGCACCAAATAACGCTGCCCGCCGACCATTACGGGTGCGCAGGTGAGGAACAATCATGGCCGTAAACACGACCGGAAATGCTGCATCGAGTCCGTATGTCTCGGGATCAATCGAGTTGCCAACTAGGGCTCCGATCAATGTGCCGATATTCCAAAAAACGTACAGGCAAATTGCACACGACCAAAACGCCCATCTACGCAATCTCAAGTCGTCATGTGCCGAAGCCAGCGCGGTAGTTTCATCAATCACGAAATGAGCTGCAAGAAGACGCTTGCCGAGTGATCCCTGCAGTGTCGGCGCCAGACTTAATCCATAAACACTATTGCGTGCTGCCAATAACAAAGACCCACCGAGAGCACTTGCCACGCTTCCGCCAGCACCGATCACGCTGACCGCAGAAAATTGTGAGGCACCGGTAAAAACAAAAAGTGATAGGGCGCAAGTTTGCATTACGGAGGCCCCGCTGGCAACCGACACAACTCCAAATGAGACGGCAAAGACACCAACTGCAACACTTATAGCAAGAGCCGAGCCAACGATCTGTCGAACGTCAGCAGGAATTGATCCACACTTTTTCACGAGGCCTATTCCCCTATGAAACTGGCTTTGCCTGGACCTGCTTCGAGAAAACTCGCTACACCAGTTTGACTATCTTGCGTGAAAAACACCTGTTCAAATAAACCACTTTCTAGCAATAGTCCATCTCGCAACGCCATGCTGGCTCCTTTGTCCACCGCGCTCTTGATCAATCGTTGCGCCTGCAGTGCCCCCGAGGCCAGTGAAACCGCTAGCTCTAAGGCTCGTCGATGCAGTTGTTCTGGTTCAACAATCTCATCGGCTAGCCCAATCCGAAATGCTTCATCAGATTTCACCTGTCGTCCTGTCATCATTATTTCTTTGGCCCGACTTCTACCAACAATGCGCTGCAATCGCTGAGTGCCACCACCGCCTGGAATAATACCAAGCAAGATTTCTGGCTGACCAAATACTGCTTTGTGTGACGCAATGCGATAATCGCATGCCATAGCAAGCTCACATCCACCGCCCAAAGCAAATCCGCTTACCGCGGCAATCACCATTGATGGAATCGCTGCCACCGCGTCCAATGCACTGTGAAATGCTGCGCTTATCGCCCGTGCCTCGGTTGGACCCCCAAACTCAGAAATATCTGCACCCGCGGCAAATAACCGATCTCCACCAGTCACAACAACCGCACCAGCAGGAGTATCGGTGAGATCAAGTGCGATTGCATGCAACCGGCCCAAGACGCCCAACGACAACGCGTTTACCTTGGGATTATTGAGCGTGATGACAGCCACTCCGTTTGAGTGACGTTCAAGTAATACAAGATCTGACATTTTTTATGCTCCAACTCCGCGAAGCATCTCGTCTGCCGCAGTCCATGGATCGGTGAGATTAGACAAGACATCAATTTGCAGTCGCTCCCACCTTTCACCAGTGCAAATGTCTTTTGCTCGATGTTCTAATCGTTGAGCGATAATTGCTCGTAATTCTTCGCGGAGGCGAAACGACCGACGCTCTATCAGGGCACCTGACACTTCAATTGTTCCACGATGTTTAGAAATTTGATCCCATAGCTCGGCGACCCCTTCACCAGTGGTTCCAATAGTGCGCACAATCGGGGGCTGCCATGCATCATGAGGCAGATCACCTAGTTCCAACATTTGTTCGATATCACGGCGCGTCTCTTCTACGCCTTTTCGGTCTGCTTTGTTGATTACAAAAATATCCGCAATCTCCATGAGCCCTGCTTTGTTGGCTTGCACCGAGTCTCCCCAACCTGGATTCAAAACAACAACAGTGGTGTCAGCCTTGCCCGCAATCTCGACTTCAACTTGCCCGACACCGACAGTTTCTACAAAGATATTTTTTCGACCCACTGCATCCAGCAAGCGAATTGCTTCTGGTGTCGCCAGCGACAGCCCACCTAAATGTCCCCGAGTTGCCATCGATCGGATAAAAACTCCGTCGTCTGTGGCATGGTCTTGCATGCGCACTCGGTCTCCCAAAATTGCACCACCTGTAAACGGTGATGATGGATCAATTGCCAGCACCGCTACATCCATTCCCAATTTGCGCAGGTGTCCAATGATTGCGCTTGTCAGCGTGCTCTTTCCTGAACCTGGCGCACCAGTGAGACCTACCGTGTAGGCCTCACCACTCCTTGAGTACGACAATCGCCCCAGCACTCGCGCTGGCTCGCCGCCACGCTCCAGTAAAGACAATACCCGCGCAAGCGCCCCACGGTCGCCATTGCAGGCACTCGCAAAAAGTTCTTCGGGCGTACTGGTTCGACGACCCACTTAGGCGACCTGTACAACCTCGGTGACGCCGTCAATGCGATCTTTCATTATCCGCTCAATTCCGGCTTTCATTGTTTGGTCCGAAGCCGGACATGTCGTGCATGCCCCGACCAGAGTGACTGACACAACCCCAGTTTCTTCATCTACCTCGCGCAACACAATGTCTCCGCCATCAGCCTGTAAAGCAGGGCGAATAACTTCAATTGTCTCTTCTACCATTTGACGCATTGTCACATTGAACGCTCCATTGTCATTTACCACGATACTGCCCCTACGATTCAGAATCATGTTGGAACGAACAGTCTTGCTCGCCCATCAGGGTGGCTGGGATGAAATACTCTATGTTTTGGGACCAATCTTGTTCATCGTGGGCCTTTTACGCATTGCCAACACTCGAGCCAAACGACCAAATTCTTCAGAGTTGCACTATGACACTGATTCAGACACTGCTCCTAGTGCACCCGACTGATTGATGCCCCTAATCGGGCTAATCGACCAACAAGATCGTCATACCCGCGGTCAATGTGATGAATATCTCGAATCTCTGTCATTCCTGATGCGGCTAAACCGGCAACAACGAGGGCCGCGCCGGCTCTGATATCAGGTGCATGCACAACAGCCCCAATTAAATTTTCAACACCCCGCACAAGTGCATGATGACCGTCGATCGTTATATCTGCCCCAAACTTTCGCAATTCTTCAATGTATCGGAATCGTCCCGGATATAAATTCTCTGTCACGACTCCCGTTCCGTTTGATACTGCCAACATAGTGACTAGTAATGGCTTGTAGTCCGTAGCAATTCCTGGATATGGCAATGTTGAGATATCAACGGCCGACAAACGTCCCTCTCGGCAAACTTGCAGACCATCAGTAGTGGGTGTGATTTTCATCCCCATGTCCTTAAAACGACTGATCAGCATCTCCATGTGCCCTGACACCGCCCCCTTGACATGAATATCTCCACCACACATTGCAACTGCTGACATATAAGTTGCCGCTTGCACGCGATCCGAGACAACTGTGTGCGTTGTGCTTTGCAGACTTGACTGAGCAACCCCTTGAATTACCAACTGCTGCGTACCATCACCTTGTATATCTGCCCCCATTGACCGCAGCATCAAGCACAAGTCGCTAATCTCTGGTTCTCTTGCGGCATTGGCAATGCGAGTTGTTCCCACCGCACAAACTGCTGCCATTATCAAATTCTCCGTGGCACCAACACTCGGAAAATTAAGCATGATATCTGCACCATGTAGACCTGTTGTGCGTCCAATCAGGCCTTCATCGGTAAAAATAAATGTTGCGCCCATCGCCTCAAGACCACGCAGATGAATATCAATTGGGCGCCCACCAAAGTCGTCACCTCCGGGCAATGCAATGTCAACTTCACCAAAACGACCCAGCAGTGGACCAACAACATTGACTGACGCTCGAATACGGTCAACAACTTCAAACGGCGCAACAGTGCTGATATTGCCCGAATTCACAATGCGCAACTTTTGCCCGTCTAGTTCAGGCTCAAGTGAATCTCTCTTTTCAATCCGCAGCCCTAGATGTGTGAGCAACTCAGACATGATGTCCACATCATCAATGCGGGGCACGTTGGACAGCTCATAGACCCCATCGGCGAGTAGGGCCGCAGCCATCAACTTGAGCACTGAATTCTTTGCACCAGGGACCGTAATTTCACCTTTGAGAGGATCACTGTGAGCCACCACAACCACCTCGGACGACTGATCTTGGGGCAAAGATGAAAACTCAGTCACGGCTCTAAGTATGCTCCCGCCGTGCCCAATTCGCGAAGTGTTCTTGGTATGTCACTGCCTGTATGGATTTCTCCACCAGACTCACTTAGCCCGCATCAGCGTAAAGTACTTTTGCTTTTAAGTTTGGCGTCAATGTCATACGCCTTCGTGAATACCCTTTTTACTCAAACTGTGGCATTTGCTGCTGAGGAGTTTGAAATATCTGCCTCAAGTCAAGGCTTTGCTGCCGCCGTCGTGCGCTGGGGAATAATCATCTCATTTCCGTTTGTCTTTCTTGCAGATCGTCACGGGCGCCGACGCATAGTTATTTTGATGGCCTGGCTGGCGCCATCCATTTCAGCTCTCGGTGCGCTTTCACCATCTTTTCCGTTCTTGGTCGCCACACAGACAGTGGGAAGACCATTGGGTCTTACCCTTGAAATCCTGATTGCTGTCATCACAGTTGAAGAGATGCCAAAACAATGCCGCGCCTACGCCATGGGAGTACTAGCCGTTGCGAGCGGAATTGGAGCCGGCGTTGCCGTAGCAAGTTTACCGTTGGCTGACATTGGCATCTCTACATGGAGATACATCTACTTAATTGCTTTGATCTGGCTGGTAGTTGCCTCATTACTTTCTCGTCACTTACCCGAAACACAACGCTTCATTGACCACGCAGGCCATCAGACATCCAGAGATGCAACTGAGAAATATCGATTAAGACTTATTGCATCTGTCGCTTTTCTCGCCAACGTTTTTATTGCCAGTGCATCAATTTTTCAAAATAGATATCTGAAAGATATTCGGGGGTATTCAGCACTGCTCATAGCAACTTTTACTGCGGTGACCTCTGCTCCGGCATCCATTGGATTAGTGTTAGGTGGGCGAATTGCGGATTTGCGCGGGCGCCGTATCTTGGCCTCCATCATGATTCCAATCGGAACGTTCCTCATCGCTCTTTCTTTTGTTGTAGGTGGTGCCACTATGTGGATTATCGCCATCCTCGGCGGACTCGCCTTTGGCTTGAGTTACCCTGCGATATCTGTTTACCGTGGGGAACTTTTCCCAACAAAAAGACGTGGTACTGCTGGAGCGGTAATCACCGCATCCTCACTATTGGGCGGGAGCGTGGGATTAATCACCGCCGGCCAACTTGTAGATTCATCAATGAGTTATGGGTCGGTCATGTGCCTACTGGCAGTTGCCCCATGTCTGGCAGCAGGGTTGGTATGGATTCGCTATCCAGAAACTGCTCGTCAGGACTTAGAAGTTCTCAATCCCCAAGATGGGGATGGTGCGAAATGAAGTGCGTTATTCGCCGACACACCCTGCATCACCACCTCTCAGACTGACGCCATCCATCCACAGCCACAGAACACAGAACACACCAATCTCAAGCCCTGTATTTAAAAAATATTTTTCTTGTTTTCTCGCCGCCGATGGCGGTAAGAAAACAAATAGATAAATAGATAAATAGTTAAAAAGCCCGCACTGGACGCACGTAGCTAGCGTAGCCCTTATTGAGGCCGTCCTGACCCCCGTAGATGAAATGCTGACTCCACGCGAGGCTCGCGTAGCTCTCAGAAGAACTCCAATAGTAGTCAGCGGCAAAACCCGTCGGCAGTTTCACCGCCGAGGCACAGGGGACCGAAGTGTCGCCAGTCTTTAGATTTCGCGCGTATTTACACAACTCGTTCAACTCATCACGAGATGGCAAAAACCAATCTGATTTTTCTTCTTTACCGGTGTAACTGCGAGCAAGAGCAGCAGCCGATGAATCAGGCTCATTGTCTGACTGTCTAACAATATCGAGCGAATTCTTATAACCGCTACCGATACCTGTCTCGTCTGCGCCAGCCACCGCAGTTTCTTGATTATCGCCTGTCGACCATGTTCTCCGTGGATCACCGGCATCTGATAACCAGTTTGTTGGGGCAGCTTCTAAATACTTACAGTCATTTGTACACATCGATCCCGTAGCATCTTTTTGTGTGAACGAACTAGACGCGACATAAAACACTATTCCCCCACCAGGCCCCGTATCACCAACAACACACGAACCGCCCAACTCGCACGTCGCAACCGTGACTGTTGTTGATTGTGGTGACGAAGTGAGTGTTGTTTGTGCGTTGCCGGCAGTGTCAGTCATTGAAAACGATTCAGCTGCAGCCAACTTCGACACAGTTGACCCGCCACCAGCAGTGGCTGACGAGGTAGCAGTAATCGTGCACACAGTCGACGAAGTCTGGACAATCCCGGTCAGAGCAGAAATA
>SXUP01000058.1 GCA_005790505.1 Actinomycetota bacterium
ACTTGCACGCTTTCATCTGGTTCGTGCACGCTCGGTACGTTGGCCAGTGGCACCTGGTCAATCGTTTCGTATCAAACCGATACTGCCGGCAATGTCAGCGCTGACTCATCTGCTCTTTCGGTGGTCATTGATACGACAGCATCTGCAATTGGGACTCCAAATCTTAATGCTGCTAGCGACTCGGGTGTTTCAAGTACCGACGACAACACAACCGACACAACGCCGACATTCACCGTCGTCGTCACTGCGCTCGAAGCTGATGCGATCGGCACAGTCAAAGCAACAAAGACTGGTTCGTCTGATGTGACTTGCACGCTTTCATCTGGTTCGTGCACGCTCGGTACGTTGGCCAGTGGCACCTGGTCAATCGTTTCGTATCAAACCGATACTGCCGGCAATGTCAGCGCTGACTCATCTGCTCTTTCAGTGGTCATTGATACGACAGCCCCGACAACGGCAACACTCGACTCATCTTCGGCGACTTCGGCATCGGCAACGATTGCATTCACGGTCACCGGCAACGAACAACTCGACTGCACATCGCTTTCAAGCACCGCAGGTACCGACTTCGTGCTCACTGCGGGCATCTCGTCGATTTCGTCAATCGCCCAAACCTCGAAAACCATTTGCACGATCACTTTGACATCAACTGCCTCAGTCGGCGGTGGTGCAGAGACTTCGACGCTCACTGCGGCCGCATCATTCTCGGTTTCCGACCCTGCCGGCAACGCGCTCACAACACTGACTGGCTCACCACGATCAATCACTGTGACATTGCCGGCAACTACAACTACGACAACCACCGTCCCGTCAACAACTACAACTACAACTACAACTACGACAACCACCGTCCCGTCAAAAACTACAACTACAACTACGACAACCACCCCAGCCAAGCCGCGGGTGTTGATCCCTGGCGTTGTTGCACCGAAGAAAGTTGTGGTGCTCACACCGGTGCCAAAAGATGACCCGATGGTCATCGTTGCGAACTTGGTAGGTCAACTTGCCACCGATGGCGAAACTCGGGTGGCGAACAAAATTCGAAACGCGGTTATCGCCGCTGCGCCAAGGATCGGTGAGGCAATTGCTGACGCCACCGAACAACTCGCCAAAGTGCTAGAAGATAAGTCGTCAACAAAACTTGAAATCATCAAGGCAAAAGCAGCAGTTGCTGACGCTGCTGCACAAACAATTCTGACGGTGCTAAAAGCTACAAATGGCAATATTCAATCTCTTGCTCTACCGGTGACAAGCAAAAGTTCACTGCCCGAAGTTGAGCCCGGCGAGGCATTGATCATCACCCCCACTGGCACAAAACCTGCACAAACCAAAGTTGTCGACGACTCAACGATTGTCATGACCTCAAAACAAGAGAATCTTTCGCTAGCAATGAGCGCCGTCGCATCTAACGGTAACCTCGCTGAAGTAAATGCTAAGGGTGCAGTGCAAGCCGCACTCGGCCAGTCTCTCGCTGTAACAGGCTCTGGATTCAAGCCTAAGAGCAAAGTTGCGGTGTGGATGTTCTCAAGTCCGCGCAGCTTTGGTTTTGTGACCACTGACGCAAACGGTTCGTTTGCCGCCGAAGTGCCGATGCCTGACAACATCCCCCCCGGTGACCACACGGCACAAATCAACGGTCAACGCGCAAACGGCGAGACTCGCTCTCTCAATCTCGGCTTAGAAGTCGGCCTCGAAGAAACGCCGCCTGCAACTGTCATTCAAACGACAACTACCACCACCCAGCCACCCAGAGCTTCTTCGTCAACTTCGTCAACTACCACGACAGGTGTCCCGCGCCCGACCACAACTACCACCACCACTCAGCCACCCATCGCTTCATCATCAACTTCGTCGACTACCACTACAGGTGTCCCACTCCCCACTACAACTACCACCACCCAGCCACCATCAAACATTGAACAATTCATCGGTGCAACCATGGATCAAATATCGACTCTTGCCAAAACAGCAGACAACAACAGTGCAGCACTTCTTGTCGACGGCAAGGCTGTTGCGGTCGGTGTTCGTACCACTCCAACATCGAAGACACTCACCTACAAAAATGCATCTCTTGAAATGAAATATTTTGACAAAGACGGGAGCGAAATAAAGCTGTCAGATGATAACCGTTCAACGTTACGTAGTAGCGACACCGTCACAGTGACCGCGACAGGCTTCCTTCCAGAATCGGAAATAAATGTCGCGGTGTTCTCCGACCCTGTCGCGTTGGGAACCGTTGTCGTGAATTCCAACGGAGAAGGAACGCAGCAATGGGGCATCCCCGACACAATCGTGCAAGGAAACCACACACTGGTCATCTCGGGTGATCTCGTGGGGGCGGCCAACACAGTGTTCGGTCTTCCTATCGTCGTCAATGGAGACTCATTTATCGCACGCGTCGCCTCGAGCATGTGGACACGAGTCTTTGTCGTGCTCGGCATTCTTGGTGGTCTACTAGTTCTAGCAAGGCGCCGCCGCCGCAACGCATAAATTTCAAGCGCGCTTCAGATCGGTGACTACACCACCAGCAACACGCACGATGTCTGCCGGCGCTGCCCCGAAGTTGTCGTTCCACGTTCCTGCCGCCGCCCAGACTTCGTCGTATTGCAGGAGGTCAGGGTCGACGAAGATCCGAAGTTGGGTTGTCAAACCCAGAGGCGGCACGCCGCCGATGGCATAACCAGTTGCTTGGCGAACAATGTCGGCATCGACGCGGGCGCACATATTTCCGCCAGCTGCCAAAGCGAGTTTCTTTTCATCGAGTTGATTAGAGCCGCTCACAAGCGCCAACAGCACTTCTCCATCAACAGCGAAGATGAGGCTCTTCACAATTTGGCCGAGGGTAACACCAATTGCATTTGCTGCATCGAGTGCAGTCTTAGTTCCTTCAGGAAACTTGCGTGTCTCAATGGTGAGGCCAGCGGCAGCGGCGGCTGCGGTGACGCGCGCAACGTTTGGATGAATGTTTACGTTCTCTGACACAACCGCAAGCCTAGAGAAATTTGATTCAAATCACTTCTTTGCAACCACAATCTGAACGGGTCGGACCGATGTTGCCTTGCCGTTTTTCGGTTTGACGGAAACTACAGCCGTGTATCTACCAGATTTCAGTGATTTTGGAATGAGAACCGACATTGAAGATTTGTCACTCGCCTTCACTGACTTAGATGACAATGCAACTACTTTGCCGACACTGTTCTTTATTGACATTGTCGCTGTGCCCGTTAGCTTCTTTGACAGCTCATAGCGCACGATAAACCGCTTGCCAATGGTTGCCGAGGAGCTTATTGGCCATGCTGCAGGACGAGTGCGATTCACCGAAACAGTTGGGCCAGAGTAATGAATCTCCCCAGCGAGAAAGATGCTGTACGTGTCATCTGCATTCTTCACGAGTTCAACATTTAGTGGTGGTGCTTGCCCATCATCAGCTGTAATTTCAAAATCTTTTTTAGCTTGAGACTGCGCTTTTGCCAGAGCCTCTTCAGATTTCTCCGGCAGTTGCAACGTGTAACCCATTGAGCTCAACATTGTGGGTGTCAAAAGGATGCGATAGTAACCGGTATTCAAGGTCTTACCGTCATCGCGAAGGTGAGGAGCGCATACCTTTAAGCGAAACTCTCCTAGTTCCGCATCCCAAGTGGGAAGATACTTTTGAGCATTGCGGTCATCAAAAACTGTTGCATCTGATTCAATCACCGTGCCGCGCATAATTTTTGCCTCTTCTGGATGCGCAGTTGCACCCAGGAGCTTCATGCCCAAATAACTCTTCGGGCTCCACATTGCACTGAGCGAATTATCCGCGCATTCATCTGGCTGTCCCTTTGAATAATCAATGAGACTTGCCGAATCTGGGGCTCCAGAGACAGTCAGAATATTGTCTCCATTAGTTGCCTTGCTATTGCTGATACGACCTTGTTGACCTGTTATTGCCATGGCAAACATATCTAAAGAACCAACGTTTAGTGTGATTTGATATTCCTTGTTCGGGTTTACCTCACGCTGTACCCCGCCCAATCGATTTGTAATGTCTGCACCGTCACCTGATTCAAGACCCATGTGAACATCAGGATTATTCTTATAGTTCACGGTTTTTACAACGGGGTAAATCTGCGTTGCGTAGCCAGTTTGACTTCGTGGTTGACTCCAGTCTTCTTTCCACTCTGCAGGATTCGGCAGACTCATGACTTGCTTCGCTGCCAAGGCTGTCCACTCTCCCGCAGTACCTTGAGATTGAGCAGTTATTTTTTTTCGCGACTTCACAGACAAGATGCAATAGTTGGCGCGCTTACCGCTCACCACTTCGCCGTCGTACATCACTACCCCGTTACAAAGAGGCCAAAGCGCCCAAATAGCCGTTGCCTTCGAGTAATCATGAAGATGAAATGGCTGTCCTGTGTCTCTATTGAGTTCGTATCCTGTGCGGTCTTCGGCGGCACCAAGTACAGGGGAAGCCCCACTCACCCACAGGGTTGAGGTGGCAAGAAGTACTGCGGTTGCCATTTGGGCGAGACGATTTTTCTGCATGATATCCCCCTGAAAAAAACAATTTCTCTCTTGATCTTAGTCATATTTTCAGAGGTCGTTGATTGCAATTGCAAGACTAATGTCGCTTGTAGACCATCCGCGCAATGCCCTTCTCGTAGATTCCCGCAGTTGGGTTGCCTGCTTGGTAGGCGCCCTTGCCGCCCGCCGCGTAGTAGTCATCTACGAACTTTTGGGAGAGACCCGGTGTTGTCTTGAAGGCGTCGTCGACAAGTCCATTGTCGCTCGTACCCAAAATCTCAAACTGATCCGGGTTGTACTTACTGAGGAAGCTAATCGGAACACCCATCAAGCCCGGATAGTCGCTTGGAATCGCATCAGTAAATGGAATCTCTATGGCGTCATAGTTGTCGAACTTCTTGTAGCCGACGCCCTTTATTTCCTTGTGCTTACTGAACTTTATGTTGTCATTTTCAGTCATCAAAGAAAGGGGCTGGTGACGACGTCCATGATCCAAGCTCGTAAACCAGATCGAACTTGACCGAGCAAAAACCGTTCCGTCAACGCGACGCCACTTACTGCCCTCCTTCCCGTTCTCTACAAGTTCCGTTGCCATTTTGTCAGGGACACGAAAGAGAATGTCTTGGCTCATCGGCGTACTGCCAATCCACATCTCGTTTCTCATGATCAGCGGAAAGGCTTCTTTGTAAGTGATGGCGTTCTTGTTACCGATGAGCACGAACTTCTTATTCACTTCTGCAACCCACGCTAAGAACTCACGAAACAGTGAGAAAGGAGGGTTTGTGATTATGAAGTCAGATTGGTCGCGCAAGGCCTTGAGTTCCTCGCTGCGAAAATCCCCGTCACCCTCGAGGTAGTCCCAAGTCAAATCTTGTACGTCGGTCTTGCCGTCACCGTTAGTGTCGCTATCAAGAATGAAGATACGCCCGTTTTGGAAAGACTTATCTTTATCGAACTGGGGACTCTCCTGCTCGAACAGCGACGGTTGTAGGTCGAAGTCTACGGGCTTGCTATTGGGCGCATAACTAGTGCTGATGAGTTTCTTTAGACCCAGTTTCTTGAAGTTCTGAGCGAAATACTTCGTAAAGTTAGACCACTCCGGGTCATCGCACGGCAGCAGGATGATCTTGTCGCGAAACACGTTTTCGTCATACTCAAGATACGCATTCATCTCCTTCTCAACGTCCGAAAACTGTGTGTAGAACTCGTCGTTCTTGGCGGTCTTTGCGTTTCCAAGATTCTGGTTAGCCACTACTGCCGTCCCTTGGAGTCGTTTAGCGCTTCACTCATCTAACCATTCTCGCTTACGAGGGCACAGAAGTGCGACTTCCATGCTGCAACAGGGTGGCCAAAGGTATGCATCCAAGTTGCTGCAGACGACTGACTCATCCGTGTCGCTTCAAATCAGCTATCAGACCGCCAGTGGAAAGAACCAGAGAATCAGGCTTGATTGCGAACACGTCGTTCCATGTGCCCGCAGCAGCCCACACCTCGTCGTACTGCAATAGGTCAGGGTCAATGAAGATTCTCATTTGGGTTGCCAAACCCAATGGCGGCACGCCACCGATCGGGTAGCCCGTTGCTTGGCGAACCGCATCAGCATCTACTCGAGTGCACTTTGCGCCCCCGGCAGCCACAGCGAGTTTGGTTTCGTCAAGTTGGTTGGAGCCACTTACCAACGCCATCACGATTTCACCGTCTACGCCAAATACCAGACTCTTGACAATTTGACCAACCGTTACACCAATTGCGGCTGCAGCATCTGCTGCCGTTTTGGTTCCTTCAGGAAAACGACGTGTGCTGATAGTGAGTCCACGCGCACTAGCAGCGTCAACGACTCGAACAACATTTGGGTGCAACTGATCACTCATGTTTCGTCAATTTATCTATCGCCTCTGCTAATTGATAGTCACGATCAGTGACTTGTTTTTTGTCGTGCGAAATCAGAGTAATACTCACTGTGTTGTAAGAGTTTGACCAATCAGGGTGATGATCGTGGAGTTCTGCTAATTGCGCCACTTGATTCATAAAAGCCCACGCTGTAGCGAAGTCTTTGAATTTAAAATTTCGATGCAAGCCACTTTCGTCTTTTGACCACATACCTGATCAACTTACCTTGTTTTACTTTGTTCGAAGTTTTGCTGCGGCTGCAACATCAAAATAATCTGAATCTAAAGTAAATTTGCCATCACGAACCTTATGTAATGTCCAACCTGGAAATGACCCGTTAGGTAGATGGCATGTCCACTGAGACCAACCAACAAATTCGTCACCAGCACAATCATCAAGTGAAAAAGTAATTCCTCTTGCAGTCATTTCTGTGTCCATTCGATTCATGAAACCAGTTATCGCTGCATTGCCAATAAACTCACCTGACGTCTGATCGGTGAAAATGGCGTCTTCGGTGAACAATGTTGCTAGTTGTGCGTATTGCCGCGTGTCTTGCATCTGCCAAAACTTTGTGATGAGCGCGTGTGCGCTACCTTGCTCGTGGGTGCCCTTTGCTAATTTTGCTGGTGTCACCATGTCGGGCACGCGGTCGAGAGTCAGTCGGCCATAAGCATTTGAGTCGAGATAGTCGGCGGCAAAGCACACTTTTAGGCCGTCGCCGTCGTCACGTAATCGGTAAATGCTTTGACCATTGATGCCCACTTCCCCATCGGCAGTCTTGGCAAACATGATCCAGCGAGCCCATGCCGTAGTTGTGCCTGCACAAACTTCCCACTCGTCGAATCGAGCACCAGCTGCAGGAACCATTTCCTCCATGTGCCCCATGAAAGTTTGAATTGCTTCGGTGCCGACTTGAGCTCCCATGAACGGGTCATAATAAATGGCATCCTTCGTGAACAGATCCACAAGACGCGTATAGCGCTGATCATCTTCTACGGCACCAAACTTCTTTATTATTTCCTCTGCAGTTGGCATTGTGGTTTCCCCTCGTCACTGAATAAAGTAGACGAAAAGGCGAGGGGATCCACAGATGAACGACGACACGCCACCATCTCCTAACGTCAATTTCTTTGATGTCCAGACCAATAACTGCCCGTACGACGCCTATCGGGAACTTCGCGATGACGCACCAGTGTGGCTTGACCCACACACCGGGATGTATGTAATCACACGGTTTGATGACGTGCGAATGGTTGTCACGGATACCGAGCGGTTCAGTAATTCTCAGCGACCAACTCGGGTCAATACGCCAGAAGCAATTGCGCGGGGTAAAAAGATCGGGCAGATGTACCGAGAAAGAGGTTGGGTTCCGGCCCCGACTTTGACAAGTCGAGATGATCCGAATCACAAGGAGATGCGCGCACTTTTTGATCATGCCTTTCGCCCCAGTCGCATAAAACAACTTGATCCACTGATTGAAAAAGTTGCTACACAACTCTTTGATGAGTTCATTGAGATAGGTGAATGTGACTGGGTGAAGGCCTTTGCAATTCCACTGCCACTGATTGTGATTGGGCTACAAGTCGGCGTGGTTGAAAAAGACATCTGGCAAATAAAAGCGTGGACTGATGCGTGGGTGCAACGCCTCGGAATGATGCAGACCGAAGAGGAGGCACTTTGGTCGACGGAGATGGAAATTGAGGCACAGCATTATTTTCAACCGATTTTTGAGCGCTTACGGGCGGAACCAAACGATTCATTGTTGTCTGATTTGGTCAACACCGAAATTCCTCAATGGGGTCGCACTTTGACAGACGAAGAATTACACGCCGAGATGATGGCCGATACTTTTGTGGGTGGTTCAGAGACAAGCACCAACGCCCTCTCAGGTGGAATCTTGTTACTCGCTAAAAATCCGCGTGTGTGGGATCAGTTGCGTGGTGACCCCGACAAGTACATTCCAATCTTTGTGGAAGAAGTCGTTCGTCTTGAAGGACCCGTTCAGGGCCTCTTTCGGGTCACTACCTGTGATGTGGAACTTCACGGTGTCACGATTCCGGCAGGATCAACTGTCAACATGCGATTTGCATCAGCCAATCGCGATGACCGACATTTTGAAAACCCAGATGAGCTGGATTTAGATCGATCAAACAACCGCACGCACATTGCGTTTGGTGCAGGAACGCACTTTTGTCTTGGCGCACCACTTGCCCGCCGAGAGTTAGCCATCGGATTCAGAACATTTGTTGATCGGATTGAAAGTTTTGAAATGATTGATCCAAATATGAAACTTGAATATCAACGCAATATTGCATTGAGAGCACTTACTTCGCTTCCCATTGCCTTTGAAGCGAAGCGCAAGTGACTCGCTTACTTTCACTCGCTGCGGGTGTACACCCAACACTTCTACCGGCCGACATGGTCACCGCCGCAGCAGGAGCAGGTTGGCCAGCATGTGGAATTTGGTTTGATGGCGCTACATGGACCTCTGCTACTTCGAAAGAAGTCAGAAAGCGTCTTGATGACACGGGAGTAATTGCCCTTGACATAGAACCCATCATTCCTGCCGATGGTGCCCACGACTATGCCGAACAACTCATTGAATCTGCCGCTGAAGTGGGTGCCCAATTCATTTTGTTTACCAGCCGTAAAAAAGATCTTCAAGCAAATATTGACCGCTATGCACAAGCGTGTGATTTTGCTGCACCACACGGCATCACCATTGTGTGTGAGTTTCTTCCCATCTTCCCTCTCAACACATTGAGCATGGCTGCCGACATTGTGCACCAAGCGAATAAAGCCAACAGTGGAGTCCTTATCGACAACTTGCACTTATCACGTTCTGGCTCAACCCCAAGTGATGTTGCTGCCTACGACAAGTCGTTATTCCCGTACATCCAAATTGCCGATGCGCCTGAACAGCTGCCAACGAATTTTACAGAACTTCTCGATGAAGCAATTAATGGTCGTAGTTGCCCTGGTGAAGGTGCGCTTCCCATCGCAGAACTATTGCAACTAGTTCCCGATGTGCCCATTTCCTTTGAAGTGCGTTCACGTGCGTTGCGCGATGGTTTCACCGATGCCACTGAGCGCGCAAAACACCTCTGGAAATTCGCTTCGGTTCTTGCCTGACTCGCAATCAGATGGTTCTGTTGTGCTTATGCGAAGGCGGCGTAGCCATCACGCTCAAGCATGTCTGCCAACTCAGGACCACCCGTCGTGACAATTCGACCATTTACTAAAATATGTACTTTGTCAGCTTTAAGTTCTTCGAGCAAGCGAACATAATGAGTAATTACTAGAACTCCAAGGTTTTGCTCGTTAGTTGCGGCTTCTACTCGCATCGCACATGCCCGAAGGGCGTCAATGTCAAGACCTGAGTCAAGTTCATCCAAGATGGCGATTCGAGGCTCAAGAACAGCGAGCTGCAAAGTCTCGTTACGTTTTTTTTCACCGCCAGAGAGATCGACATTTAGGGCTCTCGAAACGATGTCTGTGTCAAAACCAATTCGTTGAGCTTCGGTGGCGATGCGCGCAGTTAGATTTTTTGTACTGCGACCGCGTGCCAACAGTGCTTCAGCAAGAACTTCATCAATGTGCACGCCTGGTACTTCTGTTGGGTATTGCATCACCAGATGTAGACCAGCTACGGCGCGCTCCCAGGTTGGCAGAGCCAACATATCAACACCGTCAAGCGTGACGGTGCCTTCCGTTACTTCGTATCCTGACTTACCCATGATGACAGCGGCCAATGTTGATTTTCCGGCGCCGTTTGGCCCCATGACAGCGTGGACTTCCCCAGAATTAATAGTGATATCAACCCCATTGAGAATTTCTTTTCCTCCGACAGATGCTCGCAGATTTTTTATTTCGAGTGTGCTCATGGTCAGTTGCTAGTTTCGATCAGAACGTTGCCATTTTCGACTCGTGCCGAGAAAACGGCTACTGGTTGCGTCGCTGGAAGTGTATTTGGTTCGCCAGACACGAGACT
>SXUP01000059.1 GCA_005790505.1 Actinomycetota bacterium
AGGAGTGCGATCTCTTTTTTGCAGATTGCAGTTACGACACGCAGCCGTGACATTCTCCCAAATGTGCTCCCCTCCCCGAGACCGTGGATGAACATGATCAATGCTGTCGGCTAAACCACCGCAATATGCACACTTATGATTATCACGAGCAAAGATTGCTCTACGGGACAATGCGGCATGGCGATGATACGGAACCTTGACGACGTATCTGAGCTTAATCACGAGAGGTGTTGGCACCTCAAGTTTCTCTGCATGCATGACCGAACCATCGTCTTCGACAATGTCAGCTTTGTCACATAGCACTAAGCAAATAGCTCTATGAGACGAAACAACACTCAGCGGTTCGTAAGTTGCATTGAGAACGAGCGCGCTTTTCATGACGACCTACCGTCTCGGCCGTCTGCGCCACGTCAAACGAAAAATTGGGGATATTGGCATCATCTAGTTCGGTTCCAATCGCGACACCATCGCAGGTAATGAATCACATCCCGAGGCAGCGGACCCTGTGCCAGAGTGGAGGATTCCCCTCCGTACTGAGTCATCAAACGAAAATCTAAATACTGTGAGCTCGGTAACGGCAGAAATGGTGGGCGTCGGTACCAGCCCGTGGGGGCGAGTCGAAACATCTGACTAATTGCAGTCGGCCACAATACGGGCCGAAGGAAAACCGATAAGAGTACGGAATAGGGCAAGGCACCTCGTTGACTTTGCCGACCACCCTCCATGATTAGACCCTCGGCTCCTTTGGCAGACCAAGCACCATCTCACCAATGATGTTGCGCTGAATTTGTGAAGATCCTGCATAGATCGTTCCAGCACGTGCATTCATGAAAGTCCCCACCCAACTATTGCTTGAGTTCGCGGCACCCTCGTCATCTGTTTGAAAAGCACTTGATGGTTTGCGACCAGTCGGCACCAACGCCTCCAGTCCCAAAATATCAACGGCGAGTTCTGTCACTACTCTGTGATACTCACTCCAGTACAACTTAAAAATTGCGCCGTCAGGACCAGGATGGTGACCCGCGAGGAATTTTGTAAGAGTGCGCATTCCCAAGAATCGCATTACCTGCACTTTGGAATAACAAGTTGCCAGACGCTGGCGAATGATTGGGTGAGATGAAACGCCCCGTTCCTTTGCCAAAATGCAGAGACGATCAATTTCTCCCTGAAAGCGAATCGGTAGCGTGGCAGCTGCTTCGCCGCGCTCATACCCAAGCAGAGTCATCGCCACGGCCCAACCGTTGTTGACCCCCCCGACGACATTGTCCTTGGGGCACTTAGCATCGGTGTAAAAGACCTCGTTGAATTCGCTCTCACCAGAAATCATCCGAATTGGACGTACTTCAATTCCGGGTTGACGCATGTCAACAAGTAAAAAACTGATTCCTTTGTGTCGAGGAGCATCAACATCTGTGCGTACGAGTGTAAAAATGTGATCAGCTAGATGTCCTGCACTGGTCCAAATTTTTTGACCATTGAGAAGCCACTCATCACCATCAAGTTCTCCTCGCAAACCGATGTTGCTCAGGTCTGATCCCGCGTTTGGCTCGCTGTAGCCCTGACACCAGATATCATCACCAGACAAAATTCTGGGAAGATAGTATTTTTTTTGATCTTCAGTTCCCCACTGCAACAGGGTGTTGCCCAACATTCCGATACTGAATGTGTCGTTCGGCGCGCCAGTTGGAACTCCAGCTTGGGCAAATTCCTCCGCAACAATTACCTGCTCTAATGCAGAAAATCCACCACCTCCGTATGCCGTTGGCCAACCAGGTGCCAAGTAGCCAGAACTTGCCAACGTGATACGCCACTCGGCGACAAACGACAACAATTCTTCACCGTCTAAAGTACCGATTCCTTTCCATGAGGCGGGAAGTTTTTCGGCCAAAAAGGTGCGGACCTTTTCACGGTAAGACTCGGCTTCTGGGCTATAGGCGGGATGCATGCTCTACAGAGTACTTGGCTAGCGCTGCCGCACCTACGAGTGGGGCAAGACTTCTGTCTGCCACAGGTGAAATTGTTAGATCCCGGAGAAAAGAAAGACCCGCATGTTGGCGCGCACTTACTTGCGCTGCCTCGAAGAAATCCGCACCAAAGCCGAGTGCGACTGAACCGCCCACCGTGACATCTGTGACATCCATCGTGGCTGCCACGCTGGCAATTGCTTGACCCAATAATGTTCCTGCCACCACCCGCGTTTGAAAATTTGCCGTTGCCGCAGGCGCGCCAATTTCTCGCGCAATCGCTGGTCCACTGATGTGAGCTTCAAGACATCCTCGCGCTCCACATGCACATTCATTTCCGTTTTCTTGCACAATCACATGACCAATATGACCAGCATTACCAGAACGGCCCATGAGTAGTCTCCCATCTGCCAAGATTCCGCCACCAACACCGGTCGAGACCAGTACCGACATCATGATTGGGGGTGCAAGATCAGAACTTTGAGTACGACTCCAATACTCTGCCAACACGAGTGCCTTTGCATCGTTTTCCAGAATGACATCAAGTGTGGTTAGTCGCTGCATCTCTGTGACTAGTGGAAAATTATTCCATTCGCGAATGTGCAGTGGCGAGACAACACCATCATCCAGGCGCATGGGTCCTCCACAACCAACCCCGCAGGCAAGAAAATTTATGTCGTTTCGTGCACCCCACAACAGCGCGTTTGAAACCTGTTCAGCCAATGCCTCCCAAACATTTATTTCAGGAGTCGGGATCCTTGATTCGTACAGAACCAAACGAGTGACACTTATAACTCCAACGGAAATTTTTGTGCCCCCAATATCAACTGCGAGGTACGCGTCTTTGTCCGACGCCGCAGTCAAGGACACGGTTATTACTCTCTTGGAAAGCGATCGCGCATTTTCTGTGCAGCTTGCCTTGGACCGCGCAGCGATTGGGCGATGTCTTGAACACCAGCCTTGCCCATCAGACGGACTTGACGCTCAATCGACAAAGCACTAACCAACATGATCATGAACCCTACAAACGCAACCGCGTAGTGGATTTGGAGTGATAACACCATCGCCAACAGACCGACAACGACTCCCAAGATTGCCCACCTGACGGTTTTGGCCGAATGCCGATAGAGACCAGATGAAGAAACAGCTTGAGCAAAACGCTCGTCAGTTTCAAGTTGTTCTTCAATTCCACGCAAAATGCGTTGTTCTTCGTCTGACAAAGGCATCTCGTCATTGTTCCACTTTTTTACGCCCTACGCAACGTAAGCACCAAGATGTTTCAGTCAAATTCATCTGGGCCGTAAGGGGAATCCCCTGGCGCCGTGTGGTCTGAGAGCGCACTTGCTGGTCTGATGGCCTGGCGACCATACCGGCTCACGATCTCATCCACAGCCTCATTGGTTGCTGACCACTGCTGCTCTATTTCCTCAACCGAATCACCATCGTCACCAAACAATCGCATCGGACTATTTGGTTCCCCTAATTTTTGAGCATGCACGCCTAACAGCCTTACACCTTGCGCGGCATCAATTGTGGCCAGCACGGGCAAAAGTGCAGCAACAAATGCGGGACCTGTTGTAATCGGACTACGCGGGGTAACAGAGCGCGTAATCGTCTGAAAATCAGAAAACTTGATCTTCAGCAATACTGTTCCAGCAGCGACTCCAGCGCGACGCACCCGCCTAGCTACTGCCTCTGATAGTCGCACTATCTCATCACGAAGTTCTTGCGTCGTGATGAGATCCACAGAAAAAGTTTCCTCGTGACCTATTGATTTTGCAACGCGATCTGGCTCGACGGCTCGATCGTCATCAGCGCGACCAAGTGCAAACAGATGCGATCCGTGGGACATGCCAACTGCGGCTTGTAAATCACTCTCTTGCAACGCAGCCAAGTCACCAACGGTTCTGATGCCAATGCTTTCTAATTTTTTAAGAGTTACTGGACCAACTCCCCACAGCGCTTTGACTGGTAATGGGTGCAGAAATTCAAGCTCTGCACCTGGAACAACGCGATAAACCTGATGTCCCGGTTCGATTCCTCGGGCAGAAGCCTGAGGTTTGGCAAAGTCTGAGGCAAGTTTTGCCAAGAACTTATTTCTGGCAAGACCCACACTGCAGGAAAGTTGTAGTTCATCTTTGACACGCCCCCTGATCATCCAAGCAAGATCCTCAGCGCTCCCCAAGAGTTTTTCCGAGCCAGTCACATCCAAAAATGCTTCATCAACGGAAATGGGTTCCACAAGAGGAGTGAATGAGATTAAAATGTCGTGAAGTTGGTGACTTATTTCCTGATACAACGAATGATTCGCCGGTAAAAAAATTGCCTGCGGACACAGTCGGCGCGCGTGCGACGACGACATTGCCGAGTACACCCCAAAACGCCTGGCCTCGTATGAGGCGGCTGCCACCACCCCGCGCCCTGCTGTTCCGCCGACCACGACTGGTTGTCCCAATAAATCTGGACGACGCAACAACTCCACGGATACGAAGAACGCATCCATGTCAACATGCAAGATGGAGCGATAAGTAGACACTTCAACTATTACGCTAATCCAATATGGAGCCAACAACCCCCGACATGACCCTCTCGGCAATTCCCTCCCGTCTTTCTCGCGCTCTCGCGTTTGTGGCTATTTGCTTTGGTGGACTTTCTGGTGGGCTGATTGGCTATGCCGTCGTTGATCTTCAATGTGCCGGAGCCTGTTCCATTCCCCTTGGTCTGGGCATTTTGACTGGGGCAATACTTTGTGCTGGCGGTACAGCCATCGTTTCAGTGCTGGTTCTGCGCGCCCAGGGTGAATGGCGCGAACTCAATGATTCATCTCGGAAAAGATTTTCCTGAGCCATAATGTCGGAGAACGAAGAACTTCTTGAACTTGCCGTTTCTCTTGCGCACGCGGCTGGAGACATGGCGCTTTCTGGTCGCAAAAATGGACTCGGCGATGTAGTCACAAAATCTACCGCTACCGACATGGTGACTGAATTTGATCAGGCAAGCGAGGTGTTGATCGCGGAGGGAATTCGGGAGGCACGACCAGCCGACGGAATCATCGGAGAAGAAGGTGCTCATCACGAATCATTATCGGGTATCACCTGGCAGATTGACCCTATTGATGGGACGACAAATTTTTTCTTTGATTTACCAATGTGGGCTGTCTCAATCGCTGCTGTCGATCATGTCGGTAGTCTCATCGGCGTTGTCTACATCCCTGCATTGGGTGAAACATTCACCGCCATCCGTGGTACCGGAGCATTGCTCAACGGCCGACCGATTGCCGTGCGTAAAAATCCATTGTTGAGTGACGCGCTGGTATGCACGGGCTTTAGTTACTCCGCCCAGAAACGAGTTCTGCAGGCACAGCGTATTCCTCTTATTATTGAACAAGTTCGTGATATTCGCCGCGTTGGTGCCGCCGCAATTGATCTGTGTTTCGTTGCATGCGGGCGCTATGACGCCTACTTTGAAGAAAATCTTTTGTCTTGGGATCTTGCCGCTGGTCATCTCATCGCCACGGAAGCGGGCGCAATTGTCACCGACTTTTCGGGCAACACTGTTCATCCAGCCGAAGTGCTTGCCAGCCAACCTCAAATCCACCGCGAACTAAGTTCTCTTATTCTGCGAGCAAGCAAACAGTAATCCAATGACGGTCGTGCTCGCTATCGATGCTGGAACCACTGGAGTGCGAACCCGAGCAGTTTTTGCAGATGGTCGTCCCTCGGTCTCTTCATACCGTGAGTTTCCACAATATTTTCCTGAACCGGGATGGGTAGAACACGACGCACAAGAAATCTGGTCCGCTGTGCTTGGGACTTTACGCGACGTCATTGCTCGCGTCGACCACGTTGCTGCGATTGGAATCACCAACCAACGCGAAACAATCGTGGCCTGGAACAAATCAACTGGTGTTCCATATGCCAAGGCAATTGTCTGGCAAGACCGCCGTACAGCAAAGACATGTGAATCGCTCGCGTCTTCTTTGCCTCTTGTGCGTCAAACCACCGGACTGGTCCTCGATCCCTACTTTTCGGGCACGAAGATTGCCTGGTTGCTTGAGCACGGTGTTCCAGACAGCGCAGATCTTGCCATTGGCACTATTGATTCATGGTTGATCTGGAAACTAACTAGTGGCACTTCGTTTGTTACCGATATGACGAACGCGTCACGAACAATGTTGTTTGATATCAATGCGCTCACATGGAGTTCTTCAATGTGTGATCTTTTGGGCGTGCCAAAACATGCACTTGCAAAAGTCCTGCCATCGAGTGGCCATTTTGGTACTACCTCTGTTGAAGGTTTGCCGACAGGCATACCAATTACCGGAGTTGCCGGCGACCAACAGGCCGCTTTGTTTGGACAGGCTTGTTTTGAAGTTGGAATGGCCAAAAATACCTATGGCACTGGAAGTTTTGTTCTTTTAAATGTGGGTTCAATCTGTCCACAGCCAACCGATGGAATGCTCACGACTGTGGCCTGGCATCTTGGTGATGAGGCGCCCACATACGCACTTGAGGGTTCTATTTTTGTCACAGGTGCAGCAGTGCAGTGGCTACGCGACGGACTCGGCATCATCGAAACTTCTGCCGACATTGGACCGCTTGCTGAATCTGTTTCTGATAGCGGGGGTGTCTACGTCGTGCCCGCCTTCACCGGACTTGGGAGCCCATGGTGGGATCCCCATGCCCGCGGAACGATAGTCGGAATAACAAGAGGCACATCGCGCGCCCACATCGCACGCGCAGTCGTTGAATCAATGGTGTTTCAAACTCGTGATGCAATTAATGCTATGACCAAAGCATCTGGCGTGCGTCTTGCCGAACTCCGTGTTGACGGTGGCGCATGTGTGATGGATTTTATGTTGCAGCACCAAGCAAACGAACTTTCGGTCCCTGTGCTTCGACCCGTTGATTCTGAGTCCACCGCCCTCGGCGCCGCCTTCCTGGCTGGACTGGCCGTCGGGGTGTGGCCCTCCCTTGATGCCATCAAACAAACCTGGCAACTTGACAAGCGATTCGAACCTCAACCCGAGTCCGGCAATTACGGTCAATGGACTCGCGCTGTTCAGCGCTCATTGAACTGGAGCAAGATCTAACTAGATCGTTGCCCCCAAGAGTGCTGCCCCAATCGCTCCCGCTCTCTCTCCCAATTGTGCACTCTCAAGTCTGGGATGAGTGCGACTTTCTGCCGAATAGAGCAGTTCGGCAAACCACTTCTGGACTGCGGGCATGAATACAGCAGATGATTCAACTACTCCACCACCTATAACAATCACTTCTGGATCAATAATGTTGGCTAAATTTGCGAGTCCTAGGGCGACCCATTTAGCAAAGACGTCTACTACCTCAATCATGTTGGCATCACCAGCAGCAGCCCGTCGCGCAACTATCTCGCCATCGACGCCACCTGCAAAGTTTCCAAGTGCCCACCCCGAGGCATAACGCTCCCAGCAACCACGAAGACCACAGACACACTCAATACCGTCAACCTGCACCACCATGTGTCCAATTTCTCCGGCATATCCATGAGCTCCGCGTTGCAAGCGTCCACCAACTACGAAACCAGCACCAATTCCCGTGCCGAGCCCCACAAATGCCGCGTCAGTGGCATCGCGCGCAGCGCCAATCTTCCATTCTGCATAGGTCGCTGATGTCGCATCATTTTCAACATGGACTTTTCGTCCACATCTTTTTTCTAATTCTGTTGCTACCGATAATTGGACAACGTTTTTCAGATTTGGGGCGGCTTGCATGACTCCACGCGGAGTAATTAGTCCAGGAAGTCCGACTCCGATTGTCGACGCATCACCAAGCTCTTCCACAATCTCCTGCAGGAGGTCAATCAAATCCTCCGTTGAAGGGGTTGGCTTCCGCACTGAGCAAAGGATGTTTGCTCCCTCATCAATAAGAACACCGAGGCACTTCGTGCCACCCACATCAATGCCGATGGCATTCACGACTCGGCGCGGGCTTTGAGTTCTTTCACGGTGTCGAGAATGCGAGTTTCTGCACGACGTTTCACGAAGCCTGGTAGCGGAATGACAAGCTCAATTGCCACCTCATAAAATACTCGTGTGCCTTCTTCGGCTGCAACAAAAGAATATGCACCATCAATGGCGCGCATGATGTCACCATCTACAAGGCTCCACGACAGGCGCGCAGGCGCATCGCTGTAGTCATAACGCAGTGTGTAATGGGTACTGCGACCAAGCGCCGACGCCCGAAACTCAACTTGAGATGCCCGACCTTGATCGTCGCGCGCAATTATTTTTGCTTCTTTTACATCTGTGGCCCACTCCGGATAAGACTCAAAATCAAGTGCAACCGCATAGCAACGTTCGGGGGGTGCATTTATTAATGAGGTCTGGGCAGCACGGTCAGTCATGGTCTTTATCATGCCCTGTCGGAGACCCCTTTGCTGATGACCCTTGATCACTTTGTTCAGAAACTTCTATATCTTGCGCATCGGAGCGTGGTTCAAAAGTGCCATGGAATGCCGCCCACAAACCGTTGAGCCCCAGCCCGAGCATCGGAGCCAGGATGCCAAAAGCCAGAGTGCTCCCAGCGCGACCGTTCGTTGTGCCCCGCGCCAGAGCCGTTGCCAGCGCCACGACGAACTGCGCCCCGAGGCATCCGTTCATGACTAGTCCAACACCGCGGGGTGCCACGCCACCAAGCAAAAAATACATTGCCCCAACCCCGATATTGTCGGCGCGACTGCGTTGCACAGCATTCCAGTATCCCCATAAAAAAACTACAACTCCGATTGTAAAACATGCCAAAGATACAACGACGGCGATTCCAGTCCAAGGCTGTCTGAACAAGGCGGCAGACACAATCGCAGCCATTGCAAAAATCCAGGTCAGAGCCAAATTAATTCTCAAAATCACAGAACCATGATTTTGCGCAACGCTTGACATCACCAACATTATGTCAGTACTTGCAAAGCGACCGCTAGTTGTTGCGCCAAAACATCGTAGCCAAATGCTTCTTCTGCTCGGCGGCGCGATGCAGTTGCCATCTGTGCACGCAATGATTGATCAGATAGCACCGTCACCAACGAATCAACAAGTGCGTCGACATTTTGTGGTTCATCAATTACAAATCCGGTCACTCCATGCTTGACCGCTTCAGCAGCGCCACCACTGTTTCCTGCAATCTGAACTACTCCACAGGCTGCTGCCTCCAGAAAAACAATGCCAAAGCCCTCTTGTTCTAGTCCCGCCCATCGATTGCGGCACATCATCGCAAATACATCGGCGCATCCGAATAGTTTTGGCAGATCGGCGTCGCTGACGCGACCTAAAAATTCCACAGGTGCTCGCAACTCATGGGCAAGATTTTTAAGTCTTTTCAGATCCCGCCCAGTACTGCCGATAACCGCCACCAAATTAGGACGCTCCCGTGCCAACATGGCGACAGCACGAATCAAAACATCAAAACCTTTACGCGGAACTATTCTGCTCACGCCCAACACAACTTCTGCCTTGAGGTCGAGTCCAAAATGCGCACGAGCCATTGCCCGCTCCGATTGTGTCAGCGGAACAAAACGATTGGTGTCAACACCCGGTGGAATGATTGTAATTGGCAACGATTTTCCGGCCGCGTGCTCACCTTCGGCTGCTGGATATTTGCCAGCAGCAATAATCTGTGTTGCTCCGCGCAAGACCCGACCCAGAACTTGTTTTGATCCAGGCAACCGACCAGGCACAGTAATTTCTGCACCGTGCAAGACCACCCAGTACGGCAATTCAAGCGCAGGTCCCACTAGTCCAAGAGGCAAGGCTGGATCAAGAACGACGAAATCTGCACCGCACTCTCGGGCATACGAATTAATCTGTCTCACCATCCAGGGGTGAGGTAGCAAAACAGGTTGGCGGGTGCGACGAATCTCAAAAGGCTGCGCTGCGTCAAATTCGGCTGCTCCTTCGTGGGGACTCGTCAGCACCGCAAAAGAATCAGGCGGAAGTCGACGCCACCATTCCCACAACAAAGATTGGATTCCTCCGATTTTGGGTGGGAAGTCATTCGTAACCAATAGGTGCTTCATAGGTTGCCCCGCAAGGTTGGCAGATTTTCAAGTTCATCTCGCACAATTGAATCTTGGGGGGAATTTTCGAGATGAACAAAAAGACTCGCAAGCCCAAGTCTGGCCGCAGCCCATACAGCATGTGCTCTCAACACTGGTTCTTGACTCGAGATATTTACTCGCAAGACCCCTACCACGCGTTCATCTTTGGGGTCACCGATATTTCCAAGAATCACCAGTGCGTTGCGTCTCAACCAAAGTGGGTTACGTTTATGCACGTACCATGGTTCACAACGCTTCATGAGTTCATCATCAGTTGCCTCAAGTAACCAAAGCGCATCTATGAATTTCATCGCACCTCCCGTGATCTGGACAGGCACTGATTTTCGTTGAGTTGGCGGGCACACGGTCTGGCAATCATCACATCCGTAAATCCGATCATTAAGTGCAACACGGTATTGGCGTTCAAAAACACCAGGCTTTTGTAATAACCACGACAAACATTTGTTGCCATCGATAACGCCAGCTGCGGTTATCGCCCCTGTTGGACACGCAGGAATACATCTGATGCAAGTTCCACAAGTTCCTTTTGATTCTGTTGCGAATGGTAAAACTGCTGAGGTAATGACACTGCCCAACACAAAAAAACTCCCAGAACCGTCAACTAAAATATTTGCATTTTTCCCGTACCAGCCCAAACCAGCTCTTTTTGCCGCCTCTCGGTCAACAAGAGCATTGTCGTCGGCAAAAACAACCGAAGTGTGCCCATCGTGTCGTAGTTGATTACTCACTACTGTCAATTTGTCTTTGAGAACCTGTTGATAGTCGGCCCAGGCGTATCGGGCGACACGAGACGGATAATCAACGACATTTGCTTCATGATCTTCATCATCAATAGCCGCATACGACAGGGCAGCAACAATCATTGATTGGGCACCCGCGACAATCTTGCTCGGTGTCGTGCTGCGCAGTGGATCACGAAACGTGAACTGCATTCCGTTTATGAGTTCTTGGTCTATTCGATCTTGCAACTGCTCACGCGCGTGCAACATATCCGTTACTGGGGCAACTCCAACGGCGTGCAAGCCATTTGAAAGAGCAAGATGCTGCAACTCCTGCCAATATTGAGCGCCTCCGCGCAGCGGACCGTTAAGCCGACGTCGCCTCACCTTGGGCGGCGAGGAAGGCTGTGTCGTGATCGCGACCATTGGCATGATGACGAAGCGTAGGGACTAAACCGGCTTTTGCCAGCAAGCGAACGGCACGAAATTCGGCAATGTCTAGAACAACTGCCCCGTGGTGCTCTGTGTTGCACAAAACATTCATCATGCAGTCAGAACATGCCTCCGTGGCAGCCATCACGCAAGTGTCGCAACTAATGACAAGGCGATTGGGGTCGTGACGTTGAGGGGGGCCCGAAATGCTGACTGGGGTCTGATGTGGCGTGGGGGATGCATTGCTCATGTAAACACAGTGACAAAGGGGTGTGACAGGTTTATTGATGAGAACAATCAAACATGACCTAGGCGGTGGCGCGACCTGCCAAATCTTGACTGTGTTCAATGAGGTTCATAAGTACTCGCGCCGCAGCACCGCTATCGATGGAATCCTGCGCCAGAGACTTGGCCTCTGAAAGATGTTTTGTGACGCCTGCAACGACAAGTGCAGCAGCGGCATTAAGCACGACGATGTCGCGTACTGGTCCCTCTTTAGAACTCAATAGAGCATGCACCGCAAGAGCATTAGTTTCTGCATCACCACCCTCAATATCTGCCCTGCCCGACCTTGGAATTGCCAGATCGGCAGCGTCAACGACAATTTCGGTGACGACACCGTCGCGCAGTTGAACAACCGAATTTGGACCGTCTAGAGCCAGTTCATCAAGTCCGCCGTGTCCGTGCACGACCCATGCACTTGTAACTCCACGAGACGCCAGCACATGTGCCATCTTGTGCATCATTGACGATTGAGCCACGCCGACCAACATATTGGCGATCGGCGCTGGGTTTGCCATTGGTCCTAATAAGTTAAAAGCAGTTGGAACACCGATTTCGCGACGGGAAGGACCAGCGTGACGAAAAGATGGATGAAAGCGAGTTGCCAGACAAAACCCCATACCTGTAGTCGTGATGCATGATTCAACATCGGCTGCACCAAGATCAATCACAACACCAAGTGCTTCGAGAACATCCGCTGATCCGCACCTCGAACTAGAGGCACGATTGCCGTGCTTGCACACCGGTACGCCCGCGCCAGCAACAACGAAAGCAGTCATCGTTGACACATTTACTGAGTTGCTTTTATCGCCACCAGTTCCGACTACATCAATTGCGCGCTTTGCGACGTCTTCTGATAGAGCCAAGGCGACTCCTGCTGAGCGCACTGCACGTAACATTCCTTCAAGTTCGGCAACTGTCTCGCCCTTGGCTCGCAAAGCCACGATGAAAGCCGTGATCTGCGAGGGAGAAGCATGTCCATGTAAAATTTCAGTCACCGCAGATGCTGTTATGTCAGAAGACAGATCCTGTCTGTCAAGAAGCACGGAAATAAGCGCGGGCCATCCGAGAAACTCGGAGTCAGATGTCATCTCTCAAGTATCTACCCCACGCGAAGTCTTTGACGAATGATTTTGCGACGCTCGCGCGCCGTCGCACCACCCCAGACACCGTCACGCTCACGGCTTGCGAGGGCGTGTTCCAGACAAGAAACCCGCACATGACAACCTGCACACACTTCTTTGGCCTCGTTGGCATTTAGTTCGAGTGGATCGTCGTCATCGTTTGGATAAAAAATACTCGCATCCAGCCCGTTGCATGCTCCGTGCAACTTCCAAGACGCCTCATCAATTGACATCGTTCCCCCGACTGACGCTCGGGCAAAATGCGCCCTGACGCGACCTTAGGTGACACCTGTCACATCTAGCAAGTCCGCACCCGTTAGCCCTGCAAGACCATCAAAATGGGGATTTTGAGGTTAGTCAGCGCAAGTCCTGAAGTAATTCGTTCACCAAACTAGGCGACAATCGAGTTGCCTCTAGATATTGACTCAGGGCGATTTCCACGGCGACATCTCCTTGGGCAAAAACGTCAACTTGTGAGGGGTCAAGATCAAAAGTCAGGTAGTGAACTGCGGCAGTGATTTCAGGCCTCGTTAAACCCGCCTCATGCTGCGCATCAAGTTTGCCCTTGATAACCGTCCCATCGCCGAGGCGAATCTGGACACTTTTTTCAATGCCCGCAAGTTTTGGCAACCACTCCCGAACTGCGTCATCAGATGTCAGCCCAATAAAAAGCGTGATGCACAACTGACCGACTTCTGGAATCATCGGGTTGTAAGCGTCAAGTTCTTCACGAACTCCTTCATCACTCATGACTTTTTCGGCCCGCAACATCTCTTGAATCTGCAGCCTCATCGTGTCCCGATTCTCAAACATTACTGTCACCAGGGTTCCAATCGCTACACGCCGCCGCTCCTTGACCTCAATCATGTGCGCCCGAAACGTTTTTCTTTCCCGCTCGTAGGCACGCAAATCTTGGATGTCTTCCAAAAGCAACTTCCGACTCATCTCTATCTCCTTTGTTCTTCTGTTATTCCATACGCACGTGCAATTAATTGCAGCGGATGCATCGGTGTCTGTCCGGTTTGCTCCGTAATCGCTGTATTTGCAAGATGACAGTCACCCGCAATCACTTCACTAGCAACTGTCGTGATTTTTTCTGCCAGCTTCTTGGCAATCGGCAGGGAAAACTCGGCATTTTCGGCTCGAAGCCCCCACATTCCATCAATACCCGAACATTGATCAATCAAAGTAATTTTGGTTCCAGTCAGTTTCATCAAATCGCGACTGCGCAAACCTATATTTTGGGCGCGCAAGTGACACGGAATGTGGTAACTCACCGTTGCAGGGATGTCTCCCTCGAAATTGGTGTCAAGTTCGGTTGCATCATTTTTGTGCAGGTTTATCAAATACTCCGACGAGTCAAATATGTGTGCAGCCACAAGTTCAGCATCAGGACCACCGACATAGTCGAGATAATCTTTCTTCAAGATGTAACCACATGTTGGTTGCGGAACAACAATGTCTTTGCCCTCACGGACTGCGTCAGCCAATGCTTTCACCTGCTTGGCTGCGACTTTGGTGAATCCGTCCATGTCGCCGCTATGCAAAAACGGAGCACCGCAGCATCCCGCACCATCAACCAACGAACATTCCACACCATTGCGTTCATAGACTTTGACCAAGTCCTGACCAACGCCTGGTTGCTGGTACTCGACTAAGCAAGTCGGAAAGATTGCGACTGATCCTTGTTTCTTTGACAACTCAGGGTGGGTTCTCTTTTTGAACCACGTCGAAAAACGCATCCGTGCAAACGGAGGCAAAAGTCGTACTGATGAGACTCCGGAAGTTTTCTCGATAATTTTTCGGACAAGAGACCCCGCCTCGGCTCCCATTACAAGATTGGCAATCGGACCACTTGATGTGGCTACTTTGCCTAGGACGTCAGTATGACCCATGAACTCAGTCGTCAATTTTTTACGCAATGAGACTTGGCCGTTGGCACGACGCATTGAGTCAGTGCGCAACATCAAGCGGGGAAAATCCAAAGCCCATTCGTGGATCCCGGGAATGTACGGGCAATTTACGTAACACAATTTACATTGGAAACATTCATCGACGATTTGGTCTTGCTGTTCTGGCGTTAGCCGACCAGAATCCTGATCTTCGTGGGCGTCAACATAACTAAAAAGAGTTGGAAAAGAAGAGCAGTACTTAAAACACAAACGACAACCATGACAGATGTCGTATGCGCGCGTTAGTTCTTCCCGAGTGTCCGCTTCATCCAAGTACAACGGATGCTTGGGATCATAAATAATCGTCACTGCTAGAACTTCCTTGACTCAAAAAAGAGAACTCCTACAAAAGGGTGGCTGCTGACCAGCAGCAGCCACCCAAATTGCAAGTTTGTGTCTGACGTGTCACCACGCCAAATCTCTAGAGGGCGGCCAAGCCCTGGGCGAAACGACCAGCGTGGCTTTTTTCCGCGCGGGCTAGGGTTTCAAACCAATCTGCGATTTCATCGAAACCTTCTTCGCGGGCAGTTTTGGAAAAGCCTGGGTACATCTGCGTGTACTCGTAGGTCTCGCCGGCAACTGATGCTTTGAAGTTGGCTTCTGTTTCGCCAATTGGCTCGCCACTTGCTGGATCGCCTACCTCGGCAAGATAATCCAAATGGCCATGTGCATGTCCGGTTTCGCCTTCGGCGACAGAGCGGAATAACGCTGCTGCATCGGGGTAACCCTCGATATCAGCTTTTTGTGCGAACCACAAATAGCGACGATTGGCTTGGCTTTCGCCTGCAAACGCCTCCTTGAGGTTTTCGTGTGTCTTGGTGCCTTTGAGAGCAGTCATGACGTTTCCTTTCTTGGTTTGTATTAGTAGAGACTTTTTAAGATGCGCAACCCGCGCATACTCCGTGGTAGACGATTTGAGCAGCATGGACATCAAAACCATCAAGACCCAACATTTTTGGCTCGTCAGCCACGAAGACATCATGCACTGCTCCGCATTCATTGCACATCGCATGTTGATGTTCAGTCACGTTGGGGTCAAAGCGAGCAGACCCTGTGCCAAAATCAATTGATTGCAGTTCTCCCATCAGAGCCAAATCGTTCAGTGTTTGATAGACCGTCCGCAACGAGATTCCCGGCATTGCCTGGGAAGCAAGAGCAAATAAAACGTCTGCACTTGGATGACTTGTGTTGCCGTGCAGCAAACGGAAGAGAAGTTGACGCTGAGGGGTTACCTTGAGGCCACTTTGGCGAAAAGCCTGACTTAGTTCAGCTGGTGAACGCATGAGTCAAAGATAACCTTTTTGACGCTTATTTGCAAGCCTTGCAGGTTAGCAATAGGTGCGAATAATGTCACTCCGTCCTGGAGCACAATGTCATCCCCTTCAGGGCTACTCCTAGTATCAAAGGGCATGACTTTTTCTGGCACTTCAGACGCGCGTCTGGACCGCCAATCTGGGTTGTCACGCCTTGGAAGCGACACTTTTGATGTGCTCGTCATCGGTGGTGGCATCACGGGCTCTGGCGTTGCTCTTGATGCGGCGGCTCGCGGTCTTTCAACTGCACTCGTGGAGCGCGATGATTTTGCTTCGGGAACATCCTCGAAGTCCTCCAAATTAATTCACGGTGGCTTGCGCTATCTGCAACAAGGCGATATTCGTCTCGTTTATGAAGCACTACGAGAGCGAAAGCGTTTACACCGCAATGCGTCTCATCTCGTTCATGTTTTGCCGTTCATGATTCCGATTCTGAGCAAGAACAGTGTTGTTTCAAAAAAAATTGCTCGTGCTCTTGGCTCTGCGATGTGGATGTATGACCTAACTGGTGGTTGGCGTATCGGCAAATTGCACAAACGCCTTAGCGCTGATGAAGCTTTTGCCCACATACCAACTATGTCACGCGAGCGCTTTTCTTCGGCTTATTTGTATTATGACGCTGAAGCAGACGATGCGAGATTGTGTATCGCCGTGTTGCGCACGGCGGTTCAACATGGTGCAGTGCTCGCCAACGCCTGCTCGGTCGTCGCCATTGCCACAGACCCTGATGGAATAAAAATGGTTACGCTCGTTGATAAATACACCGGAGACAGGATTGTTGCTCGTGCGCGTGTAGTCGTGAATGCATCGGGTGTTTGGGCCGACGATGTTCGTGAACTAGATGAGGGTGTTCATCCCCACACTCTTCGCCCGGCCAAAGGAGTGCATCTAACGGTGTCATGGGACAAAGTACGCAATGACATCGCCGTCGTGATTCCAGTACCAGGAGACAAACGGTCTTTGTTTGTGATTCCGTGGGTTTCCAATGGTGACGGCACGTATAAGTACACATACATCGGTACAACTGACACTGACTTCAAAGGACCAGTTGATGATCCACAATGCACCAAAGATGACATTGACTATGTTTTGCGAGCATTAAATGCCGCTGTCAACACCGAAGTCACTCAAGCCGATGTCACTGCGGTGTGGAGTGGACTTCGGCCCCTCGTTCAAACATCAACTGGCCAAACCATCAAAGGACGTACGGCCGACCTAAGTCGCCGCCATCGCGTAACTACGTCAACAACAGGAGTTGTGACAGTGACGGGTGGCAAGCTCACTACATACCGAGAAATGGCTCAAGATACGGTAGATGCGGTAGTGGAAGTGCTGGGTTCTCGACGCCGTTGCACAACACAGCGGCTATCACTGCGCGGTTCGGGGCGTTTCTCGCCGACCAAAAATGCAAGCGACCTGGTACGCCATGTTGAAGGTCGTTATGGATCCGATGCCGCTCAAATTTACTCCCTAATTAATTCTGAGCCGAGCCTCGCTGAAGCACTGATTGATGGTTTGCCCTATGTCAAAGCAGAAGCGATCTTTGCCGTCACCCATGAAATGGCCACCTCGCTTGACGACGTGTTGTCGCGGCGCACAAGGTGTCGTCTATTTGACCGCCGAGCAACCATCGCCCAAGCGGGCGACGTCGCTGCTCTAATCGCCCCGCTTCTTGGTTGGGATGCAACACGGATAAACAATGAAACACGCGCATTCATTGATGACTGCGCCCGTGAAGAAGCGGCGGCCCGAGTGACCGAAGAAGAATTCATCAACTCGGTGCAATAGGGTAATCCTGTGAGTCGTCACATATTTACATCCTCGGCATCAGAACCGATCGAGTTTTCCGAGTCGGCAGAAACAGCGACCTCATATTTTGATGATGCGTTTGTCATCACCGCCGAAATGATGGGCGCATTGCACGACATCTGCGCGTGTGACACGAATGCCACCAACCTTGCCCAAAGTGGCCGTGATTGGTGGCCTCGAGCCATGAACTGGGCTCTTCGCAATAAAACTCCTCAGCGCGCAGGCGTGGTTTGTCGACCCTCCTCGGTGCAACAGGTCTCCGAACTCGCAATCTTTTGTAACAAAAATAGAATTCCCCTCACTGCGGCGGGTGGCCGCAGTGCTGTGACTGGCGCAGCAATACCGCTGCATGGTGGTGTTGCCCTCGACATGACAGCAATGCAAGGAATTGAATCGGTTGACACGGTGTCGGGTCTTGTTGAAGTTTGGGCGGGCACATTTGGCCCCGACATGGAAGCAGTGCTGCAGGAGCAATATCAACTTACGGTCGGACATTTCCCGCAGTCATTTGATATTTCTACCGTTGGTGGATGGGTTGCCTGTCGGGGGGCAGGACAATATTCAACTCGCTACGGAAAAATTGAGGACATGGTTGCAGCACTTGAGGTCGTGCTTGCCGACGGAACGGTTCTTCGCACAGGTGGTGCTCCTGCTGGTGCAGTAGGTCCAGATCTCACGCAGATATTTCTTGGCAGCGAAGGAACTCTTGGCATCATCACCAGGGTTTGGTTACGCGCGCATCCAAAGCCTCACTACCAAATGCGCGCCGCATACACATTTGCCACATTTGCCGATGGAATGCAATCTGTAAGAAGTCTGATTCGCAACGGCGCCACACCTGCGGTATTGCGTCTTTACGATGGCTCAGAAAGCAAGCGCTCCCACGGCGGTGACGGCACTACTGCGACATTGCTCGTGTTAGATGAAGCCAATCAAGCGCTCGTGGAAACAACTATGGCAATGGTTCATGAGGCAGCGCTTGCCAACAACGCGGTGAGTGCTGACACATCTCTCGTTGAAGCATGGATGCATCATCGCAATGACACCTCTGCCTTGCAAGCGCTGACGCGCAAGGGGTTTGTTGTTGACACGCTTGAAGTAGCGGCGTCATGGAACATCGTGGACGCAGTTGTACAGAATGTTGAAACTGCAATCCTGGCGGTAGAGCATGCCCGTAGCGCGACCTGCCATCTGTCGCATAGCTACCTTGATGGTGCTTGCTTATATTTTACTTTTGCGGCGACTCCACCTGAAAATGAGTTTGATTCGACTTATCAAGCATTGTGGGATGCCGGGCAACAGGCAGCCTTGAACGCTGGCGCCAATCTGTCTCATCATCACGGCGTCGGACTAAACCGTGCGCATTTTATGAAAGATGCTCTGGGATCTTCCTTCGTTATTTTGCAGGCACTAAAAACAACCCTTGACCCGCACAACATACTGAACCCTGGCAAACTCGGTTTCAAGTGACTGCCCCAACTCGATTTGATCATCAAGCTCTCAAGGCTGGTGCATCAATCACGCTGATGCTTGCTGTTCCACCGACGTTGATCGCGCGATTTGTTCTTGATACGCAGGAAAATTCCAGTGGTTGGGCACCGCTTCTTACATTAATTGCAGTTGCGGGCTTCATCATTGGGGCAGGCGTCGCGGCCCAACAACAAAATCGTTTGACTCCTCTGCTGCACGGCGTCATCGCATCGACAGGTTCATTCGTGGTAGTGCAGGCTGCACTTGTAATAGTGAAGCTTTTTTTGAGTAGCGACATTCGCTTTGGTCGGATGCTGACTTCTTTGTCTGTTTCGTTGGTGGCAAGCGTTGTAGGTTCACTGCTCGGGATGTTTCTGGCCAACCAAAATTCTCAAAAGAAATAAAATGACCCAAAAAAGGAGGCACCGTGGCGATACTTGTGATTGATGTTGGCACTAGTGGCTTGAGGGCTGCAATCATCAACAATGACGCGACACTTGGGCTCGTCTGCCACGAAGAATTTGCTCCCTCAACTCCAGCCCCAGGCATGGTTGAGTTTGATGCGCAAGCAATGAAACAAGCCGTCTTGCGGGTTGCACGCACCGTGGCGGCCTCGGTGTCAAAAGTAGAAGCGGTTGGTATTACAAATCAAAGAGCCAGCACCATTGCTTGGCGCAAATCGACCAGCGAGCCACTTGGCCCCGCAATTGGCTGGCAAGACCTCCGAACGGTTTTTGATTGCATCATGACCAAGACAAATCACTCCGTTGCACTGCAACCAAATCAAACTGCGACAAAAGCCGCTTGGATGTTGAACAACTACGTCTCCGATGCTGCAGAAAGAGCAAGCGAGGATATTTGTATCGGAACCGTCGACTCATGGGTGGTCTCGGTTCTCACTGGCGGTGTCGTGCATGCCACCGACCCGAGCAACGCAGCCGTCACGGGCCTGAGCAACTCTGGCGGACAAACATGGAACCCTGATGTGATGAACATCCTTGGGCTACATACGCACCAGTTCGCCACAATTGTGCCATCGAGTGGGTTCATCGGTCATGCAACAGAACTAGTAGGTGCGCCGCCCATCATGTCGATGATCGGCGACCAACAGGCATCTCTTGTCGGCCAAGGATGCATTTCGTCAGGAAAAACAAAGATCACATTTGGCACAGGGGGGATGTTAGATGTGTTCATCGGCTCGCAACCCCCTAAGCGTGCCGAGCGCTCTCCGGGCGGAACCTTTCCAATCGTTGCGTTTAGTACAAGCACAGAAATTTTCTATGGAGCAGAAGCAATCATGCTGTCTGCTGGAACAAACATCGAGTGGTTGCGCGACGATATGCAACTCGTCTCTTCGGC
>SXUP01000060.1 GCA_005790505.1 Actinomycetota bacterium
CGCCCGCGAATTGATCCCGTACGGCAGTGACGCGACAGCTGATCTATTGAATTCGTTTGAGTCGCGCCTTCAGGACGGTTGGTATGAGCCTCAAACACTTCAGCAGTTTGCCAAACTGATATCTGCCTCGCGAGTAATTCAACGCAATGACATCGAACATGAGCGATTCAGAACTCCCCGACCAGAGGCACTCGTACCAATACTTAAGGCATCTCCGCCTGGTGAAGTTTTCTTCACGGGGCCAACGCAACGCAATGACTCTAAAATTGTCTTGATTGATAGCCAGACCTACGCCAGTGAGAGGACACCTGATTTCCCAGCTGTGCAAGCCTGGAAAATAAGCGATGTCCGCCCACTGCTTGATGCTCAGCCTGCGCAATCAACCGTTGTCCTGTCGGGAGACGGGGACGGCTTGATTGATGCACTGAGTGCTGGGCTGATCAGCACCGATCAGCCAATTGTCTATGCCGAAACAATTGCCCAAGGTTCCCTGACCGACCTGGCAAATCTCGCCTCCACGCAGATACTTACCGACACCAATCGTCGAGCGGCCCGACGGTGGTACTCAGTCGGAAGCAACACTGGCAAAACCGAGCAGTTGGGAGCGCCGGCATTAAACGCAGATGCCAGTGATAATCGCTTGATGCCATTTGTCTCTGATTACAACTTGCAACCCTCAACAGACTCCCAGACCATTACCCAACTAGTTGGTGATGTCAAATCTATACGTGCCACCAACTACGGAAATCCGGTCACTTTCACACCAGAGGATCGTCCTGAAAATGCAATTGACGGAGATCCCCGAACCGCATGGCGCACGGCAGTCTTTAGTTCGTCTCGCAACGAGACTCTTGAAATAAATCTCGGTAGAAAAGTGACAACAGACCACATCACACTCTTGTTGCCAACTACTGGCGTTACTGCTCGTCAGATTACGAGATTCTCGATCACACTCGACGATGCTGACACACCAATTTTCTCGCAGTTTGATAATGCGACCACAAAGAAAGTGGCGTTTGGACAAAGGACTTTCTCCAAGATCTCAATCAAAGTCTTGGCAGACAATTATGGGGCGAGAACATCTTTTTCAGCTGCACCTGGCGTCGGACTTGCCGAAGTGATAATTGATGGAATTTCGAATAAAGAATACCTTCGTCTTCCTGTTGCCGAAGTATCGAATTCCCCCATGACTGTTTTGTTGACACGTCGTCGAATTGATCAGGCCACCCCCAATAGATTCGACCCCGAGTCGCATATTGCCCGAATTTTTTCAACGACCAAACCAATGGTATTTACGATTACCGGTGATGCTCGGATTTCGGGTCTTGCCACCGACGATGTCATCAATCGTCTCATCGGAGCTAATCCTGTCGTTACTTCTTCAGTCCGCACTCAAGGTTCTCCAAGTAGTTTTGGCTATGCAGCAACCGATGGCAAACGTCAAACTGCTTGGACGACCCCGATTGATGGGTCCATCGGCGCGCAACTTAATCTCGCTCTTGGCTCACCTTCCACCAGACAATTACGTTTTGCGTTTGTTGACGACGATGAACACTCGGTTCCCACGACAATCACCATCACAGGCTCAAGTGGAAGTGCAAAGATCAAAATTGCTCCACCTGACGAAACAGGCTTCTCAAGGGTGGATCTTCCCGCAACAGTCACGGCCCCCATCACTTCAATTGTTATCGATGAGATCAACGCCAAAACTAATCCAGATTACTTCAGTGGATTTCCCCGAGTTCTGCCAGTTTCAATTCAAGAAATTGATACTGGTACAGACAATGCCACTATTGAGCACAACCTCTCAAATCTCTGTCAATGGAATTTGCTTTGGATTGACGATGTCGCAATTGGCGTGCGCCTCAAGGGCTCAACAAGTGATGCTCTAAAGCGTCAGCCCCTGGAATTGTCGCTTTGTGCCGGATCGTTATCGCTAGATGCCGGACCCCACACTCTCAGGACTGCCCTGGGACAAGACATTGGTCTTGATGTTGATCGACTTGTGTTGAGGCCGTCCGATTCGGTGAAAATAAAACCATTGACTACGACACCCATTGAGATTTTGTCCCAAAGCAAAACTCACATTGAGGCTCGTATTGATGCTGTAGGCAAGACAGTCGTGAGCTTTGCTTACAGCAATAATCCTGGCTGGAAGGCCCTTTTTCGCCCGAGCTCACCTGATAACTCCTTGACAACTGAACTTGGCGACTCATTTGTGGTGCAGGGTTACGCCAACGGGTGGCTCGTCAACGGTCCTGGAGTTTTGACACTTGATTGGACCCCGCAACGAACTGTGCCGTGGGCAATCGGGATATCACTCCTTGTAGCCCTTTTGTCCTTGCTTCTTTTGCGATGCACGCCACGAATGTCGACCCCAACAAACAACAACCCACGATCTTTGCTGCTTGGAAGATGGCCGATTGCCTTGATGATTTTATTGTTTGGCGGTCCACTCGCCGCAGTCGCATCACTGATTACATCGTTTGTTTCTAGACGGTTGGCGATTGTGGGTTATGTCTGTTTGGCTGGTGCGCCAGTGGCATGGATCATTGCATCCCAACTTCGCTATCGCTACCCAGCCACACTTGACTGGCCGGGTCATTTCATGCACTGGAACATGGTGGTCTGGGCAGCAATAGCAATCGTTATTACCTCCGCACTTCGGCGGTCAGACCCCACTACTCTCAAG
>SXUP01000061.1 GCA_005790505.1 Actinomycetota bacterium
AATGCCGCTGAATTGCTTCTGCTTAAATCCCTCAACCCAAGATTTTGAAAATCAATCCGATGATCAATACCGCGAATCCAGGCAGGACGATCACACATCTCTAATGCCCTGTCTGCCGTTGTAATGACGATAGCCGCCACACCGTCTGCCATCGCTGGACAATCGTGAGCACGTAAAGGATTCGCCGTCATCGGCTCGTCCAACAAATCATCCACTTCGCGATATCCATAGGTCAATACGTTGGGATTATCGGACGCATCTCGCAAACTGCGCGACACAGCCTCGGCCATTTGTCGTTCGGTTACTGTTCCAGCCTCAATGGCGGCACGCGCACCGATAGCCTCAAGAGCTCGGAATCCGGGCCACAACGGAGCAACGACATACGGATCGAGTTGCAACGTCAGCGCCCGATTCATGTCACCAGCCGATGATTTTCCGTTGCCAAATACAAGCGCGGTGTCGGCTTCTCCGGTTTGAATCTTAATCCATGCCTCGTAAAGAGCCCACGCTCCATCCATTTCGACATGGCTTTCTATAATTGGTGGCCATGCCCCCAGCGCATCAACTGCAGAAACAAAACTAAACGGTTGACCTGTTAGGTAGTCACAACTTCCATGACACCAAAAATCAATGTCACTGCGTTCTGCATTGACGCGTTTGAGTATTTCATGTATCACAGGCACGATCATTTCGACTGGTGTCTGCGATGTCGCAGCCGTATTTTGGCCCTCCACAAATGCAACGATTGCGACATCACGCATTACAGGTGCCTCGCATAGATGTCAAAGTCGGCATCCGGCTCACCCGTTGGTTTGTAATACATAATGTTTTCCAGCGACGGAATCCACTGTGATTTTTCTTTCCAGACGGGCTCGACACGCATCCCCATCCGCACGTCAGTGGCCTGGCATTCTTGGATTAGATGCTGCATGCCGATATCAGCACCATCAAGAAGAATCGTTGCCGCAACATAGGGAATCTTGATCGTCTGCCCTAGAAATGGAACATTCACAATGCAAAAAGTGGTGATGGTTCCGCGCGGTCCTACTTCTACTTCTTCGGCAAGCAGTACCCCACACCTCGGGCATATCCCGTTGCGTGGGGGAAAGTAAACGAGCTCACATCCTGGACAACGGCGACCCAATAATTTGCCGTTCTCTAGACCTCTCATGTAGCCAACCGAACCTGGACCAGAGGACCATGTGTAGTCAATGCCAATCGGCGTCCGAATGCGCAGAATGTCGTCAGCCATCGCCAGGCTCCGCTTCAAAACACATGATTGCTGTTATTGACGGTGTTGGTTCGCTAGCCCACACTGCCCGCACCCGCATACCACTGGCCATATCGTTTTGGTTTGCAACACGAACTGCGTGCAACATCGGTGTGTCTGCTCCATCAAGCCGAATCAGTGCCCAAGCGAACGGCTGCTGCAATGTGTTGTCGGCAAATGGCTCTGGTTGCCAACTCCAAGTCAGAACCTCTCCAGCGTCACCAACCTGTACCCAGTCGTCAAGCGACGAGCCAGTGACTGGATCGAATTCTGCGGGCGGAACATGAACAACGCCGTCAGATCCTCGGGTTCCTTCTATTTTTCTAACAGACAATGATATTAAAAAACGACCCAATGTTGCTCCAACCGTGCGGTCGTAGGGATAAAACAGGCGAAGTGGGGCCATCAATGAGCCGTCCTCAGCCACTGTCGCTATTATCTGGCTAGGTACATCTGAAGACACGGAGTATTTTTTAGCACAAACGAAGTTTCTGACGGCGTGTCAGAAACTGGTACATTTTAGTTTTCGTGAATAAAATCTGGGGAGGCATTATGCGTAGGTTTTTTGTTTTTGTCGGAGCATGCACCTTGGTTGCAATCAGTGCGTGTTCAGCAAGTGGGTCAAGCGACGGCTCTGACTCCAGTTCCCAAAGCGCCCCTGCCGCAACAACAGCCGACGATGGAGTTGATCTTGCCAAATTTGGCTCAATGGACAGTCCTTGTGGCAAGGGCACTGCAACAGTCGACCCAAGTCAAAATGGTGGTCCGACGCTCAAAGTCGTGGCAGCAACCGACAAAGGTTTCACCCTCACGCCAGGTCTTGACATTGAACTTGAAGATGCAGCCAAAGGTTTTGTTGGTTGGTGCAATGAGCAAGGCGGAATCCAAGGCGTGCCACTCGAATTGATTGAAGTCGACGCTGCGTTATTCCAGGTTCCCGCCGCAATCGAAAAGATCTGCGCAAGTGCATTTGCAATGGTTGGTGGCGGACTGGTGTTTGATAATCAAGAGTTTCCTCGCTTCCATGATTGCAAAATGATCGACTTTGCCGCTTACACCGTGACGGCCGCAAAGTCTGGTTCAAACGGAAAAATTCAGCCCATCCCCAACCCCGCACAAATTAAGCCAACAAGTTGGCTGTTGTACCTCAAAAAAAATAATGCCGAAGACATCAAAAAAACGGCGATTCTTACCGGCAACTTTGAAACGACACTGAATGTTGCCAAAGGTCTTCAAGAGACAATGGAAATTGTGGGAGGCTTTGACTCGATAGAAATCATCGAATACAACTCGGCGGGTGAGGCATCCTGGACCCCATTTGCCCAAAAACTCAAAGACAAAGCAATCACGGCAATGTCTTTTGTCGGATCACCCACAGGAATTATTCCGTTGCTCAAGGCGATGGAAGAAATTGGCTACAAGCCCAACGTCATTTTCAATGACGGAAACTTTTATGATTCTTCACTTGAAAATCTTGGACCGATGTCCGACGGTCTCATTGCCCGAACCGTTTATTCACCGTTCGAAGAGAGCGATGAATTCCCTGCGATGAGTGATTTTTTGGCGATCATGAAGAAATATAATCCTGGAGGCAAGATTGCTGGTCTTGGATTGCAGTCATTTTCTGCCTACCTAATGTTCGCTCAATCAGCCAATGAGTGCGTCAAAATCAACAATGGTGTTATTGAACGGGAGTGTGTGTTGGCTCAAGCCAAAAAAATCACATCTTGGAACGCTGGTGGATTACATACCGAGACGAATCCGAGCGCAGGTGATCCTCCTAAATGTGGGACGCTGATGCAATTGCAGGGCGGGAAGTGGACACGTCTATTCCCGATACTAGGTAGCGACGACGATAACGGCAACGGCTGGCACTGCGATGAAAACGGAACTGTGACTCTAACTGGCATCTATGGGGACGCATCACCAGGCATTGACAAGAGTCGACCAAACTGAATTTATAGCGCGCGCTGGCGTCCAAGAAAAACATGCAACAACTTGTCGCCTACACAGTTATTGGCCTCACCACAGGTGCCATTTATGCACTTGCGTCTAGTGGACTCGTCGTCACATATGTGACATCTGGGGTATTCAATATCGCCCATGGCGCCATCGGAATGATTGCGGCATTTAGTTATTGGCAAGTGCGATTTGATTGGGGATGGCCTGCACCGATAGCTCTCGTTGCAATATTGGGCATTCTTTGCCCGACTCTTGGTCTCGCCATTGACCGAGTCGCTCTTCGCGGACTTGCCCAGGCAACCGAGGTCACGAGGCTCACAGCAACTGTTGCATTAATGGCGGCGTTTATCGGCACGGCGGCATGGATATGGCCTCCGGAAAATCGTCAACCATTTCGGGGTTTCTTTGACGGCAACAACGTCAATATTTTTGGCGTCAATGTTGGATGGAACAAAATTATTGCACTCATTGCAGCGATTATCGTCGCACTCGGCTTGCGAGTCTTGCTATACGGCACTCGTCTAGGAATACAAATGCGTGCTGTCGTCGACGACCGAAATTTAGCCGAACTAAATGGCGCCCGCCCAAGTCGTATCGCAAGTGCATCGTGGGCGCTTGGCGCATCACTGGCTGGACTTGCCGGTATTTTGTTGGCTGCAGAGGTTCAACTCAACATCGTTCCTCTCACGTTGCTCGTCATCAATGCCTACGCTGCCGCAATTTTTGGAAGGCTTAAAAGTTTGCCCCTTACTTTTATTGGAGCAATGGCTTTGGGTTTAACCGAGGCATATTTATTGTGGGGGCAGGGAGAATCATGGTTCCCCAAAACGGTGAGTGGCTTTTCTACTTCTGGTCTACGACAGGCGACACCGACTATTTTTCTTTTCATTTTGCTTTTACTGTTGCCCCAGGCAAAGTTGCGCGCTGGCGCCGCCCGACTGCGCGAACGCTCGGTAATTCCACAGTGGAACACCGCCATTTTAGGTGCAGTAGTTTTGGTCGTCAGCTCGATTGCCGTGACGGGAATGTTGACGCGCTCGAATACCATTTATTTGGTACAAGCGCTGATCATGGCCCTTGCTGTTGTGAGCCTCGTTCCGCTCACTGGTTACGCGGGTTTAGTGTCACTCGCTCCACTCACATTTGCCGGCATTGGGGCTGTGCTTATGTCAAAAATGCCGGGGGACGGAAATGTGCTCTCACTAATTGCTGTTGTGGCAATCGTTGCGTTGATTGGAGCACTCATTGCATTGCCAGCGTTACGGCTTGAGGGTATCTACTTGGCACTAGCTACGGGTGCGTTTGCATTGTTGGTTTCAATATTGGTCTTCAATCAAGGCAAAATTTTCTCCAACGGTGTCGCTGAAGTACCTCCCCTTCGCATACCAGGCGTCGATCTATCGCAGCCGCGACCCAAAGCGATTTTTTTGTCGATTGCTTTCGCCATTGTCGGCTTGGGGCTCGTCGCCCTGCGACGCAGTTCGTTGGGGCGTCGCTTAGTCGCAATGAAAGACTCACCACTCGCGGGTGCGACATTGGGAATGAACTTGGTCCGTACCAAGGTATTGGCATTTGCTATTAGTGCTGCAATTGCGTCTCTTGCAGGAGCCCTTGATGCTGGCAAAGTCGCACCAGACAACTACGTCTTTGATCGGAGTCTGCCAATTTTGCTGCTCGCAATTGTCGGAGGCATTGGCTCCATCGGTGGGGCGTTTTTTGGTGGCATGCTGCTCGGCTCCAACGCTGTTTTAGCCTCAATAGTCCCGTCACTTTCCAAAGTCACACAAGTAATGCCGGGGCTCATTGGCCTCAGCATGGGTCGCAACCCCAACGGAGCATCACACCAAGTTGCCACTGCATTTCGCCCAGTCACACAGCACCCGCAATCACTCGTGATTGCGCTAGGTGGAGTGGGAGCGCTCTGGCTTTTGACCTTCTTGGACATCATTTCAAATTGGGGATTCTTTGCAGCACTCGTTGTATGGGGTTTGGGGATTGTCCCCAATCTCCCCGCTTTGGCAAACACAACTGGTCGCCCGCGCATGCTTTGTCTGTCTATTGCTGCTGCAGGAATAGGTCTCGCATCATTTTTTGATGACGTATTCGATGCCGCACCGACTGGTGGTCGCCTGTTGGCTGTCATTATTTTATTCGTGGCTGTTGGAAATGCGATTCGTCGGGTACACACTCCAGCAAAACCGACAAACAAGTCATCGCCTGACTTGGTTGGACTGGTTGCTTTCACTGCCGAGGAATTATCGAAGTCTGATCGCGACATCAAGGTGGTGCTATGACGGCCCTTCTCGAAGTTCGGAGTGTTGCTGTTCGCTTTGGAGGCGTGATGGCTTTGTCGGGAGTCAATTTAGATGTTCAAGAAGGCACTATTACGGGGCTCATTGGACCAAACGGTGCCGGGAAAACTACGCTCTTCAACGTAATCTGCGGAATCCGTCAGCCGACAAGTGGTGTCATTCTGTTCGACGACAAAGAAATCAATCGGATTCCAACGCAAAAACGTAGTTCTCTCGGAATTGGGCGGACGTTTCAGAGACTGGAACTGTTTACTACCCTGTCGGTGTTTGACAATGTCCTCGTTGCAGCAGAACTTGCTGGAGTTGATAATCCTCATGAAGTAGCCAAGGAGCAACTCTTGCTTCTTGGTCTTTCCAACCTCGCCAGCACAATTGCTGGGGAATTGCCCACTGGATCGGCTCGCCTATTGGAGGTTGCACGAGCCCTCGCTGGTCATCCTCGTTTGTTGTTGCTGGACGAGCCCGCATCTGGGCTTGATGATGCCGAAACTCAACAACTCGCTCAACTTTTACGTAGGTTGAAATCACTCAGCATTACTGTTTTGCTAGTTGAACACGATATGAGTTTGATTATGAGTGTGTGTGATCAGATTCATGTTCTGAATCTCGGGAGCGTCATTGCAAGTGGAACTACCGATCAAATTCAACATAACCCCGATGTGATTGATGCCTATCTCGGAGCAGCAAGATGACGGCCTCGCGAAATGTGATTCTTGAACTCAGAAATGTCAGTGCCAGTTATGACGCCATCTCGGTGCTTCATGATGTCAACATCACGGTGCATGGTGGAGAAGTTGTAGCACTGCTCGGGCCAAATGGTGCCGGCAAGAGTACGGTGCTAAAAATTGCCAGCGCGCTACTGCGACCTACACAAGGTTCAATCAGAGTTGCCAACCATGATCTAACCGGGGCACCCGCCAGCGAACTTGCCAGACTTGGGGTTTGCACTATTCCTGAGGGTCGCGGGATCTTTCCGAACCTTTCCGTTTATGAAAACCTCCAAATGGCGGTCAAAAAAGGGCTCACTATCTCTGTTATTGAAGAGCGAGCCTTTGCGCGCTTCCCGATGTTGGCCGAGCGTCGTAGTCAACTCGCTGGCACCCTCTCTGGTGGTCAGCAACAAATGCTTTCTCTGGCTCGCGGTTTGGCAACAGATCCGGTGCTACTGATGTTGGATGAGATGTCAATGGGACTAGCCCCACTTGTTGTGGCTGACCTCTACGAACAGGTGCAGACAATCGCCGCTGAAGGCGTGTCGGTATTGGTCGTCGAACAATTTGCCCGCACAGTGCTCGGAATCGCCGACACCGCCGTCTTGATGTCCCATGGTCGCGTCCGTTTTGCCGGCAATGCCAGCGAAGTGGATGAGGCAACTCTTTCTGGGGCTTACCTTGGTACCCAAGAGACACTAAATTAAATTCCAAGCAATAGATCAGGAGTCCAGATGAACGAAGAACGAATCAATCAATTCACCGAAGAGATCGCCGGACTTAAATTGCGCGGTGCAAAAGGTGACAGTGAACGGTGGCTACTGCTTGCTGGATCCATCATGCTGGTTGCAGGAGTTGGACTCGGAGTTGTTGGCGGAGTTACCGCCAGCGGTACCAGCAACACTGCAGATCAAGTCGCCGCAATTGCTACAGGGAGTCTGATCGGACTCGTACTTGTAATCGCCGGCACGGCTTTGTTTTTGCGATATTCAATGGGACGATTTATCCGTTTTTGGATGGTTCGATTTGTACATGAAAACCGCACCGAAACAGACCGCCTAATTGAGGCAATCGAAAAATCACACAAGTAAAAAATCAGCCAAAAACCAACTCCGCCATCGTGCGTAGTGTCTCGGGGTTACCTCCCAGCACGATCGTCGTTACACGACTGTCCTTCCATGCCTCGAGATCGTGTTTGATCTTTGCTTTTGAGCCGACCAAGCAAATTTCATCGATCATCTCATTAGGAACAGATGCGATGGCTTCTGGTTGTTTGCCGTTCAAGAACAACTCTTGAATTTTGTCCACGGCTTGTTCGTATCCCAATCGCCGAAAGACATCAGCATGAAAGTTCATCTCCTGAGCCCCCATCCCACCGACGTACAACGCCATAGTGGGTCGAATCGCGTCATAGGCTTTGTTGATGTCGTCATTGATACTGACATTTACAGTCGGCAATATCTCAAACTTGTCAGGCGAGGTGCGTGCACCTTGTCGTGACCAACCTTCTTTGAGGCTCGCGAGATACAACTCCTCATGGCGTGGGGCATAGAAAATTGGAAACCATCCGTCAGCAATTTCTGCGGCAAGTGCAACATTTTTGGGACCTTCGGCACCGATAAAAATTGGCAGGTCTTTGCGCACGGGGTGTGTCATGACATTGAGTGCTTTGCCTAGATCCATTCCACCGATGGCAGGAATCGGATACTCGGGGCCTGAATGAGTGAGACGCTCCTCGCGCGCCAAAATTTTGCGGATGATCTCCACATATTCGCGTGTTCTGGCGAGTGGCTTGTTGAAGCGTTGCCCGTACCAACCCTCGACAACTTGTGGACCGCTTACTCCAAGACCCAGACAAAAGCGACCGCTTGACAAGTGATCCATTGTGATTGCAGCCATCGCAGTTGCAGTTGGCGTACGAGCAGAAATTTGGGCGATATTTGTTCCAAGCCGAATCTTGGAGGTTTGTGATCCCCACCATGCAAGCGGTGAGATGGCATCACTCCCCCATGACTCGGCAGTGAAAGCAGAGTCATATCCAAGTGACTCGACCATTTGAATTGTTTCAGGTATTCCATGGGGCATAGACCGTCCCCAGTAACCAATGTGCCAACCAAGTTTCATGGACAAATCGTAGTTCCAGCCTTCAACAGTTCTGCAATCGTCCACTACCCTTGGCAATGTCACGTTCAACTCACGCAAGGGACACCGATGGAACTTGGATATACCTCCGAACAAGAAACCATGCGCAAAGAATTGCGCTCGTACTACGAGAGGCTCCTAGATTCAGAGACCGTGGCCGCACTCGCTAAAGGTCATGGCGTTGGCCCTGCAATGCGGGGAGTCTGGAAACAAATGTGCAAGGACGGCTGGGCTGGAATTGGCTGGCCAAAAGAATTCGGCGGTCAAGGACGCTCGGCAATCGAACAATTCATTTTCTTTGACGAATCAATGCGAGCTGGAGCCCCAGTTCCAATGCTGACGATTAATACCGTTGGCCCAACCCTTATGAACTTCGGCACTGCTGAACAAAAAGATTTCTTCTTGCCCAAGGTGTTGGCAGGAGACATCCATTTTTGTATCGGCTACAGCGAGCCAGGCTCTGGCACAGACCTCGCATCAATTCAGACACGAGCAATTCGTGATGGAGATGAATACATCATCAATGGTCAAAAGATGTGGATGTCGTTGTCGAGTGACGCCGATTATTGCTGGTTGGCCGTGCGAACGGGACCGACTGAGGCAGAAACTCCAGTTGGTGAGACATGGAAAAAGCACAAAGGCATCAGCATTGTTATGGTGCCAATGAATACTCCTGGAATTACCTTGCAACCACTCCGTCTAATCGGAGAACATGACATCAATGCGGTGTTTTTTGACAATGTTCGGGTGCCAGTGTCCAACCGTGTTGGTGACGAGAACCAAGGATGGACGCTCATCACCAACCAACTAAATCATGAACGAGTCACTTTGTGCTCAACAGGCATCGTGGAACGAGCCTTCACTGACATCAAAGAATGGGCCACGCAGACAGTAATGCCCGATGGCAGACGTGTTGCCGACCAAGAATGGGTACAGATAAATCTTGCGAAGGTTTTCGCCACGATTGATGTCTTGCGACTTATGAACTGGCAAAGTGCCTGGGAAGCAACACAAGGTGTTCTAGACATTGGTCACTGCAGTGCAATCAAGGTTTTTGGAACTGAGGGCTACCTTGACAGTTTCAGATTATTATTTGAAATCCTCGGACCAGCGGGATATCTGATGGACGGCACACCCGGAGCAATTTTGCGGTCACGCCTTGAGTCGTCATACCGTGGAATGTTGATTCTTACCTTTGGTGGTGGCACGAATGAAAGTCAGCGAGACCTCATCACAATGTTTTCTCTTGGCTTTCCACGGAGTGCGCGCTGATGGACTTCTCACTAACGTCAGATCAGCAAGAACTCCAAACACTTGCCGCTCAAATTTTGCGCGATGGCACGACAGTCGAACGAGTAAAGCACGCCTTGGCAAGTGAATCGGGCTTCGACATGGCTCTTTGGCGCACCCTGGCGGCCTCTGGATGCGTTGGTATCGCGATTCCAGAAATTGCCGGTGGTGCGGGATTAGGTTTCCTTGAAGTCGCATCTGTTTTACAAGAAGTTGGACGAACTGCCGCGCCGCTACCGGCATATGCAGTGATGGCCCTTGGCGTGCCAGCCCTCGTTGGTGCTGGTCGCCATGACCTGCTGGCTGGCGTAGCGGATGGAGACGTAATCGTTACTGCGGCAATTCATGAGCCTTCGGGTGATCCCTATCAGCCAGCAATTCGCGCGGTAAATAATAAATTGACGGGCATAAAAATTTGCGTCCCAGCAGGAACGATCGCTCATCGGTTTGTAGTCACCACCCAGGATGGCTTGTACACCATTGATGCTCAAACTCAAGGCATAACCGTGACGCGTCAAGACACCACTACAGGTGTGCCTGAAGCAATGGTGCAATTTGAAGACGCAATCGCTGAAAAGATTGGTGATATGAATTCGGTTGCACAACTTCTGCGAACTGCCAGTGTTGGAGCTTGCGTTGTTGCTGCGGGTGCTTGCCAAGAGGCTCTAAAATTGACCGCTGCATATACGACCACCCGTCATCAATTCGGCAAACCAATTGCAACTTTCCAGGCAGTAAGTCAAAGGGCTGGTGACGCTTATATCGACACAGAAGCAGTACGACTCACGGCGTGGCAGTCTGCATGGCGCCTGTCAGAAGGAATGCCCGCAGACGAACAACTGCTATCTGCCAAGTATTGGGCTGCAGAGGGATCACAACGAGTCCTTCGTGCCGCCCATCACCTGCATGGAGGCATGGGAGTTGATCGGGATTATCCGTTGTATCGCTATTACTTATTAGTGAAGCAAATGGAACTTCAACTCGGCTCTGGCACACCATCGTTGCGCCGTCTTGGTGCCGTCTTGGTGGGTAGTTGAAACATGAAAGAAAATTTTCCACCAGACCCCGAATACATGGAACTGCACAACCGCAGATACGAAGTTCGTGCGTTCCGTAAATCTTCTGACTGCGTTTTACTACGTGGGATGGTGCGTGACGATAAACCATTCGGTCTCTACTTAGAAGACGACACTGAGCCTCTCACGATTCATCACATGATCGTGGATATTGAGATTTCATTTCCGTCAATGGAAATAAAAAATGCCAATGTAGTGTTTGAGAGTCACCCTCATTTAGAGTGCACTGGAATCGTCAATCACTACGAAGGACTGATAGGGCTGTCTATTGCACGAGGTTTCACCCACAAGGTGCGAGAGTTGTTCGGTGGTCCGCGCGGTTGCACTCATGTAACTGCTTTGCTCTTGGCAATGGCCCCCGTGGCAATTCAGTGTGCCTGGTCGATGCGCATTGCTAGCGCACGGCAAGACGATTCAATCAATACACCGAGAGAGCAACTGACTCCCGAGCAACGAGAGAATCTTTTTGCGATGAACCTCAACACTTGTCATGTGTGGTCTGAAGACGGCGAAACAGTTGCAACATTGCGTGCCGGTGGCGAAATTGAGCCTCCCATCCCGGTGATGGTGCGACTCAAAGAACTTGGCCGCAGTCCCAGCGATTGGGCCAAATTCAGGTCGTAGCAAGCAAAGTTGCTTGGCTCACCGCCCATTTGTAGTCAGCCTTGCCAACCGGAGTGCGCTGCACGAGAGGCACGAGGAAAATCTCTTTAGGAACCTTGTAGTCCGCAATAAGTCGTCGACAATGTTGGCGAAGTTCTTCAACAGATGCTGTTGATTCTGGACGCAATTGAACAAGAGCAGTAACTTGTTGGCCCCATCTTTCATTGGGTGTTCCAGCCACAACAACATCAAAGACAGCGGAATGTTGCATCAGAGCCTGTTCAACTTCTTCTGGATAAATTTTTTCTCCCCCAGAGTTGATGCACTGTGAACCACGCCCAAGCAATGTGAGAACGCCTGGTGTTTCAAGAAAGGCTGCATCACCTGGCACCACCCAGCGCTTGCCGTTGTAGACGGGAAATGTTGCAGCAGTTTTTGCTTCGTCTTTGTGGTAGCGCAAAGGGATATAGCCGCTTCGGGCGAGTCGGCCCACAACGCCGATTGCACACTCATTGCCGTTGTCATCAAGAACAGTGCAATCTGGTCCGACATCAAATCGCAAAACAGTCTGTGCTGCCCCATCATCCATCTTTGATCCTGCTGCACCTGTTTCAGAGGCGCCAAAACTGTCAAGAATCAATATGTTTGGCAATGCTTGACGCAACTGTTCGCGTACTGCAGATGTAAGGGGTGCTCCGCCGTTGCCAACGCTAAACATATTTGACAGATCATATTTTTTTGCTGACACTTCAAGAAGTGCTTCGGCTAGTGGACGAGCCATCGCGTCGCCAATCGTGCTGATGGAGTTTGCTTTGCCGCGCTCAGCCAAAGCCCAAATCTCGTGTGCATCAAAACGCGCAAGGGTGTACAGCACTAGCGTTCCACCAGCAACAAATGCGTTGCCCATCAGCCATTGTCCCCCGCCATGCATCATGGGACCAATCGCCATCAAGCGCATTCCGGCTGGTGCGGCGGCGGCTTCTTGACCGAGTTGTTCTGGAGTGTCGATCGGTTGCTTCTGGCGTGCACTGTTCATTGCGCCCAAGGCAATGTCTTCGCTGCGCCATACAACACCCTTTGGCATACCAGTTGTGCCACCGGTGTACAGAACATAGATGTCGTCACCAGAACGTTGTTCAAAGTTACGCACGGGCGACGCGTCTGCAATTGCTTTTTCGTACTCGGGGCCCATTACCAAGATATTTTTTAGTCGTGGCTGACTGGCTTGTATTAACCGCACAATCTCAACATATTCGGGAGCAACAATGGCTGCCACACAGTCGGCGTTGTCGTAAATATATCGCAACTCCTCTTCGAGATAACGATAATTTACATTGACTGCCGCGGCACCAATTTTAGCGCAAGCATAAAATGATTCGACCCACTCATGACAATTCATTGCATGCACGGCGACCCAGTCACCACGCTTGATTCCGATTGACAGCAGATGATTCGCTAATCGCGTGATGCGATTGTCAAGTTGGGAATACGTGAACTCGATTTCGTTTGTAATGATGGCAGGTCGATCCGGAACAGCATCCGCAACGATTTCAAAAAAGTCGGCGAGATTGTTTTGACGCACCGTCATTGAGCAAATCCATCCAATAGATCTTTGAACCCGTACTGGTCGTGGGGCCCAATCACCATCGTCTCAAAAAGCCCGTATCCGACATGCGTTCCGAGTTCGTCCGTATAGGTAAATTTCGCTGATGCATCACAGATCCCAAACATGCGAGCAGCACCTTCTGGAGTGGTGAGATCAATATGTACACCTTCTACTTTGAGTGGTCCTTGATACATTCCATGTCGCCAATCTGCGTCATATCCGTATCCGGTGCCGATGCCGATGTGCACGGGCAACATTGGTTCTGCCGTGATTGTGAGCGGGGCTTTTCCGCTGGGGTGCACAGAAATTGTTCCACCCGTTGCTAGACGAGTTCCTGTTTGAAACGTCAGTTTGTGTTCGGGACGACCCAGCATCTCGTGTCTACCGTCAGCCCAGACCCGAGTTGCCTGTTCAAGCACCCGCGAACCATCTTGGCGCTCTTGCATAATGATGAGCAATGAGTGGTCTTCAAAACGAATCGGTGTGTAGATCCAAAACCAACTGAACGGATCACTAGCGCGGATGCCGGCTGGCTCGCTTTCTCCAACGGGTCTAATGCCCCACGAACGATCTCTTGTGCCCCAGCAATTATCGTCAGATAGTGAAATTTTTGTACCGTCAACCGTGAGTGCGCCTGTCCATCCACCTGTTTGGGCCAAGCGTGATGAGTCAAAAATGATGCGGCCGTGTTCGCGGATGTAGTGGCTTGGCTCCATTGATGCGGGCATCGCCCCGTTCCAGACGGCATCTAACTCAATGCCCCATTCATTTGGCTCACATGTCACCCGCAGACGCTCAAGTGGAACTTCTATATCGATGCCAATTGGCCCAACCGAGGGTCGTAATCGATTGGAGCCTTCAACTTCGCGAGACGCGCGCACCACTCGATGTTGACCCTTATAAGACACCAACAAAAACGCATCCATCACACCGAGATTGATGTACGTGCCTACGCCAACGACAAACATAACCGAGCCATCTTTGGTGAATCCATTGAAGTAATAGCGATCATAAAAATTACGATCACTTGTCGTTACGTGCGACATTGACTCTGACGATTGATGAATCGGATAGTCATCTAGTGGATCAGGCATGTTTCCCTTCATGGCAATAGGTCGCTCTAAATAATGGTAACAAGAGGCGCAACATCAGCAGCAAAGGCCACAAGTTGCTCACAATACTCAGTCACTGATTGTGCCCTAAATCGAACTTGGAGTTGATTTACGCCGTCTGGCGTGCCCATCAAAATGCGTTCGGCAATAGATTGGGGTGAACCACAAATCGTGTCAGCCCCAATATCAAAAGATGGCTTTCCACTATAGATAAATGGTGTGATGTGGCCAACCATGAAAGGTCCTGCTCTGCCAACAGACTGCCTTTCGCTCTTAATGAGATCCACCATCTCTTGTGACGATGGCCCTTGAGGTAGCCAGCCATCTGCCAATCGTGCCGCACGTTTAATTGCCGTGGACGACGAGCCTGCAACCCAAATCGGTGGACGAGGAGTTTGCGTTGGACGTGGTCGTGCCCCAAAACCATCTACAAACTCATTCTCAAGTGCTTCAGCCAAAATCGGAATCGCGGAATTCATTGATTTTCCGCGGGAATGAAAATCAACTCCGAGGTGTGCAAATTCTGCTTCGGCGTGTCCGGCACCGACTCCGCAAATCGCTCGGCCTTTACTGATGTAATCAAGATTAGAAAACTGTTTGGCTGCGGTTAATGGATGTCGATACGGCAACACGTATACATGCGTGAGTAGTCCAATACGAGATGTGAGAGCAGCCAGCCAACTGAGTGTCGAAATAGGGTCCATCCAATGTGTGCCCATGCTGTTGGACACCGCCTCTGGCAGGGCAATATGGTCACAGACCCCGACATAGGCGTATCCGTTGTTGTCACATACCTGTGCAACTTTTGCTAACTCGTCAGGACCTGAGTGCCGTTCCCAATCAGCAACAAAATATGTGCTCTGAGCCTGAATCGGCAACTGGATCCCGTAAATACGATGACCAGATTCGACTTCAATCATCGGCAAAATTCTAGAGAGGCCGACGTGAGTTCAAAGAAGTCACGTTGTCGAACAGAATGCACTTTTGGTCTTGCGCAGAGAACAACTTGTAGTCATCTATTCCGTCAAGAGGTTGCGGCAATGCTTCAATATGGGGCCAGTCACTCCCAAACAGCACATGATCAGCGCCCATATGTTGGACAACTTCTTCGACATCATCTTCCCAGAACGGGTTGATCCACCAATTGCGACGCAACGTCTCGACTGGATGCTCCTGAAAATAGCCTGGCATTTTATGGTGCGTGCTAGTGAGTTTTTTCTGTACATCCAGCAGGAAGCCTGAGCCGTTTTCCACTGATGCCATCCGAATATTTGGGAATCTGGTGAAGAGTTTGTCAAAGATTGAGGTGATGATGAAGTCTCCGGCTGCTCGCTCTATTCCAAAACTTTTGATACTCGGCCTGAAGGCACCACTAAAAGAGGAACTAAAATTTTCAACCGCATAGCCATTGGTTGAGTACCCGCTGTCACCTGCATGCACCACCACAGTGATGCCAGATTCGTTGACACGCGACCAAAATGGATCAAACTTGGTATCAAATGGCGAGAATTGACCGTCTTCGGTAATCGGCGCTCCAGTGCGCATCACAATTGTGCGCGCGTCATTATCGAGAGCCCATTCCAGTTCGGTACATGCCCATTGCGGATCGGCCAACGAAATGTAAGGTGCCGCAAAAATCTTGTTCTTGTAATTAAATCCCCAGTCCTCAAGTACCCATCTATTGAAGGCCGTAAATGTAAGCGCTACGGCACCGGGGTCGTGTTTGAGTAATTCTTCGTACAGCATTCCCAAAGTTGGAAAGAGCCACACAGCCGAGAGACCAAAGCCTTCCAGAGTGGCAACGCGCGCGTCACGATCGAGGTATTCAGGACGGATAGGTTCGCGATCAACCAAAAATTCCCAAGGCTGGCGACCATTGGGATTGCCCCGAAAATATTCATACATCGCACCGGGCATGGCGACGGGATTAAATGTCGCATTGGTGACTGCCCGACTGATTTTGCCACCCACCACATGATATTTGCGATTGCCAATTGTCGCCCACTGCACGCATCGTGGACCGTGTGCTGGGTCAAGATGTCGCGTGAATGCGTCTTCTGCCTCGTAGTAATGATTGTCGCAGTCAAAGGGCTTAAAGCCTAATTCATTTACTGTCTTGCCTACTGTTGCCACGGCTACTACATTACTTGGCGTGTTGCAGATTGACCATCACGGTGCTGTGCAGGTCTTAACCCTCAATCGACCCCAAGCACGTAACGCCATAGATCATGGCTTGTATATGGCAATTGCTGATGCTCTTACATCTGCAACCAACGACGACACTGTCAATGCAGTAGTCGTCACGGGGGCTGGTTCAACTTTTTGCGCGGGACAAGATTTGCAGGAAATGGCGGCAATGGCTTCGGGTGGGGTGTCATTTGCGGGTGGTCACGGATTTCCACGCATGATGGACATTCTTGAATCCTTTCCCAAGCCACTGCTAGCTGCTGTCAATGGAGCGGCGGCAGGCATTGGGCTAACAATGCTCTTGCATTTTGACATCGTGTTTGTCGGACAGAGTGCCCGACTCCGAGTGCCGTTCTCCGAACTAGGGGTTCCTCCAGAAGCCGCTAGCAGCGCACTTCTACCAGAGCGAGTCGGTTGGCAAAAAGCAGCAGAATTATTGTTTACAAGTTCGTGGATGAGTGCTGAAGAAGCGGTGCAATACAGACTTGCATTACGTTTGTTTGCAGACGACGTACTGCAAGAAGAAACACTAAAAATGGCACTTCACATTGCGTCGTTCAGTGGCTCTGCAACTCGAACCACAAAGGAATTGTTGTTGGCTGCACGCGCCGATGTTTCAACTGCTGCGCGAAAACGCGAGGATGCGGCCTTTTCAGCTTTGTTTCGCTCTCGACGTGGTTTAGACGAGGTCTAGACGATTAGAGACGTTCAATGATTGTGACGTTGGCTTGACCGCCACCCTCACACATTGTTTGCAATCCGTACCGACCACCCGTCCGTTCGAGTTCATGTAACAAAGTTGTCATTAGTCGTGCACCTGTGGCACCAAGTGGATGACCCAACGCGATCGCCCCACCATTGACATTGACTTTGGCGTGATCTGCTCCGAGTTCGCGCATCCAAGCCATCACTACGGGTGCAAAAGCCTCATTGATTTCAACAAGATCAATTTCGTCAATCGTCATCCCCGCTTTTTGCAATGCCCTTTTTGTGGCTGGGATCGGCGCAGACAACATCATGATTGGGTCGTCAGCAAGCACACTGATGTGATGAATGCGGGCACGCGGTTTGAGACCGTGCTGTTTTAGGGCACGGTCGTTGGCAACAAGCAAAGCAGCCGAACCATCACTGATTTGACTCGCACACGCCGCCGTAAGTTGTCCGTCCGGTGTGAGTGTTTTGAGCGAGCGAATTTTGTCCCAATTTGGTTCGCGAGGACCTTCGTCGTGGATCACGCCGCAAAGAGGCTCAATCTGTGATTCAAAGCGACCCTCAGCAATCGCTTTGATTGCTCGCAGGTGACTTTCAACTGCAAACTCTTCCATTTCGGCGCGGGTAAGTTTCCATTTGCTCACCATCATTTCGGCACCCACAAACTGGCTGACTTCGCCGGTTCCGTATCGCGTTGTCCAGCCAGGTGAACCCGTAAACGGATCAGTAAAACCGAGTGCTTCGCCCGCCAACATTGCCGACGAAATTGGGATCATGCTCATGTTTTGCACACCACCTGCAACAACCAAATCCATGGTGCCACTCATGACCGCTTGGGCAGCAAAATGCACGGCCTGTTGAGCGGAGCCACACTGCCGGTCGATTGTGGTACCTGGAACGTGCTCTGGCAAACCTGCGGCCAACCAACATGTGCGAGCGATACATCCCGCTTGTGGACCAACCGAGTCAACATTGCCAAAGACAACATCATCGATGGCATTGGGGTCAACTCCGGTGCGATCAATCAATGCTTTGATGCTGTAGGCCCCGAGGTCTGCAGGATGAACCTGAGATAGGCCCCCACCACGGCGCCCTACTGGAGTTCGAACAGCGTCAATAATAAATGCTTCGGTCATGAACCCAACTCTACTTGACTAACCAAACTTTTATCTAGGGCTCCCAGCCATCAACTGTTTTGCGCCAACCGCGTGCCGCATCACTGCCCCCATCAACATGGATAGTTGTTCCCGTGATGAAACTCGAAGCACTTGATGCCAGAAATACTGCCGCACCCGCAATGTCGTCTGCACTTCCCCATCCGAGCGCCAAAGTAGCGCCGTAATCACGATCACCCACTAGCAATATTTCGTCACCAGGGGTATGCATCGCATCTGGAGCAAGTGTGTTGACACGAATATTGCGTGGGCTCAGTTCAAGTGCAAGAGTGCGGCTGAGGTGCTCAACGGCAGCTTTCATCGCACCGTAAATACCAAAGCCAGGCGCCGCACGATACGCCTCGACAGATGTGACGTTAATGATCGAGCCACCTTCAGTCATTTTTGGAACACAGGCACGCACAAAATTGGTGACGCTTGTGAAGTTTTCATCAACCACAGAGCGCTGACCCTTATCACTGACATCCATGACCCACGAATGAAAAGTACCGCCAGCATTATTGACAAGGACATCTATGCGCGGAAGACCATCAACCCACGCAATGACAGCATTTGTATCACGCACATCAAGCACTGCCGTGACACATGTTGCGCCCGTGGCACGAATACGATTGGCAACAGCATCCATGTTGTCGGCATCACGATCACACATGAACACAACAGCCCCAAAGTTTGCACATGCCAAGGCGATCGCCTCTCCCAAACCTTTTGCTGCACCCGTAACAATGATGTTTTTGTTATCCAACCTGAAAGCATCCTGGGCGAGCACCATTTCAGCGTGCCTTCCAGTCAATGCGCTTACCGCTTGTAAACATCGCTTGACCTTCTGCCACCGCTTCGGGTGTGTTGCCCAACACGACAAGATTCGGTGCGGTGGCCAACGCTTGAGCACGAGCCATGTTGCGCGCCGCCCACAGTGCGCGCAATGTACCTTGCACTGCAGCCGCAGGCTGGGATGCAATGGCACCCGCAATTCGATCAGCGGTCTGGCGTAACTGCTCAAGTGGCACGACATCCTGGACGAACCCAACCTCGTAAGCACGCTTGGCTGTGAGTCGTTCGTGGTTTCCCATGAGTGCAATACGCGTAAGTTCACCCCATGGCAGTTGGCCATACAAAAGAATTGGCTCAAACGCAGCAGTCATGCCGTATGTGGTGTGGGGGTCAAAAAATGTTGCATGATCTGCGGCCACGATGGTCTCAACTTCACCAAGCAGATAAAACGCACCACCACAGGCCATGCCGTTGACAGCAGCAATAACTGGTTTCCATAAATTCGCCGACTTTGGTCCCAAGCGCAACCCTGGGTCGTTGATTGTCATCGGACCATTTGGTTGGGGAACATCCCATGTGCGGTCAATTCCCGTGCAGAATGCCTTTTCACCAGCCCCCGTCAACACAATGGCGCGAACGGAATTGTCGGCACTGAGCCGATGCCATGCATCCTCGATCTCATCCACGAGGGTTTCATCAAAAGAGTTGTGGGCAGCGGGTCGGTTCAGCGTTACCCAAGCGACTGCCCCATCAGTCTCGTAACCGATTGTTTTGTAGGCACTATCTGTTGCCATGTTTCAGTCTCGCCTTGTCTCTATCTCTTCTTGTCTCGTCAGGACTCCTTTGGGAGCCTTAAATCTTCTGTGGGTCTTATGTTACTTACAATCTGACAGACCGTCAGAAACCAATGCTACAGTGACAATATGCGCGAACTTCCCAAAATCATCTCTGTTGACGACCATGTCATTGAACCAGCAACGGTATGGACAGACCGTATCCCAAAAAAATACCTGGACGTGGCACCACGCATTGAGAGACGCACCGTCAAGGAAATGTCCTTCATCGGCGGCAAGTTCATCGCCGTTCCCGGTGACAAAGGAGACAAGGGAGATCTCGTGGACTGGTGGTTCTATGAAGATCTGCGCCGGCCGTTGACGCGTCTAGATACTGCCGTTGGTTATGACCGCGACGACATCACTCTCAAGGGAATCACTTACGACGATATGCGACCAGGTTCGTATCTAATCAAAGATCGCCTCGAGGACATGGACATCAACGGCATTGAGGCATCTCTCTGCTTCCCGACATTTCCGCGCTTTTGTGGGCAGACATTTACAGAAGCAAGTGACAAAACCTTGGCCAACCTCTGTGTTGAGGCATACAACGACTGGATGATTGAGGACTGGTGCGGAAACTCCAATGGCCGTTTGTTGCCACTGACCATCATTCAGCTTTGGGATCCTGTTGCGGCTGCAAAAGAAGTTCGACGCAATGCAGATCGCGGTTGTCACGCCGTTTGCTTCAGCGAAATTCCGGCCAACTTGGGACTACCAAGTATTCACGATGCGAGCGGATACTGGTTGCCTTTCTTTGAAGCCTGCAACGACACGGGCACCACGATCAATATGCACATTGGTTCTGGCTCAAAAATGCCAAGTACATCAGCCGACGCGCCGGCCGCTGTTGGTTCAGTACTTACATTTGCCAATTGCTGTTTCAGCATGGTTGATTGGCTGATGAGTGGTTTGTTCACTCCTTTCCCCGACCTGAAAATTGCCTACAGCGAAGGTCAAATTGGTTGGATTCCCTACATCCTTGAGCGTGCCGACACAGTGTGGCGCGAAAATCGCGGATGGGGTGGCGTGGCCGACAAAGTGTTTGAGTTGCCAAGTGAACTGTTTAAAAAGCATGTCTATGGATGCTTCTTTGATGACGCATTTGGTCTCAAAAACATTGAGTCAATCGGAGTTGACAACGTAACTTATGAAAGCGACTATCCACACAGCGATAGCACTTGGCCACACACAGCCAAGTTGGCTGCCGAGCAGACCGCTGACTTATCTGACGAAGTGATGTACAAAGTTTTGCGTGGTAATGCCATCAAAATGCTCGGTATCACCCATCTCACCTGATGCGGGCCGATCTCAAGCACGGCACTATTCCCCAGTTGGTCCGCGATTGCGCTGAACAATATCCCGATATTGAAGCACTTGTTGACGGCGATATTCGCCTGAGATACCCCCAACTTGCCGAACAAGTTCAACACAGTGCGCGCGCCTTTATGGCTGCTGGATTATCGCGCGGTGACCGCGTTGCTTTGTGGGCCCCCAATATTCACGAATGGATTATCTCTGCTCTTGGTGCTCTCACTGCGGGTGGCGTGATTGTGCCTCTGAATACTCGTTTTAAAGGCGAGGAAGCCGCCTTTGTATTATCTCGTAGTCGGGCTCGTTTTTTATGCTGCGTGAATGGCTTTTTGGGAAATGAATATGTATCTATGTTGCGTGCTGCGAACACTCCTGTGCCAGATCTTGTTGCCATCGTGGTGTTGCGTGGAGACGCACCGACAGGAACCACGCCTTGGGCTGATTTCTTATCAACAGCAAATAATGTTTCAGTAGAAAAACTTGACGAACGCGTAGCGAGCATTTCGGGTGCAGATCTTTCTGACATTATTTTTACGAGCGGCACAACAGGTCGACCCAAGGGCGTGATGACAACGCACGAACAAAGTCTGCGTGTTTTTGATGACTGGGCGTCAATCGTTGGCCTTACTCAAGGTGATCGCTATCTCATCGTTAATCCCTTCTTCCATACATTTGGATACAAAGCAGGAATCGTTGCTTCACTGCTCAAAGGCGCGACAATAATTCCCGAAGTTATTTTTGACGTACCAGCGGTGCTGCAGCATGTCACTGACGAAAAAGTTACGATGCTGCCAGGTCCACCAACTCTCTATCTTTCAATCCTCAATCACCCTGATCGCGACAAATATGATTTGAGTTCATTGCGGTTAGCCGTGACCGGCGCGGCCGCTGTTCCAGTCGAGATGATCAAGCGCATGCGTCGAGAACTCACATTTGAGACAATCATCACCGGATACGGTTTGACGGAATCCACTGGCACTATCAGCATGTGCAGGCCCCAAGATGACCCCGAGATCATTTCCACTACAAGTGGCAGAGCAATCCATGACGTTGAAGTTCGCATTGTCGACGACGACAATCAAGAACTTGCCCGCGGCGCCGCGGGAGAAATCGTCGCCCGTGGCTACAACGTGATGAGCGGATATTTTGAGGACCCTGTGGCTACCGCCGAAACAATTGATGCCGATGGCTGGCTGCACACTGGCGACATCGGCGTAATGGATGTCAATGGCTACATCAAAATTACTGATCGCAAGAAAGATATGTTCATCGTCGGCGGGTTCAATGCTTATCCAGCCGAAATTGAAAATACGATGTTGAGTCACAGCGCAATCGCCCAGGTAGCCGTTGTCGGCGTGCCCGATGATCGGCAAGGCGAGGTTGGCTGGGCTTTTGTAGTCGCCCGCATGGATGCAACAATTGACTCCGAGGGCATTATTGCCTGGTGCCGTGAATTGATGGCCAATTACAAGGTGCCACGGCGCGTGGTCGTGATTGATGCACTACCAACAAATGCAAGTGGCAAGGTTCTCAAGTACGAACTACGTGCTCGGGCCAAGGATATGCAACAACACAACTAGTGCCTACACTTCTACAAACAGACAATTATCGGGGGAACAATGCGCGGAATTATTTATGACGGAACCACATCACAACTTGTCGAAGGAATCCAGGTACGCGACCCAGGACCCCGTGAAGTCATTGTTGAAATAGGTGCAGCCGGACTATGCCATAGCGATGTGAGCTACATGAGTGGTCTCTACCCTGTTCCGTCGCCGGGAGTTTGCGGACACGAGGGAGCGGGTGTTGTCACATCAGTGGGCAATGCCGTCACCCACGTACAGCCTGGAGACCATGTCATCATTGCCACACTGTCGTCATGTGGCATGTGTGAATTCTGCGCATCTGGTCGACCAACGGCATGTCGTGCAACTCTTGCTAATTGGAGCCAACCTTTCACTTTTGAGGGAAACCCGATTTTTAATTTTGCTGCAACGAGCGCTTTTGTTGAACGAACCTTGGTGCGCGATGTTCAGTGTGTCAAAATCCCTCATGACGTGCCATTGTCATCGGCAGCAATCGTTGGTTGTGGGGTTGTCACGGGAATGGGTGCAGTCTTTAATAGGGCAAACGTCAAACGCGGACAAAGTGCTGCGGTGTTTGGCGTGGGTGGAGTCGGACTGAATGTGATTCAGGCTCTTCGCGTGCAAGGTGCAAGCACGATTATTGCCATTGACACCGTGCCCGAAAAAGAAGCCATCGCTCGCCAATTTGGGGCGACTCATTTCATTGACGGCAAACGCGAAGACATTGTTGAGGCGATTGGTAAAATCTGTCCCTCAAGTTCCACTGCAACTAGGGGTGCCTTTAATTCAGGCGGTGTGAATTGGGCTTTTGACTGCGTTGCCAATCCTGTCGTGACGTGGAACGCACTTGAGTCCCTGGATTGGGAGGGCACCGTTGTTGTGATTGGGGTGTCGTCTCAAACGGCAGAATTCAAGGGATTGTATGGTCGGTTGACACAGGTGGACCGGGGCATCATTGGTTGTCGCTATGGCTCAATTTCGCCACATCGTGATATCCCACGCATCATTGAAATGTACCGACGCGGCGATGTCTTGCTTGATGAACTTGTAACCGCGGTGCATCCAATCGAAAAATGGCAGGACGCCGTGCATGAAATGGAAACCGGAGCCGTTGCCCGCGGCGTTTTGTCATTCAAGTAAAATTGGTTCTTTGATGTCGTTGCCCCCTACTCCATTATCGGGGACGTTTTCCACAGTACTTGATGTCTTTGATGCGGTCTTGAGCGTTGCTCCAAGCCATGACGCATTTGTATTACCGAGCGTCGATGGCCCAACACAACGCTTAAGTTTTATTGACTGGGCGACTCGTTCTGATGCACTCGCTGGTTGGTTGCAAGAACATGGCGTGAAAAAAGGTGACGTAGTTGGAATACAACTTCCAAGCGGGCTGGATTACGCGATCGCCTACCAAGCCATTGTTCGGACAGGGGCAATCGCAACGGGTATCAACCCGCGCCTTGGTTCTGCAGAAATTAATCACATCCATAAGCGGTGTGAACCTGTATATGTCTTTGATGGCGATCTGCCCCAATGCAATGACGGTGACCCGATGCGTAGACGCGTTGCGATTGACGCCAACGATCCTGTGGCGATTGTATGGACGGGAGGAACAACGGGTTACCCAAAAGGTGCATGGTTTGATCATGCGTGTCTGGAGGCGATGTCGCATGGTGCGGCACCTTTGAGTGCGATCGGCGACCGTCGTTTATCGCCACTTCCATTTGCCCATGTTGGTGCTATGACGCGCGTCTGGGACGAATTGATGCACCTGATCACCACCGTGATTGCACCGTCCCCGTGGACGCCCGCTGGAGCACTGTCTGCCATTGGTTCAGAAAAAGTCACGGTTTGTCAAGGTGTACCAACTCAGTATCGAATGATGTTCGATCATCAAGATTTTACGTCCACTGATACTTCGCACTTGCGAATTGCTGGCATTGGCGCTGCGCGTATCCCGACAGAGTTGGTAATTGAAATGCGAGAAAAACTTGCCTGCCCCGTCGTGGTGCGTTATGCCAGCACTGAAGCATGTCTTGCAACTGGTACACGCCTTGACGATGACATCAAAACCATCTGCACGACTGTTGGTAGACCAAATGGCACAGTTGAAATGCGCATCGTTGCCAAGGACGGCTCACTGTGCGAGTTAAACCAAGTTGGCACGGTTCAACTGCGAAGCCGAGCCATCATGCGTGGATACTGGAAAGAACCCGAACTCACAGCACAGGTCATCACCCCTGATGGCTGGCTGGTGACGGGCGATCTCGGCGGTGTTGGAGCGGATGGTAATTTGCGCCTCGCTGGACGGACGACTGAGATGTACATACGGGGCGGCTACAACGTCTATCCAATTGAAATTGAAAATGCCCTTGGTGCCCATCCAGACATCACTGGAGCGGCCGTTGTGGGGGCTTCCGTGCAGGACAGACTGGGCGAAATTGGGATTCTTTTTGCGGTTGCTCGTGCAGATGCCACACTTAATCTGACCGATATTCGATCGTTCACTAAACAGACACTTGCGGATTACAAAGCACCAGATGCGTTGGTGGTAGTGAAAGAACTTCCACTGACATCGTTGGGCAAAGTAGACAAAAAACAACTTCAGATGGCAGCAGAACAGGAGGCCGCAAAATGGGTGCGTCAGAAATGATTCTTGACACCGCTAATAAAACCCTGTGGCAGCTTATTGAAGAACGTGCCTTGATAACACCAAATAAGTGCATGGCTCGCGATGAATCTGGTCGCACGATGACATATGGGCGCTACCACCAGTGGTGCCTTGAAGCGGCGGCTGGTCTGCACGACTTAGGAATTGGCATCGGCTCCAAGGTCTCTTGGATTTTGCCGTCGCGCTTTGAATCATTTGTTCTTACTGGCGCCCTCAGCAGATTGGGTGCCATTCAAAATCCAATTCTGACGATCTATCGTGCCCGCGAAGTAGGTTTCATTGCCAAACAAAGTGGCTGTGAATTCATGATTATCCCCAAAATTTTTCGCAGTTTCGAATATCTACCAATGGCGACCGAGGCACTGCTCGGATTAGAGGCGCAGGTTCTGGTCGCCGATCCTGATTTGCCTCGGGGCAACCCTGATCTTCTGCCTGATTATGAACCTGTGCTCAAAGAATTGAGATGGTTGTTCTACTCCTCGGGCACCACTGCAGATCCAAAAGGCGCAAAACACAGTGATTATTCCATGTCTGCTGCGAACAATGGCATGCAATGGAGCATGCAAGTTGGACCTAACGACAAAGCAGCCGTGGTTTTTCCAATCACTCACGTTGGTGGATTGGTTTGGTTGTTTAATGCAATGCAGACCGGCGTGGAATTGTTGATGGTCGAAACTTTTAGTCCCACCCAGACGCCCGCATACTTGGGTGAACACGGGGTTACATGCGCTGGTGCAGGTACGGTTTTTTGGCTCGCCTACTTGAGTGCCCAACGACAGTTGCCGATAAATGAAAAATTGATGCCGACGGTTCGTATTTTTAATGGTGGCGGTGCGGCAAAGCCTAAAACTTTGCATTACGAAATGCTTGCCGAATTGGGCGCCCCAGTAATCGGAGGATGGGGACTTACCGAAAGTCCCATCAATACAATGGTGCACATTGACGACGCCGACATCAAAAAAGCCGAAACAGATGGTCGAGCATGCCCCGAAGTATTGCTTCGGACCGTTGCTGATGGACATGTGTGTGCAGCAGGGGAAGAAGGAGAACTGCGCGTCAAAGGACCGCAAGTCTGCATGGGATACCTTGACGCCTCACTTGATGCCGATGCTTTTGACGAAGACGGATGGTTTCGCACCGGGGACCTGGGAATCATTGATCAGGAGGGATACGTCAGCATCACTGGCCGCCTAAAAGACATCATAATTCGCAAAGGCGAAAATATCAGCGCCAAAGAAATTGAAGATTTACTCTATGCGCATCCGGCAATCGCTGATTGTGCAGTGATTGGTCTGCCCGATGACTCAAGCGGAGAACGCGCATGTGCAGTTGTCGTGCTGAAAATTGACTCATCATTCACCAAACAACAGATGATTGAATACCTGCGCTCCAAACAACTATCAATGCACAAGGTTCCAGAACAACTCGAAATTATTGAAGCACTTCCGCGCAATCCGAGCGGCAAAGTACTCAAAAAAGATCTCCGAGCCACCTTTGGTGGCAAGGCCTAATGAAAGCAGCAGACCGTGGGAAAATTAGATGAAAAAAAAGTAATTATTACAGGTGCCGGTTCAGGAATCGGTAAAGCGACGGCAATTCGATTTGCCGCTGAAGGGGCCCATGTTGCATGCATTGATCTCCGAGGCGCCCAAGACACTGCCTCAGAAATAGGTGGTCGGGCATTTGCCCTTGAATGCAACATTGCAGATTCAAGCGCAGTCGAGACGATGGTCAACAGTTCCGTCGCCACGATGGGTGGCCTTGATGTCTTGTGCAATATTGCTGGCATCGGTCACTTTGCCTGGAGCCACCAAGAACCACCAGCAGAATTCGACAAAATACTTGCCGTCAATCTGAGCGGAACGTTTTATGCCTGTCGATACGCACTTCCCCATTTGCTGGCCAACGGTGGCGGAGTAATCGTTAATACAGCCAGCACTGCAGGCCTAATTGGTCAGCCTTGGAGCGCGGCATATTGTGCGAGCAAGGGTGGAGTCGTAATGCTGACGAGGGCCTTGGCTTATGAATACCGAGACAAAAATATCCGCGTCGTCGGTATTGCCCCAGGTGGCACCAACACGAACATCATTAGTTCGTTTTCAAGCATTCCAGAGGGGGCAGACTACAAGTTGATTCACAAACTGATGTCACCGGTGAAAAATGCAGATCCATCAGAAATCGCAGGTGCATTTGCTTACGTCGCAAGTGACGAAGGTCGATTTATTACTGGTTCAATTCTCACCATTGATGGCGGAATCGTCTGCTGACCTACTTAGTTGGTCGATGCCCTATGATGCTGGCGCGTTCCATGATTCGAACATCGGGGAAATAATCACTTGCGGCATAGTGTTGCACGGCATGATTATCCCAAAAAGCAACGCTGTCTTTTTGCCATTGAAACCGACATTGATACTCAAGAAATGTCGATTGCCTCGTCAACAATGCAATGAGGTCCTCGCTCTGTGGCTCTGTCAAGCCCATAATTCGAGTTACAAAAAACTGATTGATGTATAAGTACCGTCGTCCGGTAACAGGGTGTTTCGGCGCAACCGGGTGATACATGACTGGATATTTTAGTCGCATCTCCGCCTGCTTTTCTTTGGTCAGCCGAACTCCAAATGACGGCATAAAGTCATGCTCGGCTTCAAGATTTTCTATTTGTGTTTTTATCTCGTCTGACAATCCCTCATAGGCCGCGTACATGTCGCAGAACAATGTGTCTCCACCAGTCTCTGGCACCTCAAGCGCATGTAAAACAGCACCCATTGACGGAATCTCGCGCCATGTGACATCGTGATGCCACGCATTTTCGTATCCGCCAACCTCTGCAGATTTTGCGAACCTCACCAACTCTGGCTTGTCATCCGTGCCGGGCAAAAATGGGTGTAATTCAAGTTCACCAAACTGTGCCGCAAACGCAATGTGTTGATCTGCACTCAACGGCTGATCTCGAAAAAAGATCACCTTGTATTCAGCAAGTGCCTGTTTGACTTCCGCAAGCGCAGTAGGTGCTAACGGTTGCGTAATATCGATACCGTGTAGTTCCGCTCCGACAGTCGCACCAAGACGCTTGACCTGAAATGTGGTCCACTGCAATGCTTTTAATCGTGCTCTTTCAGGCGCCAAAAAAAGAACAGGTCCAACGGTCATTTGACCGACATGAATCTGTTTATTGGCAAACCTAATAGCCGGATCTCCGGCTTCTTTTGACTTGGCCAAGTCTCGCTCACTCGTCGTTGACATCTTGGACTTCCTTTGTATGAATCACTTGCTCCCCAGCCTCAAAAACTGATACTAGTGCTTCTCCTGATGGTTTCTGACGGTGTATCAGATACTCTCGCAGGTGGCTATGGACCTTCGTTACACCGACCAAGAACAGGCCTTTCGGGCCGATCTAAGAGCTTGGCTCGCCGCAACCTTGCCCTCTGTTGCCCCCGAGCCTCATCGCAACGACTGGCGGGCTCGACGAGCATGGGATACGGGGTGGCAGAGAATGCTCTTTGATGCTGGTTACGCGGGCATCAACTGGCCCAAGGAATACGGAGGGCGAGGCGCAACGCCCACCGAGCATTTGATTTTCTTAGAAGAGACCGAGCGAATGCGGGCACCTTATGTGGGCATGAACTTCGTCGGTCTCTTGCACGCCGGTCCGACCCTCGTTGTCGAAGCAAGCCCCGAACAGAAATCGCATCACCTGCCAGGCATCCTCAAAGGTGAGCATGTGTGGTGCCAGGGTTTCAGTGAACCAAATGCCGGAAGTGATTTGGCAAGTCTGCAATGTCGGGCGATTAGAGATGGCGATGATTACGTCATTACGGGTCAAAAAATTTGGACGAGTTTTGCCCACATTGCCGACTACTGCGAAATGCTCGTGCGCACCGACACCGAAGTTCCCAAACATCGTGGAATCACCTGGTTGATTCTGCCGATGAATTTGAAGGGAATGGATATTCGTCCGTTACGAACGATGGAAGGAAGCACCGAGTTTTGTGAAGTTTTCTTTGACGAGGTTCGTGTTCCGGTTGCCAATCGTGTCGGTGACGAAAATGACGGCTGGCGTGTTGCGATGGTCACTTTGTCATTTGAGCGGGGCACGGCATTCGTGAGTGAAATGTTGCAATCAATGGAACTCGTACGCGACCTCGCAGATCTTGCAAAAAAAGTGACTCGCCACCAGTCAACGGCGTGGGAGGACACTGGACTACGCCGCGATATTGCACATTTATCGGGCGAACTTGATGCTCTTTGGTCGCTTACAAAGCGCAACATAAGCCAAGCACAACGCACGGGGTTCGTTGGTGTTGGTGGAAACGTCTTCAAACTCGCTTACAGCGATCTTCGGCAGCAACTCGGGGACTTATCGTTGCGCTTGCTTGATCGCGCATCGCTTTCTCTTGACGACATAGATGAATGGCCAACTGGCAAACATGTCCACGGACGTATTCATGCGCTGTCGATTGGAATAGCTGCTGGAACGTCCCAAGTTCAACGCAACATTGTCGCCGAGCGAACACTTGGCCTACCCAAGGATCGATAAGAGCAATTCTGATGGATTTTTGGCGCACAGAAGATCAAGAAGCGTTACAAGATGGAATTCGTTCTTTTTGTGAGGGTCGTTTCCCGATTGAGTCGTTGCAACTCATCGAATCATCAGGTGGACGACTTGATCGTACTGCGTGGAAAGACCTTGCTGGCATGGGTGTTTTTTCATTGCGTCATGACGGCTTTAGCATCACTGACTCGGTCTTGGTCTTTGAAGAACTTGGTCGGGCACTAATTCCTGGCCCCCTCACGGCAACATATTTAGCAGCGACTCATTTGACTTCTGCCTTGAGCGGCGCAGACACTGGAGAAATGATCGTAGGACTTTGTGAGATTGCTGAGCCCGTGACAATGATTGAGCACCTTGTTGACCTTGATCGTTTGCTTATTTTGGGGCCTAATACCATTTCGCTGGTAGATCCCAAATCTGTTCCTACACAAGTTGTGTCAAGACCCCTTGATCCCCTCACACCTGTGCATGTTGCGTTAGCCACAAATGGCGGCGAGATTATTGCTTCAGGTGATTTAGTTCGCAAGTGGCGCCGTGAGGGTGCCGTGATAACTGCTGCCATGCAAGTCGGTGCAAGTTTTGCCGCGATTGATTTGGCCGTCGAATATGCCAAGGGGCGCGAACAATTTGGTCGACCAATCGGCGCCTTCCAAGCCGTTAAGCACATGGCGGCAGACATGCTTGTCAAGGCCGAAGTTGCCCGCGCCGCCACATACGCAGCCGCGGTCAATCTTGACGGCAATGGTGACGACAATCTGGACCGATCTGTAAGCATCGCCAAAATGCTTGCGGGTGATGCTGCATTATTTTGCGGCAAAACAGGTATTCAGATTCATGGTGGAATGGGTTTCACGTGGGAAGTCAACGCCCAGCGATACTGGAAACGTGCGGTCGTCCTGGATACCCACTATGGCAACAGCGAGATGCATGCCGATGCTCTTGCTGACTCGATGTAACCCTTCCATCAACTAAAAGAAAGAATCATCATGAAAATCTGCGATGGACGAGTAGTTGCAATCACCGGTGCGGGTCGTGGTATCGGACGCGAGCATGCCCTTGCTTTTGCTGCCGCTGGTGCTCAAGTAGTCGTAAACGATGTCGGAGCGTCACTCACAGGCGACTTCACTGATGAAACACCCGCTCAAGAAGTTGTACGCATGATTGTTGAGATGGGTGGTCAAGCAGTAGTCAATACCGACGACATCTCTGATTGGGATGGCGCAGGTCGTTTTATTGCGCAGGCGATTGACACTTTTGGAGCACTTGACACATTGGTGTGCAATGCCGGCATTGTGCGCGACCGCATGTTGGTAAACATGAGTGTTGACGAGTGGGACGCCGTGATGCGCGTCCATCTGCGTGGCACATTTTGTCCTGTACGTCATGCCGTCGGATACTGGCGCGAACAACATAAGTCTGGCGCTGCTCGGCAAGCACGAATAGTCACCACGTCTTCTGGCGCAGGACTCTTTGGCAGCGTTTCTCAAGGCAATTACTCGGCAGCCAAGGCTGGTATTGCAACATTTACGATCGTTGCTGCTGCTGAGTTGCAGCGCTATGAGATTCTGGCCAATGTGATAGCCCCGAGCGCGCGCAGTCGCATGACCGAGGATGCCTTTGCTGAAATGATGGCAAAGCCAGAAACCGGCTTTGACAAGATGGACCCCGCCAATATCTCCCCTGTTGTTGTGTGGCTTGGCAGCAGTGACTGCACCGTCACTGGACGAGCCTTTGAAATTGCAGGAGGCGAACTGAGCGTTGCTGACGGATGGCAACATGGCGAACCATTCAACAAAGGCGCCAAGTACGAAGCAGATGAAGTCGGTTCGGTAATTGCTGACCTATTGCGAAATGGACCACGCCCCGCACCGGTGTACGGAGCATCATGACTCGAGTAATTGCCACTGACGGTCGCATTATCGGCTCGCGAGCCAAGATCACTCGCGTTCGGTTGCTTGAAGCAACCGCAAAATTGCTCAGCGAAAATGGCGCTCTTGACCTAAAAGTTATTGATATAACTCGTGAAGCGGCTACTTCACCGGCCACTTTTTATCAATATTTTACCGATGCATCAGACGCTATTTTGGAACTCGCACACCAAGCTGGACAAGATGCACTTTCAATGCTCGTGCATCTGGACAAATCATGGGATGGCCCAGCGGGAAAACAACACGCCATCGCCTTCACTACCGAGTTTGTTGCCCACTGGCAAGAACACTCAGCAATACTGCGCCTGCGCAATCTGCAAGCAGAAGAGGGTGACGTGGCGTTTCGGGATTTGCGTGGCAAGGCGATTCAGCCGTTTATGAAGGGGCTTTCTTCCAAGATTGAGGCGGGTCAAGCAGACGGACGAATCTCGGCGCACATCAGTTCATATGCCACTGCAGCAGCCATTATGGCCATGCTTGAGCGCTTGGTTGCATACTTGCCAGAATTCAATCGTCGCGGAGTCCAGCCAAACGAAATGATTGAGACTCTCTCATGTCTGATTCTTCAAATCCTTACAGGTGAAAAATGCTGAGATTCAAAGCATGAGCTCTCTGCAAGGACGAATTGCAGTTGTAACTGGTGGTGCCAGCGGAATCGGCGCAGCAATCGTAGAGCGTCTCTTGGCCGATGGCGCCAAAGTTGAAATTGCCGACATCGCTTCGTCCCCCGCCACAGACGTTACAAGCGAGGCATCGTGTCTTGAGTTTGCAAGACGCGTTGTTGCCGCTCACGGCCATGTTGACATCGTGGTGCTGGCAGCAGCAATCGTGCTCGCTGCTGATCACCGATTGCTCACCGACAGTCTTGATGACTGGAGCCATGTTCTGGATGTCAATCTCACCGGAACACTTCTGCCCTTGCGAGCTCTTGAGCCATATCTCGCCGACAACGCATCAATCATCACGATTACGTCTGGCGAATATCAACATGCCACACCGGGCAATGGCGCATATTGTGTTTCCAAATCTGGGGTCTGGATGCTCACCAAAACATTGGCTCTTGAATTGGCAAACCGCCAGATTCGAGTCAATGCCGTGGCCCCTGGATTCATTGAAACTCCGATGACCAGACCGTTTCTTGACGGGTCTGGACGGCGCGACAAAGTCATTGCCGTCACTCCTCTTGGACGAATTGGTCAACCCAGCGATGTGGCTGATGCCGTTGCTTGGCTGGCAGGAGATCAGTCATCATTTGTTACTGGCACCACCCTTTGGGTGGACGGTGGCATCGCCGTTAACGAACGCTGACACACGGTGTCTGTACGGTTGAATTTATGGAACTAATTCTCGGTGTTCTCGTACTTGTCACCCTTGGCCTTTTGGTCGTCGTTATTGTTTTGCTACAGCGACAAAATCACACCACTCATTCATCAATTCAAAGCCCCGACAATGCCGGTCTAACAGACCAACTCTCACTCACCGTTCGCCAAGAAATCGCAACCGCTATGGGGACATTGGCAGACCGCGCAGCGAAAGATCGCCAAGAGGCACTCGACATCGGAGCCAACTTGATTGCTAAAGCAGGCGGCGATCAACTAGGGGAACGTGCAAAAATAATTGACACCAGCATGAAAGCAATGCAGACGAATGTCAGTGACCGCTTGACAGAACTTAACTTGGCATTGCAGGCTTTGCGCACAGACAGCGACAAACAACTCTCAAATGTCGAGTCCGCCGTTACCGCACTCAGTAAACGCACTGAAAACCTCACTGACATTCTTTCCAACTCCCAAAAGCGGGGTCAATGGGGTGAGCGATTGGCCGAAGACATGTTGCGTGCTGCCGGGTTCGTCGAAGGCGTCAACTATGAAAAGCAAAAACAAATCGAAGGAGGTGGCAAACCTGATTATCGATTTGATATGCCCCCTGATCGGGTGCTCTTCATGGACGTCAAGTTTCCCCTCGACAAATATGCCGAATACATTGCCGCCACCGACGAGGGCTTGCGGTCTTCGGCCAAAGAAGCTTTCGTCAGGGCAGTTCGTGGACACGTAGACACGCTCGCCAAACGTGACTACATCGACAAAGCAACCGAAAACGCAGTTGATTACGTGCTGATGTTCATTCCAAATGAAAGCATCAGCGCTTTTGTCCACGAAGCCAGCCCAGATCTCATTGATTATTCTTTGAATAAAAAAGTTGTGCTCTGCTCACCTCTGACCCTGTATGCATTTCTCGTTGTAGTGCGACAAGCTTCAGACAGTTTCCACACCGAAAAGACTGCGGTGGAAATCATGCAACAGATCAAAAAATTTGAAAAGGAATGGGCAAACTACGAGAAGGCCGTCAAACTCGTTGAAACGAATTTTACAAAACTCACCGACAGTATTGAAGAAATCAGTACTGGCGGAAAACGTTTCAAAAAACTATCTGTTCCAGTTCGCGACATTGACAACTTGCGCACAAGGCGAGGCATTCCTGAACTTGAAGCCGCTGATGACGACATTATTGATGCCGAACTAGACGACGAATAGATTCACATTTGGGGACTACCAAATGGTGCAACATCTAGAGAATCCATCCCTGCAAACAAACCACTTTTATTGGCAGTGATCTCGGCGACAGTCCACTGTTTTTTATTGGCGTAAACAGATGTTGCGACGTGATGTTGTTGAATTCGATGTATTTCGTCTCCGGTCACAATGAATACCTGCCCGTTTACGCCGTCTGAATCTGCCGAAGCCAACCAAGCGACCATCGGCGAAATATGCGTAGGGTCGTATTTGTCCCAACCGGTTTCTGGTTTTGCAAACATCGGCATCGCCTGGGTCATTGGCGTGCGAGCGCGGGGGGCGATGCAGTTGACATGAACATTGTATTTCCCTAGCTCTCGGGCATGAACCACGGTCATCGTGATGATGCCACCTTTGGCAGCGGCGTAGTTGCTTTGGGCTGTGCCACCAAACAACCCGCTTTCAGAGGTGGTGTTGACGATCTTGCGTGATTTCAATGCGACACCCTCTGCAGCTTGCTTTGCTTGGTTGCGCCAATGCATCGCTGCAAAGTGACTGCACGCAAAATGTCCCTTGAGATGGACATCAATCACGATGTCCCATTGCTCTTCAGTCATTGAAAAAATCATGTTGTCGCGCACAAGACCCGCGTTGTTCACCAGAATGTCAAGGTCTCCATAAGTATTGATTGTTCCGTTGACGAGCGCTTCACATGCGCTCCAATCAGCAACACTGCCTTTGTGTGCGGACGCCTTACCTCCGGCAGAGATAATTGCTGCGACTACTTCGTCAGCACTATCGGTGATGTCATTCACTACGACGGTTGCACCCTCGCCTGCCAAAAACTCAGCATGACAGCGCCCAACTCCCTGCCCAGCGCCGGTGACGATTGCAATCTTGCCATCCAATGAGCCCATGTCTACACCTGTGTCTACCTTCGTCTGATATGTGCCCACCGTTCTAGTGGACGCGGACTACAACTCTATGCTGACACAGTGCGTGTATCTGTAGGCCTGCCCATTGATCGACCCGACACGACGGGGCAATTTTTAACGGCAAACGGAATCAGTATTTGCGCACAAGCCGTCCAAACCGCAGGATTTCATGCTGTTTTTGCCACCGATCATCCAGCACCTGATGCCAAATGGCTGCGCGCAGGAGGCCACCCAACCCTTGATCCGTTTGTCGCGTTGAGTTTTGCAGCCGCCGCAACAGACACCATCTGCCTGCACACAAATTTATTGGTCTTGCCCTATCGCAACCCTCTTCTGGCGGCGAAGTCCGTTGCAAGTTTGGATGTCTTGAGCAATGGTCGTGTCATCGTGGGAGTTGGAGTCGGATATTTACAATCAGAATATGCAGCACTCGGGGTGAATTTTTCAGACCGTCGAGCACTCACCGATGATGCCCTAACAGTCATGCTCACTGCCTGGAAGGGAGAGCCCTTCGACCATGACGGCCTTGGCTATAGCGCGCGTCGCACTGTGGTGCAGCCAATGCCCAAGCAATTACCTCACCCCCCGCTATGGATCGGCGGGAATTCCAAGCGGGCTATTGAGCGCGCCATTGCCTATGGCAACGGATGGTCACCGATGCCGAGTCCCGCATCAAGCGCAAGTTATTTGGGCACACCGGGAATGGAATCCATTGCCGATTTCAGAGAAAGAATGAAATTATTTCGTGATCTCTTTGCAGCCTCTGGTCGAACCGACACTTTGGACATTGCTGTTGTTCCCACCACTTTGTCTGGGTTCGGACAAAGCAGTTGGTCTCGGGGCGCACTTCAAGACGAGATAGGCCAATTAGCCAGTGCTGGTGCCACCGTTTTGGTGGTCAATATTTCAGCCAAAAACCTCGGCCAATACACCGAAAATGTCGCTCAACTTGGATCTGACCTCATTTCTCTGCTCCCCTAGTCGCTCCAAAAAGTTTCTGATACTGTGTCAGAAAGCGACAAAAACAAGGCTTTGAGCCTTTTGTATAGTAAAAAACCACCCGCTACACACGATTTGCGAGGAGAACTAAGTGAGCCAAGACATGAGTGATCGCCAAATCCCCCTGATCATCAGTGTTGACGATCATGTCGTCGAACCTGCTCACTTATTTGAACGATGGCTACCAGCGAAATTGCGCAGCCATCCAGATGCTCCACGAATTGAAAGACGCGGAATAGCCGGAATGAAATACATGGGTGGCACCAAATACGACATCGAATGGGACGAATCAGCGCCCAAATCAGATACATGGTTCTATGAAGATTTAGTCGCGCCCCACAAGCGCCATGTTGCTGCCGTTGGTTTTGCAAGAGATGACATGACCTTGTCGCCAATTACGTATGACGAAATGCGCCCCGGCTGCTTTGAGCCCAAAGCGCGACTCGCCGACATGGACATTGATCACCTGCAAGGTTCGCTTTGCTTCCCAACAATGCCACGTTTTTGTGGACAAACTTTTGCCGAGGCCAAAGACAAAGAATTAGCGATGGGTTGCGTGAGGGCATACAACGACTGGATGGTCGAGGAATGGTGCGGCGACAGTGGTGGCCGTCTGATTCCGTTGCCAATTATTCCGCTGTGGGATGTTGAGGCTGCAGCCAAAGAAGTGCGCCGTAATGCAGAACGTGGATGCACGGCGGTCGCTTTCAGCGAGATTCCCGCAAAGTTGGGCTTACCGTCAATTCACACCGGTTATTGGGAACCATTTTTTCAGGCATGTGAGGACACCAATACAATTATTTGCATGCACATCGGCTCGAGTAGCCAAATGCCCGCAACATCACCCGATGCCCCGCCTGCAGTAGCGGCAACTCTTAGTTTTGGGAACGCCATGAGTTCACTTACGGATTTCTTATTCAGTGGCATCTTGGTTAAACACCCCAATCTGAAACTTGCCTACAGCGAGGGGCAAATCGGATGGATTCCCTACATCTTGGAGCGAGCAGACGATGTCTGGATGGAACACCGTGCTTGGGGTGGCGTCCGCGAACTCGTCCCAGAACCACCGAGCACCTACTGGTTTCGCCAAATATACGGATGTTTCTATCGCGACCGTCATGGCATGGAGAGTTTGCATCGCATCGGTCTCGACAATGTGACTTTTGAAACTGATTATCCACACACCGACTCGACATGGCCTGACTCACAAAAAATATTTGCCGAACAAGTGCAACATCTTGATGACGCAAGCGTCTTCAAGATTGTTCGTGGTAACGCCATCAAGATGCTCGGACTCGATCCGGTGACTGGCCTCTGGCGCAAGAGGTAACGCGTTTATAGACCATGGACACTACTGCCACTATTGCGTCGCAGTTGCGTGCCCGCATCGGGGATGATCATCTCGGGTATGTCCTTGACGAGCAACGTTATTCCTGGGATGAAGTTGCCCGCCAGTCAGTAATTCGCGCGTCAGCACTGGAGTCCGTGTTGGAAAGCAAAGTCCCTCACATTGGAGTGCTCCTTGAGAACACGCCCGAATATTTATTCTTGGCTGGTGGCGCTGCTTTTATTGGAGCGACAATTGTTGGCATTAATCCCACTCGGCGCGGCGCCGAACTGGCCCGCGATATTCGGCACACCGACTGCCAAATAATCATCACCGACTCCAGCCAACATGCGTTGCTGGAAAACCTTGATCTGGGCAATGTGCATACCACTTTGATTGTTGACTCCCCCGACTACATCAGCCTCATTGCCCGACATGAAAATGCCCCGATGCGAGATGTGTCTCAAGACCCCAATCCAAGTACACCACTCTTTTTATTATTTACAAGTGGCAGCACGAGTGCTCCAAAAGCCGTTGTTTGCAGCACATCTCGGATGGCGATGTCTGGGATAAGGGCCTCAGAAATCACCGGTGTGACCAGAGATGACGTCTGTTACTCACCCATGCCATTGTTTCATGGCAATGCCCTCATGGCCAACTGGTCGGCAGCACTCGCCCACGGCGCAACTTTCGTTATGCGGCGCAAATTTTCGGCGACAAATTTTCTTGACGACGTGCGCAAACATGACTGTACTTTTTTCACATACGTTGGTCGCACTATTGCCTATATTTTGGGACAACCCGAAACTACTCATGACAAACAACACAAACTTCGTCATGCCTTCGGTACAGAAGCAAGCGCGCTTGACCGCCAACTTTTTGAGCAACGCTTTGGGTGTCACCTCATTGAGGGCTACGGATCAAGTGAAAGTGCGATCGTGATAAATCTCACACCAGATAGTCCACCTGGATCACTTGGACGTCCCCGAAATCCCGCCGATGACATCGCCGTGGTAGATCCCGAGACCGGCACAGAATGTGTAGCCGCAAGATTCACTGAACACGGAGCAATCATCAATCCCACCCAAGCAATTGGAGAACTAGTTAATCGTAATGGTGGTGGAGTCTTTGAGGGTTATTACAACAACGCCCCAGCTACCGATGCACGATTGCGCCGGGGTTGGTACTGGAGTGGTGACCTTGCGTATCGCGATGCGGATGGATTTTTTTATTTTGCTGGTCGTGATGCGGACTGGCTAAGGGTTGATAGTGAAAATTTTGCGACAGCACCCCTTGAAGAAATCCTGCGTCGGTTTGCAGGGGTTGTGATGGTGGCTGCCTATCCCGTGCCTGACCCCCGCACGGGAGACCAAGTGATGGTGACTTTAGAAATGGCACCAGACAGCATCTTTGATCCAGTTGCCTTTGATGTTTTTTTACTCTCACAGCGTGATTTAGGCACCAAGTGGGCACCACGATTTGTGCGGGTCACGAACGCAATTCCTCTGACCGCCAATAACAAGGTGAATAAAAACCCACTGCGCTCCGAAGCATGGATTACGTCTGATCAAGTTTGGTGGCGTGCAGCAAAAGACACCGCACTCGAACCCCTTACACTTGATCTAACTAAAGCTCTGCACCAAGAGTTTCACCAAAATCAACGAAGCGCATTTCTACCTGCAGGAGCATCTGTATGACATACACAATTGGCGACACCAATACCGATCTTTTGTTGCCAGACCCCCTCAGCAAGCCAGTGCACTACACCCTGATCTCAGTTGATGATCACCTCGTAGAACCACCAGACATGTTTGATGGTCGTCTGCCGTCTCATCTACAAGATCGTGCCCCACGATTGATCGTCAATGATCAAGGTCATCAGGTCTGGAATTTTGACGGACAAACCTTCACGCAGGTGGGAATGAATGCGGTCGCTGGACGCAAACCTGAAGCCCGTTCCCTTGAGCCGACCCGCCTTGAGGACATGAGGCGTGGATGTTTTGACGTGCACGAGCGAATCAAAGACATGGACATCATTGGATGTTGGGCATCGCTAAATTTCCCGTCTCAAATCACAGGTTTTGCAGGCAGGATTTTTAGTGGTTGCAGCGACGCTGATGTCGGGCATGCGACCATGAGGGCATGGAATGACTGGATGTACGAAGAGTGGTGGCAGCAGTACCCCGAACGATTGATTCCTTGCGGCATTACTTGGATGGCTGACGCGCAGTTAGGTGCGGCAGAGATTCGTCGCAATGCAGCACGCGGATTTACCACAGTCACCCTGCCAGAACGCCCACACAACATTGGGTTGCCCTCGTTGTTTACTGGTTGGTGGGATCCAATTATTGAAGCATGTGTCGAAACCGACACCGTGATCTCGTTGCATGTCGGTTCAAGCGGAATGTATCCGATGCCAGAAAATGCACCTGCACTACAACTCGGGGCCACAATGTTTGGACAACTCTCACTCAACGCATGCGCGGAATGGTTGTGGAGTGGATATGCCTACCGTTTTCCAACTCTCAAAATCGCAATGAGTGAAGGTGGCATCGGATGGGTGCCGATGCTCATTGATCGCCTTGAAAATGTCGTTGACCGCAGTGGATACGGTCAAGGCTGGGACATACGTCCCGCAGATGTACTCAAACGCAACTTTTATTTCTGCACCATTGATGATCCAAGCACGATTGATTTATATGAAGTCATTGGTGAAGACCACATCATGGTGGAAGTTGACTACCCACACGGTGACAGCACATGGCCCGACACCCAAGATATTCTCAAATCGGCATGGGGTCATCTACCTGATCACATACTGCGAAAACTGTGCTGCGAAAATGCAGCGACTTTGTACAGACATCCACTCCCCGACACCGTCGTGCCTCGATGAAACTTTCACTTGACGCTCTGCTACCTCCCCTTGGTCCGCGTCAAGAACTCGTATTGCTGGCCCGTGCTCTCTTGCATGAGGGCTACAACGACCATTTGGCTGGGCACATTACATACAAGCAATCAGATGAAACCTTTCTGGTCAATCCTTGGCCACTCCTGTGGGATGAGTTCAGTCCAGATGATGTGCTCGTCATGAACAAACTCGGTGAAAAAATATCGGGTCACTGGCAAGTACCACTTGGTATTCCGCTTCACGTGGCGTTGCATCAATTGCGTCCAGAAGTTGTAGTTTCTGTGCATAATCATCCTTTATATGCCACCACATACGCCAATGCAGGTCGCGTGCCACCGCCATATGACCAAAGCAGCGCACTCGGAGGCGGAACCGTAGTGCTTGTGGACGAATACACAACGGCGGTTGATGATGTTGATGCGGCTCGTGCGGCAGCATCTGCAATGGGTTCGGCTGATATGGCGTTGCTGGCCAATCATGGTGTGATGGTGACAGGTGTTTCAATCCGTGCTGCCCACCAGCGCGCAGTTGCTCTCGAACAACGATGCAAGCACGCCTGGCATGTCGAAGCAGTCGGCGGCGGACATCCACTTCCCAAAGATGCGCAAGCACGCTCTTTACTCAGCGATGGCGACAAATTCATCGGTTTCTGGGAGGCCATGGCTCGGCGTGAGATTCGCCGCGATCCAAGCATTCTCGCCGGTGCAGTTCGCTAAGGACGCATCGCTATCCATGCACTCCATGAGTCGTACCACTCTGGCAATTCACCCTTGCCTGAATGGTTCGCGGGCCAATTCGCATCAGGCAAGTCATTAGGGCGTTGCAACATGTCTGCGCCGTACCACATCAGATGTTTGCGTCGAACGAATAACCAGTGATTTTCAACACGAGCGTAGGTGTCGTGATATTGAATCTGTTGCACAACCCATGTTGCAGGTGAATCAAGCGGTTCAATCTCAGCACGACAACTCACAATGCCGGTGGCATTATCAGCATCAGCAACGTCAATGACATGATTGGTCACCTGCAGGATGCTCCGACCAAGAGTGCTGAATTGTCGCTGAAAATTGGATACCAAGGCTCCGCGTCCGACTTGGTCTGCCCCCACGCCAACATCGGGGATGAACAGTTCGGCGACTGCCACGAAGTTGCGAGCATCAAGCATTACGGCGTATCGACTAGCCAACTGACGAATATCTTCATGGGCAATCAACCAAGCCATCGGATCGGATTGGCGCAAACCCACAGTCATCGGTCCATTCACAGTCAGGAAAATACACCTTGTCGGCCTGAAGCATCAAAACTACTTTTCAGGGCGTCATATTCTGCTCTACCGAAAGGTTCAAACCTGTTACTTTTTTTATCCCGCACAAACATTGCCCCTTCACCACGCACCACACTCTGCCATTTGTCCTGAGACAGTTCGCGTTTCAATACTTTGTTGGTTTGAGTGAGGGGCATTTCAGTCATGACTCGCACAAATGACGGAATCCATTTGGGCCCCAGATCAGTTTGTGCAACCAAAAATTCAGAGAACTTATCTTGATCGAACAGCATTCCATCTTTGAGTTGCAGTGCCACCATCACTTGATCTCCGATGTCAACATCTGGTACCCCGTAGGCCGCGGCCAAGACAACACCAGTAAACCGAGAAATGATTCGATCAATCGGTGCTGCGGCAAAATTCTCACCGTCTACTCTGATCCAGTCCGCAGTCCGACCAGCAAAATAAAAAAACCCTTCCGCATCGCGATACGCCAAGTCTCCTGTCCAGTAAAAACCGTTGCGTGACCGCTCGCGATTGGCTTCATCATTTTTCCAATACCCCTCAAATGCCGACTGCCCAGTATTTGTGATCTCCCCAGTTGCCTCTTCGGCATTTAACAATCGGCCATTTGCATCAAATATTGCAACGGGACATTCTTGGTTTGTTTGGGGATCCAAGACCTTGAGCGCAGGGGAAATAGCGACGCCCAATGAACCTTTTGGCATCCCAGGGACCCGAGTTATTGAAGCACCCATTTCAGTTTGCCCATAGCCATCTACGAGTTCGACTCCGAAGCGCTCCGTGAAGCGCCCAAGATCTGCTTCGGCACCCTCGTTGCCAAACCCGAGTCTCAAAGAATGTTTTTTGTCATCATCGGATTCTGGGGTTGCCAGGATGTATGCAAGTGGTCTGCCCACATAATTAAAGTAAGTGGCGCCATATTTACGGCAATCATCCAAAAATGCCGATGCCGAAAACTTGGGACGCAGAGCCGTTGCAGCACCTGCAATCACCGTTGGTGCCCAGCCCGAAAATAAAGCATTGGAGTGAAATAGTGGCATCGCAATATAGGTCACATCCGTTGGCTCGAGATGAATAATGTAATTCATCGCACCCCCGACAAATGTAAATCGGCTGTGCGACGTGATTACTGCTTTGGGTGCTCCACTCGTGCCTGATGTGAATAACAACAGGTAGCAATCCGATTCCTGAACCTCAATGTTTGGTAAAACTTGCCCAACATACGGTGCAAGCTGACTGGAATATGATTCATCATCCACCACCAAGATGCGATCATTGGCGGCACCTAGGTCAAGACCATCAAGCAACGACAACTGGCTGCGTTGCGTGACGATGAGTTGGCAATCCGTGTAGGTGATGTCACGTTCAAGTTCCGAGCCACGTCGAGTGGGGTTGATCCCCACGACCGTGCTACCTGTAACCGCCGCAGCACCAAGCCACATCGTGAAGTCGGGAATATTTTCGAGAAGGACACCTATATGGGCTGGCCCATCAAGTCGCATCGATTGCCAAAGTGCCGCTCGAGTCGCAACATCTGCAACCCACTCTCGATACGACCAACGCTGGTCTTCAAATAGCAATGCCGTGTTGTCGTCATCAGCACGCGCTCTTACATGATCGGCAAATGTTGGCATTGAGGTTTCTTATATCTCTCTCGCCACTTTGCCGGCGGAGTGAATTGCACCTTCTATATATCCGACGTCGTGGGCGTCACCGATGACATGTGTGGACATTCCTGCCGCCCGCAACTCATCAGCAATTGGGGCTTCTGCCGAAACATTGTTGGCGATGATCACGTCTTTTGATGCGACAACATCGGTACTTGAACGGCGCAACTGCACACCATGATTGGCCACCTTTTGTACCGCGCTCCAGCGACGCGGCATAGCCATTGGCAGGCCCAAATGAGCTTGTTCTTCAACCACAGTAACTGTTCGACCTCGCTCGGCTAGAAACTCGGCAAGTTCTAGTCCGACGAGTCCGCCGCCGACAATCGTGACATCCTTGCCGAGTGGCAAATACATTTTAGACCAGTAACGAACTCGGCTGATGTTGCTAGATATCCCAAAAACTCGGGCCAGTCGCGCCACCAATCTGGTTTTTTGTGATGCGCCCGTGACGATGCCCTCTCCCGTCAACAACGCGCGCAGGTCATCGCCGGTGTAAACGCGTGAGTCGCCATAGTCAGTATGTTCGTTGACGGGACGGTTGCGAATGGCACCCGTTGCAATGATGACTTCGTTCGGTGCCAATTCCAAAATATCAACGGCGCTGAGTCGCTTCTTCAAAAAAATTTGCACACCCAACCTGCGTACTTCATGTTCAAGCCAGTCCACCAAAGCACCATTGGCAGGTGTTGTTAGTTTGGAGAACCAGGCTGTGCCACCGAGTCTTGATGACGCTTCATAAAGCGACACCAAATGCCCTCGGCTTGCTGCAATTCTGGCCGCTTCAAGACCTGCTGGCCCGCCTCCGACGATAAGCACTCTTTTTGTATGTGAGGTTGATACCAATTGTGCAAGAGACTCATCGCACAGAGCAGGATTCACGGCACACTTCGGCGGTGCATCAAAGAAATTCTGCTCCACACAGACATAGCAATTAATACATGGTCGAATTGACTTGCGTTGGCCAGCCTTGAGTTTGTTCACCACGTCTGGATCGGCCAACAGTTGGCGCCCCATTGAAACAAAGTCGCATTCGCCACGAGAAATCATTTCATCACCAATTTCAGGACTGATGCGCCCGACTGCAATGACCGGAATAGTTACCGCTTTTTTTATAATTCGGGCATACTCGCGATACTGTGCCTCGGCGCTTGGCAAAGGACCATCAGTGAAATCGGCAAACGGATTATGTGCATTGGCTGAAACATGAATTGCATCGGCTCCTGCATCTTGAGCCATTACCGCAAAGATCGCAGCCTCGCTGGGGGTCATGCCGTCTTGGAGTCCATATTCCATCCCATTCAGACGAACACTGATGGCGACTAAATCGCCAATCTGATTACGCACTGCACGGATTATCTCAGTCATCAAACGGCCCCGATTCTCAATTGAGCCACCCCATCGATCCGTGCGTTTGTTGTAGCCAGCTGACAAGAATGTGTTCACCAAATACCCGTGTGCTGCATGAATCTCAACTGCATCTACCCCTGCTCGTGATGCACGTTTTGCGCCTTGAGCGAACTGCTCGATCACCCAGGCAAGATCGTCTTCATCAGCTTCTTTGTAGCGCGCCTGTTTGCCGTGCGAGGCCGAACCAAGTTTGATGAGTTCATCCATCGTGTTGTCTTGCAATGCAGTAAGGTCAAGTTTGCCTTGAGGATAAGACGGCACAAGTAGCGGTCGATCTTGTGCTGTATCAACACCAGCGGTTTTTCCGTGATGGCAAATTTGGACGCACAACTTGCTCCCGGCAGCATGAACACTCTGAACTAGTGCGCTAATACTTGGAATATGACGATCATCACTAAACGACGGCTGGTGCCACGAACAAGCTCCACTCGGCCACGCCACGGCACCGGTGCCAGTAATAATCAGCCCGACTCCTCCTGCGGCGCGAGCGGTGTAGTGCGCAATCTCAGCCTTTGAAAAATCGCCATCATCACATAAGTTCATATCCATCGCTGGCAACACGACCCGATTTGAAAGCGACATGGCGCCGATACGCCCAGTATTCAGGAGTGAATCAAAGCCCATTTCACCACCCTTTAAAAATTGGGTCGCGTCTTTGGATGAAAGCCTGAACACCTTCATTGAAGTCGTCTGTTCGCGATGCCAGTTCTTGCGCCCACGCTTCTTGATCAAAGGCCGTTGCACGATTGACATCGAGTGAACTATTCAGCAGCCCCTTTGCCAACGACAACGCCTTAGTGGGGGCATGAGACAAACGAGTGGCCCATTCATCAACGACACCATTGAATTGTTGGGCACTTACTGCACGATTGATAAGACCAATGCGCTCCGCATCAGATGCGGCTAAATCATCCCCGAAGAAAATCAACTCTTTGGCTTTTGCTAGACCAATAATGCGGGGCAACAAATACGCGCCCCCACCGTCTGGGGTGATGCCACGCCGCACAAAAACCTCGATGAATCTGGCGCTGTCAACGGCGACGATTAGATCACAAGCAAAAGCGATATGAGCCCCAATGCCGGCAGCAGTTCCATTTACCGCCGCAATCACAGGCTTCTCACAATCCATGATTGACATAATCAGTCTCTGGGCACCATTTTTTATATTGCGACTTACATCACCAACGGCACGATCAGGTGCACCATCGGGTCGAACAGTTTCTTCAATGCGCGACACCCGCAGATCAGCACCCGTGCAGAAATGCTTGCCCGTAGCACTCAGGACAACCACTCGAACATTGAGGTCGGCAGATGCTTGAGCAAATAATTCAATCAATCTGTTGCGTTGATCTGGGGTGATTGAGTTCGCAGCATCAGGTCGATTTAGAGTGATGCGCGCAACACCGGCGGTCACGGTGTAAAGCAGATCATCAATTTCAGCGGTCATCAGGACTCCTATCGCGCCGTAACGGTTACTGTATCGCGACCAGACTTGAGCACTGTTCCGGGTGTTGCGCCTGTCGCAAGACCGTCACGCAAAATTGCCACGCCATTTACAAATACATGATGCATTCCAACAGAGTTGGCAGTAAGCCGTGCCGAGTTGCCAGGCAAGTCTGTCACCAAACGAGGCTCTTGACTTCCGACAGTTTTGGGATCAAATACGACAACATCAGCAAGTGCACCAATGCGCAGTACGCCACGATCTCTGAGCCCAAACAACGCAGCTGGATCTGAGGTCATCAACTTCACGGCAGTTTCCATACTTATTAGTTTGTGTCCTTGCAGACAATCATTTAAAAATTTAGTCGGATACGGAGCACCGCACATTCGATCAAGGTGTGCTCCTGCATCGGAGCCACCAATCATGGCGCGCTCGTCAAGCCATAGCTCAGCACGCATCCGCCACGATTCAGCATCATTATCTTGGGGCGTTGGCCACAACACGGTACGCAACTCATCAGCGATCACGATGTCAAGCAATGTTCCAAAGGCTGATGTTTGTCGTTCGCTTGCAATATCGCGCACGCTGCGGCCAGAAAGGCCGGCATTTTCCTCGGCAAATGTGTCGCCAATTATGTAGTCCGACCAATCTGCAAGACGCCTAAAAACCCCAGCTTCTTTGGAAAGGCTCCACTCCAGCAACTTGATTCGCGTATCTGGGTCCTGCAGACGTTCAATGCGTTGTGCGACCGAACCAGCCATAACGTCTTTCCAATTCGGCATCAACCACAAACCACAAAAGTTTAGAAACGACATATTCATTGGCACCTGAATTGGCATCGTGAGCGCAACGACTCGCCCACCAAGTTCTTTTGCTCTCGTAGCAGCCTGCAACTGACGGGGCACACGATCTGGTTCTCGCGAATCTACGGTGAGAACATTCCAGTTCATTGGTCTGTTGGCAACAGCACTCATCTTTGCCAGTAGGTCAATTTCGTCGTCAGAAAAGGTGTCAAGACAACCAGGCACAATTCCCTCTAGCGTCGTACCTGGATACTTTCCAGTTTCTTCGCAGAGTGCAATAAGTTCGTCGTGTGTCGCCCATCGACTCGCAACTGGTTCACCTTCTCCGTCTGAGTGCGATGTTGAGTTTGTAAAAGAAAATCCGAGAGCGCCCGCCTCTATTGCTTTTGCTAGCTCTGCGCGCATACCGACAATTTGCTTTGCGTCGGCAGGATTTCCCACGGCATCAAGACCCATTGCGTATCGCCTAATGGCGCAATGCCCCACCAAGAAACCCGCATTGACAGCAATGTTGCCCTCAAAGCGTTGCAAGAAATCTGCAAAAGTTTCCCATGACCAATCAGTTCCGTTCTCGAGTGCGGGCAAGGGCATTCCTTCAACTTTTGACATCATCTTGCGCAAGTAGTCGCCGTCACCAGGCTTGAGGGGTGCCAGCGTGAAGCCACAATTTCCACCAATCACCGTTGTGACGCCATGGAAACTTGACGGCGTTGCCATTGGGTCCCACAGAAGTTGTGCATCGTAGTGCGTGTGAGGGTCAACAAATCCTGGTGCAACAACCATGCCCGTTGCATCAATCACATTTAGGGCCGATTCATCTGTTGGGCCCACAACCACAATGCGCCCATCTTTGATTCCGATATCCCCTTGACGGCCAGGTGCGCCAGTGCCGTCCACGATTGTTGCTCCTTTGATTAAGTGGTCAAGCATCTTGATCCTTCAAGTTGTGTCCTTTTCATCATTTTGGCAGCCCTCGGGTGGTTTCAAACGACCGTCATCCTTCAACCAATGAAATCTGACGGTGCGTCAGATTGTACCATTGAGGCGCTATGACCAATCTAAAGACATACAAATTGCTAATCGGGGGACACTGGGTCGAAGGAGCAATGGGCACTTCGCCAATTATCAACCCAGCGACTGAAACCATCGTTGGATACGCCCCAGAAGCATCAGTCGAGCAAGCATTAGAGGCCGCTCGGGCTGCACGCCAGGCTTTTCCCAAGTGGGCTGCCACGGCACCCGAAGAACGGGCGCGCCTTTTACACGCCGTGTCCGTTCGTCTCCAAGAGCGTGCTGCTGATTTAGTGCCATTAATTATTTCCGAGACAGGAGCAACAGCAACCGTTGGTTCGCGCATGCAAGTACCCATCGCCGTAGAAAGGTTCGCAAGATACGCAAAAGCGGCTGCTAAATCATTTGATATCCCTCTCCCACCATCGGCGACGCTTTCAACACCTCTTGCTCCCGGCGGACTCATTGGTGCTGTCATCAACCGCCAGCCTGTTGGTGTTGTCGCCTGTATTTCTCCTTACAACTTTCCAGTCGTAAATGTTGCTGGCAAAATTGCACCTGCACTAGCGATGGGTTGCACTGTTGTGATCAAACCAGCGCCACAAGATCCGCTCGCAGTAATCGAACTTGTCGAGATTATGAACGATGTTGGTTTTCCACCAGGCGTGATCAACATCATCACCTCTTCTAAACCGGAGCCAGCAGCAGTCCTCACAGAGACACGCGATGTTGACATGGTGTCATTCACGGGAAGTACCGCCATTGGTCAACGAATTTTTGCCGCTGGTTCGCTCACCATGAAACGGCTGTTACTTGAACTTGGAGGCAAAGGTGCTGCGCTCGTCTTTGACGATGCAGACATCGCCACAGCAGTGGGTGGAATCGCCAGTGTCTGGGGCTTCCATAGTGGACAGATTTGTACGGCCCCGACACGAGCCATTGTGCACCGCAGCAAATACAACGAATTAGTGGAAAAACTTGCGGGCGCGGCACGGGCACTCAAGGTCGGAGACCCGACATCTGCAGACACCATGGTTGGCCCAGTCATCTCTGCACTCCAACGCGATCGCATTGATGGTTACATCGCCACAGGTGCCCAACAGGGCGCCACCGTTGTCGTGGACGGTCGCCGCCCCAGCCATATGGAGCGTGGCTTTTATGTTGCGCCAACTTTGTTGGCGGATTGTCGCCCCGACATGACACCAGTGCAGGAAGAAATTTTTGGACCAGTTGTTGTGGTTTTGCCTTTTGATGACGAAGACGAAGCAATTTCAATTGCAAACGGAACAGACTTTGGTTTGTATGACTATGTCTTTAGCAAAGACACCGCCCGTGCCTACCGAGTAGCGCGTCTTTTACGCAGTGGCAATGTTGGCGTCAACACCGCGCAACGAAATCCAGAAACACCATTTGGTGGATTCAAATTAAGTGGTGTCGGACGCGATGGCGGAGAGTTTGGTCTCCATGCCTATACCGAGATGCAATCAATCGTTTGGCCTGGATGAAATCATGAGTGGTGACATAAAAAATTCTGGATTTCTAGCGGGAGTTCGCGTTATTGAATGTTCCCTACTCGGTCCTGCTGCACTAGGTGGACACCTTGTGGATTTTGGGGCTGAAGTCATCAAAGTAGAATCCCCTGCCGGAGACTACGTGCGACAAATGACTTGGCCCATTGTTGATGGTTCCTCTTTGTTACACCTGCACATAAATCGGGGGAAAAAATCAGTCACCCTCAATCTCAAAACACCCGAAGCAATAACGGTCTTTGAAAACCTCGTGCGTTCTGCCGATGTCGTCATTGAGGCGATGCGACCAGGCTTCCTCGACAAGATGGGGTTGGGGTTTGAACGTCTCAAGCAATTGCAACCAAAGATTATTTTTTGCACAATCTCTGGATATGGGTCAACGGGACCCTATCGCGATCTGGCAAGTCACGGCATTGCCTATGATGCGTGGTCTGGAACGATTGCCCCCGTGGTTGATGATGAGGGCTTTGCGCGAATTCCTGCTCAAACAAATATCGGTATCACGGCAGGTCCTGCGTTCGCAGCGATGTCAATCATGGCCGCTCTCGTGCGCGCCCGCACTACTGGTGAGCCAGCCTGTATGGAAATCGCCCAAAGCGATTCGGCTGCATATTTTGATTGGTATCGCATCGAGACCTACAAGGCCTACGAACGTCCACAGAGCGAAGTCACCGGAAACTCCAGCGATAATTTCGAACGCCGTGCACCTGGGCTTGGCGGAATGTGGGAAGGCGTTCGGTACCAGTTTTATGCCTCTCAAGACGGCTACATCTTGTTCATGGCAAGTGAACAAAGTTTCTGGAGAAACTTCTGCCAGGGCATCGGTCGTGATGATTTGTTTGAAGCCTTTCCAGGGAGCACTTACGCCGACCATGCTCGAGGCAACACCGCACTTCAGACCCAGTTGCGCGAAATCTTCAAGACAAAGACCACAGCACAATGGCTGTCGTTTGCCGCCGAGCACAACACCACGATTGCTCCCGTAAATACTCCTCAGACAGTGATGGATGACGCCCAGTTCCAGGACCGTTTCACCTGGGCAAGCACCGAACAACTGGGTTGCGAACAGCTTTTGTTACCACTACACGTTCAAGATGAAGAACTACCAATGCCAACAATGGCCCCGACAAATGGTGAACACACCGATGCCGTCTTAAAAAACGTGCTTGGTCTGGGGCCTGATGCGATTGCGGCTCTTCGTGCAACAGGTGCGCTGGGTTGACAAGCAATCAGTTTTGCACCTGAGATAATATTTCTTCGGCGTATTTCTCAATTGATGGTCGGTACACCTCGGCACTTTGAATCAGACCACTCATCTCTCCTTTGCTGACGTTTTGATCAAGAGCCCACGGCATACATAATGTGCCGGTAATACCAAGCTCTTCCTCTGCACGCCGATACAAGTCAGGTGACGGAAGTGCGTAAAGACCACAGATGATGTCGAAGTCATCATTATCACGACCAAACTCATGCAAAAAACTTTTGAGTTTGCCGACATGCGTAGCGGCTTCATCCCACGGGTAAGCGTTGCCGATCCATCCATCACAATATTTTGCAGCCCGCTTCAGTGCGGCGTCAGTATGTCCACCGCCGTATATGCCAATAGCAACATCGGGGTGCGGTTCAATCATGCAGGAAGGAACATCAAAGAAGTCACCATGCCATTCCACCCAACCACCTTTCCAAAGCGCACGAAGTGCTGGAATCATTTCGTTTAGCCGTTTACCACGCGTTGAAAATTCAACGCCTTGCAAATCAAACTCTTCTTTCATCCATCCAGCACCGACGCCAAGAGCCACGCGATTAGATGAAAGCACTGCCGCAGTTGATACTTCTTTGGCCAATTGCACGAGTGGGCGATGGGGGGCGACATAGATATTGGTGTTGAAATGCAGTCGAGTTGTCACGGCGCTCATGGCGCCAATCAGCACCCATGGGTCTGGCCATGAAGCGCTCGGCTCCCATATTGGTCGGCCGTCCTCATGGGGTGAATAGGGATACTTGCTCACTAAATGTTTCGGGTACACCAGATGGTCAGAGACCATCATCCCGTGATAACCCATCTCGTCAAGAATGGTGGCCACCTTGACTAGTTGGCGGGTATCCATAAACGCGCTCGCACACCAAAACTTCATGCGCCTATTCCTAGCATGGGTTCGCTCCATTTCCCTTCTGCGAGTTGTTTCTGACAGACTGTCAGAAACGATACAGGACAGGCCTCGGAGAGCATTTCTCGAGCCAAGAGTTGGGACAAGACATGTCAATGCAGATCGGAGATTCACCAGCAGACGCTGTCTTTCGAGATCAAGCGCGCTCATTTCTCTCCCAACATGCCTCCCCTCGCTCAGAAGTCGTTGCCAACTGGCATGATGACCTCGGCGGACATGTTGAGGCTTGCAAAAAATGGCAGCATATTTTGTACGACAATGGATGGGCAGGCATTTCCTGGCCCGAACAATTTGGTGGACGAGGTGGCACTAGTCTGCAAGCTTCAATTTTTGCAGAGGAGCAATCAAAGTTTGATGTAGCGACTGGTTCATTTGCGGTGAGCCTTGGCATGGTCGGCCCTACTTTGATGGCTCACGGTACACCACAACAACATGCCGAGTTCTTGTCACCGATGTTGCGCGGAGACCATGTGTGGTGCCAACTATTCAGCGAACCGAACGCTGGAAGTGACTTGGCCAACATCGGCACACGCGCGGTACTTGATGGCGACACTTGGGTCGTCAATGGACAAAAGGTCTGGACATCATTTGGCCAGTTCTCTGACTATGGAATCCTGCTCGCACGCACTGAGCCAGAGTCACCAAAACACAAAGGCATCACTTATTTCATTTTGGACATGAAATCAGTCGGAGTCGAGGTGCGTCCTCTTGTTCAGATCACTGGCGTGGCTCATTTCAACGAAGTTTTTTTGTCTGATGTTCGAATTCCGGCAGTAAATGTGTTGGGCGGGGTCAACAACGGTTGGGCTGTTGCCAACACGACCCTGACAAGCGAGAGAGCATTCATCGGGGGTGGCGGAAGTTCCTGGACCGTGGAAGCATTGGTTGCGACCGCCCAGAAACTAGGTCGCACTCAAGACCCCATCGTGCGTCAGAAACTTGCTGCGGCGTATGCACGTGCTCAGACCATTGTGTACTTGGGATACCGCCTGCGCACAGCATCTTCACTTGGGCTGATGCCAGGTCCTGAGATGTTTATTATGAAATTGGCATATGCACGCCACTGGGAACAAACAATGGATACGGCGATGGAAGTGCTTGGAGCGGACGCAATGTTATGGGGGGACAATGTCATAGACAGTGGTGAATGGCAACACCATCTCCTGAGTCAATTTGCAATACGCCTTGGTGGTGGAACGAATGAAATACAGCAGAACATAATTGGAGAACGCGGTCTTGGATTGCCGCGAGAGCCATCTGTAGATCGCAATCTTCCTTGGCGCGAACTGGTGAAAGGTTAAACAACGGTACAACTATGACCTCCGTCGACCAAGAAACAGAAAAAGATAAGCAGGCTTTCTGGGAGCAACTACAAGTATTCGTTGGAAAAGAAATCGGACCGGCTCAACTGTCCCCAGATGAAGTCAATATTCCGATGATTCGTCATTGGTGCGAGGCAATCGGTGACAATAATCCGATCTACCTTGATGTGACGGCAGCAAAGGCATCGGTGCACGGTCAGATTGTTGCCCCACCAACAATGTTGCAGGCCTGGGTAATGGCGGGCATCAAGCCACGAATACCCTCTGGCGATAATCCATATGAAGACATGAATCAACTGCTATTTTCTCGTCAATTCACCAGTGTGGTCGCCACTAATTGCGAGCAGACCTACGATCGTTATCTGCATCCCGGTGACAGACTTTCTATGACTACCACGATTGAGGCGATCAGCACCGAAAAAACAACCGCCCTCGGAACAGGACACTTCGTCACAACTCGTCAAGATTATTTTGATCAAAACAATCAACGGGTTGGCTCGATGCTATTTCGAATAATTCGATTTAGACCAGCAAAGTCAAAAAAATCCACCCCTGATGTTGTTCGTCCGCGACCAGCGACGACCCACGACAACAGTTGGTGGTTCGATGGTCTTCAAAATGGCAAGCTCTTGATTCAACGTTGCGAGAACTGTTTGGAACTTCGGTTCCCCCCAGGACCCGTCTGCCCGTCGTGCATCTCGATGGACTGGGAAGCTGTTGAGGCCGTTGGCACTGGCAGAATCCACAGTTTTGTGGTGACGCACTATCCGCAAGTTCCTGGACTCGAGTATCCGCTTCCAGTCTTGCTCGTTGATTTAGATGAGGGTGTTCGGATGGTGATGAACCCTACTGATACCGATATTTCTGACATCGCAATCGGAAAAAAAGTTGAAATCGTGCTGCAGGCCACAGACGACGAATTGACACTCCCCTTCGCCCGAGTTCAAAAATAAAGGAACAGCATGAATTTTGATCTTTCTGATGAGCAGCAGGTGCTTGGTGGCTTGGCGCAACAAATCTTTGGCGATCTATCCACGATTGAGCGCATTACTGAACTTCAGACAAGAGATGGCTTTGATGCCACACTTTGGAGCGAACTTGCAAAAGCAGGGCTCCTTGGCCTATGCGTGGCAGAAGAGCACGGTGGTCTGGCAATGCATATGGTGGAGTTGTCTTTAGTGCTTGAACAACAAGGCAGGTATATTGCCCAAGTTCCACTTTGGTCATCCTCAATTGCGGCGATGACAGTGGCTGAATTTGCTAGCCAAGAACTGCAGAACCAAGTTTTGCCTGGCGTTTGTGCCGGAACAACAATTCTTTCTACCGCGCTTGCAAACTTCGGGGCCAATGACTCCATGAATCCCTCGGTCGAAGCGATTGATGTTATTGAAACTAAAGAAGGTGGCATCAGATTAATCGGATCAAAACCTGCGGTTCCATACGCCCAACATGCCCACTATGTTGTGGTTTCAGCCAAGCGAGCAAATGGGTCGATTGTGCTTGCCCTCGTAGACACTGATGCTCGTGGGGTAACAATCACCCCTGTCGAGGGTAGCGATCGCCAACCCCAGGCCAACATGGAAATTGATGTCGTTGTACCAACGAGCCATGTCATTTCAGGTCTGACAAGTGACGGACGCGAAGCTCTTCGTTGGATGCATGAACATTCACTCGTCGCTCTTTGTGCAATACAGCTCGGTGTCGCTCAAGGTTCAATCGCCATCACAGCAGAGCATGTCAAGACACGCCATCAGTTCGGCAAGCCACTTAGCGCTCAGCAAGCAGTTGCAGTTCGCGCCGCCGACGCTTACATCACAACAGAGGCAATGCGGGTCACAACACTAAACGCGGCTTGGCAGCTAGCCGAGGGCTTTGACGCTCGCCAAGACGTTTTGGTGGCAATGTATTGGGCGACAGAAGGTGGACACTCGGTTGTCTTGGCGGGTCAACATTTACACGGAGGCGTCGGCGCCGACATCAGTTACCCAGTTCATCGTTTCTTTTTATGGGGAATCCAGATCAGCACACAACTTGGTGGCGCGAGTCAGCATCTTGCCAGACTTGGAAAGTTGATTGCATCAAAATGAGCATCCCTTCTTTTGGTGTCGCTGATGTTCAGGTCGGACAAGAATTGCCTGCGCTTGATATTCCACTCACCCGCACTCTGATAACTGCCGCCGCAATCGCATCACGCGACTATCAAGAGGTACACCACGACCCCAGCATTGCTGTTGAACGCGGTTCACAAGACATCATCATGAACATTTTGAGCACGAATGGTTTTGTCGGTCGCTACATCACGGACTGGGCTGGACCCAATGCATTTATTAGATCAGTAAAAGTTCGTCTCGGTGTGCCAAATTATCCTGGTGAAATAATGAAGATGCGGGGCAAAGTGACCGCTATTGACAGTAAGACTGTCACGGTTCTTGTCACTGGAAGCAATTCAATGGGTGATCATGTCACGGCAACAGTCGAGGTGGTTTTGCCATGAGTAATCAACTCGGCAACAAAACAGCCATCGTTGGTATCGGGGCAACAGAGTTTTCAAAAGACTCAGGACGCAGCGAGATGAAACTTGCCTGCGAAGCAGTGCTGGCCGCCATTCAAGATGCCGGACTCAAGCCCTCAGACATTGATGGCATGGTGACATACAGTGCCGACAATAATCCAGAGATTGAGATCGCTCGTCACCTTGGCATCGGAGAACTTCGGCATTTCAGTCGTGTCCATTACGGCGGTGGTGCCGCCTGTGGAACCATTGAACTAGCCGCAATGGCTGTTGCTACTGGAGTCGCAGACTACGTGGTCTGTTATCGCGCCTTCAATGAACGTAGTGGACGCCGCTTTGGCTCAGGTGTTCAAGATCTTCCCAATGCAGCAACTGCTGAGCGAGCGCAATTTTCGTACACATCGTCCCAAGGTCTACTGACACCTGCAAGTTGGGTGGCAATGATTGCCCAGCGCTACATGCATCTATATGGAGCAACAAGCCAAGATTTGGGTCGGGTCGCTGTTGCTGATCGCAAACATGCCGCAACAAATCCGGCTGCATGGTTTTATCAACAGCCCATCACGCTTGAAGATCATCAAAACAGCCGCTGGATCGTTGAGCCCTTGCACCTATTGGATTGTTGCCAAGAAAGCGATGGCGCCCAAGCCCTCATTGTCACGACTGTCGAACGAGCCCGAGACATGCCTCAAACACCTGCCGTCGTCAAGGCAGTGGCTCAAGGCGCTGGTAAGGATCAGTGGACAATGACCAGCTTTTATCGCGATGACATTGCCCAACTTCCAGAAATGAAATTAGTTGCCAACGAATTATGGAGTTCTAGTGGGTTAACTCCTGCAGACATCCAAACCGCCGTGCTGTACGACCACTTCACGCCATATGTATTAATGCAACTTGAAGAATTCGGTTTTTGTGCTCGCGGAGATGCCAAAGACTTCATCAAAGATGGTCGCATCGAAATGGGTGGTTCTTTGCCGATCAATCCTCATGGTGGGCAACTTGGCGAGGCATACATTCACGGCATGAACGGGATTGCCGAAGGCGTTCGTCAAATTCGGGGTGCTAGCGTCAACCAGGTACCAGATGTTGCGCATGTACTGGTAACGGCCGGAACTGGCGTGCCAACAAGTGGATTAATATTGGGAGTAGACAGATGAACAACGAGATAGTTGATATCGACATCATCAGCAATGAGGCCTACCGCAATGGTCCACCTCACGAAATCTTTACTCGCCTGCGCAGCAATACACCAATTATTTTGGCACCGGGCCTTGAAGATGGTTTCCCAGACAAATTCTGGGCCATCACAAAGCACGCTGACCTCGTGTCTGTAAGTCGACAATTTCAAACCTATTCATCCGCACTTAAAGGTTCTTTGATGCCAGAGAATCGGCCAGATCTTGAAGATTCACGCTTGATGATTGATGCAGATCCGCCAGAACACACTCGACTGCGCACATTGGTCAACCGCGGGTTCACGCCCAAGGCAATGCGCATGCTTGAAGATCATTTTCGTGAAGTTGCAGCCGAACTCGTTGCATCTGGGCTCGCCTCGGGTGATGTTGAATTCGTTGAAAAGGTTTCTGCCGAATTACCCCTGATTGCGATTGCTGAGTTAATTGGAATCCCAGTGGAAGATCGTCACAAGGTATTCGATTGGTCCAACCGCATGATCGGATCAACTGATCCCGACATGTCTTCTGGGCCAGAAGATGCCCAAAGTGCCGCTGCAGAGCTTTACATGTACTTCAACGGGGTCGCTGCTGCCAGGCGCGCCGACCCACGCAGCGATATTATTACGGCTCTCATTGACGAAACAGCCGACGACCACTTAGGCGCCCATGAGTTTGAATTATTCATGTTGCTCTTGTCTGTTGCGGGCAATGAAACCACCCGCAACGGAATCAGTCATGGCGTGTTGGCGCTTACAGAGAATCCTGACTCTTTTCAGCAGATGCGCGATGACCTATCACTGGTCCCATCAGCCGTAGAGGAAATTCTACGTTGGGCGACACCTGTCAACTCTTTTCGACGCACTGCAGTGTGCGATGTTGACTTGCGTGGTCATCAGATAAAGGAAGGCGATTGTGTAGTTATGTTCTACTTTTCAGCCAATCGCGACGAAGAAGTTTTTGCCGATCCATTCACTTTTGACATCCGCCGAAACCCTAATCCGCATGTCACTTTTGGTGGAGGGGGTCCCCATTTCTGCCTCGGGTCAAATCTGGCGAAACTTGAAATGAAAATTTTGTTTGAAGAACTCGCCAAGCAAGTAAAAAATATTGAATTGATTGGTGATGTAAAGCGAATGCGATCACACTTTATTCACGGCATCAAGAAATTGCCGATTCGCCTTAGTTAGCAGCAACCAAATCGTCAAGATCTATCAATGACTGATCTTCCGGTACGACAAGTACACCTGAGCCAGCGTGGCTTTGAACGGTAGCGGCGCTTCCCCACCCGCGATATGCAAATCGCTGCCACCAACTCATATCCCGCTTGGGGTCCAATGCTGTCGGAACAATCACTGTCGCCCCAAGAGCTCTGGCACTATTGACAACTCGCTTTGCTCCCGCAGTTGCCGGGATAATGACGGCGCGCACACCACGAACGGGTGCCACTAGTACATCAGCACGTCCGACTAAGGAAGCCAATTTTGATGATGGCAGGTGGGGGTCGAAATAGACCCGCCTTCCGCCTGTCACTGGCTCAATGACAAAGGCGAGAGCCAAAAGACTTAAGGGCCATCCAGTTCTTACGACTTCAAACTTAAGCGCATCATCACCATTGCCGATAGTAAATGTGTCACCCGACTTGTGTGCGTGCGTGATTGTCATCCCGATGTTGCGAGCAGCCTTGGCTGCGCGTGTTGTACCGTGCACCGGTATTGCGGGGTCAAGAAGACCAAGAGACTCAACTCGGCAATGGTCTGTGACATGTGTGCAAAGCACCACGCCGTCTAACTTCGGAAGCTGATCTATCGGCGTAAAGTTCGAGAGATGGTTTCGATTGAAACTGCCTTTCAAAATAGTGGCACTCAACCACGGATCTATGACAAGGGCAGTTGAACCATGTGTGAGCAACCACGTTTGATAGTCATCAAGTCGTTGTAGACGCATTCCCATGATTCTATCCCGAGACTCGCTTCAAAAATATTTATTCAGGCAACAGTAGAAGCAAGAACACTGTCGCCGCTTGGTCAGCGCTTTCTAGAGACAGAGAAACTAACCACATTCGACTTTAAAGTTCGCTTCCCTATCCGAACCTTTGCTTGAAAACTATGCTTTCCGCGAGCAACATTACGCAGAACAAAAGTTGATGACTTTCCTTTTGCCACGACCTTTCCGTTGCGAACGATGGTGACTAGTGATCCTTCGGGTGAGTCAACCTTGATTGTCACGGTTCCCCCTACATTCGTAACTGCCGTGATTTGTGGAGCAGAGTCATTTACAACCGCAACTGGTGCTGGTGCGACTGTTGTCGGTGGTGCGACTGTTGTCGGTGGTGCGACTGTTGTCGGTGGTGCGACTGTTGTCGGTGGTGCGACTGTTGTCGGTGGTGCGACTGTTGTCGGTGGTGCGACTGTTGTCGGTGGTGCG
>SXUP01000062.1 GCA_005790505.1 Actinomycetota bacterium
CATGCAGCAACCTGCCTACGGACGTCTGTATCAGACACCGTTTGCTGATCGAATTCGCCAAGAAGTTGCAATACCGACGATGACTGTTGGTGGAGTGTCGAGCGTTGATGATGTGAACACAATAATTCTTGCCGGCCGCGCCGATCTTTGTATGCTCGCGCGACCGCATCTGGTCGACCCGTACTGGACACTCAACGCTGCAATAGATCAGGGATACTCCGAATTCGAATGGCCACGACAGTACTTGTCAGGCAAAACTGCGAGACGTCGCAACCAATCAGCAATTTGACGCAGGAAGTTCAACAACTAAAAGTTTGGTGTTGTCTCGTGTCATTTCTAGATTAAATTCAAGGCAAAGTTATCGATCAACCTGCCTGCATTTGTGTCTCGTGATATTCGCCTGAAGTTGGCGTTGATGAGCCAGATTGACCACAACTCCTAAAATATTATAGAGTTTTGGAAAAGGACGGCAGTCGGTGTTGTCCATAAGGAGCATCACCATGTCAATGAAAGAAACAGATATGTCTGGGCGGTATGGCAAAAGCATCGCTGCGCACACTCGTCGTTCACGAGTAATTGCTGGTGGGGTTAACTCAAACGTGCGTTTAATGAGTCGGCCTGTTCCACTTACATTCTCTCGCGCCCATGGTGCGCTGATTTGGGATATCGATGACAACGAATACATCGACTACGCGGCAGGAATGGGACCGACCATCCTGGGGCATAATCATCCCCGAGTACTTGCCGCGGTTACCAAAGCAATGCAATCAGGTCAATGTTTCGCAGGTCAACACGAACTAGAAGCAGAATTTGCCGAGAGCCTCGTCGCTACAATTCCGTGGATTGAAAACATCCGTATTGGCTTGGCTGGATCGGACATGGATTTATTAGCAATTCGAATCGCCAAAGCAGTCACAGGTCGCTCAAACATTTTACGCTTTACAGGTCATTACCACGGCTGGATTGATCCACTACTCGTTGGCGCAGGCCCCACAAAATCGCCGTTCGGATCTCCCCCAGTTGGACTGGGGCAGTCAGTAGCTGCAGCGAGCGAAATTGTGATGTGCGAGTGGAACGATATCTCGCTTGTCGAGCAGGTTTTTGCTGCTCATCAAATTGCATGCGTAATCATGGAGCCGATCATGTGCAACACGGGAGTTATTCCACCACAGCCGGGCTTTATCGAAGCGGTGAAGGTTTTATGCAAGAAGCACGGCGCGATTCTCGTGATCGATGAAGTGATCACTGGTTTCCGTGTCGGTCTCACTGGCGCTCAAGGACATCTCAATGTGACTGGCGATATTACGTTGTATGCCAAAGCAATCGCCAATGGGTATCCGATGGCGGCAATTGGAAGTTCCCGTGAGTTGATGGCAGCAGTCGGCCGCGGCGAAGTTAATCACTCTGGCACCTACAACTCGGGTTATCTTTCGGTGGCCGCAGGAGTGGAAACCATGAAGATCTTGGTCGAAGAAAATCCATATCCTGCTTTACAGAAGAGCACCGTGCGATTGGTCGAGGGTCTCAGAAAAATCGGGTCGGGCAAGGGTCTCGCCGTTGATCACGTGGCGGGTTCACTCTTCCAGGTTCGATTCGGAGCGCAAGAAGTAATGCCCAACAGAGAACATTTCGCAAAGAATTCGGACCAACCTAAGTTGATGAAGTTTCTCGATTCGCTTCAAGATCGTGGAGTGCGACCAACGAGTCGTGGACTTTTCTTCGTCTCAGTTGCGCACGATGACAAACTCGTTGATCGCACTCTAGAAATTGCGCAAGCGGCGATTGCAACAATCTAAGCGACTTGTGACATCTCGCAATTTAGGTTTAAGCACAAACGGGTGCGTCGGCACTCCAACGATTGAACGGCTTGTCATAGGCACTATCAGCCAATTTTTCGCGGGCTTCAACCCATAGCCGTGACCATTCATCCGCATCTCGAAGCTCTGAGTTCGGATTCTGACGACTTCGAGCAATAAACCCAGGGAAGGCACCCCGTCCAGTGGGTTGGCCGATTGGGTTGTATCGCAAATCAAAACTGATACGAGTTTCATTGCTGGTGTTCGATAGTGAATTGTGAAGTGTCATTTTATTCAAGAACAACACATCACCAGGTTGCATCGGCAAGGCCACAGCGTCTTCGCGCGAACACACACGCTCTGGAACTTGAAGTCCGCCCGGGCCCGCTGGGCAATGCGCCATCAGTCCACGTTCATGCGACCTAGGCACGACCTGGAGGCAGCCGTGCTCAACACCCGCGTAGCGAAGTGGAAACCAAACTGTGAGCATTTGAGTCTCATCGGCATCTGGCGTGACGACACCATTGTCCTGATGCCAGTTTGTGGCACCCATTTTAAGTGCCCCAGTTGATGGGTCACGTGGCTCACGAGATTCGGGAACCTTGATGCGAATATGCTGAACGGGATTCGAGTAGATCTCTGGCCCAATGAATCCTTCGACGAGGTCAAGCAATTCTGGACAACGAAGCATATTGAAAACCGCAGGACCTGTCCACATTGGGGTGTCGTGACTGATGTTTGCTTGAGGTAGCGAAAAATCAAAGTGCTGACCATTGGTCTCGTTGGATTCGGCACAAACTTCAATAAAGCGTTCAAGAAATGAAAGATGCTCGTAGGTGTCTGAAATTCGACCATCAGCAAAAAGTTTTTTCGCCAGACGATCAAGCACTCCTTCATATTCGCGAAACAGCGCTGTCAGCCAACGATCAGGATCAAAAACTTTAGGCACAACGACGTAACCTTCGCGTCGGAAATGGTCGAGTTTTTCTGCAGAAAGCATTGAGTTACGCCCGTTCAAGACTTGCAGCACGGGCAGCCTTGAGCAGTGAAGCCGTGTAATTCGAATCTGGTCGAGCCAGAACCGAATCGGTCCGACCAGCCTCAGCAATACGCCCATGCCGCATAACAACAATTTCTTCGCACATTCGACTAACTACTCCAAGGTCATGTGACACCATCACTAGTGTAAGTCCAAGTTGGTCGCGTAAATCCATTAATAAGTTAAGAACTTGTGCCTGCACTGACACATCAAGCGCACTCACTGGCTCGTCGGCATAGAGAATCGTTGGCTGCACCGAGAGTGAACGCGCAATTCCAACGCGTTGCAACTGACCCCCCGAAAGTTGGTGGGGAAAACGGGACAAAACCTCGCGACCAAGTCCAACTCGCTCAATCGTCGCGATGATCTCGTCGTCGCCGGGCTGACGGTTATGGAGCGCTCGGATTGGTTCGCTTAATGAACGCCTGATCGTCATCCTTGGATCAAGTGACCGACGTGGATTCTGGAACACAATTTGGTTCTCACGACGCAAATCGTTTGCGCCGTCGCCTTCGAATTCGGAAAGATCCTTCCCATTAAATTTGACGTTCCCCTGTTGATGGCGAAGCAACCCACACATCACACGAACGAGAGTTGACTTACCAGAGCCTGACTCGCCAACTATGCCGACTGTCGACTTAGGTTGAATCGACAGCGAAATGTCTTCCAAGGTCCAGGCAGCTTCACCAGCAATAATTCGTGCGCGAGGATAGTGAAAGTACATGTTTGTTACTTCCACAAGTGATGTCATGACTGACCTCGATCGCCGGGATTCCAGCAGAGATACCGGTGGTCGTTACCAGTTGTGATAGGTGAAGGCATTGTTGAGCACGCATCTGTCGCCGATAGACAGCGATTACGAAATCGGCAACCACTCGGAAACTTGCCAACGGCAGGTACTGAGCCGGTGATCGTCTGCAGTCGCTTGCCGATAAAGGCAGAAAAGTTGTCATCTTTGGGCATTCCGGGGTTCGCCGCCAAGAGCGCCGCAGTATAACGATGCATTGGATGGGCCACCACATCTTCTATGCGACCAGATTCAACAATATTTCCACCATAGATCACCGCGACTCGATCACAGACGAAGCGAATGACACCAAGGTCGTGGCTAACAAACATCAAACTCATCTTTCGCTCTTCACTTAGCGAGATGAGTAGCCGCAAAATTTCTTCTTGCACGGTGACATCAAGCGCGGTCGTTGGCTCATCGGCAATAAGTAAATCGGGATCAGCCGCAATTGCCGCAGCAATCATTACACGCTGTTGCTGACCACCCGAGAGTTGGTGAGGATATCTGCGCAATAATGTTTCAGGTTCTGGCAGTTGCACTTGATGCAACAAGTCAATAACTTTTGCGGTTACGGCGTCGCCTTTCAGGTCAGAGTGAATTCGAATGGCCTCAGAAACCTGCTTGCCGATACGCATCATCGGGTTGAGTGAGCGCGCTGGGTCTTGAAAGACGAAGCCGATTCGCTTGCCGCGAACCTTAGACATTTCACGATCATTTAATGTGAGCAGATCTTGACCTTCAAAAATCACTGAACCTGAAACTTTCGACTCATCTGGAAGCAACCCTGCAATCGCTTTGGCGGTCATCGTCTTGCCTGAACCAGACTCACCAACTAATCCCAGGCGCGACCCTGGTGCCAAGTCAAGTTCATCGATGCGAATGATTTCGTGACCGTCGATGACGACACGCACATCACGCAGCTGAAGCATCAGGCCAATCCGCTTCGTGATTGTTGTGGGTCGAGAGCCGTGCGCAGTCCATCGCCGAGCAAGTTGAACCCAAGTGTGGTGAGCACGATGGCAATTCCTGGGAAAAACATGAGATACGGTGCCGCTTCGAGCAGTGACTGAGTTTCATTAAGGAAGCGCCCCCACGAAGACGTGGGTGGCTGCACGCCGACACCAAGAAACGCCAAGGCTGCTTCAATCAAGATTGCAGCAGCGAACATTACCGACCCAAGAACAATAAGAAGCGGGCTGATATTCGGCAGAACATGGTGGCGGATCACGTATGGCTTTTTTCGACCGTAGGAGTAGGCGGCCTCAACGTAATCGAGTGCGAGAATTTGACGTGCCGGTCCAATGGTGACGCGAGCGGCAACCGGGATTTGCCACGCGATGATCGCGATCGTAGCGGTGGTGTTCCCCGCTCCGAGTTTTGCCGCAATCACCATAGCAGTGAGAATGCCTGGCAGCGCCAGTCCAGTATCAACCAGTCGAGTGAGAGGTCGTTGTAACATTTTGTTTGATCCTGCGATAGACAAGCCGATCAAGGTGCCAACGAACATGGCCACAACTGTTGAGACCACGCTTACGTAAAGTGAGTTTCGGGCACCAAGCATGAGCTCGGTAATCACATCGCGACCAGCGCGGTCAGTGCCGAGCAAGAAGCCGGGTGTTCCAGGAGGCGCCATTCGATTGGCGAGGTTGAGCTTGTTGGCTGGGTAAGGCGTCCAAATAAACGACACCAACACTACGAAAACGAACAACGAAATGAGAGTTCCACCTAAGTACAGGGTGATTGGAAGAGCTCGTAAACGCTTCCGCAGCCGTGAAACAGAGACATCCTCAGGCGTATGTGCGGTGATAGTCGAAGTATCAGACATCAACAGACTCCTTATCGCGGATGCGCGGGTCGAGGAATCCGTAGGCGATATCAACCAAGAAATTCAAAATTAGAATTATCAGCATGAGGACCATTGCTAGCGACTGCACCACCACGACCTCACGGCCGAGTGTAGAAATAACAATCAGCCGGCCGATCCCGGGCAGCACAAACACGTTCTCCACCACCACCGCACCCGCTATGAGTTGACCAAACTGAAGTGCGGCAACAGTAACGAGCGGAATTGATGCGTTACGAACACCGTGAATGATTGCCGCACCGCGCCTGGTGCGACCGCGTGCCATTGCCGATCGCATGAAGTCCTCGTTCATCACATCGAGCATCGCGGTGCGCACGTATCGAGTAAAGACCGATGTAACTCCAAGACTAAGAGCAGCGACAGGCAGAATTACCGAGCGGATTGATTGCAACGGGTCTTCGGTGAATGGGATATAACCACCGGTTGGGAGCCAACCAAGGCGAACTCCGAATAAAAGTGCAAAAAGCAGACCAACCCAGAAGGTGGGAACGGCAATGCCAACCGTGGTGAAGACGTCAACAAAGCCACTTCGAATTTTTTTCGCGTTAATTGCCGAATATGTACCAAGAATCAATGAGAGCGGTACCGAGACAATGAGCCCCCCAATGGTCAGCATGGCTGTCGGGCCAAGTCGCCGCATCATTTCAGTGAAGACGTCTAACTTCATTGCGTACGACGTACCAAGGTCGCCCCTAGCTATGTCACCAAGCCAATTGAGATACTGCACGATGAGCGGTTGGTTCAAACCAAGTTCTTCCCGCAAGTAGGACACGTCAATAGGGGCCGCTTCTTTTCCAAGCATGGCAGTAACGACGTCGCCACCGAGTTGTCGCAGGAGTACAAACACCACAACCGACCCGACAAGTGCTGCAAAGATCAGTGTGAAGAACGATCGAAATATGTGCTTCAACATTCTCTAACCCCTAAATGTTTGCTCGCAAAGTAAATGACCGTCTGACGGAAAACACCCGCCAGACGGTCATAACCGTGTGTGGTGGTTCGGAATTGTGCCGAACCACCACACAACTTAGTTAATTACCCCAAGTGGCAGTACGAAGGTCGAAAGCATTGTTAATGCTGACCGTCGGGATACCAGTGACATTCGCTTTCATAATCTGCGGAACTTTCACTGCTGCGATGGAGTTGACCCATGCCAGATCGGCAAACGTCTTGACCAAAGTATTCATGGCCTTTAGGTGCTCGTCGTAGTTGATGAACGCATCAGCTTTTGCCAACTGATCCTCAAACTCCTTGATACACAGACCAGGCTTGGGGTTGCCCAATGGGTTACGTCCACCCTTGCAGCCCCACTGCAAGATGTCGGCGGAGTCACGGACTTCGCCCATGCCGTAGACACCCCCTGTCCAGGTTTCGGCTATCCAAGTGTTCAGGTCTAAACCGCGACTATTCACCTTGATGCCAACAGCCGTTAGCTGCTGAGTAAGAACTTCCATGGTGAACGGGTGCGACGCAACCGTCACGAATGGAAAGTCAATCTCAAGGTTCTCATAACCGGCTTCCTTAAGAAGCGCCTTGGACTTCTCCGGGTCGTACGGGTATGGGCAGTAATCACTGTTGTACGGTTCGGCGTCTGGAATTACCAACAAGCAGGCTACGTCGGCATAATTGTCGTAGACGGCGAGTGCCTCCTCACGGTTGATGGCATGCGCAATTGCTTGACGCACACGGATATCTTTAAATGCCTTTTCCTTGACACTCAACCACATGAACGAGTTTTCGTTGGCGCTCTCGAACTGAACTTTAAATTTCGAGTCAGTGGTGAACGATTCAACTCGCTCGATGCCTTCAGCCAGCACTTTGCTGACAACGTCGTACTCGCCGGCAAGCAAGCCGTTGAGCGCTGCCGTCTCGTCATCGATGAAGCGAAAGTCGATCACTTCGAAGTAGGGCTTCGCACCCCAATAGTCCTCGAAGCGCGTGAGCGTGAGGGTGGTGTCAGCCTTATAGTCACTGAAGACAAACGGACCCGTTCCCATCACTTTGAGGGTCAGATCGGGGGAATCCAGCCAGTTCTCGGGCACGACATAACCGGCCGACATCCCGAGATTCTTAAGGTAGGTGGAGCTCGGTTGCTTCAACGTGATGACCACCGTACTGGCGTCTGGAGCTGTGACACTCGCGACATAAGCATGCGGTGCACTCAACTTACTGTTGGGTGATTTTGCATTGATTTTCATCGAGTACACAACGTCAGCCGAGTCCATGTCCGTACCGTCGTGGAATTTCACACCTGAACGAATCTTGAATGTGTAAACAAGACCGTCGGCGCTCATTTCCCACGACTCGGCGAGCATTGGAACAATTGTTCCGTCAGGCCTGAGTTCTACAATCGACTCCGAAACGTTGTAGAAAGTTGGCACGCGAAGAGCGTTAGCACCAACCGTGTAGTAGTCCCAACTAGCAGGCTCCTGAGCCAGGGTGACTATCAAGGTCGTTGACTTTGCCTCTTCACTTGGCGCCGTCGTCTCCTCAGTTGTGGAGTCTTCGACTGTTTCACTTGCGTCATCGCTACTTCCGCACGCAGCTACAGCGAGTGCTGCAACAATTGCGAAAGCGAATCCACGACGACGTCCCGATTTTCGGGCAATTTGAATTGCTTTCATGTTCCCCCTTTTTGTAGAACTAGAAACCGAACTGTATAGTATTTGATGTGAAAATACAAATGCTAATTTTTGTGAGTAATTTTCGGCCAAGAAACACTTTTATATAGGTATAAGAATGAACAAAGCAAGTCTTTTGAGTCTTACATCATCAACCCAATCAGCTAGGAAGGGCCCCTAATGGCTACCAAAAAGAATCTGTTTGACCTCACAGGACACACGGCGCTTGTCACCGGCGGCGGATACGGATTGGGCCGCGGTCTTGTTCACGGCCTTGCCGCGCACGGCGCCACCGTCATTGGACTTGCAAGAAGCGAGACTAAATTACGGGAGACCTTTTCGTCTCTTGGTGCACCACATCGTTACATTGTTGGCGACCTCACGAACGATGCCCTCTATGAGCAACTCGACAAGATTTCTGAGCATGTTGACATCGTCGTCAATAACGCAGGTGGCGATCCTCACTCCAAACCGTGGGATAAGCAGACCACGCAGGATTGGCGCGATACCTACGAAATTAACGTCATTGCATCTGAACGACTCTGTCAGTTATTTATTCCCAAAATGGCAGCAAAAGGTTGGGGTCGAATCATTAACATCGCTTCGATTTATGGCGTCATCGGACAGAATCCCAAAAACACCGGGGTCAACGCTGGTGCGGGAGCGTATACGGCAGCAAAACACGGCTTGATTGGTCTAACTAACTACTTGGCTTGTCAGATCGGACGTACCGGTGTCACGATCAACACGCTGAGTCCGGGAATGATCACGTGGATGGAAACACCTGACGGCGAGCCACAATTGTGGAAGGACCTCGCTGCACAAACGCCGGTTGGCCGCAATAGTCAACCCGAGGACTATGTGACTGCGACCGTATTCCTAGCTTCCGAAGGTTCGTCGTTCGTCCACGGCACAAACCTCATTGTTGACGGTGGCTGGAGCGTTTGGTGAACTCCTCTGCTACTGATCATTCGGACAAATGTCTCGAAGGTCGAGTTGCATTAATCACTGGAGCCTCTCGAGGTATCGGTGCGGCAGTAGCAAAACTGTTTGCTACCAAGGGCGCTTCTGTTGTGGTGAACACCTACCCCGATGCCCAGATGAGCACACTCGCCGACGATGTCGTGGCGTCAATTAAATCTGAGGGAGGTACGGCAATCAAGATCCCTGCCGATATTTCATCTGAGGAGCAAGTTGCAGAGATGATCGCCACCACTAAACGCGAGTTGGGCGATGTCGATATTTTGGTCACAAATGCGGCATACGGAATTCGTACACCATGGCATGAGATCAGCGTGAAGCAATGGGACTACACCCAGGCAGTCAACGTGCGCGGGGCATTTCTGTGTGCAAAGGCCTGCTATCCCGGAATGCTCCGCCGTAAAGGTGGCAACATCATCACCGTCACGAGCGTGACGGTTGAATTAGGAATGGCGGGGCATCTCGACTACGTGAGTTCAAAAGCCGCACTGATCGGATTTACGCGTGCACTCGCCCGCGAAATTGGCAAGGACGGAATTCGAGTGAACTCAGTAATGCCTGGCGCAATTCGTACTGAACACGAAGTTGCACTTGGATTTGACGAAGAAGAAGGCAAAGTACTAGCTGCGGAACGTCAATGCATTCCGCGTCGAGGCTTCGCCGATGATCTCGCTGGAACATTCCTTTATCTGGCCTCTGATGACAGCAGTTTCGTATCAGGCCAAGTCATCAATGTAGATGGCGGCTGGATTCATTACTAAGTTTCAACAATGTACAAAGTGGGTCACAACATGAAGATTGCGCTGATCCATGTGATGCAGGAAACAGACACGTTTAATCCGGTGCCGACGACACTGACCGATTTCAAAAATGTGGCATTACTTGAGGGTGCGTCCATACTCAGCCGAGTTGACCCAAACGGGCCGACCGCTGGTTTCCTTGAAGCAATTCGCACGAGTGGTAAGGATGTCGAAGTTGTTCCAATTCTGCGTGCGGACGCGGTGGCGGGTGGGCGACTGAGTCGGCAGACCTTAAGCGCTCTGTGTAAAATTATTCAGAGTGGTTTAAGCGCTGCAAGAAAGTGTGACGGGCTGATGGTATTTCTCCACGGCGCTGCGTGCGCCGAAGGAGTTGACGACGTAGAAGGCGAAATACTTTCGATCATCCGTGCCGGGGTTGGTAACGATATACCGATTGCACTCATGCTCGACCATCATGCAAACGTAACGAACAAAATGATCAACAACACGAATGTACTCATGGCATTTCGAACCCAACCACATGATCCGTTTGAAACAGCGCGGGATCTCACAATGATTGCACTCCAACTCTTCTCACGGCAGATTTCGGTAGCGATGGCCTGGCGAAAGATTCCGATGATCACCCATCAGGAACAATTTCTGACTGCGCGCGGTCCAATGAAAGAGTGGTTCGATCACGCACGCCAATGCGAAGCCAGAGGTCATGCACTCACGGTCTCCCTGTTTCCAATGCAGCCATGGATGGATGTTGAGGAAGCTGGATGGTCGGTGGTGGTTGCTACCGAAAATGATCAAGCTTCGGTCGAACTGGTTGCCGATGAGCTCGCGCAACACGCCTGGTCGCTGCGTAATCAATTCATGCGGGAAGAAAACCTCAGCGCCACCGATGCAATTAAATTCGCGGACGATTCAGTCCGTCGAATCGTTCTTCTGAGCGATACAGGAGACTCAGTTCTGGGCGGCAGCACCGGCGATAGCACCGTAATTCTTCGAACACTCCTCGGCGCCAAGATTCACCACCAGGCACTCGTGCCGATCACCGATCCAGTAGCAGCAAAGCATCTTGCGACTTGCGAAATTGGTGCGACGGTCACAGTAAACCTTGGCGGTTGGGCAAACAATTTCTATTCACCAGTTGAGGTCACAGGAACATTGCAAGCGGTTCGTGAAGGGATCGTCACCTTGCCGGACCTTCCACAAGGATCGGTTGATATGGGTAAATCTGCGATGCTTCGAGTTGGAAGTGTCTCCATATTGGTGACGGAGTTTCCAGGTGTGGGCGGTGTACATCCTGGTGTTTATCGACACCTTGGGGTTGAACCTGGCGAATTCAAAATGATCGTTATGAAAACTGCATCTAATTTTCAATACATGAAGCAACTCACCACTGACTTCGTACGAGTCGCAACTCCAGGTCCGACGCAGTCAGATGTGCGCTCGCTGCCATGGTCCCGGATTCCTCGTCCAATGTTTCCACTCGACGAGATGAAAGATTGGCGAGCATGACCAAACCTTCCGATACTCCGGTAACGCTTCGCACCCGTCGTTGGTATGACGGATCAAGTCGCGACAACTACATTCACCGCAGTTGGATGAAACGAGGTCTGCCGGATGATGCATTTTCTGGCAAGCCGATGATCGGGATTTGCAATTCGGCGTCCGACTTGGCCCCATGTAATCAACATCTCGATGAACTCGCTGAGTTCGTAAAGCGAGGAGTTTGGGAGGCTGGTGGAATTCCGCTTGAATTTCCAGTTACTTCACTCGGCGAAACCCAAATTCAACCAACGGCAATGTTGCTAAGAAATCTCATGGCGATGGATGTTGAAGAGTCAGTCCGTTGCAATCCTTTGGATGGCGTCGTGCTCTTATCAGGATGCGACAAAACCACCCCAGCCATGTTGATGGGTGCTGCTTCTGTGGACTTGCCGACAATCATGCTGACAGGTGGTCCGATGCTGACGGGTCGCCACAAAGGCAAACCACTGGGTTCAGCGACCGACATGTGGAGAATGAGCGAGGCAGTTCGCGCAGGCGAAATGAGCGTGGACGAATTCATGGCGACCGAGTCGTCAATGACCAGAAGCGCTGGTCACTGCAACCCAATGGGCACTGCCTCAACCATGGCGTCGATGGCAGAAGCTCTCGGTATGACATTGCCACAGAGTGCAACAATTCCCGCACCAGATACCAGGCGTAAGCGACTCGCACATCTCACAGGTAGAAGAATCGTTGAAATGGTTCGAGAAGACTTGCGTCCAAGTGCGATTCTTACTCGGAAGTCCTTTGAAAATGCGATTTGTGTGCTCTCCGCCGTTGGTGGATCCACCAACGCAGTTCTGCACCTACTTGCGATTGCTGGAAGAGTCGACGTGAAACTCACTCTGGATGACATCGATAAAATTGGATCCCACCTGCCGCTTCTCGTTGACATCATGCCGGCTGGCACTCGTCTCATGGATGACTTCTTTGAAGCCGGTGGCATTCCATCATTAATGGCCGAACTTGAATCAGTGCTTAATGGTGACGCGATGACAGTTACTGGCAAACCCTTGCGCGAATCTTGGCGTGACCAAGCAACCAGTGATGCCACGATGATCCACCCGATGAATAAACCCCTAGTTGCAGAAGCAGGTGTCGCAGTATTGCGCGGAAATTTGTGCCCCAAAGGAGCAGTAGTAAAACCATCTGCGGCGTCACCAGACTTATTAGTACACACTGGTCCAGCGCTCGTCTTTGATTCAATCGAAGACTACAAGGCTCGGGTGGATGACCCAAACCTTGATGTGACGGCCGAAACAGTTATGGTTCTGCGTGGTTGTGGACCTTCGGGATACCCCGGAATGCCAGAAGTAGGAAACATGCCTTTGCCCGAGAAGTTATTGCGAGCCGGCACGCGAGACATGGTGCGTATTAGTGATGCACGAATGAGTGGAACAGCATTCGGAACAACAGTGCTGCATGTCGCACCAGAATCTGCGGTGGGTGGACCACTTGCACTCGTTCGCACTGGCGACATCATCACACTCAACGTTCCTGAACGAAAACTCTCACTTAATGTGTCGGACGAAGAATTGCAGCAGCGAAAGAGTGAGTGGGAGACACCTCCACCAGTCGCAACACGTGGATGGTCCCGACTCTATATTGATCATGTAATGCAAGCTGATACAGGTTGCGATTTAGATTTTCTTGTTGGGTCAAGCGGGTCTGAAGTAACTCGTGAGAGCCACTAATTTTCTTTCGAAAACTGTCATCAATAACTACAAGTAGAGTGATCCAAACGGGGTATAGCCTCGGCCGGCGACGCCTGCATCACAGGCGAACAATGACCCCGCTAAAGGCTGAGAGCGCGTGCGTTCGGCATCAAGATCTACGCGTGCTGACGTGATGTAGAGAGTTCGTAGATCAGGTCCTCCAAATGCGCAATTAGTAATCCAACCGCCCGGAACATCAACACGCCGATCGATCGCGCCGCCTGGTGTAAGTCGCACCACGCCACCGCCATCCCAAAGCGCTACCCAGATGCCACCTTCCTCGTCTACCGATAGACCATCAGGCATCTCGTCAAATTTTGCGATCGTTCTTTCTGAAATTGGCAATCCTTGAGCATCAAGTGTCAATTCGTCCAAAGTTCTAAGCAGTGAGTCAACGTGATAACACTTGGTCCCATCGGGGCTCCAGTCAATGCCGTTTGCAAGAGCACGCCCCGTGCGCACACGGCGAACGACTGCTTCGTCGTTCACACAAAATACACCTCCAAGATTCGCGCCACTGCGATCCACCGTGCCAATCCACAAGCGTCCCTGAGGGTCGCAGCGCCCATCATTTGCATGACCATCACCATCTCGAGGTAACTTAACTAAAGAGTTGCGGATATCACCGTCATCGGCAAGCACACCAATGTTTAAACCTGAAACTGCGAGAAGATCACCATTGATAGTTGGAACTACCACGCTTGTTGGCGTTTCAAGAGTCGTTGCCTCATGGCGGCCGTCGGAATACAGACGATGCAGAAGGCAGCCATCAATGTCAACCCACAGCAAAGTCTGCGTAGCGGCATCCCATGTGACACCTTCGCCCAGCAGGCTCTGACAGTCGACAATTAATTCGACCTTCACCACATCCTCCAACTCGCTCGAGCCGTCTCACTTGCCTGCCAAGCAAAAACTTTATAGTATTGAAAATCATAAACCGACAAGGAAGAAAAACCATGCTAATCAGCGCACCAGTACTAATAAAGCCTAAAGAAAATATGCAGATGCTCGAACTTGACCTCGCTGAACCACGCTTTGGCGAGGTCCGCGTAAAGATGGTCGCGAGTGGAGTTTGTCATAGCTGTCTTCACGCCTACGACGGTTCACACACCGGAATTCCTATGCCGATCGTGCTCGGAGACGAAGGCTCCGGAGTCGTTGATGTAGTTGGAGCAGGCGTTTCTCATCTTCAAAAAGGTGACCATGTAGTCATATCGTGGGCGCCGTCATGCAATAACTGCAAGTACTGCAACCTTGGGTTTCCGGCTCTGTGCCTAAACACCCCAGCAATCGGTAAAACGACTGGTGATGTCACCATGTTCCAGCACAATGGTAAAGACGTACATCACTACGGCCCATCTACTTACGGCTCTTACATCGTGCTCCCAGAGTCAGCTGCAGTGAAGATTCGCAAAGACTTTCCACTCGAGTCAGCGGCCCTCATTGGTTGCTCAGTGGCAACCGGCTTTGGCGCAGTTGTTAATACCGCTAGCCTTCGCGCAGGTCAAAGCGTTGCAGTATTTGGTTGTGGTGGTGTTGGTCTTAACGCTATTCAGGGTGCCGTCACAACAGGAGCATACCCAATCATCGGAGTCGACGTTCTTGATTCAAAACTTGAGATGGCACGACACTTCGGAGCAACTCACACAATCAATCTGTCCAAGCAAGATCTTGATGCAGAAATTAAAAAACTCACTGGCAACGGTGTTGATGCTTCGATCATTGCTGTGGGCAATAGTAAAGCGATGGAGCAGGGCTTAGCGATCCTCGCCAAACAGGGCATCGAAGTCGTGCTTGGTTTACCTGGGACAGGCGACAAGTTCCCAGTTGATCCTTGGTTACTCATGGGTGGTGAGCGAAAAATTGTTGGTTCGCGATATGGCTCAAGCAATCCACTTGTCGAGTTCCCAAAACTCGTCGAACTGGCAGTCTCCGGCCGAATCAAAATTGAAGAATTGGTGACAAAGCGCTACGACCTTGATGAAGCCGATGAAGCTTTCCGCTCGCTCGCCGCGGGTGAACAAGCCCGTGGACTCATTGTCTTCTGAATCGCAATTGAAATAATTCTGACGAGGCTTTTATGAAACTCGCATCGGTACTCACTCCCCTTTCAGATGAAAATCTGACACTCGCAGCGCAGTGTGGCGTCGATCAAATCGTGGTTCGTTATCCAGGATCAGACCTGAGCGAAATTACTCGCATGCAACAACGAGTTCGTTCATTTGGAATGGAAATAGGCGTGGTCGAGGGGTACCTGCCGATTGACCGCATCAAACTGGGCACCGATAACGGCTCTGACTTGGGCGCCATGAAAACACTCATTCATCACTTATCTGATCTTGATATTCGAATGATTTGTTACAACTTCATGGCAGGAACCGACTGGATCAGAACGTCGGTTGACGCACCCGAACGCGGTGGCTCGAAAGTCACTGCCTTTCGATTGGCGGACCTTGATAAAGCGCGAATTCCCGGTCGACCTGCATTTCGCGCAGATCTCGAACCTGGTGCCAAACGAACTGAACTATGGAAGAACCTACAAAATTTTCTGGAAGAAGTTATTCCAGTCGCCGAAAATGCTGGAGTAGTCATGGCGATGCATCCCGATGACCCGCCACTTCCCCAACTGCTAGGCAACGAACGAATCATGCACGATGTTGCCGGTTTTGAAAAACTGGTTGAGATCGTGAAATCACCTTCAAACAAGATCGCTTTCTGCCAAGGATCATTCTCTGAAATGGGAATCGATATTCCAGCGACGATCCGACGCCTCGGGCCGCATATTGCCTACGTGCACTACCGAGATGTAGTTGGAACTGCCGAAGATTTTCGCGAAAGTTGGCAAGACAACGGACAAACCGACATGGCTGAAGCAATGTGCGCTTACCGGGAAGTTGGATTCAACGGACCAATGCGACCTGACCATGTTCCGCAGATGTTGGGTGAGGATGATGGCGAACCTGGTTACACCATGCTTGGTCGACTCTTTGCCTTCGGATACATCCGTGGCATGATGCACGCCACTGAAAAGCACTGCTGCTAACTCTTCGTCAAAGGCCTGCGAACTGCAACTACGTCGATCTCGAACTTTAGCGCTATTGACAGACAGTTAGTTATAGTCGTTCGTGCTGGAAACGGCGCGGAAAAAAACTCTCTGTACAACGTGTTGTATTGCGGTAGATGAGCAGGATCGTGAACATAACTTGTCACTCGCACAACATCACCGAGATCAAGTCCGACGGCGTCAAGAATACGCTGCACATTCAACATTGACCGGCGCATTTCTTGCTCGAAATCACCGCTAACTATCGCACCTTGTTCGTCAACTGATGCCTGCCCCGACACATAAATGAACCCGTTCGTTTCAACCGCCGCCGAAAATGGAAGATGACTTGAGATTGGAGTAACAATCGGCTTCCAACCGCGTGAGTTTTCGTGGGCACTTTGTTCAGAATTTTCGGGCATAAATTTCACCAATCTTCTTGTGTGCAAAAGTTAATCAAAGTATCATTGAAGATTATAAACATTGCCCGATCATCAGAGCATGACAGATCCTATTAATGACTTCCATGTACGACATAGTTATCAGCAACGCAACAATCGTTGACGGCACCGGCACTGCGCCGCGGCAGGGTCACGTTGGCATCAGGAATGGAGTTATCAGCGCTTTTCAAGAGAGCAATGTTGCGCCGACTCATGAAATGGCCGCCCACTCAACGATCAACGCCAATAGAAAGATTCTTTGTCCTGGCTTCATTGATATTCATACTCACTCTGATCTCACTCTCATTGCAGATGGACGCGGCGAGAGCAAGTTACGCCAAGGTGTCACCACAGAAGTTGTGGGAAATTGTTCTTTTTCTGCGTTTCCAATAGAGCCCAAGCATCTCGACCTTCATGCTGATCACTTGGCTCGCGCGACTGCTGCTATTCGACCTTGGTGGACTGACCTTGATGGCTACACCGAGGCTCTCTACCGTGAAGGCATTGCTCTAAATGTTGCATCGCTGGTAGGCCATGGCACGCTTCGCGTCGCTGCAATGGGAGTCGAGCAGCGGCAACCGACAAAGTCCGAGTTGGCTCGAATGATTTCCGACCTCCAAAAGTCACTTGAGCAAGGCGCTTTCGGCATGAGCACTGGCCTTACCCACGTGCCAAGTTCGTATGGCGACTTCGAAGAAGTGGTCGCCTTGGCTGAAGTCCTTGCCACACAAGGTGCAATCTATGCAACCCATAGCCGCGCAGCAGAACCTGATGAGCGTGCAGCGGTTGCAGAGTCAATCGAGTTGGGGCGCCTTACTGGAGTAACCGTGGAATTTAGTCATCTAGCCATAAACCGACCAGAGCGTTGGGGCACTGGAGCAGAACTCTTAGAGATGTTTGACCAGGCGCGCGGTGAGGGCATCGAAATTTTTTTTGATGTTTATCCCTACGACGCTTCCTCTTCGTCACTAACTCAATACCTCCCGCCGTGGCTGCAAGCCGGTGGAACAGAGGCGATGCGAGATCGACTCGCAAAAAGCTCTCAGCGTGCACAAGCACTTTCAGATATGGCAGAAGGATGGTTCAATGGCATCCCGTGGCTCTGGGATAAGTTCCAAATTTCGAGTACTCCCGATGGCCGATATGTCGGCGAAACACTCGATTTGGCTGCAAAGAATTCAGGAATTGCGCCTGATGAGTTGACCCTTCAACTCTGTGAGAAATATGGCAACGAAATACAAGTTGTCTTGTTTTATCGAACCGAGGCTGATGTTTCCACATTCTTGCAACACCGTCTCGCAGTTGTCGGGTCAGATGGCAATGCCATTCCATTGCTTCAACCGAATGCCCGACCACACCCACGCAACTTCGGAACATTTCCCCGTGTGCTTGGCAAGTATGTTCGTGACCAAGGTGTACTAGAACTCACCGATGCCATTCGAAAAATGACATATGAACCGGCACGGCGGCTCGGTATTCACGATCGCGGGTGTATCGCCATTGGCAAAGCAGCCGATCTGGTGCTATTTGACCCAGAGATTGTGTTAGATCGAGCAGAATTCGGTAAAGCACCCGAAAAACCTGATGGAATCACTCACGTACTTGTAAATGGCACAGTAGTTCTGAAAGATGGGGAAATCACTGAAAGTCGCCCAGGTCAAGTATTGCAACACTCCAAGTGAACATACAACCAAATAAAAGCGAGCTGCCTATGCCATTTAATCTCGACGAAGCACAGTGCGCCGCGGGTTTTAAATTTGTTGTCTTCGTAAATCTTCTCAAACAAAGCCTTAAATCCAACCTAAAGTTATTTTTGTTATAGCCATCATGAAAATGCTGCGCGTAGCGCTCACCGGTTTTCATCACGAGTCAAACACGTTCGCTCCTGTACCCGCGTCTCTCGATCGATTTTTGGCTGCTGGAACATTTGAATCTGACGAACTCGTTCGGGTCTATGGCGAATCACAAGCGACGCTCGGTGGGTTTCTTGAGATCCGCTCGCTCCCCAATCTCGAAGTTGTACCTCTTAATCATGCCGACTTGAACCCCATGGGCACTATCACTCAGGAAGCATTTGAAGTTCTCGTCGGTCGCATGATCGAACAACTCAAAGAAAATGGTCCATGGGATGTAGTGCTTCTTGCGTTACACGGTGCGGCAGTTGCAGAGCACCAACCCGACGCCGACGGCGAAATTATTGAAAGAGTGCGGAGACTCGTTGGTGATGACGTGGTTGTTGGTGTTGCTCTGGATATGCACGCGAATGTGTCAGAGAGAATGATACGTAACAGCACTGTCATTAATGCTTATCTCACTAACCCACATATCGATCCGCGGCCACGAGCACGACAAGTCGCCGAATTATCGATCGCAACAGCACGTGGCGAGATTCAACCAGTGATCGCCCATGTATCACCACCCGTCGCAATCAATATCTTGCGCCAAGGAACTTCAGATTGGCCGATGTCGCACTTAATTAGTCTGGCAAACGAGATGGAACATCAACATGGAGTGCTTTCGGTGAGTGTGATTGAAGGATTTCCATACGCAGATGTGCCAGAACTCGGCATGTCTTTCATCGTGATTACCGACCATGACCAAGATCTAGCCAACCATTTGGCGCAGTCGCTTGCGGCCGCTGCATGGGATTTACGCAACGATTTTTTGGGGGACGGGACTGACATTGATATTGCTCTTCAGCGAGCGATGAATTCGCCACGTGGGCCTGTCGTGCTCTTAGACGTTGGAGACAACGTGGGTGGCGGTAGCCCAGCAGATTCGACTCATGTTCTGGCTGCGGCTCAGCGGCTTAAAGTTCGAAACCTGTTTCACTCGCTATGTGATCCAGGTTGTGTTGCCGATTGCCACAAGGCTGGAGTGGGTGTCAATATCGCCCTAAATGTCGGCGCTAAAACGGATCAACTGCATGGTAAACCGGTGAAAATAAGTGGCACCATTTTGCATTTGGATGACGGTCGCTTCGAAGATACTGGCATCACTCATGGCGGTTTCAGATTCTTCAATGCTGGCCCTCGGGCCCTCGTTCATACCGACGATGATCATTTCATACTCCTGACTTCACGACCAATGGGTAATACAAGTCGAGCCGAACTCACAAGCGTCGGGTTAGACCCACTGTCTTTGAAAGTGATTGTTGCCAAAGGAGTCCACTCTCCTCGCGGCGCTTTCGAACCAATCGCCGCCGAAATGATTCAGCTCAATACTCCTGGCTGTACGAGTGCAGACCTGTCAACGTTGTCGTACAAATTGCGTCGGCGACCGATGTTCCCTTTCGAGCCCGAGGCGACCTTCTCGCTCTGAGTTGTTAATTGCTAAAAGAAGGTATTCGCAATATCGACGACTCGGTAGTTGTCATCGACGATCGGAATTGCGCGCCACTTGTCAAAAGTGGTGCAGGGATGCGAGATACCAAAGCCAACGAAGTCACCAACAGCGATATCTTCTGACGGAGCAACTTCCAGATATGCGTGTTGGTCATCCACGCGAATCGCTCGACCCAATGACGACCACGGCTCAGGTCGAGTGCCACCTTTACGCACCATTTTCTTGGCAATCGGTAGTAGACCATCTGTTGAAGCATCGCGTTTTCCGACACCAACGACTACTCGAGTCGACTCAGGTCGAGACAAGACGACTCCCCAAATCTCGAGTGCCGCTTGAAAGACATCTCCTGGTGTTCGTGGCACAGCGCCCAGGGGAGATAAATCGTGAATGACTCCATCGTCGTGGCTGATATAACAACCACTCCTAACTATGACTCGTTCTTGAACGATCGAAGTCTCTCGGTGCAGTTGCTCGACTACTTGATCAAAGTAAACGCTTCCTCCAGCAGCGAGTAAAACCTCATCAATATCACGAAGCATATTGAGCGCAATCATCTCATCAACGAGTCGTCGAAGATCTGCGAGAAACTGATTCACTCGCTCCTCTGCTGATTGGGTTTCAGTTGCAGTAATTATTCCTTCAAATCCTGAAGCGCCGACGAGACGCAAGTGATCACTACTGGAAACTTCTTGTGCTACAGCGAGTGCTTCAATTACACTTCGAGTTCCCGTGCGTCCTTGCGGAACACCAAGTTCGACCAGCACAGGAACCTGCTGTCCCTTTTGAAGCCCGGCTAGGCCCGAGTCAAGAATCTTGACCGCCGCTAGCGAGTCAACGCAGCAATAAACTTCGCAGCCATCCTGTGTGGCGTCAGCGAGCCATGCAATATCGCCAGGTGCCACCACTTCATTGGCAATGAACACTCTCGAAACACCGTGCTCAATCATGGTTCTAGCTTGGAATGCAGTCGCAGCAGTGATGGCCCACGCGCCATCACGCAATTGAATTTGAAAGAGTTCGGGGGACATCGTCGTCTTGCCATGTGGCGCAAACGAAACATGGTGTTGCTCGCAGAAACGGGCGAAACTTTTGCTGTTGTTCAACAAAGCCGACCGCAATAGCACCGCAGTCGGCATGAGAACGCTTGGGTCAAAGATTGACCAGCCCGTTGATCGATGTCTGCGGCCAGGGAAGCCTTTGAGTCGAGCAGGTCGTAAGAGCAAGTTCATCATCCAAGCGTGATGTCGCCATCAATCGAAACATTCGTGACTCGTGAGTTCGTTGCTGGGAAAGGAATCAGGGACATCGTGGTCTTACGCAACTGCCCAGGCATCAACTTGATGGCCTGACCACGTTTACGTGCCTCAGCAAGCCCGATATCCGGACACGACGACCCCGGTTCAATTGCAATCATTGAGGCCCGACCGTAGAACGGAAAACCTTGACTACCGATTTCTTGCCAAAGCCAAACATGCGGGAAATCGCTCACTGCCCACGCCATCGCGATTCCGATGTCCGATCTTCGTAACGCCGCCCAGCCATGTTCGATGTTCGTGATGAAATGCATTCTCTCGTGCGGTAATTGATCATCAATAATGTCAAGTCGTTGCGACCCAAGACCGACTGGCCATGCACCAAGTGCCGCACCCGCAGAGTTAACAACCTCGCCATTCGGTAGGTCAATTTTGTCACCTTGTTTAACGAAAAAAGCAGGATGCTCCCCCCAGATAAAAGAGGTTGGTACGGTTGAAGTGTTACACACCTCGGTGGTTATTACAACACGGTAAGGGTTGCTCAGCAGGCTAATTTCGCGCTCTACAACCACCGGAAGTCTGGTGCCCGCCCGCACTCTCACCATCGTTTGGGTTTGCGCGATGATGTCGACATGTGTTCGTGACCACTCGCCATGAAATGGAATTTTGACGCCATCAACTTCGCACTCGGGGCCCGCATTCGGCATCAAGAATTGCCATCCACCGCGATACTCCGAAAGCCAGTCGTGATACTGTTTACCGTAAGTTGAACTCTTGCTGAAAGCGACCGGACTTTCCCAGTCATAATAAGCAAGTAATTCGATTCCATTATCCTCAATTTGAGTAATTTCGGCGCCAAGTCGCTCATTTATGCAGACCGAAAGATGTTTTTTTTTCAGCAAAATCAGACTCAGACCCCCATTATGGCTGTGGTAAACATTCACCCAAATCGTATAGTATTTAGTCTGTGCCAACGAAAACCCGAAAAGTAAAAAGTAAACGTTTAACGCGGACTTCGCAATCTGCTGACAGTTCTGTCGCACTTGTCGTTGAGCATCTTCGTCAAGGGATCGTCTCGGGAAAGTACAAAGGCGATTCAAAGATTTTGCCTAGGCAGATAGCCGATCGTTGCAAGACGAGCTTCATCCCGGTACGAGAAGCATTACGAATCATGGAGTCTGAAGGGTTCATCATCTTTCGACATAATCGCGGAGCTTGGGTAACAACGGTTTCGCTCGCAGATCTAGAAGATCTTTATGACCTTCGCGTTACTTTAGAATGTCAGTTAGTTGCAAAATCGAATCCATTCAGCGACGATGAGCTCGAGAAATTGAAGACTACGATCCAAAAAATGTCGAATGCATATGCCAATAACGATTCTGGATTAGTCGTGAAACTTAATCAAAAATTTCACTTCAAGATCTATGAACATGGTAATTCTGAGCGCCGACTTCGAATGATTCGCCAACTTTGGATGCACGCTGAGCGCTACCAACGACTCTCACTCAAAGTTCGTCACAATGCTGCAGATGAGGAACATCTTGCAATTGTCAACGCACTTGCCGCGCGAAATCATGACTTGGCCGCAGAAGCGTTAAGAACCCATCTCACCACTACGGTCAGTCTCTTAAAGGCTGGCTGGCAGAAAGTTGAATCTAACCCTTTCAACGAGGGCTGATATGTCGCGAACCATGCGGCTTGATTCGACCAAGCATCGCAGTATTAACCGCGAAGTTGGTGTTAAAGAAATCGAGCAACAATTCAAAGGAAAGACCTCTCGTGGCAGCGATATTCTGGCGCAACACTCACATGACGAGAGTTTTCATTTGCCGAGTCAGCCCGACATCGTCGTCTACGCCGAATCCACCGATGATGTCTCTGAATGTCTGGCCATCTGTACTCGCCATCAACTACCAGTAATACCCTTCGGTGTTGGCACATCGCTTGAAGGACATGTCAATGCGCTGCATGGTGGTGTCTCACTTGACATGTCGCGAATGAATCGTCTGCTTAGAATCAGCGCCGATGACCTTGACTGCACGGTTCAAGCGGGAATTTTGCGAAAGCAACTCGCCAAAGAACTGGTTAGCCACGGCTTATTCTTTCCTGTAGATCCGGGCGCTGATGCAACGATCGGTGGGATGACTGCAACTGGCGCATCTGGCACTACGACGGTGAAGTACGGTGCGATGCGCGAATTAGTGCTGTCTATGAAGGTCGTTCTCCCAAACGGAACCGTTATAGAAACTGGTCGCCGCGCCCGCAAGACATCGGCAGGATACGACCTCACTCACCTTTTTTTAGGTTCAGAAGGGACACTCGGTGTGATTACCGAGGTCACTCTGCGACTTTTTGGTATTCCCGAAGCAACTGCGGCAGCAACAGTCCAATTCAATGATCTTCATTCTGCCGTTTCCGCCGTGATTGCAATAATTCAACTAGGTGTCGGTGTCGCTCGAGTTGAATTGTTGGACAAGGCGGCGGTCAAGTCTGTAAATACCTATTCAAAGACGGTGCTTCCGGAACAAAACATGCTGTTGCTCGAATTTCACGGATCCAAAGAGGTGGTCGATCACGAAGCAAAATTGGCGGGTGCAATTCTCGCTGACCACGGCGGTACGGGCTTCACATTCAGTACTGACCAAGCCGAGCGCACCGTCTTATGGCAGGCGCGACATGACGCGGCATGGGCTATCCGCGCGCAACGTGCAGGAGCACAAATCTTTGTTACCGATGTGTGCGTACCAATCTCACGTCTTGCCGACTGCATAACGCAGACGCATGCTGACATCGCGGTATCTAGTATCTTCGGTCCGATTATTGGTCACGTCGGCGATGGTAACTTCCATGTCATCGTCGTCGTCAGACCTGATGATGTCGAAGAAATGCACAATGTTGAATCATTTAACGAGCGCCTGATTACGAGAGCCCTTGAAATGGGCGGAACATGCACAGGTGAGCACGGGATCGGAGTCGGCAAGATTCCTTATCTTCTTCGCGAACTCGGGCCAGACGCTGTTGCTCTAATGCGTGCCATAAAGCAAGCGGTCGATCCAATGGGTCTGATGAACCCAGGCAAAATAGTGGCCAAAATATGAAACTTGTTCGTCTAGGAGAACGTGGCCGCGAGATCCCCGGAGTGCTCAACGACGACTTGACGAGTGTTCTCGATGCAAGACCGGTCACTGCTGATTTTGACTCTGAGTTCTTTTCTAATGGTGGGCTTGATCGTCTTCATAATGCCGTTCGTGATGGCAAGCTCTCTCAACTTCGTGAAACTGATTTACGGGTGGGTGCACCAATTTTTAAGCCAGAGAAGATCATTTGCATAGGTCTCAACTATAGAAATCATGCGCGGGAGTCAGGCATGGAAGTACCCAAGGAGCCGATCATTTTCATGAAGGCGCCCAACACTTTGGTCGGCCCAAATGACGATGTGTTGATCCCACATAAATCTCTCAAGACTGACTGGGAGATTGAACTTGCTGTAGTTGTGCGTGCGACTGCTACATACTTAAAAACCCCAGAGGACGGTTTGAAATACGTCGCAGGATATGCAGCCTCAAACGATGTATCGGAGCGCGAGTTTCAGTTGGAGCGTGGTGGTCAGTGGGATAAAGGTAAGTCATGTGCAACTTTTAATCCGCTAGGCCCATGGCTTGTTACAGCCGACGAGATCCCTGACCCTCAACAGCTACAGATGTTTCTCGAGGTCAACGGTCAACGGATGCAAAACGAAAATACTTCAGACATGATCTTTTCTGTTAGCTACCTGATTTGGTATGTAAGTCAATTCATGGTGCTTGAACCAGGCGACATCATTAATACCGGAACTCCCTCTGGTGTCGGACTTGGTCTCCAACCGCCGCGATACCTCAAGCCCGGAGACGAAATGCGACTTGGCATCGAAGGCCTTGGGGAGCATTGTTCTCGTGTTGTCGTAACCCCATAGTTCTTTAATCATGCAACCCGAATTGCCCGAAGTGTACACAATCGCCTCGACAAAACCCGGGCCTACCGTTGCGATTCTTGGAGGAGTACATGGAGATGAATACGAAGGTGTAATTGCAGCGAGATGGTTGGCCAAATTCTTGAAAAACAATCTCGTAAGTGGCAATGTGAAAATATCTGCGCCAGCGCATCCTGCAGCATGGAAGGCAACCTTGCGCGAAAGCCCGATTGACGGCAAAAATCTTGCAAGAATTTTTCCAGGTTTGGCAAATGGATCAGCCACACAAAAAGTCGCCCATGAGATCACAGAACGAGTAATCCGTGGAGCAGACCTTCTCATTGACCTCCACTCGGCAGGAACAAACTTTGAAATGCCATTCCTTTGCGGCTATCACGGAGGCACTGGAAAAATATCGGATGAATCTCAACGCTTTGCTGACACATTTTGCGCCGACTTTACCTGGCAACATTTTGGCCAACCACTGCCTGGTCGATCACTCTCGACTGCATTTGACCTAAATATTCCTGCAATTTATACAGAAGGACGAGGGGGGAGATCAATTCAATACGATGACCTTCAGGGGTATATCGACGGTGTGCGACGAGTTTTGCGCGAATTACAAATGGTGACCAGTGCGCCGATCTCTCAGGTGGCGAGTTGCAGAGTGATAGGTGAAGGAAACACCGACGCGGGTGTCACTGCGAAGATCGCTGGCTACATAGTGACTCGTGCCAAATGTGGGCAACCTGTCTTACGACAAGAAATCATTGCTGACATAGTCGATGTTTACGGAGAAGTACTCTCTCAAATCCACGCGCCACATGACGGTTTCATAATGATGCGCCGGCGTGACGCCCGTATTGAAGTTGGCGATAGCTTGTTCATTTTTGCAAAAAAGGATGTTAGATCGTGATGAGTGCGACAAACTTATCGCTTGGAGAGGGCAATACTCCGGTGCTGCCGTTCACATCACTAGCACGAGAATTAGGGGTGTCCGAAATATGGGGCAAGGCAGAGTGGATGAATCCCACTGGTTCGTACAAAGATCGCATTGCTGCGGCGACCATCACTGATGCGCTCCATCACCACAACAGAGGATGGATCGGCACATCTTCTGGCAATGGTGGTGCGTCCATGTCCGCATACGGTGCTAGAGCTGGTCTACCCGGATTTTTGTGCATCGCAGCGGATGCACCTGAAGAAAAAATTCGATCGATCATTCCCTACGGCACCACACTTCTGCCGATGTCACAACTTGGACTCAATGAGATGGATGCGATTAGCGAATTGGCGCGCGAATTCAACCTCAAGCTGTCCATTACTGCTTATCGATATAACCCAGAAGGCATGGCGGGGGCCGAACTTATTGGCTCAGAGCTGCCTGACCAGAGAGAATTTACTCATATATATGTACCTTCTGGTGGTGGTGGGTTGCTCGTCGCAATAGCACGAGGTCTTGGTTCACGACTTAATTCGCTTCCGAAGTTGATTTGTGCACAGCCCCGAGGTTGCAACCCAATCGTCCAGTTTTTAAAACAGCAGATTGAGTGGCCCGCTATCGATCAATGTACTTCGTTGGTTTCGGGTCTGCAACTTCCTGACCCACCAGATGGCGAACTCGCAGCAATCGCTGTTGCTCAGTCAATTGGTTGGGGATGCGATGTTCCCGATGAGGAAACATGGTCGATGCAAGACTTCTTATCAAAGAAAGAAGGGGTCTTCGTTGAACCAGCATCGGCACTGGCGATGGCAGCAATTTCAAATGACATACGAAGTGGACGACTCTCTCCTACTGACCGTCCCGTTGCGATTCTTACGGGTAGTGGCTTAAAGGATCTACGCCGATTCTCGTCAGTTGCCAAATCAAATAGTCAAACATTCAGGATGAGTGACCTGCGTTCTGTGCTTCAAAAGATCGACGAGAATTCCACACCCGCCAAGCAATAATCAAACCACACGGCACAAGAAACACATTCGGGTAGATATATAACCACTCCTGCACTTCAACACCGTACACCACCCAAAATCCGCATTGTATGGAGAACAAAATATTTGACCAAATTGAAACACCATAAAGTTGCTCTGTCTGAAACGCTCTCAATAGCTGCGGGAGAAACATTGGCGTCGAGATTATAAGCCCAGTCACTCCCACGACGTACGGCGAAATTGAGTTCATGATATAGCAATAGATGATTGTCACAGTCAACATGGTCGTTGCAATGATCGGATTAACTACTTTCATCCACACCATCTTGATTGTGATCAAGAAGAAGGCAAACGCAACATTCATGTTTGCAAAAACTGCGATTGAGCGACCAGTCGAATAACCAAAAATAGTCCAAAAGACGGGATTGATGAGACCAACTAATACCGTCGTTGATGAGAGACCCTCAACCGTTTTACGACGGTAACAACGCGCCACTTGCGGCCAAATGAAAGCCATCCCACACGAGGTGGCAATTAAGCCAGAGATTGACTCAAGTGACATTCATCAACCATAACATTGACGAACTCACCTACCTGACGATTTTTGTAAGGTACTTTTGAGGACCACTGGCAAGCGATCCCACTCTCCAAGGCACACAAATAGACGGTGTTTCCAAATAAAAAAACACCTTGTTACGTTACGCATCAGAAAAACTGCGAGACGTCGCAACCAATCAGCAATCTGACTCTTTTGTCCACGCTGACTTGTTGGCGCGCACAGTTATCCGGGGATATGTCGAAATTCTTGCAAATCAGAAGCAAATCAGTGATGAACAACGAGAACGCGCACTTTACGGACTTAAAATTCGCATCCCAATATTCACCAGTTTCACAATCCTGGTTGAGATGGTTACTCACAACCATACCTTGCCCGAATGATCAAGAAATTTGTGTCAGAGCTGACCTTCGCTAGCTTTTACAGATCTCCTCAACTCGATCTTTACCATCTATAAATGAGCTTGGCCAAGTAAAAAATGATTGACTCCGTTTAGCGTCAAAACAAAAAAACCTGAAGGAGTCACTGATTCTCTTGGTGTACTGCTCGCTTCCAGAGTGCAAAAGATCTACGCTTTTCGCGTAAAGGTTCTCGGACCACGCGTCATAGTGGTTAAGTATTTCTTGGCGGTTTCTGGAAGTTTGTTCGTTCCACGGTGCTTGAAATGATGAATTTATCTTTTCTTGCCAGATCGCTAATTCCTCGTTGCTTTCGCGAGCGAGACTCTCCCATTTCTGAATTGCGATATTCACTCTCTCTCTGTCGTAATCGGATAAGGGCGTTTGGACACTTTTGAAAACATCGCTGAGAATCCCTGATTTTGAGTTGTAATTAACCAAAATAGATTCACCGTTTTCGATATCTGACAATAATTTGCGATATTCCCAGTTCCCTTGGACAAAAAGACTGAAAAGAATTCCTAAAGCCACAAATGCAACACGACGAGTTGTCCTTGAGCGGCTTGACGCTTTTACACTCTCGTCACTCCGCATCCGAGTTTCAGACAATGTAGTAGGTGACGGAAGAGGTCGTCTTTCTTTCACGCTCTCTTCAAATAAACCATCCTTTGTTGCACGTCGCCGCCGTACTCGTGCACGAATGCTTGATGGGATAACACCAAAAATTACATAATTTATTCCGACACTAATCGCTCCATCAATCAATCCAGCGACGGGATTAATTTGTTCACCAGACCCCAATCCTCTCAAGCCACTTGCGCCAGACGCAACAACAATTGTCGCAAAGAGCCAAAAAACCCAATCCCGAGTGAGGGGTCGATCAAATATTTTGAGCAAACCAGAATATGGTTCAGTTTTAGTCGGCGTATGTATTTGCGTTCTAACTATACATTTTCTGAACTACCTTCAAGAAAGAAAAGTGAACCGCCTGACTTTTCTTTAACCATAAACTCTTAGAAAGTGGCATTCTCACGCGGGAAGAGTTTGATACCGAAAAACACAAAATTCTCAGACAGAATTAGGTCTACTTGTAGGAGATTGTGGCCTCGGTAGGTAACACCTCAGCCCACGACTGCTAAGTGAGTCGTTTAAGGATGGGGGCCCACTGAACATTTACGGAACATTCGGTCTCATTCGGCAAAGTTCGACCAAGTTCGTTAAACCATCATTCCTTTATTTATCAATATGTTCTGTTCGTAGACAGTCGTACAGATATCTATTGAACGCACTCGTAATGCGTAGGTCGCGGGTCCAATTCCCGCCTCGGGCTCCACTATATTTTCAGTAATTGCTTGCAATCTGAGGCTTTAGATCGCTCGGGTCTACTGTATTTATATGAAGAAATCGCTTACACCGACTCAAG
>SXUP01000063.1 GCA_005790505.1 Actinomycetota bacterium
AGAGCGGTTGCTGGACTCAGCAAGATCCCAGTAAAAAGCCGATGGCTAAAGCCGAGGTGCATCTGCAATAAGGTTGGGTCCAATGAAGCGGACAAGTGTGGGCCATTTAAATAGTGCTTCTGCGAAGGCCCTGGATGTTTTTGGTGAGTTCTGGAATCTTTTGATTATCCGCTCAATCTTCATGGGAGTCACGAAGTTTGAGGCGCTGCAAATGGATTTACATATTTCCAGGAATATTCTGACTGACAGGCTGTCATCGCTTGTAGAGGCAGGCGTGTTGGAAAAAATTATTTACAATCAAAAACCAAAACGCTTCGAATATCACCTCACTGAAAAAGGTGACGATTTGTTTGCGGTGATGAGCATGATTAAAGCCTGGGGTGACAAGTGGCTGATGGACGGGAGTCAAGCAGTGTCTTTGGTGCACAATGATTGTGGAGCAAACTTTGCTCCACAATTGACCTGTTGTCTCTGTGGCAAGTTGGTGACGGGAATCAATGATTTATCATTGGCTCCTGGTCCGCGCTGGGGCGGCCAGACAGGCTGGGACTCGTCGCATGAAAAACTGATGGATTAGAAAAACGGTCGAACCTTGAATCGCTCGAGGATTTAGGTTGTGAGCAAGTTCTCTGCGCTGTCGCGGAATACATTTCTTTTGTTTTTTCCTCTGGCGGGTCTCGTCGTTGGATCTGTTGCCGATGGTCCTGTGCAAGCAGTCGGCACATATGATGCGGCCGATGTTTTGAGCTCAATCGTCGTTGAAAATGAGAGGCCTGGTGGATATGACAGAGATTTGTTTCCGTTATGGAAAGACATCGACGGGGACAGGTGTGATTCGCGACAACAAGTTCTCAAACGCGACAGTGTTTCGTTGCCCCAAGTAGACCCCTATAAATGCAAAGTAATTGAAGGTGATTGGGTTTCGCCTTATGACGGTGGGAAGTGGACGGATCCCCTTGACATCGACATTGATCACGTTGTAGCACTCAAAGAAACTTGGGATAGTGGGGCATGGAACTGGACGAAAACTCAGCGTCAGTTGTATGCCAACGACACATCTGATCGACGGACGCTTCTTTCAGTAACAGACAATGTAAATCAATCCAAGGGAGATAAGGATCCGTCTAATTGGTTGCCGCCGCTTGATTCTTATCTTTGCACCTACATTAGTGATTGGATTGCAATAAAGGCTCGTTGGGGCTTGAGCATGGATGCGAGCGAAGCAGGTCGGGTACGTAATTTATTAAAGTCGTCCTGTGCTGGTCTGCGGGTTGTGGCATGGCCACCTGCTCCTGGGGGAATTGCGAGTGTGCTAATCGCGACCACGACGACTACTACGACTACTACGACTACTACGACGACTTTGCCTGTTAAGAATTTGGCCCCCGTGACAACCTTGCCCCAACGAGTCTCCGCTGCTATCAAAGTTGGGAATTTTTGTTCGCCGTCTGGATTACGCGTGACTAAAAATAAAAGTAGGTATTTGTGCTCAAAGTCGAATGCTTTTGGTGTTCGCTACATAGACGGCCGAGCGCGGTGGCGGCTGGGATAACGACCTGACGCCCAGCGGGCTTGATCTTGGGGCGAAAAGCCATCTCAGGCGATAGCCTCAGAGTCTTATGTCAAAGAAGACGAAGAAAAAAAAGGCGCGGATGCGCCGTTCAAAAGCGAATCACGGCAAACGACCAAATATGGGTCGCGGCTAAATAGTCATTTCTTTTTAAATTCTAGTAATGGCTCGGCTCGTTGAACTTGTTGTCGGCGGGACTTCTGAACCTTGGCAGAGTCTCGGAGTAGAGACCACAAACGAATCGTTTGCGCTCTCCAACGTAAAGATTCGCTGTAACGGTGGTCCACCCGGACTTCATGGTTGGACGATCGCGCTTGACGGCTCTGATGTGCAGATTAGTCAAGGCACAATTGATGGCATTGCCACCTCTTTTGTTGTGAACGAAAATGATTTACCAATGCGCTCTGCAATAGGCAATACGGCAGTTGTTCTACTTGATCACGTGGTGGTCAACACGTCAGATATTGAACGGACAAGTCTGGCCATCGAAGATGCCTGTGGTGCTTCGGTACGCCGAGTTCGTGACGCCGGCAACGGAGTGACGCAAGCATTTCACCGGCTTGAAAACACAATCATCGAAGTTGTGTCAGGTCCCCACATTTCTTCAGGCAGTGCAAAACTATGGGGCATCGCCATCAGCATTGAAGATCTTCATGGTTTAGCTGCTGAACTTGGAGACCTTGCTTCACCGCCAAAGCCTGCCGTTCAAAAAGGAAGATTCATCTCAACAATTCGCAGTGCCGCAGGAGTTGGTGTTCCGCTTGCGATGATGACACCACATCTCAGCCAAAGATGAGTTAAAGATCATCATTGTCAAGTCCGCTCAGCTGTCGAACAAATTGTGCACCCTCTTGGCATGTATCTAGTAGCGGACACCATTTGCATTGCATTCCGGTGCGTTTGATTGGAGAGCGTTTATTTTTCGCGAGTTCTGCCATGGCGTGCACTCCGTGCGAAGTACGACGTACTGCTGCTTGAAGAGCACCCTCTGAGACATCTTCAGTGTCAAGGCGTGCTGCATCAAGCGAATATGTCGCCAAACGACGAGGAGGTTGTCGGGAGCGCAATGTTTCGAGCAAGGCGTAGAAACGCAAATCATCACGATGTGTTGGAGTAATGCGTCCTGTTTTTAGATCAATGATGACTTTGCGTCCAGGAAGTCCAATTACAAGATCCATGCGTGCACTAAAAACTATTGAGTCATGATGAACGCCGTAACGAGCGCCGTGTTCAACAACGGGCCGCCATTGTGGTTTGAGAGGTGGAAAACATTCAAGAAAATTGGTGAGTGACCCGACGACGGCGCCACGCAACTCGGCGACTTCTGGCTCGGAGAGACTCGCAATGAAGCCAGACGCGCTTTCACGGGGATTATTTATGACGCTAGTGATAGCGGAGTCAACTATTGACCCAGGAAGTTGCTCGGATTTCCAATTAAGCAATAATTCAACGGCTTTATGAACCATTGTTCCGCGCACAGTATTGATGTTCCAGGAAAACGGTTCGGCTTGTTGGGCCACATGGTGTGCTTCGCACCCATGAATAGTTGAAAGAAGATGCTTGCTGACTCGCAATGGTTGATCGGCTGTGAACCAGTCAGAAAGGTCAGCGAGTTCGTCAAGTAATTGCTCTTCAATATCGGTCACAATTTTGGCTGGGAGGGGAACCCAATCTTCAGGAATTTTTAGAGCATTCATCACTTCTTGTTGCAGCGGATTGAGCAGGACTTCAGGCACCTCCGCACACTACGAGATGGGCATGTCAGATAAGGCTGGATTGGCACACCCATTTGGCAGTATTGGTGCATGTCAATGCCTGCTACTGCCAAATTTGCCTCGGCTGCTCGGGTGCTATCTCAGCATGTTTCTTCTAGAGGCTTGGTGGTTCCTGGATTTCGCTGTCCGCCCCGCACAATCGGGCTAGACCGTGCAATTCGACGCACCTCAGACGGCAGTGCAGGAATTGTCGCTGTAAGGGTTGCCGGCAGACCATTCACGGCGACTATTGCTGACATGATTGAAGGTGTTGTTGTACTCAACGGCCTCGTCGCCCCCGACGCCGACAGGCTTCGAGCCGAACTCTGGCGCATCATGCTTAGCTTTACCGTCCAATCTCGGATAATTTCGCCGGGCGATGATGTAGGCGAGCGCACTGTCTCGCGCGTAGCCTGACATCTCTTGTTCTTTGCCCGGATGGCGGAACTGGCAGACGCAGGGGGCTTAAACCCCCCGGAAGGCAACTTCTTGTGGGTTCAATTCCCACTCCGGGCACGATTGTAGGGATTTGTGTTATCTGTACGAGCAATGAGCAGGTACCACTACTACGGTGAGAAGGCGATGAACTTGGCAACACAAAACATTTCTGCTGAACAGATGCTTACTGATCTCAAGCAGTTGGTCAATGCCGAATCCCCATCTCGCGATATCGAGCGGCTCAAAATTCATGCAGCATTGTTAGCGGCAATTATGGAGCGTGTGACGGGAATCGCTCCGAAGATCATTGAGTCTGAAGTTGGACCACACATTCATTGGATCGGTGGACCCCAGGCACGTGTTCTGATTCTTGGGCATCATGACACCGTGCATCCCGCTGGCACAACCCTGCGTCGACCTTTTGAAGCGAGGAACGGCCATGCAACGGGACCGGGAGTTTTTGATATGAAGGCTGGCATAGTGCAAGCAATTCATGCATTGGGTTCCCTCGCAGACACGAGTGCGGTTGAGATGCTGATAACAGCCGACGAAGAAATTGGTTCATATAACTCGCGAGAATTTTTACAGCAACGTGCCCTGCACGCGGGTGCTGTCTTGGTGCTTGAGCCCAGCGCCGACGGCGGTGCACTTAAAATTGGGCGTAAAGGAACCGGAAATTTTGAGTTGTCAGTACATGGCAGGGCGTCTCATGCTGGTCTTGAGCCGGAAAAAGGAGTGAATGCTCTGTTGGCACTGGCTGAGTTGCTGCCACGTGTTGTGGCAATTGGGTGCGCCGAGATGGGAACAACGGTTACACCAACAATTGCCAAGGCTGGCTCTGCTGACAATGTGGTGCCTGCTCTCGCTACATGCATGTTGGATGTGCGGGTACAGACTTCTGCAGAAAAATTGCGAGTCGAAAAAGAAATCAGTGAACTTGACACAAATTATGAAGGGGCAACCTTGCTTGTGACAGGGGCGATGAATCGTCCACCTATGCATGTCTCGTCATCCACTGAACTTTTTGCAATTGCACAAGAAGTTGCCCGCGAATTGCAACAGCCTGCCGTA
>SXUP01000012.1 GCA_005790505.1 Actinomycetota bacterium
CACGACGTGATTGCGCTTCGCCGCGTCAATGACCTAAAACAGTGGAGTGTTGACGCAGCAAAAGGGGTCGTGACCATTGGTTCAGCAGTTCCGTATGCAGACATGGAGCATGGTCAACTGGCACAACTTTTTCCGGCTCTCGCTGAAGCGGCGCGTACTGTCGGATCACCACAAATACGTGCAGCCGGAACACTCGGTGGCAATTTGGGCACTTGCTCTCCTGCCGGGGACGCTCTACCCGTTCTCTTTGCCCTCAATGCTGACATCAACGTGGCGTCATCACGTCAAACTCGCACTATTCCGATTGCAGATTTTATGACGGGACCAAAACAAAATGCTTTGGCCAAAGACGAACTCATCCTCTCGATTGACATTAAAACTGTTGATGGTTGGCAGGGTTACGCCAAAGTTGGCACCAGAAACGCAATGGTTATCTCGGTTGCATCGGCTTCACTTGTTCTGGATAAAAAAAATAATTCATCGCGTATTGCCCTTGGTTCTGTTGGCCCAACGATTATTCGTTGTTTTCAGACGGAGGAATGGCTGAAATCTGTACATGATTTTTCTACCAACCAGGTTGTTGCAGAGTCAATTGCAACTGAATTCGGCGCCCGCGTCAGCGAGGAATCTCGGCCCATTGACGATCACCGATCAACTGCAGAGTACCGTCGCCACGCGGTGGGCGTACTCGCTAGAAGACTTCTCCAAAGGGGCTGTGGCCGATGAGTGAAACCGAAATCTACTCGCTAAGAGTGAATGGCAAGCAACGTGAAGTTGTTGATTCATGGCTTGGTGAAAGTCTTTTATATGTCCTGCGTGAGCGTCTTGGATTGCCAGGCTCCAAAGGAGCATGCGAACAGGGTGAGTGCGGGAGTTGCACGGTAGTAATCGATGGTGCGGCAGTTTGTAGTTGTTTAGTTTTGGCTGCAAGTGCAGTTGATGCGGACATCAAAACGATTGAGGGTTTTTCTGACGGGGAACTGACCGATGTACAGCAAGCCTTTATTGACGAAGGTGCTGTGCAATGTGGATTTTGTACCCCTGGCTTGATCGTCGCGGTGCATCACCTACTGGAAAATACTCCCCAACCCACGGAGATTAAAGTAAAAGAGGCACTATCAGGAAATCTTTGTCGTTGCACTGGCTATGGACGAATCTTTGCCGCAGTTACCCGCGTCATTGAGCAAAGAGCGCAGCAGTGAAGTCTGCATCGGTTCGAACCCGTCGCGAGATTCTTGGTGCATCAGCATTGAGGCCAGATGGTGGTCCCAAGGTGCAAGGATCCTTTGCATTTTCCTCTGATGTATGGGCCGACAACATGCTGTGGGGTGCAACTCTTCGATCTCCACACCCCTATGCGCGCATTATCTCTGTTGACATCTCTGAGGCACTCAAGATAATTGGAGTGGAGTCGGTTCTCACCGCCGAGGACGTTCCGGGTAAACTGACATATGGTCTGATTGATGCAGATCAGCCGGTCTTTGCGTCAGGGGTCGTTCGATACATGGGTGAACCCGTCGCTGCAGTTGCAGCAGACCACCCCGAAACCTGTCGTCGCGCTCTAGCTGCCATCAGAGTTGAGTACGAGGTCTTTGAACCCCTTATTAATCCTGAAGATTCAATATCTGGCTCGTTTCCCGCCATTCATCCCAACGGCAATCTGTTGCGCCATCAACGCGTTGTGTGTGGTGACAAGGATGCAACGGGACAAATTGTCGTGGAGTGCGAATATGAAATTGGAATGCAAGACCAGGCGTTTCTTGGTCTAGAAGCGGCTCTTGCGATTCCAGATCAAGACGGTTTAGGCGTGGAGATGATTGTCGCCACCCAGTGGCTGCATGAAGACCGAAAGCAGATTGCATTGTGTCTTGGGATACCGGAAAACAAAATCCGTTTGACACTTGGTGGCGTAGGTGGAGCTTTCGGTGCGCGTGAAGACATCAGCCTGCAGGTTCACGCAAGTTTATTGGCTCTCCGCACAGGCCGTCCGATAAAAATGCAATACAGCCGAGAGGAAAGTTTCTTTGGTCATGTCCACCGCCATCCAGCAAAGATTTGGATTCGACATCACGCGAGCGCCGAGGGGATGATAATTAAAATCGAAGCCAGAATGGTCTTTGACGGCGGTGCCTATGCATCCACATCGGGAGCAGTCTTGATTAATGCTGTTACGCATATTCAAGGCCCGTATCGCTGCGCTAATGCCGTTGTGGACGGGTTTGCCGTACGCACGAATAATCCCCCGTGTGGTGCGATGCGTGGCTTCGGAGTCGTGCAGGCTTGCTTTGCCCATGAGAGTCAAATGGACAAGATCGCAATTGCGTGTGGTCTTTCCCCTGTTGAAGTTCGCCTTCGCAATGCGATGCGTATCGGTGACAAACTGATCACAGGACAACCAGTCGAGAGCGTGGCACCAGTTGAACGTTGCATTCGCGAGACGGACGCAATCCCGCTGCCTCCCAATATGACACTCTCACCCCATGAACTATCGATACCTGGTGGCTCTGGTCGTACGGCGGACCGTCAACACATTGTTCGAGGGGTTGGCTGGGGCGTATCCATAAAAAACCTGATGTACAGCGAAACCTTTGATGACTTTGCAACCGCTCGCTGTCGGCTACAAGATGGCATAGTCACATTAAAATTTGCGACAGCCGAAGTTGGACAAGGCTTCGTCACTATCGCTCCACAAATTGCGCGTTCGGTGCTCGGAGTTGACACGGTTTTCGTGGACCCAACCGACACTTTGATTGGGTCTGCAGGGTCAACATCTGCCTCCCGGCAAACATGGATGAGCGGTGGAGCAGTTGACGGCGCATGCCGACTTGTGCGAGAGCGTTTATTCGAGCATGTCGCCAGCCAACACAATATTGATCCTCTACAACTTGAGATTGATGACACAGACATCGTCGACACGCTCGGAGATTTACGAATTTCAGTAGCACAAGCCTCATCTGGAGTTTTTTTTGAGGAAACTTTTGAGCATCACCATCGCCCCACTACAGACCTTGATGCAAATGGTCAGGGTAATTGTCACGTTGCGTTTGCTTTTGTGGCTCACAGAGCTGTTGTTGATGTTGACACCGAGCTCGGTCTTGTCAAAGTTGTCCAGATTGCAACCGCCCAAGATGTGGGTCGAGCGCTAAATCCCCTATCGGTTCTTGGGCAAATCGAAGGTGGCATCGCCCAAGGACTTGGATTGGCAGTAATGGAAGAAATTTTGATGGTGGACGGGATCGTAAAGAATCCAAGTTTTACCGACTACCTTTTGCCAACCGCACTGGATGCACCTGATGTGGTTGCAGTGCTTGTCGAAGAGCCAGATCCGCAAGCGCCACTCGGCGCTAAAGGCGTCGGAGAACCACCGTGTATATCTGTGACTCCAGCAATTGCGGCAGCAATTCGCGATGCAACCAGTAGACCCATTACGCGCGTCCCAGTAAGACCAAGCGATATTTGTTTTTAGCTACGACCAAATTTTTCACAATCGCTATGCTTGGCCGAATGTCTATCGGGTTCGCAGCCAGCTGTGCAGCTGTATTATTTACAGGTGTTCTCTACGGGTGTGGTTCAGATTCAGTAAGTTCATCACGAGGCGAACAGCTCCCAACGGTGCGGGTGATATCAGCCGATAATGCCTACGAACCGCGCGACATATCTGTTGCTGTTGGCCAATCTATTGAGTGGACAAATATCGGCAACAACCTGCACGACATCAGGATAAAAAAGGGTCCATCGAATTTTGGCATCGACGACAAGGCCTTCGAACCCCTCACAGGCACCTATTCCTATGCGTTCAAGAAGACAGGAATGTTCGTCTACTATTGCACTATTCACGGAACAGCGAGCGGCAAAGGGATGGCGGGCACAATAAAAGTGACCGACTGATGTCTCAAGAAAACTGGCTACAAAGGTAAAGGAACCTATGAAAAAAACATTCACACTCATTTTATTAGCCGTTATTGCAACGGTGTTGGTGTCTTGCGGCGATGATTCCTCCGAGTCCGACCCGACCATCAAAAGGGTTCCAGCAGATTTTAAAACAATCCAGGCAGCAGTCGATGTCGCTGTTGCTGGTGATCTGATTTTGATTGACAAAGGTACCTACTCGGAGGCAGTAACAGTTGAGACAGACAACATCGTTATTCGCGGACTTGATCGCAATGAGGTAATCCTTGAAGGCAACTACACGCTCGACAATGGCATTCGCATCGTAGGCGCCAAAGGAGTAGTTGTTGAGAACATGACCGCACGCAACTACAGAGCAAACGGATTTTTCTGGACAGGTGTTGACGGGTACCGTGGCTCTTACCTGACTGCTGTCCGCAATGGCGATTACGGCATATACGCCTTTGACTCCGTCAATGGTGTTTTCGAACATAGCTATGGCGGTGGTAGTCCAGATGCAGGTTTTTACATTGGGCAATGCAGACCATGCAACGCAGTTTTAAATGATGTCATTGCTGAAAATAACGGGCTTGGATATTCAGGCACTAATGCCTCTGAAAATTTGGTTATTGCCAATTCAACCTTCCGCTTTAATCGTGCTGGGATCGTTCCCAACTCTCTTGATAGCGAAAAACTCAGCCCTCAAGAAAGCAACATCATTGTTGGAAACCTGGTGTACTCAAATAACAACCCCAAGACTCCAGCCATAGGTGCAGCTAAATTGGCGATGGGCAACGGCATCCTCGTCGCAGGAGGTAACAAGAATCAGATCCTGCGCAACCGCGTCTGGGATCATGACATTACCGGCATCGGGGTTGTACCCAATTCAGATAAATCACTTTTTTGGGTGGCAGGTAACTCGGTTCAAGAGAACGATGTCAGCGATAGCCGTGCTGCTGATCTTGGGTTGACGGCATTAGACGCTAAAGCAAATAATTGTTTTGCGAACAATGTATTTACAACAAGCAAACCTGCTGACATTGAAAACGCTCAACCATGCACTGGTTCTGCCACGGCACCGTTCGACAAAGATCCCCTTCCTCTGGCTGACTTAATCAACCGTGTCAAGCCTGATTCGGGTGACATTAAGAGTGTTCCCGATCCCGGACCCCAGACCAACATGCCAAACGCTGCCAAGGCGAAGGCTGCTCCGATGATAGGTGCACCAACGCCGATAGATATCGCCTCGGTGAAGCTTCCTGCTAAACCGTGATCCGGCGACATTTGGCGTTCTGCCTGCTCGTTAGCATGCTCACGGCATGCGGCAACCAAGAACAATCAAAAACATTTTTAGTGACACAAACATCGGGCAAACAGCATCAGCATGAGTCCTCAGGGATTTCCGAATCAGTGGTCGACCCTGATAACGGTCGCCGTGGCAGTTTTGGGGTGGTTTGCGCTTTTAGCCATCGCAATGAGGACGATCCGATTGTGTTTCCCGATCAACCTGGCATGTCTCACCAACACGACTATTTCGGCGCGACCAGCGTGGCGGCTGCTACAAAGTGGAAATCACTTCTAACAATGCCGAATCTCTGCGACTCAAGTGGTGATCTCTCTGCCTATTGGGCACCAACTCTTCAGGCAGACCTTGTTGACGTCACCCCAATCGAGATGGCTGTCTACTTTCGCACTCCAACGGGAGCTGACCCGACCCAAGTAGCCGCCCCGCCAAATGGACTTGAATTAATCTCCGTAAGAAGTGGCTGGACATGCGTGCGCACCGACACTCCACAAAAAAAGATGCCCTTGTGCCCATCACCGTCACTCACTCGGCTCGTCCTTGAGTACCCAGATTGCTGGGATGGAAAACACTTGTCTTCTTCTGACCATCGTTCACATGTCGCATCATCGGTTGATGGTCAGTGCCCGAGCACTCATCAAACACTTATTCCTCAAATGGCCACGGAGATACGCTATGAGCTTAAAAACTTCCCCAAAGATACCCAGTATTCACTGTCTTCTGGAAAAATTGAGGATGCCCACGGTGACGCAATATTGGTCTGGAATCAAGAAGTCTTAAAGAAAGAAATCCGATCGTGCATCTTTCGGAGGGTTAATTGTGACCTTACGTGGTTCACTGCAATTCAAGGCTGACACTACGGCGCGGTCAGACTCTAACGCCGTCTAAGACCTTTTCTGTGTATTCGTTGGCAAAAGTTCGTGCCGGATCGATCCGATTGCGTAGTTGCAGAAATTCTCCAAATAATGGATACAGACTCTCAAAATCTTGCGCGTCGCGAAAATGTATCTTGCCCCAGTGAGGTCTGCCCTCATGGTTCTTCATGATTGCCTCAACGTCCTTGAAATATGGCAGAAAATCCATTCCCTTGTAAATATGGACCGCAATATACGCCGAGTCGCGACCGTAAGACGTTGACAAAGCCATATCATCAGCTTTCGTAAAACGAACCTCAACAGGAAAATTTAGGAAGTAACCCCGTTGGTTCACCATTGCTCGCACCTCATTGAGCGCCTCAACAAGATGCGCCCGCGGAATTGAATATTCCATTTCATAAAACTTGACGAGACGGGTACTAGCAAAAACTTTGAAACTTTTGTCTATGTATTCACGTCCACCAGACGACGGCAGAGCCTTAGCCAAGCGCGGTATCCATTGGGGTCGCATTCGGCCGACCGCACAAACTGCACCAAATCCATAATTCTCGATTACAACTTTATCCAACCAGCCACGAACTATCGGCTGGGGCGAAACCGCATCTTCAGTGCGATTATTCCGTTTCGTTAGTGCCCAGCCCGTATGCGGCACCCAAAAAAACTCAAAATGGTCATTGGTGTTGACATGCATATCTATTTCTTCCAATACCTGATCAACTCTCATCGGTTTTTCTAATGCACGCAGATGAAAAGCTGGCACTGCTTGCAGAGTGAGTTGCGTCAAAACACCAAGTGCACCGAGCCCGACCCGACCCAATCGCAGAATTTCTGGGTTTGTAGAGTCATTGGTCTCGACAACATCACCCATCGCGTTGATGAAGCGCATCCCTACAACTTGACCCGCAAGTCCTGTCAAATGTTGTCCTGTGCCGTGTGTGCCCGTTGAGATCGCCCCTGCCACGGTTTGATAAGTAATGTCTCCGAGGTTTGGCAATGCTAGGCCGTGTTCATCGAGCAATAAATTGAGGTCAGCCAAGGTTGTCCCCGCATGAACCGTGACTCGGCGACTCGCAGCGTCAACACCAACGATGCCGGACAGGTTATTTATGGAAAGTAGCCGACCTTGAGTGAGAGCGATTGAGGTAAAACTGTGACCTGAGCCCACAACCTTGACTTTTTCATCCCGCTCGTGCGCGGCTTTCACAACTTGGGCGACGGCTTGCTCGTCACGGGGCTTCTCAATAGACAAAGGATGAGCGGTCTGGTTCTTGGCCCAGTTCTTCCATGTGACCATCGCTAAAACATCCTCACCTGACAATTGTATGTCAATAGGCGCTTCTCGTCTCGTCCTGCGGCTTCGTTGCCTGCGCCAAGGGACAATAAGATTACGACGGTCACTAGCAAAGGATCTTTTATGCCCACTCAAATACCTCATGTCAATTACCTCGTCTTGGGAGATCGCCCCCATTTGGTCGCCAATGAGTGCTTGTCTTGCAAGGCTCGCTTCTTTGACCGCAGAAATGCTTGTGCCAACTGTTCTGGTACAGAGTTCAAAACTGTCGATATCGGCACCAGTGGCATCGTTCGATCCTTCACGATCGTGACTTTTGCCGCGCCAGGAGTGCCGGTGCCTTTTGTGGCAGCCATCATTGACTGCGAGGGAACGAGCGTGCGAGGTAATATTGTCAATGCCGATCCTACGCCTGAGAAGATCACCTTGGGAATGAAAGTGCGGCTCGTCACCACTTCGTTGGGCTCTGACGATGATGGTGTTGAAGCTATTGGCTTTGGTTTTGAACCCGCATAAATATTTTTGAAATAATCCACAACAACAACCACAACGAAATTGGAGAACATAATGGCTGCAGACGACATTTACATCCTTGGAATTTACATGACGAAATTTGGAAAGCACACTGACAAAGATGTTGTTGACCTTGCTTCCGAGGCGGTCTTAGCGGCGCTTAAAGATGCTGGCGTGACGATGAAAGACATGGGAATCATGGCCGCTGGCTGTCTTATGGGTCAGGGAAGCATTGGTCAAATGATTCAAAAACAAGTTGGACAAACCGGAATCCCCGTTTACAACGTCGCTAACGCATGCGCGACCGGAGCCACCGCCCTGCGCACGGCAATAATGGCCGTCAAGGCTGGTGAATGCGACATGGGACTTGCTGTGGGCGTAGAAAAACTTGCTGGCGTTGGGCTTCTCGGTGGTGGCGGTCGTCCCAAAACAGACGGCAACAAATGGTCCCCTGCAGGTCGTTTTGGAGCAGTTGCACCTACGGATGGCCGGATCGGAACGGACACCATGCCTGGAACGTTTGCTCAAGTAGGAATGGAATACGGGCACAAGTACGGCGGGGCAACCTTTGAGTTGTTTGCCAGAATCTCGGAAAAAAATCACTTTCACAGCACATTGAACCCCCTCGCTGCCTACAGCAAGGCAATGAGTGTCGAAGAGATCATGGGTGACATCATGATTTCCTACCCAAATACACGCCCGATGTGTTCGGCAAACTGTGATGGTGCGGCTGCCGCCGTTGTCGTTAGCGGCACCAAACTCAAAACCCTTTCGCTCGAACAACAGCGTCGCGCAATCAAAGTGTCTGCCTCTATTTTGACAAGCGATCCCTATCAAGAGGCGTGCCAGGTATTGCCCGATGTAAACACACTTACAAGGATCGCTGCAAAACAAGCCTATGAAAAAGCCGGTGTTTCGCCCCAGGACCTGAACTTAATTGAGTTGCATGACTGCTTCGCAACTGCCGAGCTGGTGCATTATGACAATCTCATGCTGTGCCCAGAAGGTGGAGCAGTCGACTTTTTCAATTCGGGTGCGACATGGCGTACAGGTTCGAGTCCTGTCAATGTGTCAGGTGGGCTTGAGTCCAAAGGTCACCCGATTGCTGCCACTGGTATCGCCAATATTTGGGAAGTCTGTCATCACCTAAGAGGCGAGGCCGGACCACGTCAGATAGAAGGCGCAAAAGTTGGGCTCGCTCATGTCATCGGCTTGGGCTCTGCCTGTGGGATTCACATCTTGGAGAAATCAGCGCTCTAATTTTTCATAATGCAGTCTTCCTGTCGTCACAAGAATCAAGAGTCCTGCCAACAACATTGCAATTACTGAGAGCAAGTTGAAACCAATTGCCCTGCGAATAAAGCCACTTGAAAATCCGGCGATGCCTCCACACAGGCTCATCATCAGGTCGGCTGCCCCTTGAACTGTCACGCGTGACTCAGGCACTACCGAATCCACCAGAAGACTTGAACCGCCAATCAAACCGAAACTCCATCCAATGCCCAACAACCACAATGCTGGAAACAAAAGCAGCGATGAATCACCTGCTAGCGCAGCAAGAAGTGCCGCGCACACCAGCAAAATTCCCCCAACAAGAATTGTTTGCAGTCTTCCCTGTTTATCGCTATAGCGCCCCACTATTGGGCTGAATGCATACATTCCCGCAATGTGGAGAGAGATTACATAGGAACTAAGCCCCTCGTGTCCGTGGGTCTTCAAATGCAGCGGGGTCATCGTCATTATCGCCACCATTGTTGCCTGCGACACGACCATCGCCAATAACGCAATACGCCCATTGGGAGTTGAACAAATATTTCGCAGTGCCTCAAGTAATCGTGGAGAGGTGACCCCAACTGTCGCCTGAGACCGCAAACCACCACTAATTTCAAGTGGATCTGGACGCAAGCGGAAAAACACGTTTAACCCCGCCCCGATAAAAAAGACAGCAGCGAAAATCCACGGACCTGTGTACTTTTGCCAGCCGAACCACTCCTGACCAGCCCATTGAGCTGGCACAACGAGAATTGGGCCAAGAACCGCTCCAAATGTTGATGCAAATAGGATTTTGCTCATTGCTTGACCGCGTTCGTTAGGACCAGCAAGATCTGTTGCTGCGTAGCGTGCCAAAAGATTTGCTGCTTGTCCATTTCCATACAAAAAAAGTCCAACCAGAAATATCAACAAAGAAGATCGCTCAACTCCGAATCCTGCAATCAGGCCCCCAACAAGGGCCAACGAATATCCTGTCTGTAGTCCAATTCGCCTGCCCGACCTGCTCATTATTCGTGCCAACATCTGAGACATAAAAGCAGAACCAGTTGTCACGATTGCAGTTGCGATTCCTCCCCAAGGCGTGTCTTGCCCGAGGATACTTTGCACAACGAAGGCGCCAACTGTGACAGCCGAAGCAAGCGCGGCTGACGCCACGAGTTGACCAGCCACCAGCACTCTGAGGGTTTGACGCTGCACTTGAACTAGGTCTGGAGGCTGCACCGCCAAATTGTAGTGACCACGACGTATTGGGTGCGGTCCTAAGTTAGATGGTGTCGAAGGGGGGACTTGAACCCCCACGCCCTTGCGAGCGCCGGCCCCTTAAGCCGGTGCGTCTGCCTATTCCGCCACTTCGACAAGTTCTTGAGATGTTACCGACTGATAATCAGACCGCCAACAAAAAGCCAAGTGCCACCACCGTTGTTAACCAAGTGAAGGCTAAAACCGTGGTGATGCGATTCAGGTTACGCTCCGCTGCCGCTGAGCCCACCGAGGCTCCCCCACCGCCACCAAACATGTCAGATAGACCGCCACCCTGACCACTATGCAACAGTACACCCACGATCAACGAAAACATCGATACGACGTTTACTGCAACAGTTATATACATCACGATGTTTCGCACGGTTGTAAAGTCTACGCTTTGATTTCTGGAAAATGGCACGCCGAAACGCAACCATCTCCCCTGTCCATTAAGTCAGGCTCCAGTTTCTCGCAGATATCTTGGGCTTTCCAACAACGAGTTCGAAACCGACATCCAGACGGCGGATCAATCGGCGACGGCACATCACCGGTCAGCAGAATGCGCGTTTTTCGATCAGTTCCCGTCTTGGCCACTGGTACCGCCGACATCAGCGCCTTAGTGTACGGATGAGTGGCATTGGCATAGATGACCTTCGAGGAACCCATTTCAACGATTTTGCCAAGATACATCACGGCCACTTTGTCGGCAATATGGCGAACCACCGAAAGGTCATGGGCGATGAACACAAAGGCGATTCCAAGATCTCTTTGCAGATCCTCCAACAGATTCAATATTTGGGCTTGTATAGAGACGTCCAAAGCGGACACAGGTTCATCCGCGACGATAATTTTTGGCTGGAGCGCAAGCGACCTCGCAATACCTATGCGTTGTCTCTGGCCACCTGAGAATTCATGTGGGAAGCGATTGTAATGTTCAGGATTTAATCCAACGAGTTCCAACAGTTCTTTTACCCGCAATACTTCGTCCTTTTTACTCACAGTCTTTTGAATCTGCATTGGAGTAGCAATGATTTGTCCTGCACTATGCCGTGGATTTAATGAATTGTAGGGATCTTGAAAAATGATTTGTATATCTCGTCGAACTTTTTGAAGACCTGCACCTCTCAATTTTGTGATATCAACGCCATTGAGCACGATTGATCCACTATCAACATCGATTAAACGTGTGAGTATCCTGGCTAATGTGGATTTCCCACAGCCAGATTCTCCGACGATTCCTAACGTTTGTCCTGCTTCAACTGAAAGCGATACTCCGTCAACTGCTTTCACCTGCCCAGTCGGTCTATGGAGCAGTTTTGATGTCCCAGTAGCGAAATATTTCTTAAGGTCTGTGACTTCAAGAAGCGGAGACATCACACGTCACTCACTGAGTTGCTTTTAATTATCTCATCAGGCAAGTGGCAAGCAACATTACTTTTGCCAACCAAGCGCAGTTCTGGTTTGTCCGTATTGCATTTACTTTGATCACCCAATTGATGCGAACAGCGGGGACGGAATGCACACCCGCCAGGGAGATTAATGAGAGACGGTGGAACGCCCAGAATCGACTTCAAGGAACCTCGTGAACTGTTCTCCAAACTGTGCACTGAACGCATTAAGCCCTGCGTATATGGATGACTGGGCGCTTCAAAGAGCGATGTCACGGTTGAACTTTCCGCCGCTCTCCCAGCGTACATAACCATGACTCGTTGAGCCGTCTCTGCCACAACTCCGAGGTCGTGGGTTATCAGAATCACCGCTGAATCACTTTGCTCCCGAAGAGATTGAATCAGATCCAAAATCTGGGCTTGCACCGTGACATCAAGTGCCGTAGTCGGCTCGTCGGCGATCAACAATTTTGGATCGTTGACCAAAGCAATCGCAATCACGATTCGTTGCCGCATGCCACCAGAAAATTCGTGCGGGTAACTCTTTATTCTTTTTGCAGCCTCAGGAATGCCGACTTTATCGAGTGCATTGAGCACGATCCGATTGACCTCGCTCTTAGATGCGTCGGGGTGATGCACTAAATAGGCCTCCCCGATCTGGTGTCCAACCGTATAAAAAGGGTTCAATGCACTTAATGGATCCTGAAAAATCATTGCGATTTCACGACCACGAATTCTGGTCATCTCTGCCTCAGACAACTTCAGCAAATCAACGCCATCAAACAAAATTTCGCCTTTTACAATCACTTCCGTCGCAAAATTCAAGCGCAGAATCGCATTCACCATCACGGATTTTCCGGATCCACTCTCTCCAACGATGCCGATGGACTCACCATGCTCAACATCGAAAGAAATTCCATCTACAGCACGAACTAATCCTTCTCTCGTATTGAAACTTACCTGCAGGTCCCTGATGGACAAAAGTGGTACTTTGCTGTTCATCAGTATGTCCTGACTCTTGGGTCAAGAAATCCGTACAAGATATCAACCAAGGCATTTGCGATTACGATAAATGTCGCAGCGACCAAGGTTGTCGCTACCAATATTGATAAGTCCGAATCATTTACAGCCATGATTGACAGCTTGCCCATTCCCGGCAAACTAAAAACGCTCTCGGTAATAACTGCTCCGCCTAAAAGGGCCGCAAAATCTAGGCCTGCAATAGTTACGATTGGCAACAACGCCGCTCTCATCACGTATTTAACGATCAGAGTTCGGCGTTTCAGTCCCTTGGCTAATCCCAGCCTTACAAACTCTTCATTCATCACCTCTAAAATTCCGTTTCGCGTTAGTCGGATGTATGAACTTGCAGAAACGACTGCCAACGTAAACCACGGGAGTATCAATGACATAAACCACTTCGCAGGGTCGGCAGTTATCCCTTCATAGCGCGGGAAAGGCAACAGGCCTGTCCAAATAACAAACACCATTATTCCTAAAAGTCCAATAAAAAATGTCGGCAAACTTATCCCTATCACCGAGAATCCAGTCGCCAGCCGATCAGGCCATCTGCCACGCTTGAGAGCCGCCATTGTTCCGAGCCCGATACCGATCAACATCCACAGCACAAAGGCTCCAAGTGCTACCGACGCCGTGACAGGTAAAGTCCGCGTAATCAGGTCGGTCACACACTGATGCTTGCGAAACGAATAACCAAGTGATGGAGCGGGACAATGGACACCCTCGCCGGCACCATAGGTCCGTCCCGAGACAATCCCCTTTAAGAAGTTGCCATATTGCTCGGGAATAGATTTGTCATAACCCAAACGCACACGATTCTGGGCGATGACTTCTGGTCTGCAGTTCTTGCCACAAGTGAGAGCAGCGGGATCACTCGGCAATGCGGCAAATATCACATACGTAAACGCACTGACGACAAAGAGTAAAATAACCGCAAAAAATAAACGGCGGCAAACAAAGGACAGCATGCAATTTTTTACTTTAAGAGGTGTTCTGAAATTGTCACCTCAGAACACCTCCAAAAGTCTCCAGTCCTATTCGGCTAGGCCGATTGCACCAACGTTGTACCAACCAAATGGCAACCACTGATAGGCATTTCGAACACGGGATCCCACCAGGTTCTGAGCCTTAGTGAAAGAGCCAGGAACAGCCCATGCCTGATCCAACACGTACTGGTTGGTTTCTTGCCAGAGTTTGGCTTGCTTGACTCGGTCTGTTTCCCCCTTGGCGAGGTTTACTTGTTCACTAAAGGCTGCGTAGGCGGGATCTTCCCAGTTCTGACTGTAGTTGAAACCACCTTCTTTGGTGAACAGTTCCGGCACAACCGTTGAAGCGTTGTTCCAGTCCGCGGCCCAACCAGCTCTCATCAGATCGCCTGGATCCTGATTGATTGTCGCGTAGTACTTGCTGGGCTCAATGGCGTTGTCAATAATCTTGATGCCAACTGCGCCAAGTGAATCAATCCAGATTGATATTAGTTTTGCCCACAAGTCAGATTGGCCGTGGTCGAAACGCAAACCCTGTTCAGTTGCATACTTATGCACTTCTGGACACGAAACCTTTGCCGCATCCATTTTTGCCTGAGCAGCCTCAACATTGGGAGTGCCATCGACATTGAGTCCTTCAGTAACGGTCCCTGGCGTGTAATCAACCGCTAGGAGTGGATTGATGAAGCTGTCGGCAAACACACCCGTGTAAGGACCGCCTGCTGCGGTTCGAAGAGCCTCTCTATCTAGCGCCAGCCAGAATGCTTGACGGACCTCTAGACAAGGAACCTTTTTGATGTTGATCATGGTGTATGAAACAAAGCCGTCAAAGCCGTCAGTACGACGATCCGCGAACTTAGGATCCTCAAAGACCGTTTGAAGATTCTCTGGTTGAATGGTGCCGTAAACGATCGTCATTTGATCATCTCCCGCATCAGCAATCATTCGTTCGTCAATTACTGACTCCTCGAGACCAAATTGCCAACGAATCTCGTCCAAATGAGGCTTTCTTACTGGATCTGAATCTTGGTTCCAGTTGGGATTACGAACCATGACGAGTTCTTTGCCTTCTTCGTATGACTGCACCATGAATGGTCCCGATGAGACTGGCTTCAGAGTGTATTTGTCAGCAGTGTCTTTGGCTTTTGGAACAGGTGCAAACGAAAGGAGCGCAACCGTGTAGTTAAAGTCTGCAACTGGATTCTTGAGATGGAAAGTGATTGTTTTTCCATCTTCAGAGCACTCCACTGCTTTTTCAAATGCCGCCTGCTGGTCAGCAGTTGCGGTGTATGGACCTGGATATTCACCCGCAACATCAAGCATTGACTTGGCGTACAACGGACCCTCATCTCCTGTCATTTCAGAAGCGAATGTCCGAGAGACTCCGTAGCGAATGTCGTCACACACAATCGCAGCACCGTCTTCGAATGTCACGCCATCACGAAGAGTGAAGTTCCATGTCTTGACATCTTCTGACGGTGTACCTGTGTCTGTTGCGAGGTCAGCGATTAATTCTGTTCCCTTTTTCCCCGCAATTGGTGTATAACTAGTCAAAGTTCGAGTTATGGTCGATCCCAAGAATCCCAGATCTGCACCCGTATAAATTCGTTGTGGGTCAAGATTGGTCGCTCCAGTTGAATGATCAAGGATAAACAATGTTCCACCATCCTTGATGCCCTCATCGGTTGCAGACAAGCCGCCACCTACCGCCGCGTCCCCACCGTCGCTGCTACTTCCACCGCAAGCAGCCAGCAACAGCGCCCCAACAATGAAGGCTCCAATCAATTTTTTTTGATGACTCATATTTCCCCTTTTTTCAGACTTCCCCGCCGACACTACACCAAACAGCTGGCGCCCTATAACTGCTGCTTGTCGCTCTTGGGGTCCACTGCATCTCTTAGGCCATCGCCCATCAGATTGAACGCCATGACCAGGATCATAAGGGTGACGCCAGGTATCAGCAAGTACGTCGGATCAACCCTGTAGTACCTAACCGAGTCCCCCAGCATGATCCCCCATGAAGCGGCGGGAGCCATAAGTCCGATGCCCAAAAACGACAGTGATGCCTCTACAGCGACATATCCAGGCAAACTCAAGGTCGCAAAAACGATTACTTGGGCCCATAGATTGGGCAGCAATTGTTTAAAGATCAAATGCCCGTTAGATGCGCCAAATGACTGCGCAGCTTCGATGAATTCACGTTCCCGAAGTGAAAGTACCTGCGCGCGAATTAAGCGCGCCATGTAAACCCAGCCAAATACAGTCAACACCAAAATAATGTAGGTCATCCGAGCGAAATTACCCTCGGGGACACCGATTGACTCTAAGCGCTGGGTCAGGGGTCTGTTAAGGGCAATTATCAACAGCAAGGACGGAAATGCCAGCGTTACATCGGCTAGTCGGGTGATCAGCGAGTCAACGAATCCCTTGCGCAATCCAGCCAGCATCCCCAGAGTTAAACCAACAGAGGTCGTGACAATCGTTCCAATGAACCCAATCAACAGCGACACGCGTGCGCCATACATCAGGCGCCCCAAAATGTCGCGCCCAGTCCCGGGTTCAACTCCCAAGGGGTGGTTCCAGGAAACCCCCCCAAAACGACCGAGAGGATTTCCGTAGTCGTTCAAAGCCCTTCTATCCAAGGTATAAGGACTGATATTGAAAAGCGTCGTCAGAACTGGAGCGAAGATTGCAATAAAGACGAAAAAACAAACCACATAAAGACTCCAAACCGCAACCTTGTCACGACGAAAGCGGTCCAATGCGAGCCTTCCTGGCGACAAACCAGTAACCGGTGAATCTGTTTTTGAGGCACCTTCATCTAGCAATTTCACTTTTTTGTTCATCCAATCCTTTCATCATGCAGGCGGTACTGCACGATTCGGGCAAATTCGTCAGGATCAAGACTGGCACCACCGACAAGAACTCCGTCAATGTCTGGCTGGGCCATGATCTCGGCAATGTTAGATGCCTTTACGGAGCCTCCGTACTGCAGACGCACAGCCGCTCCAGATTCTCGACCAGATAACACGGAGACTTCTTGACGAATGGCACCAATCACCTCTTGGGCCTCCACACTCGATGCGGTTAGTCCTGTACCAATCGCCCAGATCGGTTCATAGGCAATGACCATCGACGCCACCTGCTCTGGACTTCGTTTATCAAGCGCACTCCGCATTTGACCCAAAACCCTTCCGAGAGTTTGTCCTGATTGTCGCTCTTCAAGTGTTTCACCCACACACAAAATCGGTGTCATTGCATGCTTTTGCACCGCGGCGACCTTGTGTTTAATCATCTCATCGGTTTCACCAAAAATCTGGCGCCGTTCACTATGTCCGCAAATGACATATTTGACGTTCATCTTGGCCAAAAAAGGGGCTGCGACTTCACCCGTGAATGCACCCTTGTCATCGGCGTGACAATTTTGAGCACCTAAAACGAAATGCAATTTGTCAGCATCAAGAAGCGTTTGAACGCTTCTGATATCGGTAAATGGCGGGTGAATTGTCACTTCTGTCGCTTGAAAATCTTCTTTTGAAACTAGGTATGCAAGTTTTTGGATGAATTGAATTGCCTCAAAATGATTCAGGTTCATTTTCCAATTACCACTGATAATGGGAAATCGTTCACTAGCGGACATTGGGTGCTCCTCGTAGCGCGGCAAGACCAGGCAAGTCTCCCAGTTCTAGAAGCTCTAGTGACGCACCGCCACCCGTGCTGACATGATCGACATCGTCTTGAAAACCAAATTGCGCAAGTGCAGCAGCACTGTCACCACCACCCACCACGGTAAATGCTTTGGTCTCGGCCATCGCCTGAGCGATCGTTCTTGTGCCAGCCGCAAAACGCAGATCTTCGAACATTCCCATGGGCCCGTTCCAGAATACTGTGCGCGCCTCCATAATCACATCAGAAAATGCTGCGGCAGATCCAGGTCCGATATCAAAACCTTTGGCTCCTGTGGGTAGACGTTGTCCATACGTGGCGTAATCACCGTTGACATCGAGACCCGTAATATCTTCGGGCAAATGAATCCTTTTGTCGCCGTCAAGAAGACGACGACACGTTGTTATCTGGTCAAGTTCACACATTGAATCGCCCACTGGGTGTCCCAGTGCCGCCAGAAATGTGAAGCACATTGCGCCACCTATAACGAGTTCATCAACCAAACTCAAAAGCGTCTCAATCACCCCCAATTTATCCCCCACCTTGGCGCCACCCAAGACCGCTACAAACGGATGTTTTGGTGCGCGACGGAGTCCGTCTATTACTTCGACCTCACGCTGAAGCAAACGACCTGCAGCCGACGGAAGAGTTCGGGGAGGTCCAACGATTGAGGCATGAGCACGATGCGCTGCCCCAAATGCATCGTCAACATATGCATCGATACCACGCACCAAAGAGGAAACGAAATCGGGATCATTTTTCTCTTCGCCTGCGTTGAACCGCAGGTTCTCCAATAACTCAACACCGGGCACCAATTCTTGTAACCGCTCCCGTACCGGCATCATTGAATATTTATTTTCTGCTATTCCTTTTGGTCGCCCTAAGTGACTGGCGCACACGACATCCGCACCGCGTTGCAACAGCCAAGTAATGGTTGGAAGAGCGGCACGAATCCTGAAATCATCACTGATAACCCGGGCATCATCTGGTCCGGACAACGGAACATTGAAATCTGTGCGAACCAGAACTCTTTTGCCTGAAACATCACCTAGATCTTCCAGTATCGGAAGCCGTGCCACTATCGCCTCAGCGCTTCATTGCAGCAGCAACATGCAGACTCAGATCCACAAGACGATTTGAGTAACCCCACTCATTGTCATACCATCCCAAAACCTTGACGAGTGATCCCATGCTCATTGTCAAGTCACTATCAAAAATACAACTATGAGAGTTCGTCACGATGTCACTGGACACTATTGGGGCATCGGTATATTCAAGCACGCCTTTCAGCGAGCCATTAGCCGCTGCAAGAAAGGCTGCGTTTATTTCGGCAACGGTCGCAGGGACTTTGAGATTGGCCACAAAATCAGTTACTGATCCTGTCGGTACAGGCACACGCAGAGAAGTGCCGTCTAGTTTTCCTTTCATCGCCTCAAGTACGAGACTTGTCGCTCGAGCAGCTCCCGTACTGGTAGGAATAATATTTAGTGCAGCGCCCCTTGCGCGTCGAAGATCACTATGGGGTCCATCAACTAGTTGTTGATCACCGGTGTAGGCATGAATCGTTGTCATCAGACCGTTCTCGACCCCGAAGGCATCATCAAGCACTTTGACGAGAGGGACAAAACAATTTGTCGTGCAACTTGCATTTGAAATTACATGATGTGTCTTGGGGTCAAAGTCATTGTGATTGACTCCGTACACAAACGTTGCATCTGCTCCTGTCGCAGGGGCCGACACGATAACTAGTGGTGCACCCGCACTTAGATGTGCCGCTGCTTTTTCTCGGTCGGTGAAAAAACCAGTGCTCTCGATCACAAGATCGACCCCTAGTTGTTTCCAAGGCAACTGCGCTGGGTCACGCTCTGATAACACCTTTAGCAGTTTGCCGTCGACGCTGATGCCACCGTCTACTGAGGCAATGTCATTTGGTAGCACGCCTAGTACCGAGTCATATTTCAAAAGATGTGCCATCGTTTTGAGCGAACCCAGGTCATTGACGGCCACTATTTCAATATCGGCACCTAGCGCCCGTACCGCTCGGAAAAAATTTCGCCCGATACGACCAAAACCATTGATGCCTACCCGAACCGTCATCTCAAACGCCTTTTCTTGTCGCTGCACTGGGCAGATTTGCCTAATAAACCTTAGTTCGCCAACACATCCCGATGCACAATGCGAGGCCGGTAGCCCCTAGCAACAAGGATCTGCCCCAACTCTTCAGCAATCACTACAGAACGATGTCTACCACCTGTACAGCCAATAGCAATCGTGAGGTAACTGCGTCCTTCGGCGAGATAAGCCGGAAGCGTGAGATCGATGAGACTTGTTATTTGGTCTAGAAATTGTCGCGCTAGGGGTTGTTCCATCACGAAACGCTGCACAGATGAGTCAAGGCCAGTGAGCGGACGTAATTCTTCGCTCCAGTGCGGATTGGGAAGAAATCGAACATCAAAGACCAAGTCCACATCGGCCGGCAAGCCCCTCTTGTAACCAAATGAGGTCACCCCGATCTGCATCGTATCTGCCGCCGAATCAGGTCCAAAAAGGGACATGATCTGAGACTTCAACTGATGCACCGTCAATGAGGATGTGTCAATCACAACATCTGCCGCGGCACGCACGTCTTGGAGTACTTTGCTCTCTTTGTCGATTAAGTCAGCCAAACCATTGTTTGCCTCGGCAAAAGGATGTCTGCGCTTTGATGCCTCGTAGCGATGGACGAGTTCTTTAATGGATGCTTCCAAAAACAGCACTCGCACAAGATGTCCCTGCCTCCGCAAGGTTGCAACCACATCAAGAATGCCGGTCTGTTGATGAGCGTTACCGACAACCAAGCACAACTTTTCAATTCCCGTGCGGACATCAGTTGAGAGTTCCACGACTTTGTCAATCAACACCACTGGTAAATTGTCGACGACAAACCAACCAAGGTCTTCTAAGTCATCTGCAGCCTGAGACCTGCCTGCCCCAGAGAGCCCGGTGATGACAAGGATGTCGGTCATGCGAGAAAAGTTTACAGCGCCTTGCGTAAACGCAAGTACAACAAACGAGGAATTGTATGCGCCAATCGGTATTCGGGTGCTCGTTGCAAAAATATTTCGGGTGGGGACGGCTCCAACATGAGTTCGACGATAAGGGAGTTGCTTGCCAGGGCGTTTATGTAACGACTCAAAGGACGATGCACAAAGCGGATAAATACACCTTTTTGAACTTCTTCGATACTCTCTTTTTCCACCAAGTATGCGCCAATTCTCCAGTACTGCTCAGGTGGTTCGACAAAATGGTCGTCAATCCAACCGCTGTCAGGTGTTTGTAATAAAGGATGATTCAAGAAAAATGCAAAAATACCTCCAGGTTTGAGTACTCGAGAGATTTCTGCAATTGCAGTGTCAACATCATCAATGTGCTCAAACACGAGACAGGCAAGCGCAGCATCACACGACTCGGACGCAATCGGCAATTTTGAGGCGCTCGCACATGCATAGTTGGGACCACCGAGCCTGTCTCTGGCGACAGATATTTGACCCCATGTCGGGTCGACCCCGACAACTTGAGAACCAGCAGCAAAAAGTGCACGCCCAATCTGTCCATCCCCACAGCCCACATCAAGCACGGTTTTCATCCCGATTAGTTCGTTCACAGCGAGTGGAATTATCTGATCTGTATATTCAGGATCTGCTCCATTAGTGAAACCTTCGATCCACCATGAGGCGTGTTGTTCCCACAACTCACTGTTAGTCATGTTGCGACCCTAGGGGGATGGCTCTGTGGGTGGATGGAACCTTGTATAGATAGCGACCGCAACGCTGTGAGGTAGCCAGGAAAGAACCTCAAAATCTGCCATTGTCGCAACTTTGACAGCATTAACACCACCCATCGCCTTGAGCAGTCGCTTGGCGCGAATTTCGCCGAGCCCAGGTATTTGGTCAAGAGCAGAGGAGACCATCCGCTTCCCTCTCAGTTCGCCATGAAACGTGTTGGCAAATCGATGCGCTTCATCTCGTATTCGCTGCAGCATGAACAACGCTTCGCTCCCGCGCGGACAGAATACGGGTGCCTGCTGGTTCGGAATAAATACTTCTTCGAACCTTTTGGCCAATGAGGCAACGGGTATCTCGTCTTCAAGTCCGAGCGCTGTCACAACTCGTTGGGCGACCGCCAACTGACCCTTGCCTCCGTCCACCAAAAGCAACTGCGGAGGATACGCAAACTTTCCCGACTTCTCTCTTCTTTCTCCGATGGGCATATCTCTGTCGTCAAGGTAGGCCGAAAGACGCCTGGTAAGAACTTCTTCCATCGCCGCGTAATCGTTGTTGCCCTCGACAGTTTTTATGATGAAACGTCGATATTCACGCTTAGCGGGCAAGCCGTCTTCAAACACAACCATCGAACCCACGTAATCGGTTCCCTGAAGATGCGCCATGTCATAGCATTCAATGCGCAATGGTGCCTCCGGCAAATGCAGCAGGTCCTGAATCTCAATGAGCGCTTTGCTGCGACTGTTGTAGTCAGCCGCCCGACGCATTCGCAATCGTAAAAATTCTTCACTTGCATTCTTTGTGACGAGGTCGTGAAGTTCGCGCTTATCACCTCGTTGAGGAACCCGGATCTGAACACCGCTACCACGTTTTTCTGACAACCATCCGGCATAGGTCGAGACATCGCTCGGCTCAACTGGAACAAGAATTGTCTTGGGTATTCCAAGTGGTGCATCTTCGCCATACATCGACTCAAGAATTCGATCCACTAAGCCGTGCTCTGTAAGTTCTTCAACTTTGTCAAGCACGAAACCTTTTCGACCGACGACTCTTCCATGGCGTACAAAGAACACCTGCACCGCTGCCTCTAATTCATCATCAGCAACACCAAAGATGTCAAAATCTTCGTCCCTTTCCCCCACCATCTGCTGGCGTTCGCTCGCTCGTTGAAGTCCAATCAGTCTGTCGCGCGCGATCGCTGCTCGCTCGTAATCCAACGCACTTGATGCAGCCAGCATTTCGTCTTCGAGTTGACCAACTATTGAGTCGTTGTCACCGTCAAGAAATTTGCACAAACCCTCTACATAGGTTGCATATGTTGCTGGCTCGACTGCCTTGACGCAGGGCCCACAACATTTCTCAATATGAAACAACAAACATGGACGACCCAATTTGGCGTGCTGATTGAATTTACCCGCACTGCAGGTCCTCACCGGAAAGGTCCGCAACAACAACTCCAGAGTGTCGCGAATAGATCGTGCATGAGGGTAGGGGCCAAAATAACGTGTCCCTTTGCGGCGAACACCGCGCACCAAAACCGCGCAAGGCCATTCATCCCCGACGGTGACTGCCAAAAACGGATAACTCTTGTCATCGCGCAGTCGAACATTGAATCGCGGCCGATGTTGGCGGATAAGTGTGTGTTCTAGTATCAGCGCTTCTATTTCTGTTCGAACCTGGATCCATTCGACGGTTACGGCTGCTTCCACCATCGCCGCAGTACGTGGATGCAACTTGCGGGGCTCTTGGAAATAGTTGGAGAGACGACTACGCAGGTTCTTGGCCTTGCCAACATAGATCACGCGCCCATTGGTGTCCTTGAACTGATAGGACCCAGGCTCAGTCGGTACGGAACCAGATGGCGGTTTGGTCACCACAGCAAAACTCGCTACAACTTCTTTTTTTTCTTTGTCGCCGTCGCCTTGGCATCCACCTTTTCATTCAAGAGTTGCGCCAAAAAATGACCTGTGTAACTTTTCTTGGATTTAGCAACTGTTTCGGGGGTTCCCTCACAGACGATGTGTCCCCCGCCGCTTCCGCCTTCAGGACCAAGGTCAATAATCCAGTCCGCAGTTTTAATTACGTCAAGGTTGTGTTCGATCACAAGAACAGTATTGCCTTGGTCAACCAAGCGTGACAACACCACTAAAAGTCGGCGCACATCCTCAAAATGCAAACCCGTGGTTGGTTCGTCCAGCAAGTAAATGGTGTGTCCGGTATTTCGTTTGGCAAGTTCACTTGCAAGCTTGACGCGTTGGGCTTCGCCTCCAGACAATGTGGGAGCGGATTGCCCAAGCCGCACATAACCAAGACCCACGTCGACAAGAGTCTTCATGTGCCTTGAAATAACGGGCTGATTTGCGAAAAAGTCGACAGCCTCAGAAATTGGCATGTCCAGAACTTCAGCGATATTTTTGCCGCGAAATGTAATGTCAAGTGTGTCACGGTTATAGCGAGCACCCTTGCATACTTCACACGGCACATAGACATCTGGCAAAAAGTGCATTTCAATTTTTATTGTTCCGTCACCAGAGCACGCCTCACAGCGCCCTCCTTTGACATTGAAACTAAAACGACCCGGTAAGTATCCGCGCACTTTAGATTCTGGAGCCGCAGCAAATAGTTTGCGAATACTGTCAAACACCCCCGTATAGGTTGCAGGGTTGGAACGGGGTGTGCGACCGATTGGCGACTGATCCATATCGATGACTTTGTCTAAATATTTGATGCCTTCAACCGATGTGTGCTTTCCTGGCGCCTCTTTGGATTTATAAATTGTCTGCATCAAAGATGGCAACAAAATGTCTCGTATCAGTGTGCTCTTGCCGCTTCCCGATACGCCAGTGATTGCAACTGACACACCAAGGGGTATCTCAACGTCGATGTTCTGCAGATTGTGCTCTCGGGCACCACGAATCATGAGTCGTTCGGATCCACGAGAACGGCGCGACGACGGCACAGGAATAGATTTTTTTCCATTGATGTATTCAGCAGTCACAGAGTTCTTGGCCCTCATGAAACCCGTGACTGGACCGCTGTAGACGACTTCACCACCGTGCTCGCCAGCACCGGGTCCAATATCGACGACCCAATCGCTCTCTCGAATGGTTTCCTCGTCGTGCTCGACTACAAGAACCGTATTACCCAAGTCACGGAGGCGGTGCAGGGTGTCGATCAATCTCCGATTGTCTCTTTGATGCAAGCCAATAGATGGCTCGTCCAGCACATAAAGGGTTCCTACGAGACCCGAACCAATCTGGCTCGCCAACCTGATGCGCTGTGCCTCTCCGCCAGCCAGGGTTCCGGCCGATCGTGCCAGTGTCAGGTAGTCCAAACCGACATCAAGCAAGAAACCGAGCCGGGCATTGATCTCTTTGGTAACTCTCTCGGCAATTATTCGATCTCGCTCGCTCAGCGCAAGGGCACTCAAAAACTTGGCTGATTCGCCGATCGGCATCTCACAGACCTCAGAGATATTTTTATTTTCAATTGTGACAGCCAACGTTGATGGCTTGAGCCGCAACCCAGTACACGCAGGGCATGGAACCTCGCGCATATACGACTCATATTGCTCGCGTGTCCAATCGCTTTCACTGTCGGCATGACGCCTTTTTATCCAAGGAATAACACCCTCATAGGCAGTGCTGTACTGGCGGGTGCGACCATAGCGATTGCGATACTTGATTAACATGTTGCCGGTGACTCCGTGCAGAACAATCTTCTGGTGCTTTGCCGACAATTTGGACCATTTCTTGTCCATGTCAATGCCTTCGTTTTCAGCGACGGCCGCCAACATGCGCGTAAAATACTGAGTGTGGGCAGAACGCCACGGCGCAATGGCACCGTCAGACAACGCAAGGTCTGGATCTGGAATAACCAACTCAGGATCAACTTCAAATTTTGTGCCTAGTCCATCACAATTAACGCACGCTCCGTAGGGTGAGTTGAACGAAAAATTTCTTGGAGCTAATTCCTCAAAACTGGCACCACATTTTGGACACACCAAGTGTTGACTAAAAGTCAGCGTCTCGTTCTCTTGCCCATCTGCACCGATCAGTTCTACACCCGCGACACCCTCTGCCAAACGCAAGGCAGTTTCCAATGAGTCCGTCAAACGACGAGCAATGTCATCGCGACGCACGAGCCGATCAACGACGATATCAATGGTGTGCATTTCGTACCTGGCTAGTTTGGTTTTTTGAGCCAGAAACTCAGCGATGTCAACAACTTCGCCGTCTATGCGTGCGCGCACAAAACCCTGTCCAGCGAGATCTTGAAGCAGACCCTCGTATTCCCCTTTGCGCCCGCGCACGACTGGAGCCAGAACCTGAAAGCGAGTTCCCTCTGCAAAGCCCAGGATCCTGTCAACAATCTGTTGAGGCGTTTGACGTTGAAGGGTTGCTCCATCCTCGGCACAATGCTGAACGCCGATTCGGGCATACAGCAAGCGCAAATAGTCGTATACCTCGGTAATGGTGCCAACCGTGGATCGTGGATTGCGTGAACCCGACTTTTGATCAATAGCAATCGCCGGTGACAGACCATCAATCATGTCAACATCGGGTTTATCCATCTGCCCCAGGAATTGACGGGCATAGGCAGAGAGACTTTCAACGTAACGCCTCTGGCCTTCGGCGTAAATTGTGTCGAATGCAAGACTACTTTTACCTGAACCAGACAAGCCAGTAAAAACGATCAACTGATCCCGCGGCAACTCAACATTGACATTTTTAAGATTATGCTCGCGAGCACCACGAACAACGATTTTGTCAGCCACCGTCAGAGAATAGCGATGGGCTAGCCCGCATCGCGTAGTTCTCGTCGCAAGTCTTTGATTTCATCTCGCAATCGAGCCGCATATTCAAATTTCAGGTCAATCGCCGCCTGATGCATCTCCTCTTCAAGGGTTTGCACCAAGCGGGCAAGTTCCTGCTGTGGTAGCGATTTCAACTCACGCTGCACCTTGTCGCGCTCGTGATTCTTTCGTTGCCCCTTGCCTGGAAACGGGGCTGTTTCGTCGGGACGAAGAAGGGACAAAATATTGCCCATTGCCTTGCGGATGGTCTGAGGGTTGATGCCATGCTCAAGGTTGTAGGCCAATTGCATTTCTCGCCGTCGATGTGTTTCTCCGATCGCCCGCTCCATTGACGGCGTTACGCGATCTGCGTACATAATCACTTGACCACCGACATTGCGAGCGGCACGTCCGATCATTTGCACCAATGATGTTTGGCTACGCAAAAAACCTTCTTTATCGGCATCAAGAATCGCCACCAACGAAACCTCGGGAAGGTCGAGTCCTTCGCGGAGAAGATTGATTCCAACTAGTACATCAAACTCTCCGAGGCGCAGACCTTGAAGAATTTCAATCCGCTGCATCGTCTTGATGCTGGAGTGCAGATATCGAACTCGCACGCCGCGCTCAAGCAGGTATTCCGTGAGATCTTCGGCCATCTTTTTGGTCAGTGTTGTGACTAATACACGGTCCCCGGTCGCCACTCGCCCAGAGATCTGTTCAATCAGATCATCAATCTGCCCCTTTGTCGGTTTCACAATCACCTCGGGGTCAACGAGACCCGTTGGTCTGACAATCTGTTCAACAACTTGATCACTTTGACCCAACTCAAAGGCCGCTGGGGTCGCTGACATAAAAATACATTGCTTAATTCGCTCCATAGTCTCTTCAAATCTGAGAGGCCGATTGTCCCTCGCACTTGGCAAACGAAATCCATGCTCAACCAATGTGTCTTTACGGCTTTTGTCTCCAGCAAACTGACCATGAAGTTGGGGTATCGCCACATGACTTTCATCAATGATCAACAAGAAGTCTTCGGGGAAGTAGTCCAGCAATGTAAAAGGTGGCTCTCCGGGTTTACGTCCGTCAATGTGCATCGAATAATTCTCAATTCCGTTGCAGAAACCCATTTCTTGCATCATCTCGAGGTCATACTGCGTGCGCATCGTCAGGCGTTGAGCCTCCAGTAATTTTCCGTTCGATTCGAACCATTGAAGACGTTCCTGGAGTTCTTTTTCAATACCAACCACAGCCCTACGCATATTCTCCTCTCCCGCAACATAATGCGTTGCAGGAAAAATAATGAGTTCAGAAAATGTTCGGAGAGTCTCGCCAGTTACGGTGTCAATACTCGTGATTTTGTCGACGGTATCGCCAAACATTTCAATCCGCATAACCGTCTCTTCGTACGCGGGGTGTACTTCAATAGTGTCACCGCGCACCCTGAAATTTCCCCGCCCTAGAGCCATGTCATTGCGGTCATATTGCAGATCAACAAGACGACGTAAAATACTTCGCTGGTCGTAGTCAACGCCGACGTGGAGTTCCAAAAGTTGACCACGATATTCGGCTGGATTTCCCATTCCGTAAATACACGACACACTGGCGACAACAATCGTGTCCCTTCGCGTCAATAGGGCCGCTGTCGACGAATGTCGGAGTCGGTCAATCTCGTCGTTTATCGCCGAGTCTTTTTCGATGAAGGTGTCACTCGAGGGGATATACGCCTCTGGCTGGTAATAGTCGTAATAACTAACGAAGTATTCAACGCGATTATCAGGAAAAAATTCCCGCATCTCTTGAGCCAATTGGGCGGCAAGACTCTTGTTCGGGGCCAAAATCAGCGCAGGTCGTTGTGTTCGCTCAATCGTCCAGGCAATTGTCGCTGATTTTCCTGAACCAGTGATACCCAGAAGAGTCTGAAACCGCATTCCGCTCTCGATGCCAGCAACGAGTTGATCAATGGCGACTGGTTGGTCACCAGCAGGGATGAATGGAGATTCGACTTTAAAGGGCATCGGTGGCTGCGCCTGCATCATTGGCTGCGTGATCGCGCGTCAACATCCACTCCCAGACTCGGTCAACTTGGAACTTGAGTTCTTCTAGAGAGCCCGAGTTATCAATCACCTGATCGGCGATTGCTAGTCGAGTCTCGCGTGATGCTTGATTGGCGATACGCGCTCGAGCATCTTGGGCGCTCATGTTGCGAAAAGCACTCAACCGCTGAACTGCAAGATCCGTCTCAATATCAACCACGATGACACCACTGAGTCCCTTGCGAGGGTTTTCTGCCAAGAGCGGGATATCGAGCACCACAACATTGTCCGTGTGTCGTTGCTCGGCCATTCGACGTTCCATTTCTTTCCCGACCAATGGATGCACGATTTTATTGAGATCAGTCAGGGCTTCTTTGTCGGTGAACACGATCGCCGCCAGAGCCCCACGATCTAATTCGCCACTGCTGTTTAAAATCTCAGGGCCAAAGCGCTCGACGAGTACTTTTAATAGAGGTTCTCCGGGTCGCTGCAGGTCTCTCGTAATGGCGTCACCATCAATGACGATCGCACCGTGTTCAGCCAAGAGCGCCGACACAGTTGATTTGCCCGAGCCAATTCCCCCCGTGAGTCCAATCAGGATCATCCTGCAAAACTAGGCGGATTGATCGCCTGCGTTGGCAACAGTCTCTGCTTCAGTTGCAGCCGCATTCGCTGATGGGGCCGAGTTTTCTGTTCCACCGTTGTTCACCTCTTTGTAGTAATCGGCCCAGGCTGTTTCGCGTTCGGTATCGTCACCACCAACCCAGTTGCCGTGTTCATCAACTTCAAATTGACCGTGATATTCCGCAGCCAACTCGCCACCTTCGGCTGCTTGTTTGATGCTGATTGAAATCCGACGGCGGGCCAAATCAAGCTCCACGATTTTTACCCACAGTTCTTCACCTGGCGTCACCACATGTTCGGGCGCTTCGACGTGTTGAGTTGACATCTCTGAGATGTGAACGAGTCCTTCAATGCCCTCACCAACTTGAACGAAGGCACCAAACGGCATCAGTTTTGTCACTCGACCATAGACGAGTTGCCCAACTTCGTGACCCGAAGCGAACTCTTGCCATGGATCTTGCAGAGTTGCCTTTAAAGACAACGAAATACGTTCCCGCGACATATCAACTTCAAGCACCTGCACGGTTACTTCTTGACCGATCTCAACTACTGACGAAGGATGCTCGACGTGTTTCCATGACAACTCAGACACATGAATCAAGCCGTCCATTCCACCAAGATCTACAAACGCACCGAAGGCAACGACGCTCGAGATATGACCCGTACGAATTTGACCTGGCTTCAGATTGTCAAGGAACTCATCACGCTTTTCCTTCTGAGTCTCTTCCAGGAAACCCCTCCTTGACAACACGACATTGTTGCGATTGCGATCAAGCTCAAGAATCTTTGCTTGAATCGGCTTGCCCATATATGGAGTGAGGTCCCGCACCCGACGAAGTTCAACAAGCGATGCTGGCAGGAAGCCGCGAAGACCAATATCGACAATCAGACCGCCCTTGACAACTTCAATAACAATTCCTTCCACGAACTCGTCATTGTTCTTCTTCCGTTCGATGTCTTCCCACGCCTTTTCGTATTGGGCACGTTTCTTGGACAACAGAAGACGACCCTCTTTATCCTCGAGTGTCAGAACCAGAGTTTCAATTTTTTCACCAAGTTTGACCACTTCATTTGGATCAATGTCATTTTTAATGTGGAGTTCGCGGGGAGGAATAACTCCCTCAGTCTTATAACCGATGTCGACTAGAACGCCATCACGATCTATTTTCACCACGGTTCCGGTGACGAGTTTGCCTTCTTTTATATCGACGAATGTTTCGTCAATTGCATCTGCAAAAGATGTGGAAATATCACGCTCAGTTATCTGGCGGTTTACATAAGAGCCCTCTGCATCAAAAGATCCCAAGGGAGGAGCAGAGGTTAGGGTCGAGTCGGACAAGGGACGGTTCACTTTCGAGATGGATAAATACTTAAATTACATATCGGGGACGCCTGCCGAGGCAGGCACTCAACCGGCGGCTGAGCAAGGTGAACGATACCAGCAA
>SXUP01000064.1 GCA_005790505.1 Actinomycetota bacterium
CCCGTCCATCAGCCACTTGTCACCCCAGGCTTTAATCATGCTCATCACCGCAAACAAATCGTCACCTTTTTCAGTGAGGTGATATTCGAAGCGTTTTGGTTTTTGATTGTAAATAATTTTTTTCAACACGCCTGCCTCTACAAGCGATGACAGCCTGTCGGTCAGAATATTCCTGGAAATATGTAAATCTGTTTGCAGCGCCTCAAACTTCGTGACTCCCATAAAGATTGAGCGGATAATCAAAAGATTCCAGAACTCACCAAAAACATCCAGAGCCTTCGCAGAAGCACTATTTAAATGGCCAACACTTGTCCGCTTCATTGGACCCAACCTTATTGCAGATGCACCTCGGCTTTAGCCATCGGCTTTTTACTGGGATCTTGCTGAGTCCAGCAACCGCTCTCCAGGCATAACTGCTTCGATACCAATCTCAATAAAAATACATTCCCCGGGGCACATTTCGGCCGCTTGCACAACAGCCTGCACATGTTGTCTTGGCACATCAGCTAATGACCCAGATCCACCAGGGTCATTGAGACTTCTCCCGACATTGGCGACATAGGCGATGCCGTCTTCAAGTTGCACAAACACATCAGGACAGTGATCGACACAGAGCCCGTCTCCGGTGCAGAGGTCCTGATCAATCCATACGCGCACAAGATCTACGGTACTTGCAAAAACTGGGTACTGCCCCTTTGTGCGACAAGAGACAGGTCGTAGTCTGCAGTAGTGAGTACCAAGCCCCTTGCCCCCCGACGGGCCCATCAGCACGCTCGCATCACTGGTGCCACCAGCGACCCCTACGCGTGGTTGTCAAATAAAGATGATCCAGCAACAATTTCATATTTAGAAACTGAGAACACCTTTGCGGACGAGTGGTTTGCGCCACACAACGAACTTACTGATGCAATATTTACAGAGATACAAACTCGTACAAAAGAAGATGACTCTGCACCACCAGTTCAAAAAGGTGGGTATTGGTATACCACGCGCACCATTGCCGGAAGTGCCTATGCCATACATTCACGGGGACTGACTCGAGACACCGCCCAAACAACACTTCTACTGGATGAAAACATCGAGGCAGTCGGGCATAACTATTTTTCGCTAAATGCTTTCGAGATCAGTCCTGATGAAAACTTATTGGCATGGTCAAGTGACACAGATGGTGGAGAACACTACACATTGCGCTTTCGTGATATTTCCTTGCAAACAGATCTTGCTGATGTCATAACCGACACCACCTGGGGCGGGACAGCGTGGTCAAATGATTCCAAGTATCTGTTTTATGTGACACCCGATGAAGCGATGCGACCACACCAGGTATGGCGTCACGAAGTCGGCACGCAACAATCGGCCGACATCTTGATATTTACAGAATCAGATGAGCGGTTTTTTGTTGGGATAGAACTTTCTCGTTCTGAACAATGGATTATCGTCGAGTCCGCGAGCAAAACATCAAGTGAGTCATGGTTGATTGATGCTAAAAATCCAACTTCAAAAATGCGGATTGTCGCCAAGCGCCAAATTGACATTGAATATACAGTTGATCATTGGGGGGAAAATTTTGTTGTTGTCACCAACCTTGATGCTCAAGATTTTCAGGTCTGTATTGCACCAACAAGTAATCCGTCGGCATGGGCAACGTTCGTACCCCACACGGCAGGACATCGCATTGTAGATTTTGATTGCTTTGCTGAATTTGGAGTGATGCAGCGATGGGTTGATGGTCAGCAACACCTATACCTCGTTGACCACAACGCCCTAATTCGTGATGTTGAAGTCGCGTCCGAGCCACACGAGATAGAAATGGACTCAAATCCACAGTTCAGGTGTGAAACCATCCGTATCAACATGCAATCACTTGTCATGCCACCTACAATCATTGATTACACGGTGGCGGATGCGAGTACGGTTGTGCTCAAACGCATCGAAGTTCCAAATGTCAAACTCGGCGATTATGTAGCCACTCGCTCATGGGCAATTGCAACCGATGGCACCCGGATTCCCCTCGACATCGTGCGACACCGCGATACCCCCGCTGATGGAACCGCTCCCGCTCTGCTCTATGCGTACGGATCGTATGAACTGTCGACCCCGCCCTGGTTTTCAACGGCACGATTATCACTGCTTGATCGCGGATGGGTGTGGGCCCTTGCCCATCCCCGTGGTGGGGGTGAAATGGGTCGTCAGTGGTACACGGATGGCAAACTTTTGAATAAACGCAACACATTTACCGACACGATTGCGTGTGCACGTTTTCTCGCTGACACCAAGACAAGCGGTGACAAAATTGTTCTTCGCGGCGGAAGTGCTGGTGGGTTGCTCGTTGGAGCATGCATCAACTTTGAGCCCAGTTTGTTTCAAGCAGCCGTTGCTGAAGTCCCATTTGTTGATGTCGTAACCTCAATGAGCGATCCCAGTCTGCCATTGACGATAACGGAGTGGGAAGAATGGGGTGACCCGCGCGTTGAGCCGTGGGCAAGTTACATGCTTTCTTATTCGCCTTATGACAATGTCCAGCGCGTTCGGTATCCCGCATTATATGTCACCGCTGGACTCAACGATCCGCGCGTGAGTTATCACGAACCAGCCAAATGGGTCGCGCGCCTGCGGCATGATTCACCAACAACACTTGTTGTCTTGAAATGTGAGATGGGCGCTGGTCATGGTGGCCCAACTGGTCGATATGAACGATGGCGTGACGAAGCACGCACGCTCACATTTATTCTGGTCGCTACTGGCCAATAATTGCTGCAGCAAATAACAGACTCATCAACAGAACATTTCTGACCAGATCTTTTGCCGACGGTGGACGACGAACGCGTGAACCAAAACATGCACAAGGCTGTTGACTTCCGCTGCGGATACTCACAGCTAAAAATACCGTGAATACCATCAGCAGAGCCGTTGAGATGCCGAGCACCAGGCTTGAGAGCCCAAATGCAGTGAGCAAAACTCCTAGAACGAGTTCTGTGACGGGAATACATGCAGCAAGCAATTTCTTGACTCCTTGCGCTCGTGCATCACTTATCCACTGATTCCAACCTAAAATTTTTTGGGCACCTGCAACAGCGAAGACAACGCCGACAATTGCCGCCAAGACCCTACCCATCAGAACAGTTAGTCGGATCGAGTCACGCTGGTGACTTTGCCGGCAAAGAACACCATCGCGTCTACTGCTGGATCATTTTTCATAAGGTGCTCAACTCGGCCCACCACCAAGAGATGGTCACCAAACTCAGTGATTGAATGAATTGCGCAGTCGATCCAGGCCAGACTGCCGTCAATAATGGGAGACCCACTCGGAGCTGCGCTCCAATTGATGCCATCAAAGCGATTTTCTGCTTCTTTGGCGAACTTCCAACACAACTCTGTCTGCTGGCTTGACAAAACATTCACACAGAACGAACCGTTAGATGCAATGAGAGGCCATGATGTCGAATTTATTCCAGGCAAAAACCCAACAAGCGGTGGTTCAAGTGAAACTGAGGTGAATGTACCAATCGTGATGCCATGGGGTTCTGAATTGGCGTCTAGGCCGGTAACTATCACAACAGATGTCGGCACATTGCTGAGCACCGATCTGAAGTGGGTGCTGTCAAAAGAACTCACAGTGACACAATAGACAACTTCACCAGTTGCACGCTGATTCGTTCAGATGTCATTGCAGCGTTATGGTCATCCCCTCGGCTGCGACGATCACCTCGAGACCCTCCGAAACCCTCATTTGGGCAAGTTCATCAAGCGCGGAGTCATTGCGTAACGGATCGTGGTGAAACATCACCAACCGTTTGACACGGCACTCTTTTGCCACTTGCACTGCAAAGTCCGGCGTGCAGTGACCCCAATTAAATTTTTGCTTAAACTCAGCAGGCGTGTACTGGGAGTCATGAATTAGGAGATCGCAATCATCCACCAATTCATGTACCGACTCAATCACCGTGAATGACCCATCGTAGGGCTGTTGATGATCCGACAAATAAGCAACACTGATGCCGTCAATCTCCACTCGGAATCCAAGCGTGTTCCCGACATGAGGGATCTGTCGGGAGCGAATCTTGAAATCACCAATGTAAAAATCATTGTCTGATATATCAATAAAATTGAACGTGCCCGGAAAATCCATGATGCCGAGTGGGAACATTGGTGGCCTGATCATTTCTGTTATCGCAGTTTGTAATTGCACACCACTTTCTTGGGCCGGACCATATACATCTAGAATCGCATCATCACTCATCATTGGGGTAAAAAATGGCATCCCTTGAACATGATCCCAATGCAGGTGGGACAACAATGCAGTCGCATGAAACGGCTTCTTTTCCTTGACAATTTGATGACCCAGATATTGCAGTCCAGTGCCGAGATCAAGAATAATTTGTTGTTGCCCGACAACATTTAGTGACACACAAGATGTATTTCCGCCATAACGAAATGTCTCCGGGCAATGACATGGCGTTGATCCCCGTACGCCATGAAACATCACATCTATACTTTTTGTCCCCACGATGTCCACGCTAGACCCAGCTATCCCATTTTGCCTAGAGGGTCGGGGCGTGACGTGCGTCGCACCAGATTGTGGTTGCCGACTACTCTTGCGCTATGACCTCGATCTCAACAAGAACTATCACCGCCCGTGGCGTTTCCTTTGGTCTGCTGGAATGTGGGAGTGGACCGCTTGCTCTTTGCCTCCACGGATTCCCAGACAGTGCCCACACTTGGCGATATCTACTTCCAGAGCTCGCTAACGCCGGCTTTCATGCCGTTGCGCCATTTACTCGCGGCTATGCCCCAACAAGTATCCCGATCGATGGTTATTACCAAACTGGGGCTCTTTCGGCGGATGCAAATGCGCTTCATGAGGCGCTGGGTGCTGACTCGAGCGCAGTAATAATCGGTCACGACTGGGGTTCAATGACAGTCTTCGGTGCCGCCGTTCATGAACCAACGCGTTGGCGAAGTGTTGTCGGGATGGCCGTACCTCCAGGCCCAGCCGTAGGACTTGCGTTCATGAACAATCTTGCTCAAATAAAACACAGTTGGTACATGTTCTTTTTTCAACATGCCCTATCTGATCTCGTGGTTGCCGCCAATGATCATGCATTTATCGACATGTTGTGGAGCGACTGGTCACCAGGCTTTGATGGAAGTGTCGACATTGCCCACGTCAAAGACTGTTTGCGCGAGCCAGCCAATCTCGCGGCCGCCCTCGGGTATTACCGTGCCACGCTCGGTGATGGAAAACGTGATCCCGCACTAGAAGACATCCAAAATGCAACTACGCAGATACCCACACAGCCAACTCTTTATCTACATGGAGTCAATGACGGGTGCATGCTCGCCCCAGTTGCTGAATCAGCACGCGCCCTTTGTCCAACAGTGAAAACCGAGATAATCCAGGATGCTGGCCACTTTTTGCATCTTGAGCAACCAAAAATTGTAAATAAAGCAATTGTGGATTGGGTTTCTGTCGCCCAAACCTAACGATCAGTCAGACCACACATCTTGGCCATCATGGGGACGACGACGCATCGGAGCAAATTCTCTTTTCCAGACCATTACGCGACGACGAAAGTAGCAAACCTCTTTTCCGTCTTGATTGAAACCTTTTGTTTCAACAGTCACAATCCCACGATCGTTTTTTGACTTACTTTCTTGTACTTCAAGGACGCGCGTCTCCGCATGGACGGTGTCTCCATGAAAGGTGGGGAACTTGTGTTGCAATGTCTCGACTTCAAGATTGGCAATCGCTGCTCCGCTGACATCTGGAACACTCATTCCAAGCACCAATGAATAGACCAAATTACCCACCACCACATTGCGCCCCTGAACACTTTGGGCCGCAAACCAATCATTGGTGTGGAGTGGATGATGATTCATCGTGATCATACAAAACAGATGATCGTCGTATTCAGTGATGGTTTTTCCGGGCCAATGTCGATACACATCTCCGATCACAAAGTCTTCTAGACACCGACCAAAGGGACGCTCATGAATAGCCACTACTCTGACGATAGTTCAGGCTGGGCGACACTTCCAGAGTCATCGTCTGAATACTCAAGTTCATCCTTGTCTACCGTTGGCCGCACGAACTGTCCTGTGCGGTCTTTGGGCGCAAAACGCTCTACCCAATCAACATTGTTGACTCCGCGTGCGACTTCCCGCTTCAGCAAAGCAGGCATTGGTCCTAGTCGCTTCATCCGCTCGATAGAAAACGGCCCAACCCGCAATGACAGATAGCAAAGCCAACCCACCAAGATCGGTAACCAAAACTGTGCCACCCGATATGTCAGCACACTTACTGTGGCAACTGTGCGCGTTAATCCAAAACCCACCAGGGTTGGAATGTAAATGCCTTCCACGATGCCAAGACCACCGGGAGTGATCGGGATCACCGCCATTACATTGGCGAGACCAAAAGCCACGACGAGTCCATCAAAATGCAATGAACCCCCAAAAGCATTGACCATCACCCAAAGCGATGCTCCGTCAAGAATCCAGTTAACAGTGGCCCAGCCAACGACTCGAATCAACAATTTGTGATCAGCAGCAAGAAGTTCAACGCGCAGTCCAAGATGTTGTAGAACATCGGCTGCACGTTCTTCGTCGTAGCGCACCCTGCGGGCAATCCTGCGCACCATTCGCTCCGAACGACCCTGGCCCTCAACTAGACCAAATATTAAAAATGCAGCAAATGCCATCAAGATAATCCCGACAACTGCAGCAGTTCCATAGATGGGGTTCACCCCCCTTCCCGGAATAGAAATAATCAGACCCAGCCACAAGATGACATTGAGCACCATTGCCGAACCAATACCTGCTGTCGCCAACGCAAATCCGGCATCTGGACCCGAGATGCCACAAGTCGTCAAGAGTCGATAGCCGAGCGCCGAACTTGCAGCACTTCCGCCGGGCATGATGTTGCCCAGTGCTTTCGTGCTGAGTTGTATTCTAAAAAGTCGAGTGGTGCTGATTTTTGAGGCTTCCTGCCCAAGTGCCGCACGAGTCAAAAGTGTGTACGCCAAGAGTGAAAAAGCTTGCAGTCCCACGCCGACAAACAACATCCCAGGGTCAACTTCAGATATTTGGTTGATCGCTTGGCGAAAACCAGGTACAAGTGGAAGTACGAAAAAATAAATTACCGCAAACAGCGTCACCATCTTGGCTGTCCTCAGGTATTTGAATTTTTGCTCAGGCACTGCCACTACTTTTATCAATAAGCGATGTCGCAATAGGGAATGCCCCGATAACAGAGAGCAAATGATGCGTAAGCGCATTTTTTTTGCTTGCATCTGTTTTGCCGAGGCGCACCAAAACAAGGTCTCTACATGGGAGCACCCACGTGTATTGCCCTTCGTAGCCAAGCGCGACCATGCTTTTTGGTTCGCTCGGCCACGTCCACCAGTGTGAGCCATAGCAAAACCCATTGTCAGGGTCATAAGCACTGAACCTTGCACCATGGTCTACCCATCCGACTGGAAGGACGCGCTTTTGGCCGAGCATGCCGTCATTGAGATACAGGTATCCGAACTTGGCAAAGTCTCGAGCACTGGCAAAAACATAGGACGAACCCACGAATGTTCCGGAGGGGTCAAACTTGGCACTCGCAGAGTTCATTCCAAGGGCGTCAAATAATCTTTGTTGCAAAAAATTACAAACCATTGCGTTGCTGCCAATTTCTTCCTTGAGCGCCCGCGCTAAAAGCCTGGTGATGATATTTGTTGTGCCCGAAGAGTAACTCCAATTTGATCCCGGTTGGTACTCCAGTGATTTAGAAATCGCAAACCCTGCATTGTCATCAGAGCCACTTCCAAACAACATTTTGATGACATCAGAGGCTTTCTCGTCCAGATAATCCTCCGTCCACGACAAACCAGAGCGCATCTCCAAGAGATGCTGCATCGTGATTTCTCTGCGATCATCATCGGCCCACTCAGGTAGTCCGGTTGGAGCATTGACATCTAGCAGTCCATCTCCCATGGCCATGCCAATCAATGCATGCGTGATGCTTTTTGCCATCGACCATGAAATCAGTTTTGTGTCGCTATCTATGCCCGGCCCGTATGCCTCGGCCACAATTTGTCCCCGATGAACGACAACGATTGCCAGAGTCTCGCCGAGCAACTCAGGTTGACTCATCAGGTATGCAATTTGGGCGTCAAGTACCCGCCTTTCAACGTCGACATCAGGCTCACTTTTAATCCATGAGTCCCCCATCGAGGTATTGCCAACCAACTTAGGCACCTCTTCAGACTAGGCGCGACCACCGTCACGCGCCTCCATCTTGGAAAATCCGACGAGGGTGCTAGTTCGTGCCTGTTCTTTCACTAGCGTTTGGTGATATGAGCCTCACAACTTCCCCTGACCTGCAAGGAGCCGCTGCGGCTATCGCAATTGCTAAAAAAATAATTGCAACAGGCATTGCAACCCTTACAAAATCGGGTGGTCCAGACGAAAATCAGACACTTGCTTACGATCTTGCTCATGCTTCGGCTGCCGTAGAAACTGCGCGGTCATTGCTTGATTACGGCGCCAAGGGCGACATCGAAGGGCGCATCACGTGTGCATTTACTGCTGACATGGTGCACGACCTCATCTCTCGGTTAATCGGTCGTGAAAAAATGTGGGGAGTTAATCTGGATGAATTCTCCAGCACCAATGAATTCCTAGCCACCTATCGGGCTCCAGAGTTTTTGGCATCGCTTGCAGACACACCAGGACCTCGGCATCTTGACAGCGACTTTGAAATGGTGCAAGACACGTTTCGACTCTTTGCAAGCAAGGTAATTGCCCCTGAGGCAGAGCATGTTCACAGATTTAATGGCGACGTACCCGAGAAAATCATCTCGGGACTTGCAGACATCGGAGCCTTTGGACTTAGCGTTCCTTCGGAATACGGTGGGTTCAGCGAAGGTGGCGAGGGTGAATACATGGCTTCAGTGATTGCCACCGAAGAACTCTCGCATGCATCCCTTGGAATTGGTGGTTCGTTAATCACTCGTCCAGAGATTCTTACTCGTGCCCTTGTCAAAGGTGGAACGGAAGAACAGAAACACGAGTGGTTGCCAAAGTTAGCGAGCGCCGAAGTGATGGCTGCAGTTGCCGTCACGGAACCTGACTACGGCAGTGATGTTGCTGGCATCAAAACGACAGGCGTGCGCGCAAAAAATGCCGATGGCCAAGAAGGTTGGGTGATCAATGGCGTAAAGACATGGTGCACCTTTGCTGCTCGGGCCAACGTGCTGATGTTGCTGGCCCGCACTGATCCAGACCGCTCGCTCACCCATCGTGGTTTGAGTTTGTTTATTGTGCCTAAACCATTGGGAGAGTCTCATGGTTTTGTGTTTCACCAAGACGGTGGTGGCCGCATGGAAGGTCGGCCAATTGACACCATCGGGTATCGGGGAATGCATTCATACGAAATTGCAATTGAAAATTGGTGGGTTCCTGCTGACAATTTGATTGGCGGGGACGCTGGACTTGGAAGAGGTTTTTATCTGCAAATGGAAGGCTTCGAAAACGGCCGCCTCCAAACCGCAGCGCGGGCAGTTGGCGTGATGCAAGCGGCATACGATGCGGCACTTGACTACGCCAACAATCGCACCGTATTTGGTGAAAGCATCTTTAATTTTGAACTCACCAAGGTAAAACTTGGACGAATGGCAATGGTGATTCAAGGTTCACGTCAGTTTTCGTATGCAGTTGCAGGTCTCATGGGTAAAGGTGAAGGCGCGATGGAGGCAAGCATGGTGAAGGCCTATGTTTGCAAAGCAGCCGAATGGGTGACGCGCGAAGCACTGCAGATACATGGTGGCTACGGTTATGCGGAGGAATACTCAGTAAGCCGTCTCTATGTTGACGCTCGTGTGTTGTCGATTTTTGAAGGTGCCGACGAAACACTCTGTCTAAAAGTCATCGCCCGGCGGCTAATCGAGGCACAGGGCAAGTAGTTCGTTTAGCGAACCAATAACAGTTGCGCCGCATGCTGGAGAGTCCCCGTAGGGGTCCAGTAAATACGGCACAAGTCCCGCTGCTAGAGAACCTTCAACATCCATCATCACGGAGTCCCCGACATAAGCAATACTGTCTCGCTCAATACCTGGGAAAAACGGAAGTGCGAAATCAAAGATCTTTGGATCTGGTTTGGAGACTCCAACTATATGGCTGTCGATAACACACCGAACCGGAGCACCATTCCCGATGCCAACCTGGCACATTCCACTTCTGACTAATATTTCTTCAATTTGTCCATTGGCATTACTCACCACACCAATTGGCATTCCGGCCTCGTGCAGTGCATTCAGGGCTGATGCACTTTGGGCAACTGGATAACGCCACAAGTATGCGCTTCTGGTTCGTGAAAGGGTGGCACAAGCAGCGTCGCAATCTTGTTCTGGCACCCCAACATGACGCACATAGGCCTCGTTATAAGCCGACCAATCAGACTCAAGGGAGCGCGTTTTGGACTTGGCGGCCATCCCCACGTAATGGGCCCGCACATACTGCTCAATTGGTGCCGATGCCCCATAAAACTGCAAAAGCGGAGCCAATACCGTGGGGTCTGGGAGAACAAGCACACCGCCAGCGTCAAATAAAATTGCCTTAATCTGTTTCGTCATCCCCAGCAGGATAGGTCTGCTGGTGCGCCAAGACCACTGTTTCCACCTACGCTCTAGGTGTGCGACCTCCTCGTGATTTCTTCAAACCTCTTGCCGCTGGGGCCCCCACGCCACTGCGTGAGATTCCGTTCCGACCCAGTCGAGTGATTCATTTTTTCCCACCACAACTTGAAAAAGTTGTGGCCAAACTGCCCGAGGTTGTCTCAACCGTTGACATCTTGCTCGGCAATCTTGAAGACGCGATTCCCATGGCAGACAAAGAGGCGGCGCGCCAAGGATTCATTAATGTCGCCAAGAATCTCAAAATGGGTGACACACAATTGTGGACGCGAGTAAACAGTTTGGATTCGCCATGGTTCTTGGATGACATCACGAGAATTGTCACCGAAGCTGGTGACAAAGTCGATGTCATCATGATTCCAAAAGTTGAAGGACCCGAAGACATTCACTATGTTGATCGTCTTCTTGCTCAACTTGAGGCGCGTGCGCACCTCACTCGCCCCATCCTGGTGCACGCCCTCCTTGAAACGGCGCGCGGAGTTGCCAACGTCGAGCAAATATGTGGTGCTTCTCCTCGCATGCAAGGACTTTCGCTTGGACCTGCGGACCTCGCCGCCAATCGCCGCATGAAAACAACTCGCGTCGGAGGTGGACATCCCGACTATGTCGTGCGACAAGATCCCGATGCTAATAATCCAGAGGCGATTCGCGCGGCGTTTCAGCAGGATTTGTGGCACTACACTCTTGCTCGCATGGTGGATGCTTGTGTTACGCATGGCATTTTGCCCTTTTACGGACCATTCGGAGACATCAAAGATGTTGTCGCCTGTGAAGATCAGTTTCGCAATGCATACCTGCTGGGTTGTGTTGGCGCCTGGAGTTTGCATCCCGTCCAAATTGATATCGCCAAGCGTGTTTTTAGTCCTCGTGCACAAGATGTTGCTCAGGCACAACGCGTGATTGAGGCCATGGGTGACGGAACTGGCGCAATCATGCTTGACGGCAAAATGGAAGATGATGCGTCAGTTAAGCAGTGTCACGTTGTGGTGCAACTTGCCCGTCAACTTGCTGCTCGTGATCCGCAATTGGCATCGTTATACGGATTCTGAAACATCTTGAATAATTGAAACAGGAGACACCCATGACAGATTTACGCCCACGGCGCTCGGTGTTGTACATGCCTGCAGCCAATGAAAGAGCCCTTGAAAAAGCCAAAAATATCCCCTGTGACGCACTCATCTTTGATTTGGAGGATGCTGTTGCTCCTGACGCAAAAGATGCAGCCAGAGCAAACGCTTGTGCTGCGGCATCATCGGGAGACTATGGAAATCGTGAAATAACCATCCGCTGCAATTCACTTGCAACACCATGGGGAGCGGCAGATATTGCCGCAGCAGCAAAAAGTTGCGTATCAGCGGTGGTGATTCCAAAAATAAATAATGTTGCAGAAGTACAGGCCATTTCTGATGCCCTTGATGCTGCAGGTGCACCGAGTGGCATGAACATTTGGGCCATGATTGAAACCCCTGAGGCGATATTCAATGTGCGCTCAATTGCGGCACATCCGCGGGTGGTCGTATTGGTGATGGGAACCAACGACCTAACGAAAGAGTTACGTGCCAAACAAATACCTGGGCGGGCACCGCTAATTGGGCATCTTGCAACAGCACTTCTCGGGGCACGCGAGGCTGGCAAAATAATCCTGGACGGTGTTTATAACGACATCAAGAACACTGGTGGATTTTTGGCCGAATGCGGTCAGGGTGCCGATATGGGATTTGACGGTAAAACTTTGATCCACCCTGATCAAGTTGAGGGTGCCAACGACATGTGGGCGCCGAGCGAAACCGAAGTCGAATACGCGAAACGGGTTATTGCTGCATTTGATGAAGCTCTCGCTGCTGGAGTGGGCGTTGTGCAATTAGATGGTCGCATGATCGAGAACCTGCACGTTGATAATGCTCGTCGCAGTCTTGCGATTGCCCAAGCAATCGCTGCTCTCAAAATCTAGATAGAAGCGATCAGAGGTTCGCAGCAAATAACGCCAAGGTGCGATCCCATGCCGTCTGTGCGGCGTCGGCATTGAAAACCTCTGGACGTGAATTGTTGAAAAATGCGTGTTCTGTGCCTTCGTAAATATGCAATGTGGCGACTTTGCCACGCGAACGCAGATCCGATTCAATTGCGCGCGCCTGTTCTGGTGAGGCGAATCCGTCGTTTGATGCATAATGCCCCTCGACTACAGCGTTGAGAGCACTCCAGTTTGGCTGCGCACTCGCCCAGGGAATAACTCCATAGAAAGGGGCTGCAGCGGCGACTGCATCTGGTCGTTGACAAGCCAACGCAAGCGTCAATCCCCCACCCATACAAAATCCAACAACTCCAACTTTGCTGCGGCCGGTTCGTTGTTGCAGCGCATCAATGGCTCCGCTTAAATCTTTTGCCGCCTGACCGAGATTCAGCCCCATCATCAACTTGCCTGCACCATCGGGTTCTTGACTTGATTCGCCGTGGTACAAGTCAGGCGCCAGTGCCGTATATCCAGCAGCCCCGAATCGATCAACGACATCGCAAATGTGTGGCACAAGACCCCACCATTCTTGAATCACGATGATCCCAGCGCCACCTGAACCAGAGATGTATCCATCACACGTCGAACCATTGCTTTTAAAACTAATTTTCTCACCCATCAGGATCCCCCTAGTAGACGCCACCCAGTTTTGTGTGATCCCATGTCACAGTTTTTTCTACATCAATCACAACACCAATTCGCTTATGTGCCTGCATGTCAATGAATTGCATTCCTTCTGGTCCGACTGCAATATCACCACTATATTTTTGAGCCACGAGCGCTCCTATCCGCACGATTTCCTCATGATCTTCCACGAGACGTGCTGTTCCGACAAGTTCTACTCCCCGAAGTTCGTTGTAGTCCTCTCCAGTTTCAACAAGGGCAGTAATCCGCGCGTCGCGCCGAAGATTCATGACTTTTTGCGCCTTTCCAAACGTCCAAAACACAGGTTTTCCATCAATCATGGCGAACCACATCGCCACGAGGTGCGGGTATCCGTTTGGTCCATTTGTTGCGATGTTCATTACGTACCTTCCGCAGAGGAACTGCTCCACTTCGAGAGGTGTCATTTCAATCTGATTACGTCTACTAGCCATTGCTACAACCTAGACGATTGGTAACAAAATTTTAAGGGTCAGATAACGCTGCGTCTGAGCAACTCGGGTGCGTGTTGACATTCGGGCGCAAGACTGGCTGACATTGCGGGCTTCATGCCATCTGGCCCAACAACAAATGAACAGATTGCAAGGGGCACTACGTCAACGCCAGTCGCCCACGAGTCAGGGCGAAAGCGGGCACTTGCAAGGACTGCTTCCCACAACGGATCTGCAAGTCGGGTTCCGCAACCTGCCACCAGCCACACAGGTTTTTGGGAGCAATATGCAACACTGGCGATAGCCAGTGCCCCACCCGCAGCCAACACCGAATCCCGACCACAGGCATCTGCTGAGACGATGGTGACATCAGCAAATTCAGCTGCTGCCCCCGCGCCCTCTGGACCAACTAATTCGGCGGCAATATCGTGTCGATCAAAATACCTGAGGGCATGTTGCCCTTCGCCATTGCTGTCAACAACTAAAACAAACGTGTCACCACGACGGGCAAGAGCATCAACTACAAGTCCGTTCCAACCGACAATGCATACAGTGGCATCATCGGACAAAGCATCAACTATGTGCACCGATGTCTCATCATTTTGCAGGGCAGCAATACAGTCGCGCAATTCACGCCGCGGATCTAATGCCGTCAAGACACGTGCGCACATCCACCACAAAGGAGCGTTTGTAGGGTGGTGTTCCACCACCCGTCGCGCCGCGACCACGAGGCCAGCAGGATCGCCCACGATTGAACCGAAGGCGTCAGCAGTCTCTAGGACCAGTTCAATGGGGTCAGACCCGTGAGAGCGAGCTACATATCGCAGATGTTCAATGGGGTGCACCTACCGAACGCTAGTGCCAAGGCACTAGCGTCGTCTCCGTGGTCTCAGAACAATTACCCCCTCCCAGTCCTGATCTTGTCCTTACCTCGCTCACAGGTCAATCTCGAACTTTGCGCGAATGGCTGACAATGTTTCATATGGCCACAGTTGTCATCGACCCCTACACCAATGAAAGTGCCTGGATTCTTGATACCGCGGCGCGAATTTTGCACCAATTCAGCGATGCAGCCGTTCGTGTCAATTGGCTAATCACATGCAGTCCCAAGGAAGCAAAAATATTTCTGGGCCCCTACGCGGAAGATTTTCTGGTGTTTGTCGACCCCGATCGCGTCGCCGTCAAAGCGCTCGGTCTCACCGAGTTACCTGCATTCGTACTCGTGCAAGCCAATGGCACAATATCTGCTCACGCTCAAGGTTGGTCCGCAGAGTCGTGGCGCCATGTCAGTGACACAATTGCTACCTTGACGAACTGGTCTTCACCACCAATTCCCGCGCCAGGCGATCCAGGAACCTTTCGCGGTACTGCCGCTTTTGTCTGAATTATCTACATCCGCATCTCTCCCGATTGAAGCCGTCCTTGAACAACTTCGAGGTGCACTCGCCCTGCGTCGCGGCGTAATTCTTGTTGCACCCCCAGGCGCAGGAAAAACAACAATTGTTCCTTTGCGTTTACTGCAGGAACCATGGATTGAAAACAAACGAATTTTAATCCTTGAACCCCGACGCCTTGCAGCACGTGCGGCGGCAAGACGGATGGCTGATTTGTTGGGTCAAAAAGTGGGTCAAATGGTTGGCTATCAAACTCGTGATGAACGCCATATTTCTGACGACACTCGCATTGAAGTGCTCACCGAAGGAATCTTGACTCGGCGATTACAGGCAGACCCATCCCTGGAGGGCGTTGGGCTTGTCATCTTTGATGAAGTCCACGAACGCAACGTGCCAACTGATGTAGGGCTCGCACTTCTTCTGGACGCACAGGATGCTCTTGGCTCTGACATGCGCATTCTTGCGATGTCTGCGACTCCACAGACAGAAAAATTTTCTATGTTGCTGGCTGACCCGCTGGGACCTGCTCCTATTGTCACCAGCGACGGGCGTGGTTTTCCAATTGATGTTCGGTACGTGCCCCGACAACGAAATGATCGACTTGAAAATATTGTTTCATCAACAATTTTGGATTCTCTAAAAAGCGACACCGGTGACATCTTGGTGTTTTTGCCCGGCATTGGGGAAATAAATCGGGTTCGCGATGTGGTGGTGCCCCTTGTGCCAGCACATATTGATGTCCTGCGCCTTGCCGGTGCGCTTCCATTTATCGAACAAGATGCGGCACTCATCGCCTCATCTGGTACTCGTCGTCGAGTTGTGCTTAGCACCGATATCGCTGAGACCAGCCTCACGGTCAGCGGCGTGCACGTCGTTATTGATGCGGGTCTTGCGCGTGTTCCAAAACTCGATCCACGAACTGGCCTCACCGAACTAATTACTGTCACATCTAGCCGTGCATCTGCAGACCAACGCAGTGGGCGCGCTGGTCGCGTCGCTCCCGGAGTTGCCTACCGATTATGGAGTCGCATCGAGGACTCCACTCGTCTACCGCACTTGCCAGCAGAGATAACTCAGATAGATCTGTGCGGAGTTGCTCTAGAACTTGCCGCGTGGGGAACCCCACTTCAAAACTTAAAATTTCTGGATTCTCCGCCACCACGAGCGATACGACTTGCTCACGACACCTTGCAGATGTTGCACATACTTGACGACAAAAACCAGATAACCAAACTTGGACGCCAAGCGTTGAGGCTTCCCCTGCACCCCCGTCTAGCAACAATGGTGGCACGCTCCACTGGCGTTGATGCGTGGATTGCATGTGTCATTTCGGCGCTGCTTGATGATCGCGATGTTCTGCGCGGTCGACCAGAGACTTTGCCCACCGACCTAGCACAGCGCGTTGCGATAATAATCGGAAATGAGAGACATCAGGACGCTGATCAAAATGGCGTCCAGCGAATCATGGAACGTGCAATTGATATTGCTCGCCGAGCCGATATCAGTGTCGTCAACTCTGTAACACCTGAAAAAATCAACTCTCGTGTCGGGGCACTTCTCGTGCAGGCGTATCCTGATCGTTTGGCGATGCGGCGCACGACAGCAGGGCAATTTGTGTTGCGAGCTGGAGGTGGTGCATGGATGGATTCCAAAGACTCTCTCGCAAATGAACAATTTATCGTTGCCGCAGACCTTGATGGCAATCGCAAATCATCTCGCATTCGTCGTGCAGCAGCCCTTGAGGCTGATGATGTCGTGATTGCTCTGGGTGACGATGTTGAAATCATCACCGTGACTGAGTGGGACTCAAAGCGTGGCGCCGTCGTGACACGTACAACGCGCAAAATTGGCTCGCTTGTGCTCGATGAGCGCGTTAAACCTTCTCAGTCATCTGCCGAAGTGGTGGGAATCATAAGGCAACACCTTGTGCGTAATAAACTTTCTCCGCTCAATTTTGATGGCAAAGTCCGCTCATTTCAGCAACGCATAATGTTTGCGCGTCACTACGCTCCGAATTCTTGGCCAAATGTTGGAGACAAAGCTCTGCTTGCCACCATTGAGGATTGGCTTGTACCTTTTTTGAGAGACTGCACCAGCAACGAAGACTTGGGTCGTATTGACATTGACATGGCACTGCGGGCTCTCCTTTCGTGGGATGCGGGCATCGAACTGGACTTAATTGCGCCACCAAATTTTGAGCCTCCCAACGGCCACCCTGTTGCGATTGACTATTCCGAACCCACCACACCAACAATTGCAATACGAGTACAGTCGCTGTTTGGACTCGTCTCTCACCCCTGTGTGCTGAACGACGCCGTTGCCCTCAAAGTCCAACTGCTCTCCCCTGCTGGGCGTCCGATCCAAGTCACTTCAGATCTGCCGGGCTTTTGGACTGGTTCATGGGCTGAGGTGCGAAAAGAAATGGCTGGTCGTTACCCCAAGCACTCATGGCCGATTGACCCGACGCTTCGTTGACTGCTCCGCGCTCTAGCGTAGGGGCATGCTCGAATTCAATTTCGCCGAAATCTTCCCTCTGGGTCCTGACACCACCACCTATCGCCTGATCTCCACCGACGGTGTATCCACCGTCAGCACAACTGCTGGAACTTTTCTTCAAGTCACGCCACAAGCCATTACTACTCTCACCGAGATCGCAATGCGCGACATCGCTCACCTCTTGCGGTCAAGCCACCTACAACAGCTTGCCGATATTTTAGAAGATCCCGAAGCGAGTGCCAACGATCGTTTCGTCGCTCTTGATCTACTGAAAAATGCGAGCATCTCCGCGGGTGGTGTATTGCCAATGTGTCAAGACACCGGAACAGCGATCATTAAAGCGAAAAAAGGGCAGTTCGTCTTAACTGGAGGCGGTGATGAGGAAGCAATCGCGCGGGGCGTTTTTAATACATACCAAACAAGCAACTTGCGATACAGCCAAATGGCACCACTTTCGATGTACGAGGAGATAAATACTGGGAACAACCTGCCGGCTGAAATAAAAATCGCCGCGACTGATGGTGACGAATACAAATTCCTATTTTTGGCAAAAGGTGGTGGTTCCGCCAACAAGAGTTATCTCTTTCAAGAGACCAAGGCGTTGCTCAATGAGAAGGCTCTCCTCCCGTGGGTCTTTGAAAAAATGCAAACTCTCGGGACAGCCGCTTGTCCGCCCTATCACCTTGCAGTAGTCATCGGCGGAACATCGGCAGAACAGTGTGTTGAAACTGCAAAATTGGCAAGCACGCGATACCTTGATTCGCTTCCGACGACTGGTGATTCGAGCGGACATGCATTTCGAGATCTTGAACTCGAACAGAAAATGCTTTTGTTGTCACAGCAGACCGGAATCGGTGCACAATTCGGGGGTAAATACTTCTGTCACGATGTTCGAGTCATTCGCCTTCCGCGACACGGCGCAAGTTGTCCGATTTCATTGGCGGTGTCGTGCAGTGCTGATCGACAGGCCCTCGGAAAAATTACAAGCCAAGGCATTTTCGTGGAAGCCCTCGAGACAGACCCTGCCCGTTTTTTGCCCGACATCACCCCCGAAGATCTAAATGCAGAAGTCGTCAATATTGATCTCACTCGCTCGATGGATGAGATTCGTGCCACGCTCAGTAAATTTCCAATTAAGACTCGTGTTATGTTGACGGGGCCAATGGTGGTTGCCCGTGATATCGCCCATGCAAAACTCAAAGAACGCCTGGATGCGGGCAATGGGCTTCCTTCGTACATGAAGGATTACTGCGTGTATTACGCAGGTCCAGCAAAGACTCCAACAGGCATGGCCTCGGGTGCATTTGGGCCAACGACGGCCGGCCGAATGGATAGTTACGTTGCTGACTTTCAGGCGGCTGGTGGGAGTTTTGTGATGCTGGCAAAAGGCAACAGATCAAAACAGGTCACTGACTCGTGTCACACTCACGGTGGTTTTTATCTTGGATCAATCGGCGGACCCGCTGCCCGCCTTGCTCAAGATTGTATTACCAAGGTAGAAGTTCTGGAATATGCAGAACTTGGCATGGAAGCAGTCTGGAAAATTGAAGTACAAAATTTTCCTGCCTTCATTGTCGTTGACGACAAGGGAAATGATTTTTTTGAAGTAGTCGCCGCCCAAAACGGCGTTCCCGTCAGACTTGGCTAAAAGTAACTAGTCATTTATTTCGTCAGCGAGTGCTCCTAGACGAAGTTCGCCTTCCCGAGTTTGACCACCGCGTTCCAAGAAATTACGCATCGCTAATTGTGCGCGCGGATCACCCAAGAGACGATTAAAACCAGCTGCTTCTTGCAGTAGTTCTTCTTCAATGTTGTGATCAGCACGCAAAATGGCTGCTTTTGCTTCAGCAACTGCTTGAGGAGGAAACGACGCAATACGTCGCGCCAAATTATTCACAAAAGGCCATAATTCTTTGGCTCCAAGCGCTCGATTGACCCAACCCCACTGCTCTGCTGTGTGGGCATCAATGTCTTCACCACCTAAAATAACTTCAAGTGCGCGCGAGCGACCAATCAAGCGCGGCAAGCGTACCGTCCCACTTCCGCCAGGCAATATCCCGAGGGCGACTTCTGGTTGATTGAAGATGGCCTTGCCAGCGGAAGCAAATCGCATATCAAAACTACTCACCAACTCAGCTCCACCGCCACCAACCCGACCCTCAATCACAGCAATCGTTGCTTTGGGCATGGTGCGAAAGTTCTCGCACATTCGATGAAAGTCATTGAGCACTTTGGGCGCAGGTAAATCACCAGGAAACATCAAAATAAGATTGACGTCGAAATGGGCAATAAAAAACTCAGGGTTTGCTGATCTCATAACGACAACGCGAACACTCTCATCGGCAGCAAGCTGATCACTGAGACTCACCATTTCGGTGTACAAATCCAATGAAAAGATATTTATCGGAGGAGCATTAATGACCACCGTTGCTACGCCTTCGGAAATTGTCACCGAAAGGGCTTTGTAGGAACTGTAGGACATGCTGTGACTTATTAAAGGAGGTCTTTAAGTGCAGCCCGAGTGTCGCCAATTTCATCAGGCGTTGCACCAAATTCAACCGCTGCAAAATCCGTTACACCAATGTCTCCAAGAGCATGAATTCGATCTTGCACCTCTGATCGTGTGCCAATGATGGCGATATCAGCGGGACCCGCAACTCCTTCGTGGTCCAGCATCGCTCGATAACTGGGCAATTGTCCATAAATCACGAATACTTTTGCCGCCCGTTCTGTGGCTGCTGACTTATCACCTGTGACGCACACAGGCAGCGCCGCGATCACCCTTGGCTTGGGTCTGCCTGCGGCCTCCGCTGCCGCATTGATTGTTGGCACGGTAAGCGAGCGCAATGTGTCTGGACC
>SXUP01000065.1 GCA_005790505.1 Actinomycetota bacterium
AGTGCAGCAACGACCACTCCAAATGGCGAACTTCCCTTGACATTGACAGAGGCATGGGACTTGTAAACCTCACCATCAAAAGAAACTGCACCACTATGAGTGAGGGGCATTAATACCGACAAATATTCCTTGAGATGACGCACTGGTTTGTCAAACGACATTCCCATCATATTTTCAATCACGATTTTGTGCGAGAGCCCGATACCAAGGGTCAATCTCCCGCTGGATATGGCATTGACTGTCAGGCACTGTTGAGCCAACATCATTGGATGCCGCGGATACGTCGGCACGACGCTCGTGCCAAGTTCAATTCGAGGTATTTCTCGTCCAACTATGGCAAGAGCCGTCAAAGCATCATGCCCGAAGATTTGTGGAGCCCAATAACTATCAAACCCATCCGACTCAGCGCTGCGCGCCTCGGCAACCATGTCATCGATTGTTCCATCGTTTACTGTTCCACCAAAAATTCCAATTTTCATAAAGTTGACGGTATCAGGTCTCGGTATTAACTAAGCAAGGCTGACTAGGTCAAGCCATTCATCGCTGAAATAGTCAAGTTGCCCATCTGGGAGCAACAGAACCTTGGTCGGTTTCAAGCTTTTTACAAAGTCAGTATCGTGGCTCACCATAATGATTGAGCCCTTCCAGTTCATCAGCGATTCAGCAACCGCCTCGCGGCTTAATGGATCGAGATTATTGGTTGGCTCGTCAAGCAATAGGACATTATTGCGCCCCACCATCAACATCGCGAGCGCTAATTTAGTTTTTTCACCACCGGACAAGGTGCCGGATTCCTGGAAGACTTTGCTACCTTGCAATCCAAACATGCCCAACAGACCGCGCAGTTGAGTTTCAGTAAGACCGGTATTTGATGGTGCCTCACGACGCATGTGGTCGAGCAATGATTCGTGCACATTTAGGTTGTCGTGTTCTTGGGCATAATAGCCAGCACAGACGTTATGACCCCACTCAAATGTTCCTGAGTTGGATTGAGTCTCCTGAGCCAAAATTCGCAGCAGAGATGTCTTTCCTGCACCATTGAGCCCAAGGACTAGCAGTCGTTCACCGCGACCAAGGTCAAATGAAACATCCTCAAAAATTGGAGGGCCTCCATAGTGCTTCGAGAGTCCGTGAGCCTCAATGACGGTGATGCCACTTTGTGGAGGGTCAGGAAACTTCACTCGAATCTGTCTGTCTTTTGCCCTCGTGCCAGTGGACTCACCTTCAATTCGAGCGATGCGTTTTTCAATACTGTGCGCCATCGTTGCTTTACTTGCCTTTGCCCCAAAACGATCAACCACGGTCTGCAGACGTGCAATTTCTTTAGACTGCAGCATCGCTTTACGAATTGCTCGAGATTCATCCTCGGCACGAGAACGCTTGTATTGCGAATATGTTCCGCGGTATTCAACAATTTCACCGGCGCCATCTTCATCAGGGCGATCAAGATGCAAAACTCGGGTGATCGCCTCATCAAGCAATTCAAGGTCATGACTGATAACCAACAGGGCGCCCCGATAGTTGCGTAAAAAATTCAGAAGCCACATTTTTGCATCAATGTCTAGGTGGTTGGTTGGTTCGTCCAACAACAACACGTCACTTCCGGCAAACAATATTCGAGATAACTCCACCCGACGACGCTCGCCACCTGACAACACTCCGAGTGACAGGTCAATTCGGTCTGCTCCAAGCCCGAGACCCGCCGCAATCGACCGAGCATCACCCTCGGCTGAGTATCCGCCTTTCATGCGAAACTCATCTTCGAGACGCGCAAACTTAGCGATTGTGCGCTCGTCAGGAGTCTCTTCCATTGCAATTCGCATCTTTTCAAGACGCTCAAGGTCAGCGTCAATATTTCGTCCGCTCAAAATATGCGTGATTGCCGTGCGACCATCCAGCACGCCAGCAATTCTTGGGTCTTGAGGTAAATATCCAAAGCCCCCACTGCGGGTTATTTTGCCACCAGACGGCTCAGACTCGCCACCAAGAACTTTAAAAAGACTTGTTTTGCCCGCACCATTGCGACCAACAAGACCCACTTTGTCACGCGCCATCACCGTAAAGGATGCGGCCTGCACTACGTTGCGACCACCGACTTCGACGACGAGAGATTGAACTTGCAGCACTTACCTAGTCTGCCGTATGAAGCAAGCTTTAGGGCACACTTATCGTTGTTATTGATGCAGGAACAGTTGATGTCGGAACAGTCGATGTCGTAGTTATTGCTGGCACAGTTGAGGTCGTAGTTATTGCTGGAACAGTTGAGGTCGTAGTTATTGCTGGAACAGTCGTGTCCAATGTCATTAATGTTGTAGTTGTTGCCAACACTCCAGGAGCGCGCGAGTCATCAACAAATTGGGAATCTAGACATTTTCCAGTGCTGTCCTTGGCCACACCCACAGCCCGACTAATTGCCTCCACTAGCACTGCTCGCCCAACATTGGTGGGGTGAATCCCATCCTTATTTAAAATACCATCCATCCTGGAAAGATTCTCCCAATCCAGCAAGGTGACTGATTTGTTATCTGCAGCAACAGACCTGATTTCATCATTTACCTGCCGCTGAATGTCTCGAAACCTACTCGTTAGAACCAAAAGCGTTGGGCGAGGTGCAAGAGTCTTGACGATGGCGATCAGATCAGTTCGGAAATCGGAAATGCGATACCTGGTATTTGTTCCCAAAAATACTACTGCTGCATCCCATCCATCATCAATGCGCGACTTCAAGACCGTCCTCCCAAAGTTAATTGACTGGCCAGATTCTGCCTCTACAACAACTCGCCAACCCATCGGCACCAATTTGGAACACATCAATCCGCCATACCTAGATGCAGTGCCAGCCACGATTGAATCACCAATAATGATGAGGCGATTTCCTTTTGCTTTCTCCGCAAGGACTTCTCCCTCAATCTCAGGGAAATCAACTGTGCTTATAAATTCAGCCGAGATACCATTGTCGCCACTGAAATCATTGCCCGGAATAATGCCGACACCACCGAGCGTGTCACCAGTTGCGTTTTCCCTCCCACTTGGTGAGCACGCAACCAAAACTAATAGCATGAGAAAAGTAAGTACTTTGATTTGGCGCATATTTTTACAGGTCAACCTTACCTTGGCTCGTGTTCCTCTTTATTTCTGTCCGACATCCCGCGCCCGCAATTCGTCACGAATTTCCAATAAAATCTCATTCGTGCTGGGAATTGGTTGACCAGTTCTGAACTTGTTATAAACCTTCACCACCGTAAACAATCCCAATGCAACAAAAATAAAGTTGAGGCCAGCCGTCGCAAAGGCGCCAAATGGGACATTGCTCCCGTTAATAGTCAGAACTTTTTTGCTGAAGTCTGGTTGGGAACCACCAAATATCGCCCCCAACAGACCACCCAATATTCCAGGTGCGTCTTTGCCATTGCCCGCAAAAGCATCAATCACCGTCTTGAATGCGGCGCCCATCACGAATGCGATTGATAAATCGATCACATTGCCACGATTGATAAATTCCTTGAATTCATCGATTATTCTGCGTTTTTCTTGCTTTGACACTATTGCTCCTTTGTTATCTGTACACGGGCTTCGTTGAAACATGCGCCGCCAGCCAAATCATTTATCTCATCTGCAATCAACACGTTGCTGACCTTGCCATTGATGGTGTGTCGACGCCACAGACCCTTTGGAATCTCACAGGTACCGGGACGTATTCGATCGGATACAACACACTCAAGGACAATCACACCAAGGGAATTATGCACGGTCACATTTGTGCCTGTCATGATGTTGCGAGCTAACGCATCTGTTGGATTAATCGTGACCACCGCATCGGGTGGATCAAATTCGGCGAACATTGAGTTGATGGTGCGTGATGTTGCAGGCGACAACATGATGAGGGGATAATCCAGATCCTGAGTGATTCGGCGTGGTCTTGGAAGTGCAAGATCACTCGCTTCATCAAACAATACTGCTTGACCATCCTCTGGAAACGTTGTCAGAAACTGAATTGGTTGGTCTTCAGGCCGCAACGTCTCCATCTCTTTGATACCAGACTCGTCGGCAGCAGGCGTAAGCAGTTTGATTCCCAATGCGGCAGCCAACGAGAGTGCGAGATTTGTGTTGCTGCGACTCTCGCCGATTGGCTTAATCACTTTACGCACACGCTGCAGTGTAAATGTGCCGTAACTAGAAGCAATATCATCAACTTCAAACTGTGTGGTTGCAGGCAACACAACATCGGCATACATCGCCGTATCTGTGAGAACCTGATCATGAACCACCGTGAAAAGACTCTCTTGCTCTAGGGCACGGGTGATGCGATTTTGATCAGGTGCGGTGACTATTGGATTTGCACCTTGTACAACAAAAACTTTGACACGAGTTTGGCGATCTACATCACCAAGCAGATACCGAGCGACATGATTCATGTTTATCTTCGTACGCGAACTTTGGACAACTGGCATTTTTTGCAGTAAGAGCTCTTGTGAAGTCGCAGAGGTACTCGCGATAATCCCACTTCCGCGCTGACCAAAGTGCCCGGCAAGGGCCCATAGTCCGAGTACTGCCAGCATGCCACTGCCGCCGTTGCGATTTCGTTCGATTCCCCACCCCACGCGCAACATCGCAGGTGATTTTTTTGCAATCAACTCAACCAACGCCACAATAATATTTTCATCAAGTCCGCACTCAAGCGCTGCTTTCGTCAAGGTCCACTCTCGGGCGACCCCCAAAAACTGATCCGACCCTTTGGTGTGTTGCGCAATGAATCCAGTGTTTAATACCTGCCGACACTCGAGCTCGCGGGCAATCGCCAATGCCAACACGGCGTCAGTCCCGGGAAGCAACGGCACATGCATGTCAGCGCGATCGGCAACGCCCGTTCTACGCGGATCAATGACCACAACTGTTCCACCACGCGCCTGACACTCAGTCAATATTGGCAGCAAATGAGTGTTAGAAACCGTGGGATTCGCCCCCCAAATCACAACTAATTGCGAAGATTTCAAATGCATCGGGTTGGCCGCATCCATTCCTGGATATGTCTGCTTCCAGGCCGCTGAAAAAGTTGCCGCACAAATATTGTGCTCAATTTCTGGACAACCTAAACGCGCAAACAATTCCACCATTGCGCCAGAACTCTCTAGCACTCCAGAAGAAGAGTTGTACAAGTATCCAAAGACGCTGTCAACGCCGTGTTCGGTTATCGCAGTTTTGGTTTTTGCAGCAATAAGTTCTATTGACTCGTCCCAGGATGCAGTCCGAAATTGTCCACTTCCTTTTGGTCCGTTTCGAATAAGTGGCGTAGTCAGCCTGCCATCTGAGTAGACACGGCGGAAGCTATGACGTACTTTTTGACAAATAAAACCTGCCGTAAAGTCATTTACCTTCGCCGTGGTGGCCGCATCAATATCAACAATGACATTGTCTTGAACAGTCACATCAAGAGAACAAGTATCTGGACAATCAAGTGTGCACGCTGTTCGAACAACAAGTCGATTCGAAACCATAACAACCATTATGCCAGTTCTAGATCCTCAAATCTGTCAACATCTCGCAAAGACGGAAACCCGAACCACCACACACCCACAATTGCAATGGTTGCTATCCCACCACTCACCACTGTTGCTGGTGTGCCGATTGCACTCGCCACGATTCCAGATTCAAATGCTCCAAGCTCGTTGGAGGCGCCAATAAAAACATTTTCTACGGCCATCACTCTTCCCAATTTGTCATCCGGTGTCACGAGTGGCACCAGTGAACCGCGAATAAATACACTCACCATGTCAGCAGCACTCACGACAACGACAGCTAAAAACGCCACTGCATAGATATGAGTTGTGCCAAGAACGATCGTCCCTGCCCCAAAAAGCCCGACGACTGCAAGTAATAGTTTGCCGATGCCATGCGTAATTGGTTTCATTGCCAGAAAAATTGCCATTGATGCCGCACCAATACCACCGGCGGCACGCAACCAACCGTAGGCAATATCCCCGACATTTAACTGTTCTTCGGCGATCACTGGCAACAACGCAATTGCTCCGCCAAAAAGAACCGCAAAAAGGTCAAGGGAGATTGCCGCCAACAAGATTGGAGTGCGCCTGACAAATTGCAGGCCCTCAAGAGCGTGTTTGATGGTCGGACGCTCGGCAGCTTTTTGTTTCACTAAATCATGGGGAACTGTGACACCTGCTAACAAAACAATCCCGAAAAAAATTAAAGCAGCTGACGTTGCGTAGGCCACCCAAGGATCAACCGAATATAAAAAACCACTTGCTGCGGGTCCGATGATTGCCGCCCCGGTCCAAGTTGCGCTATACATCGCCACTACGCGGGGCAGTCCACCCGCTGGTGCAATCATCGGCGCAATTGACCTAATGCTTGGTGCCAGCAACGCCCGGGAGGCCCCAAAAAATACGGCGATCACAAATATTGGCGTTGTTGATGTCGGGTCTGAGCGTGCATACAGCACGAGGGCAATAGAGCACAGCATCTCACCTATTAGCCCAATAATTGACACATATTTGCGATTGAAGTGATCTGCAATAATCCCAGTAACTAAAACTAAGACAGCGGCAGGCAAGAACTCAGCCAACCCCAGCCAGCCGATATCAACTTCATTTCCAGTTATGTCAAAGACATTTTTTCCCAATGTTGCAGCCTGCATCATGACTCCAACCGTGATCACGAACTGTGAAACTAAAAATGCCGCGACAGAAGGTGATGCCAATACTTGACGCGCCGAAAGCAGGGGCTGTGAATCCGGCAGATCAGCGCTCATCGAGCAGTCCAACCACCATCAATAACGAGTTCTTGACCGGTCATAAAAGACGAAGCACTACTCGCCAGAAACAACAGCGCACCATCCAACTCGTGCTCTTCCCCGAGACGGGGTATCGGCGAGTTCTGAGCAATAAAACGCTGTGACCCCTCATCAGTTTCCATCCCTGCCGTCATCTCCGTCAAAAACCAACCTGGACAAAGTGCGTTCACTCGCACGCCCTTGCGTGCCCACTGCAAGGCAAGTTCTCGAGTCAGACTGATTACTGCACCCTTGCTTGCACAATAGTTCGCCTGCTTGACCGGAGTTGAGCCCACAAGCCCGAGCATGCTGGCCACATTGATGACACTGCCACTGCCCTGCTGCACCATATGGACACCGGTTAATTTTGCTAGGTGCCACACTGCAGTTGTATTGATCTCCATGACTTCACGAAATTCCTCAAGTGTTTCACGCTCAACTCCGTATGAATACCCAAGTCCGGCATTATTTACAAGTATGTCGATTCGTCCGAATTTAAGAATCGTCTGTGCAATTAAATTCTCACGTTGCACAGAGTCTGCCAAGTCGCAGACAATGACCACAGCGCCGGGCAAATCTGCGGCTAACGCGTCAAGGCGGTCCTTGCGACGAGCAGAAATCACAACGGTTGCGCCTGCTGCGTGCAGAACTCGGGCAAATCTCGCTCCGAGCCCTGAAGAGGCCCCTGTTACGAGCGCGATCTTGTCGTCAACTCGAAATTGTGCAATTGGGTCAGATATTGAAAACTTCATACCCTGAGGTTAGGTCCAACGGTCGCATGTGGGAGCATTGTTTGATGTCAGCACAACGAGCTTCGGCGATGATCCCGGTTTCAAAGTTAGCCACCGATTCAGAAAAAGTTTCGCGGTCATGAAAATACGAATCGGCTATGGATTAGGTGTTCGAACACAACTCAATGACCACGGATTCCTTGACGTAGTGGACGCGCTTGAAGGCCTCCATTTTGACAGCCTGTGGCTCAGTGAGCGCATTGGCGGCGAGGCGCCAGATCCACTTGTTGCGATGTCGATGGCCGCGGGGCGCACCAGCAAACTTAAATTTGGTATGAGCGTGATGGTGCTTCCCGGTCGGAATCCGATTGTCTTGGCCAAAGAACTTGCCACCCTAGATCGCATGTCTCGAGGCCGCTTATTGCCTGCATTTGGACTCGGAGTGGCAGATGCTCACGAGCAACAAGCATTTGGAGTCGAACGTTCTCAACGAGCACCTATTTTCAATGAGGCGATTGAAGTTATGCGCCAATGCTGGACCCAGGACTCGGTTACGTTTCACGGGGAGCATTTCCATTATGACAATTTGAAAGTGCAGCCAAAACCACTTCAACAACCACCAGATATTTGGCTCGGTGGGATTGCTCCTAGCGAACTCAAACGAACTGGTCGACTCGCCGATGGTTGGCTGCCGTCATTTGTGACTCCAGAAGATGCGGCGACTGGTTGGGATACCGTCACAACAGTTGCCAAAGAACATGACCGCGTTATTGACCCCGAACATTTCGGCGTATTGCTGCCCTATGCCCACTCGCCTCTTCCTGATGCGCTACTCGCAGGCCTTCAGGCTCGACGACCCGATCTTGCAGATGTCAACACACTCGTACCTCAAGGATGGGATCAACTCGTATGTGCGATACAACAGTTTATTGCTGTCGGCGCAAGCAAATTCGTAGTTTTACCAATTATGGAGCCATCTTCCCCCGCCCAATGGGTTCGCCATCTTGAAGAATCTGCTCAGGTCTTGCTGCCCCTTGAAAACTAACGGCAAACTATTTGCGGGAGGGTTTACGGAAATTAGTCACAAGGTCAACAAGTAGCCGAGTCCCAAATGCCGTAGCACCGCGATTGTGCCAACCTTCGTCTCCACGAACATCCATTGTTCCAGCGATGTCCAAATGGGCCCAAGGAACATCAGCAACAAACTCCCTCAAGAACAATGCCGCCGTAATCGACCCTGCTCCACCACCACTTGTGATGTTTCGCATATCTGCAACAACTGAGTCAAGTCCCTTTTTGTACTCATCTATCAGCGGTAGTTGCCAAACTGGTTCATCAGTGCGCATTGCCGAGCCTTTAATTTGTTCAATCAAAGATTGATTATTGCCCATCACTCCAGCAACTTTTTCACCGATAGCCACAATGATTGCGCCCGTAAGTGTTGCGATGTCAACAATGGCATCTGGTTTTGACTCTGCAGCAAGAGATAAACCATCTGCCAAAATGAGACGACCCTCTGCATCAGTATTGTGGATTTCTACAGTCTTTCCGTTGCGCATTGTCAAAACATCCCCCAATTTGAGGGCACCACCAGAGGGCATATTGTCCGTACACATCAAATATGCAGTCACTTTAGTTTTGCATTTCAGCGTTTTCAGGGTACTCATCGTTGCTAAAACGGCAGCGGCACCGCTCATGTCCATTTTCATAATCGCGTGTGATTCATTACTTGGCTTGAGGCTGATGCCGCCTGAGTCATACATAACGCCCTTACCTACGAGCACTATCTTTGCACCGGAGCCTGCAGGTGTGTATTCAAGTTTCACCATGCGCGGTGGTTCGACGCTTCCTTTGTTGACCCCGATCATGCCACCACAACCCATTGCTTTGAGTTGATCGCGATTATAAACAGTGGCAGTCAAACCGGTTGCCTTGGCGATATCAACTGCTTTGTCGGCAAACATTCGTGCAGTCAGATAAGCCGGTGGCATGTTGGCAAAGTCACGAGCCTGACACACTGCATCAGCAATAACTTTTCCGCGCACGACGCCTGCCTTCGTAGCAGAAGATGCCGCATCTGTTGTCACCAAAGTAAGTAATTTTAATTTGGCAGAAAAATCTTTATCATTTTTCAAATCACCGTATCTGTGCGTTGCAAGAGTGGCTCCCTCAACCACTGCTTGAGCAGCTGTTTTGCGATCCATACGACCGATGCCTGCCAACGTAGTGCAGAGAGAATCATGTTTCTTGGCAGCACGAGCCAAAGCAGCCGCAATCAAACGCATGGATGATTCGTCAACTGTGGAAAGTTTGCCGACTCCTATCAAGATACGCACCGCACTTGATCGACCTGCGGCTGCAAGAACAAGAGTTTGCTCACGCTTGCCTTCAAATCCAATCGATTTCAGTGCGGCACGTGACATGCCCACAGATGCCGGTATCGGTCCATCCAGAGCAACCGGAATTCCGATCGCTCCAGTCTTGGCTGGAACAGAACGAGAAACTTGAACTGCAATTGTCATAAGCGCAACGCTAGACGGTAGCCCCTACAGAGAACGGACGGGGCGCGATGTGCCCTCTTGCCAACGAGCCATCGTCCATAACAAATCTGACAAACGATTGAGATATGGCACGACCTGAGAAGGTGGTGGTGCCGCAGAAAAAGAGTGCCGCTCGGCTCGGCGCACGACTGTGCGTGCAAGATCAAGCCACGCTGCAACAACATGTTCTCCGGGCACGACAAACTCCGTCGGGTGTTCAAACTTAGTATCAAGATCGTCAATGATGTTTTCAAGCCGTAGCACCATCTCTTTTGAGACCGAACTTTTGTCGGGCACCAACTTGGTTCGATTCACTGGCAATGTTGCCAATTCAGCCATCAACACCCAAAGTTCCCGAATAATTGAGACGCAAATTTTGTCACACTCCGAACCATGTCCAGCCGCAATTCGAACCAAGCCCATCACTGCTTGGGCCTCATCAACTGCCCCATAAGCACGCGGTAGTTCGCTGTCTTTGGCAACTCGGCCTCCATAAAAAAGTCCAGTGGTTCCGTCGTCGCCCTCTCGGGTATAGATGCGTTCGCGAGCCATACCTATGTGACGATAGACGCATTGAGGTCTTTTAGCGAATCTATACGGAGAAAAACTTATCGTTTCCACTATCGTTGAAGAACCATGACTCGTCAGCCATATCTTGATGCCGTTCGGGAGCGAATCATTGTTTTTGATGGCGCCTTTGGCACCTTTGTCCAAGACTTAGCTCTTGGGCCGGACGATTTTGGCGGACCGTCTCTTGAGGGTTGTAATGAGATGCTCTGCCAAACACGACCCGATGTGATTGAGTCAATGCACGCAGCATTTCTTGAGGTTGGTGTGGATGCACTTGAGACGGCGAGTTTTGGCTCGTTCAGCACAGTGCTAGCGGAGTACGACATTGCAGATCGCGCCTATGACCTCAATGTCAAAGCAGCAACTATCGCACGTCGAGTTGCCAATGAATACGAAACAGATGGTCGTCCTAGATACGTCGCTGGGTCGATGGGGCCCGGGACAAAACTTCCAAGTCTTGGACACATCTCGTTTACAGATTTACGCAGCACATATGTCGAGCAGGCGCGTGGCTTGCTTGAAGGCGGCGTTGATTTATTTCTGATTGAAACTTGCATGGATCTACTGCAAATCAAAGCAGCCATGCAAGCCTGTCGACTCGCCATGGCATCAGTAGGGCGACAAGTTCCGTTACAAGTGCAAGTCACAATGGAAACGACTGGTCGAATGTTGGTGGGGACCGAGATTGGCGCAGCCGTCAGCGCACTATCCGCAATGAAACCTGATGTCCTGGGAATCAATTGCGCCACTGGCCCATCAGAAATGCAAGAACATTTGCGGTACCTCAGCAAATACTGCTCGGTGCCAATCAGCGTGTTGCCAAATGCCGGACTACCAAGCATCGTGGACGGCAAGACTCACTACGATCTTTCTCCGTCTCAGTTGGCCCAATATCATCGTCATCACGTAACAGATCTGGGGATCGGAATCGTTGGTGGGTGTTGCGGAACGACGCCAGAACATTTGAGACACGTAGTTGAGGCAGTCAGCGGTCTTGCACCGATGCAAAGAACAATCGAGGTGGAGTCCAGCGTGACATCGCTCTATTCTCCAGTCACGATTGAGCAAGAAAACAGCATTTTAATCATTGGTGAGCGGACGAACGCCAATGGTTCACGTGCATTCCGTGATGCAATGTTGCGTCAGGACTGGGACACTTGCTCAAAAATAGCTACTGATCAAATTCGTGAGGGGGCACATGTGCTTGACGTCTGTGTCGACTATGTCGGACGCGATGGTACGCAAGACATGAATGAAATCGTGTCGCGCTTTGCCACTCAAGCAAGCGTCCCGCTCGTTCTTGACAGTACCGAGTCAGAAGTTATGGAAGCTGGCCTTCAGCACGTTGGTGGTCGCGCCATCCTGAACTCAGCCAACCTTGAAGATGGTGAGGGACCAGGGAGTCGTCTGGACCGAGTCTTTGGACTCGCCCGCGACTACGGCGCAGCAGTGATTTGTTTGCTCATTGACGAGCGTGGACAAGCCCGCAATGTTGACTGGAAGGTGGAAATTGCCCACCGCATTCACACTATTGCCACCACTCAATATGGTCTCGTGGCGAGTGACCTTATTTTTGACGCACTCACATTCCCCCTTGGTACCGGTGACGACGACCTGCGTCAAGACGCCATCGCCACAATTGAAGCAATTCGTCGCATCAAAAAAGAGATTCCAGGTGCTTACACCACTCTTGGAGTAAGCAACGTCAGTTTCGGCTTGAACCCCGCTAGCCGTCAAGTACTGAACAGCGTGTTCTTGCACGAAGCCCAAAATGCAGGACTCGATAGCGCCATTGTTCATTCATCCAAGATCGTTCCGCTCTCCCGCATTCCAGCAGAACAAAAAAAGGTCTGTCTAGACTTGATTTACGATCGTCGCACCCCCGATTACGATCCTGTGACGAAATTTCTTGAAATATTTGTTGACATCACACTCGTCAAAGCGGAAAAAGAAGACCGTACAGACTGGACCATCGGGCAAATTTTGCGGAGCCGCATTATCGACGGTGACCGTGAGGGTTTAATTGCAGATCTTGACTCCGCTATGACCCAGGGGCTTGCCCCGCTCACCATTATCAATGACATTTTACTGGATGGCATGCGCGAGGTTGGTGATCTTTTTGGCTCAGGTCAAATGCAATTGCCGTTCGTGCTGCAGAGTGCCCAAACAATGAAAGCTGCGGTTAGTCATCTAGAAGGATTCATGGAGAAAAGTGCCAGTAATGCAAAAGGCGTGCTGGTTCTAGCGACAGTCAAAGGTGACGTCCATGACATAGGAAAGAATTTAGTTGACATCATCTGTACCAATAATGGTTATGACGTCCACAACATCGGAATCAAAGTTTCAATTGCGGACATGGTTGCCAAGGTTAAGGAAGTCAACGCAGACGCAATCGGCATGAGTGGGCTTCTGGTAAAAAGCACGCTCATTATGCGTGAAAACCTCCAAGAACTAAATTCACTCGGTCTGTCGCATGTACCGGTGCTGTTGGGTGGTGCTGCTCTCACTCGCACCTACGTCGAGCGTGACCTCCGAGAGATCTACGACGGACGCTTGTTCTATGGCAAGGACGCCTTTGAGGGTCTTAGCACCCTTGATCGCCTGATGGATATCAAAAAATCTGGTGACGACAGTGCCGATGATGGTCGAGTGCCAACAGTTCGCATGATTCCAAGACGTGAAGAAGTGGCGGATACAGAACTTGACCTGCCTGCCCGATCACCTGAAGTAGAGACAAACAACACCGTCTTTGTTCCACCATTTTTGGGCTCAAAAGTAGTCAAAGGAATTCCCCTTGACGACATCGCGATATACATCAACGAGACGGCACTCTTTCGAAATCAATGGCAGTTTCGTCCGGAGAAAAACGAAACGGACGAGCAATTCAAGGAACGAATTCGCCCGATGTTGCGCGAGCAACTAGCGAACGCCAAAGCCTCAGGGGTGTTGGTTCCACAACTGGTGTATGGATATTTCCCCGTCAATGGGGATGGCAACGACCTCGTGGTCTGGACAGACGAGACCCGCACCAAGGAGCGTACGCGCTTTGCCTATCCGCGCCAAAAGATAGAGCCCTATTTGTGTATTGCCGATTTCTTCCGACCAATGTCTTCGGGGGAAATTGACTACGCAGCATTTCACATCGTCACGATGGGTGGCACCGTGAGTGAAAAAGCAGCAGAATTATTTGCCGCCAACGAATACCAAAAGTATCTCGAGCTTCACGGAATCGGCGTGGAGATGGCAGAAGCACTTGCCGAATATTGGCATCATCGCATCCGCAGCGAGTGGGGCTTTGCCGATGAAGATGGTCCAACTATTTCTGGACTGTTCAGACAGCAATATAGAAGTGGTCGCTACTCATGGGGATACCCTGCGTGTCCCGACCTTGAAGACAATGCACGAGTTGCCGAATTGCTTGAGGCTGGTCGTCTTGGAATCGAAGTTGGAGAAGAAACTGGTTGGCAATATCAGCCCGAACAGACAACTTCGGCAATTATTTGCCACCACCCCAAGGCAAAGTACTTTGTAGCGCGCTAATCGCCGCTGGAAACTACTGCGACTGCGACTGCGCCCATGTGGCTGCCAACACCGAGTAATGACCACCAAGGGCGATTAGTTCGTCATGGGTTCCAAACTCTGTGACCTGTGCATCACTCACGACGGCGATTCGATCAGCACGTCGCACCGTTGACAATCTGTGCGCTACTACCACGACAGTTCGACCTTGCATAAGTTTTTCAAGAGCCTGTTCAATTTCTTGCTCCGTGCCAGGATCAAGATTTGATGTTGCTTCATCAAGCACCAACACCGCTGGGTCGATTAGTGCCGCCCTCGACAATGCAACTAGTTGTCGCTCGCCAGCCGAAAGACGCGTTCCCCGTTCTTGTACTTCGGTATCAAGCCCTTCCGGAAAGGCCTCAAAGCGCTCTAGCAACTGCAGATTTTTGAGAGCCACTATAATTTGATCGTCCGTCGCATCAGGTTTAGCGATCAATAAGTTGTCACGAATTGTTCCGTCAAACAAAAACCCTTCCTGGGGAATGACCACAATTCGATCACGCAGCGACGTGAATGTTGCTTGCCGTAGATCCACCCCGCCAAAAGTGACGGTTCCGATATCAGGGTCATATAGGCGCGCCATCAACTTTGCCAACGTTGACTTGCCAGCACCAGTCGGTCCAACAAGGGCGAGTCGCTGGCCCCTCGTTACCGTAATGCTGACATCACGCAATGCAGGTCGTATTCCGGCTTCATAGGTAAATGTTGCGTGATCAACGACAACATCACCATTTTTTGGCAATTCAACGGCAGATGGTGCCTCATCTACGTCTGGTTCAGCATCAATAATTGTGAATAGTTTATGCAATGCAGCCGTTGCTGATTGCAGAGTGTTATACAACTGTGACAGTTGTTGAATTGGATCGAACAAGTTGGCAAGCAACAGGACGAATGCCACGACTGTTCCGAGTGACACATCCTGACGGTGCACTAACCACCCACCAATTCCGATCATTAATGCCGATGCAGCAATGCCGGAAAATTCAACAAGACCGAAGTACCAGGTCGTGATGCGCACGCTATGCATGTGACTTCTGAAAAGATCTTGATTTGATTCCTCAAAACGTCGAATCTGTTCACCTTCGCGGGCATATGCCTGAATCACTCGCACCGCCGTGATTCCTTCTTGCAGGGCCGAAAGATTACTCCCGACTTTTTCGCGTATCTCGAGGTATGCACTATTAGAGTCGCGCTGAAACTTTATTGATGCAATGACTAAAATCGGCAAAACCAAGAGTGCAATGAGTGTGAGCTGCCACGACAGAACAAATAATAAAATCAAAGCCAGTAGCAATAACAAAAAGGCAGCCATAAAACCCAGAAGTCCCCACTGCACGAGCTCAGCCATTGACTCAATGTCAGCGGTCATGCGCGACACTAGGACACCAGCTTTTTCGCGGTCGAAAAAACTCATCGATTGTCTTTGAATTTTGTCAAATACGCGCAGCCGAAGAAGGCGCAAAAAACCTTCACCGGCGATATTGACCGAGATAATTTGTCCCCGACTTACAAAATAAGAAAGAAGGGCAACAAGCACATACCCCCCAACGGCGATATTGAGCGTTCTGCCATTATTTTTACGAATGCCAGAGTCAATTCCATATCGCACTAAAAGTGGTCCGGCCAACGTACAGATCACCGAGATAGTGACAAAAAGAAATACTCCAGCAACCGAACGACGAAAAGGTTTTGCCATGCCCAAGCTACGCCGCAATACAGCCCGAGTCTGGGTGCGATTTAGTTTGTCTTCTTCTGAGACCGCACTTGCAGACCACATACCTAGGCTTCTTCCTTGACCACCGACCAGGAGGCCAAGACCTCTTGATACCGAATGTTTGAAGCCAACATCTCGGTGTGGGTTCCAGTTGCCACAATTTTGCCGTCATCCAAAAGTGCAACGCGATCAGCCAACTCAATAGTTGCTGGGCGATGCGCAATCACGAGCGTTGTGCGTCCCCTCATCACCGTGGAAAGCGCATCACGAATCTCATGCTCTTTGGTGGGGTCTACTGCTGATGTTGCATCGTCTAACACGAGCACTCGTGGGTCGGCAACAATGGCGCGTGCGATGGCAATCCGCTGACGCTGTCCACCGGATAGTGAATAACCTCTTTCACCGAGCAAGGTGTCATATCCATCGGGAAGTTGTTGGATAAAATCGTGGGCACTCGCCAACTTGGCGGCACTTATCACGACAGAAAAATCAACATCAGGTTTAGCAAAAGCAATATTGGCAGACACCGTGTCGTGAAAAAGCAACGTATCCTCAAAGACCACACCGACTGAACTGCGCAGATCCCGCAAACGCAGCGTGCGAAGGTCGACACCATCTAGCGTTATGAGGCCAGACTGCGGGTCATAAAACCGCAGGAGCAAGCGAGTAATCGTGCTCTTGCCAGACCCGGTCGCCCCAACAATTGCCAGCGACTCACCCGGCTCAATGTCCAGCGTTAGCCCTCCTAAAACTTTTACATCAGTGTGGCCAACTTCATAACTAAATGACACATCGCGAAATGACACAGCCCCCACTGGTCGAGCCAGTGCTGCCTTTGGCAAAACAATGGGTGATTTGGGATCTGTAATTCTTGATTCTTCGGACAAAATCTCATGTACGCGCAAAAGTGCAGATGCCGCACGCTGCCCCATCGCCACGGTCATTCCGATATTACGTAACGGCCAAACAAGCAATGTTAGATAGGCGTTAAACGAAACAAGTTCGCCGACCGACATATTGCCGTTCATCACTCTGTGCCCACCGACTCCCAACACAGCAATCAGTCCAAGCGTCGGCAATAAATCGATTGCTGGTAGAAATCTGCTGCGAATTCGTGAAGCTCGCAATGAAACTTCCTGAATATCGTCTGCTTCTTTTTGTAATTTTCGTGCTTGTACCAACTCGGCACCAAATCCCTTGATGACCCGTACGCCAGAAACAGACTCTTCAACGACATTGGCAAGTTGCGCTTGCTCCTGTTGTACTTTTAAAACTGTTTCATGGATTCGGTCACTGAAACGACGAAATGCGATGTTTACAAATGGAAGCGGTGCTAATGCAAACAACGCCAGCATGGGATCGGTGGCAATCAAAATAATTACCGCCCCAACAATCATTCCCAAGTTTGAAATCGTGATTGGGATCATCACCACGAAACCCTGAATCTGTTGCAAATCACTCGAGGCCCTGCTCATGAGTTGCCCTGTTTGGGTTCGATCATGAAACCCGACATGCAGTCCTTGCAGGTGGGCGAAGAGTTTTTCGCGCAAAATTGTCTCTGTCAGACGACTCTCTCTAAAAGCATAGAAACGTCGGAGCCCAGAAAAAAACCCAGCAATTACGGCGGCAGCCAAAATAAATAGGGTCCATGACAACAATGATCCACCCCGCTCAATGCCTCGATCAATGGCAAACCGCGTGAGTTGGGGCACTGCTATTTTGCCAATAGTCCAAAGCAAACCGACAGTGATACCGGCAATTAAGCCCCGCCTTTGTTGCTTGAGCGTGGCGCGTAACAGGCGCCACCCTTCCTTTGTCGTCGCGTCGTCGTCCACTCGTTTTTACTTATGCGCCGAAGGAGACAAATCACGCACGGCTTGCCAATGGTCTAATTCTGGATCAAGTGCCAAAATTGCCAACGACGATGTCGTGACTCCGTTATCAAAATATTGCCGAATTCGGTCACGACATTGCTCTGGTGAACCGTGCACAATCAGGTCGTCTACTACGCGATCTGGAATAGCAGCCAGAGCAGCTTTGCGATCCCCAGATTTCCAAGCATCCCACATCCCACCTAAATCATCTGCCCTGCCAAGCCATTCATGAAACGCGGCATATACGGGGACATTGAGATAGGCCGCAATCGCAAATTTTGCAGCGGCACGCACTTGGTCCGTGTTCGTGCTTGGACAAACAAAAATGCGGCAGACAATCTCTTTGGGAACACCTCCAGAGGCACTGCTGATAACTTCGGCGACTCTACTCACGTCATTTGCCGATAGCCAGTTGATGATTGTTCCGTCCGCTTCACGAGCCGCCAGACGCAACATTCCCTCACGCAATGCTGCGACAAGAATCTGTGGCTTGACTTCGGGTCGTATCGCCATTTTGAAGCCACTCACTTCAAAAGTGTCATATTTTTTTGTAATTTTTTCACCTGAAAGCGCGTCATTTAAAAACCGAACGACATCACGCACTTTTTTGTAGGGCTCTTCAAAAGGAATACCGTTCCATTTTTCGACAATCACGTTGCTAGATGAGCCAACTCCGATCGCAAAACGCCCTGGCGCGGCGTCTGCAAGCGTGGCGACTGATTGTGCAAAACATGCAGGGCTTCTTGTATACGCCGGAACAATGGCAGTTCCTAGACGCAGACGTGGCTCCCATGCGGCAGCCAATGCAAGAGGTGTAAACGCGTCAGCACCATCTGCTTCAGCAGACCAGATGTCGGTATATCCCAAATCTGCGAGTTCACAAAGTTTGTCTTTTTGTGCGTGCAAATGGCCCGGCAAAGGAACCGTCATGCCTGGCCGGATCGGCATGCCTAGGTGAGATTGTGCGCCATATGCGTTCATTGAGTTCATCTACATTCTGTTGAATAATCAGTCTATAGAGACTTGATTTTCTCTGACGGGTTGTAGTTCGGGCAATGTCGGCTAGTTTTCGCTGGTATGGAAAATGCACCATGGCAGGGTGATGCCTGCTCCCTCGTTGATGAGTTCAGGGCAAAACGCCGCTCACCACTTGAAGAATTGCGCGCAACATACGATGCAATCTCATCAAGTTCTCTTAACGCTGTTTCTTTCACGGATCCCGCCTCCGCCGAGCAGAGAGCAAGAAATGCCGACACCGGATTGCCATTTGGTGGCATCCCAGTAGGAATCAAGGAACTCGACAGCGTAGAGGGGTGGCCCGATACGAGTGGATCAATTATTTTTGCCGACAGAATCGCCCAACACACATCCATACACGTGCAACGCATCCAAGAATCGGGAGGGATGGTACCACTCGGCATGACCACTGCCAGCGAATTCGGCGGCGTCAATGTCACTCGCACGGTTCTCAACGGAGCAACTCATAATCCGTGGCAACACGGCCGCACACCTGGTGGATCCTCAGGTGGAAGTGCAGCAGGTGTGGCAGGTGGATTGTTTACATTGGCAACTGCTGGCGATGGCGGTGGCTCAATTCGCATACCGGCTGGCTTCACCGGATTAGTTGGACTCAAAGCCACATATGGTCGGATTCCACGTGGACCATTTTCGCAATACAGCAATCTAACCGTCACCGTGGGCTGCGTGTCGCGCAGTGTTCGCGACACTGCACGGTGGTTCGATGTGTCAAATGGTCACGACACCCGAGATCCGCTGAGTCTGCAGCGCACAAGCGGATGGGAAAATGATCTCGGAACCATTGAAGTAGCAGGTCTACGAGTTGCTGTTGTCTCTGATTGGGGCGGTGCAGTCGTGTCGCCTGCCATGTGGAACGTTCTCCTTGAAACAGCGGATGATTTAATTAGTGCTGCACGGCTCAAACGAATCGACGGAGTAGATACGACTCTTCCGCGCATGGGTGCGGCATGGTCTATCTCAGGAACAATCGAACTCGCGGCAGAACTTGGCGACAGGTGGCCAGCATGCGCCGACCAACTCACCCCCGAGATGCGACTTGCCCTCGAATTCACTCACGGCAGGTACTCAAGTGAGGCGCGGGCCCGCATTGAGGCGCGGCGTGCTGACCTCAATCAACGAATGGCTGAAATATTCGATCAAGTTGACATTGTTATCGCCGCCAGCAATCCCGACATCGCCTTTGATGCCCAAGGTCCGCCACCCAGCACATTTGGCGGCATCAAGGCCGGCGGTGGCAACAATGGTTTACTCACTTTTCCATGCAACCTGCACGGCAACCCTGGCATCTCGGTGCCTGCCGGTTTTGTGGATGGGCTTCCCGTTGGACTACAAATTATCGGTAGACATTTTTCCGAACAACAACTTCTTGAACTAGCCCGCATCATCGAGCAACGTCGGCCGTGGCCGCTTGTTGCACCAGGAGGACCACAATGACCGCATCCAAAGGCCCACTTGATGGCATCCGCATTATTGATATGTCAGTAATGATCAGTGGACCATTGTCTGGAATGTTGTTGGCAGATCAAGGTGCTGACGTAATCAAAGTTGAATCGCCTGGTGTAGGCGACGTGATGCGCTATCTCGGCACGAGCAAAAATGGAACTACCGGAATATTTGTGCTCAATAACCGCGGCAAGCGATCTCTTGTCGTTGATCTAAAAAAGCCCGAGGGCATAGAAATCATGCACAAACTTGTCGCCACTGCAGATGTGCTCATTCAAAACTTTCGACCAGGCGCTCTCGATCGATTGCAGTTGGGCTACAACGATCTCTCGGCGATCAACAAAAACCTCATCTATGTATCGATCAGCGGATTCGGACCAGATGGTCCAAATAGCGGTTTGCGAGTTTATGACAACGTCATCCAATCAGCATCCGGATTGGTCTCAATACAAACTGACCCTCGCACAGGTGAGCCAAGTGCGCTCCGCACGCTCATCTGCGACAAGGTCACCGCGCTCACTGCGTCCCAAGCCATCACGGCTGCACTATTTGCGCGCGAACGCGGTGCCGGCGGACAACACATCACCTTGGCCATGCTTGACGCCGCAATCGCATTCATCTGGCCAGATGGGGCAATGAACGATGCGATTCTTGACAGCGATGCGATGCGCACCCCCACCATTGCGTCTAATTACGGCATCACAAAACTTCAAGACGGATATTGCACTATGTCTGTTGTAACCGATGCTGAGTTTCGGTCGTTATGCGCCGTACTTGAACTCCCAGAAGTTGCCGAAGATGAGCGCTTCTCCACTGCTCAGGCACGCGCGCTCAATGCCGGCGCTTTCGTAGGAATGGTTGGCGAACGCTTCGGCAAACTTACGTGCGCCACATTTATTGAACGTGCCCGTAAGTTCGATCTCCCTGGTTCAGTTGTGGTTAGCCTTGAAAATCTCCCCAGCACACCACAAGTCGTGCACAACGATGTATTTGTTGAACGCCAACACCCCACCGCTGGTCTCGTGCGTGAGGTCAGAAGTGCTCCACGATTCTCTAAGACTCCCGCTGTCGTGTCTTCGCCGGCACCCTCTTATGGACAGCACAGCGACGACATCGTGACCGAACTCGGTCTTGACTCAATTGCTCTTCGCGCTGCTGGAGTGATTCTCTAGCGCGTCAAACTGCGGCCAACAATCTCTTTCATGATTTCAGTTGTGCCGCCGTAAATGGTCTGAATGCGACTATCGGCCCACGCCCGAGCAATTGGATACTCGCGCATGTATCCGTATCCACCGTGTAGTTGCAGACAGCGATCCACAACTTTGTTTTGCAATTCAGTTGTCCAGAATTTAGCCGCAGCCGCCTGCTCTGCGCTCAATTTTTGAGCACAGTGCAACTCCACACAGTGGTCAATATAGACCTGGGCAATCTGAACTTCTGTTGCCAATTCAGCGAGTAAGAATTTACTGTTCTGAAACTGTGAGATGGATTGCCCGAATGCTTTCCGTTCACGGGTGTAATCAAGCGTCCATTGCAATGCAACATCGGCAACTGCAACAGCGCCAACCGCAATGCCGAGTCGTTCTTGGGCCAGATTGCGCATGAGGTACGTAAATCCCATTCCTTCTTCACCCAACATATTTGCCACTGGCACCTCAACATCGGTGAAGAAAAGTTCGGCTGTATCTTGTGCATGCATTCCCAATTTGTCGAGATTGCGACCCCTTTCAAAGCCTTTCATGCCACGCTCGAGAATCAACAATGAAAAACCACTGTGCCCTTTTTCGGGATCAGTGCGGCACACCGTGACGACCAAATCACTATTGATTCCATTGGAGATAAAAGTCTTTGCACCATTAACGACCCAAGTATCTCCATGACGAACGGCGTGTGTCTTGACACCTGCAACGTCACTTCCCGTGTTCGGTTCAGTAATTGCGAGGGCACCAATGAGTTCACCAGTTACCATTCCGGGCAACCAACGATCTTTTTGATCTTCATTTGCCAAAGAAATGTAATACGGCAACACAATGTCATTGTGCAATGTGAATCCGTTTGCGCTTCCAATTACACCCGTGTAGCCGACTTCTTCTGCCATGATCGCCGCAAAGCGATAATCATCAGTGGCGCCACCACCGTATTCTTGACCAACCGTCAGGCCAAGAAAACCGTGTTTCCCCGCCTCCAGCCAAAGCGATCGTGGAGTAATTCCGTCTTTTTCCCATTCGTCATGATTTGGAACAACTTCTTTATCCAGCCAGTTGCGAAAAGTCTTTCTGAATTGATCATGCTCGTCGTTAAAAATTGTCCGCTCAAAAAATTCCATGATCAAACACTATGCCAGAACTGCGCGTGCCACGAGATCGGTGCCAAAAGCAGTCAGAATTGCCAGATACATTAGCCCCGTTGCGGCCATCACGGCTGAATAACTGCGTTCTCTCAGCGCTGCCTTGGTCACTCGCACTAAAACACCTGTCGTGACCGCACAGGCCAACCAAAACCAACCCAGCACACCGTTCCATCCGTCATCAATCGAGCCATTTAATACGCTGATCATGCCTGTTGGAAGCAGTAGTACGACAGCTTCAAACGGCAAAATCCAAAACACCGCGTCAACTAGTTCATTTAAAATCTGTCGTGGCAATCCTGGCTGCACCAGATACCAGTGACCCAAAAGCATTCCGTCAGTCACTGCCCCCAAAAATAAAGCACCAACAAAAATACGCAACAATGAGACTACCGTTGCACCGGAACCACTCGCAGAATTGAAACCTGCTGCTACTAATCCCACCACTCCGATGCAAGGCGCCAACAAATCCCACCTGATGTTTGTACGCCTAAGTGTCGCCAGTGAAGCGACAGCCACGAGCGCTGCAGCCGCATCTCGAACAGGAGAAGAATCAAATACCACACCGCTGGCACAAGCACCTGCACTGATTACAGAAAAACTGCCTCGCAATAGCCACCCATAACCACGACCTACATCATGACGATGTGTTGTAAACCATAGAAACAGCAGTCCTCCTGTTGCCCATTGCAACAAGACAGTTGCGGCGTCAAGATGAATCACCGAACAGAAACGGTTTCGGTGTCGCGACCAGAACGCAACAATGTCCCAGGACGGGCTTCGAGGGGCACATTATTGCGAACACAAGGAACTCCGTTTACAAGCACGTGTTCAATGCCAATAGATTCGCCATACACGCGACCTGCACCAGCGGGCAGATCAAATCTCATCAGCGCTGGACCGGGCCCGACCGTTGCAGGGTCCAGGATACAAATATCAGCCGCCCAACCCTGCTGAATACGCCCGCGTCCTTTGAGTCCGTACAGCCGACCAGGTCGATCGGTCAAATGATAAATCGCTTCTTCAATCGGCATCAGATTTCGTTCGCGAACTGCGCGGGCCAAAAGAGTCGTACTAAAGGCATAACTATCAATCATGTCAAGATGTGCGCCCGCATCGCTAGCACCAACTACTGCTCTGTGGTCGCGCCACACTTCTACTCGTCGACGCCATGTTTCGTCATCTTGCCCACGGTCTTGATTAGCAATCACGGTGAGCAATCTGTCATCCAGAACGATGTCACACAAGAGGTCCCATGCGTCCACTCCCAGTTCACGGGCAATCTCACCGATCAAGCGACCTTCGTACGGTTTCCACTTTGCTGTAAATGTTTGCAACAAGAAATACCCAGCCCAATTTGCAATCGCACGGGTTGGTCCCGTGGTGGATTGTGCCAGCCGATTCATTTCTGCCCGACCTTGGGGATCGCGCAACATTGCAGTCTTGGCCTCGTCTGGCAATGCCATCAAAGAATCCCAGCCGTCCAAGATGTCCAGAATAAATCCGCTCTTAAAATTCAGCCGAACACGGAAAGTATCTGGCAAGGTGAGCGCCAACACATGTCCGCCACGTGCTGCTGCAATATCAAAACCCGCCAACTGATGCTGAACAAGGTCCCAGTTCTGGGCAAAGACTTGCAGGAGGTTCCAGTTCAAAGGGCGATTGGCCACCGCACTCATATCACCCATCAGTTCAAAGACCTCGTCAGAAAACTCTCCCACTGCTGGAATAAATTCAAGGGTTGTGCCATCGTGTTGGGAAACTTCAGCACACAAGGCAATGAGTTCTTCCCTCGTTCCGTGCCGCGATGGAACTGGTGAGCCAGTGTGATCGTTATGGCTCGGAGACCATGTCGAAGAAAACCCCAAACCACCGGCACGCAATCCATCGCGCAACAACACCACCATTAATTCAATTTCTGCCGCCGTAGCAGCACGCTTGTTGGCGTCATCGTGCATCACGACTCGTCGTAAAGCACTGTGCCCGACCAGGAATCCGGCATTGGGTAGTAATTTTCCATCAAGAGCGTCGAGATATTCAGCGGTCGTATGCCAATTCCAAGGAACCCCTTGCTGCAATGCTTCAAGGGGCATTCCTTCTACTCGGGCTAACATTCGCATGAGGTAATCACCATCTTGTGGTGTTAGTGGAGCAATCGTGAATCCGCAGTTGCCACCAATGACAGTCGTGACGCCGTGCATTGGTGAAGGACTCAGCGTTGTATCCCAAAATGCTTGTGCGTCGTAATGGGTATGCAAATCAATAAAGCCTGGGCACACAATCAGATCCGTCGCATCAATGACTTGCTTGCTTGAATCTTTTAGTTCGCCAATCGTGGCAACTTTACCGTTGACGATTCCTACATCTGCACGACGAGGTTCCGCACCCGTGCCATCCACCACCATTGCTCCAGTGATCGCTACATCTAACATTTTTATCCCCCGTTCGATTCTCTTAGTCTTGCCGTTTTCGTCCGCCCACCAAAACGCTGGGACCAATTAAATGACAACAAGAGAGTGGTTGGCAAAATTCATCGACTCAGGACCCTCTGAAGTTGCCACCACGATGTCTTCAAGTCTCATCCCCCATTTTCCGGGGATATAAATGCCTGGCTCAACGCTAAAAGCGTGCCCCGCCTCTAAAAGACGCCTGTTACCACTCACCATGTATGGGTCCTCGTGCGCTTCCATGCCAATTCCGTGTCCAGTGCGGTGAATAAAAAATTCACCATAACCAGCCTCATCAATCACCCGTCGCGAGACTGCATCAATACTTTCGCATCGCGCGCCAACGACACCCGCGGCAACTCCGGCTGCTTGTGACTCCTGTAATACCGCATAAGCCTCGGCAATATCTGATGGAACATCTCCAAGATGAACACATCGTGTCATATCGCTGCAATAGCCATTCATGGTGCCGCCAAAGTCACACAACACAATGTCACCATTTTTTATCACCCGAGACCCTGCGTGATGATGTGGGCTCGCTGCGTTTTCTCCAGCAGCAACAATTGCAAAATTAACTATGTCATGCCCTTGTTCAATCAACCTTGCGGAAATATCAGCCGATACTTGTGCCTCTGTGCGCCCGATGAGGGCGATCTCGCCGGCCTGCAATTGAACTGCAACCCTGTCTGCTGCGGCACCAGCAAGCCGTAAGGCTTCTATTTCAGCTGAATCTTTTGCCATGCGCAACGGACCAACGACATCTACAGCACGTCGATATTGTGCCTGCGGACAATGGGCCAGCAACTCAACCAAAAATCGCGCCCACATTTGATCACCAACTGCAATAGTTCTGGCAGCACCCACGAGTTTTGCAACAATTGCCACTGGATCATCTGTCTCGTTCCAAGGTACAAGTGAAAAAACAGACGGCATTTCGGTTACTCGCGGCGCTTCAAGACGCGGAATAACCATTGATGCTGGTCTGTCAACTGGAACGACCAACATTGTGAGTCGCTCGAGTGGCATTGCGTAATAACCAGTCAGATACGGCAGGTCATGACCCACAGAAAGCAGCAACATGTCTACACCTTGTTTTAACATCGCCGCCCGGACTCGCTCTAGACGATTTTCAAACACACTGGAGTTATGAATTGACATCATTTGACGCCAATGCTTACAGGTACGGCCATATCAATGGCGTGTTGTGCTGACTCTTTGGCGTGATAACTACTACGCGTCAGCGGACTGGATTCCACATGACCTATACCAAATGCTTCACCAACTTCTTTGTACATCTCAAATAGGCGCGGTTCTACCCAGCGTGCAACGGGCAAATGATTCGTCGTGGGACGCAAGTATTGACCAATGGTTACGATGTCAACTCCGACCGCCGCCAGATCAGCGAGGGTACCCACAACCTCATCATCAGTTTCTCCCATACCTACAATGAGACCTGACTTGGTGATGAGATCGGCGCGCTTGGACCTTGCCAGCACCGACAAACTGCGGGCATAGCCAGCAGAAGGTCGAACCGCGCGTTGTAGCCGTGGCACTGTTTCAACATTGTGATTCATGACATCCGGTCTTTCATTGATCAGAATCTGAAGCGCATCTGTTCCACGAACATCTGAAATAAGTGTCTCCACGCTGATCCTTGGATCAACGGCACGAATCTCTCGCACACACCGCGCAACATGATCCATCCCCCCGTCAGCAAGATCATCGCGAGCCACCATCGTCAGCACGGCATAGGACAATCCCATCTGACGCACGGCTTGGGCCACCCTCTTTGGCTCGTGTTGATCCGCATCAAGTGGCTTTTGTGTGTCAATTAGGCAAAATCCACACGCTCGAGTGCAACGTTCTCCCAAAACCATGAAAGTTGCTGTGCCGCTGCTCCAGCACTCTGAGAGGTTTGGACATCCTGCTTGTTCGCAAACCGTCACTAGTGACGCGTCACGCAAAGTTTTTTTCAATGAAAGAACTTCTGGACCATGCTGAACTCGGGGGCGTATCCAGTCAGGCTTTCGAGCAGAGATATCAACGCCTCCCTCGACACCTGCGCGGGCAAGTCTTCCCATCATGCGCACTGGCTGACCAGGACCTTCGCCACGCGAAAATGCCGATAGATCCAGAGGTGAGTCTTTCCATGCGACATCTTGTCGTTCAAGTTGTGCACCGCCCCACAACTTTGCTGCTTGTCGCGACACAATGTCAACTACGTCTTTTAGTGCTATCTCGACGCCTTCTGCCTGCAGTGATGTCACCGGATACTCAGAGATGCCACACGGCACAATGTGCTCCCGCATGTAGTCAAGATCTGTCGAAACATTGAGTGCAAAACCGTGCATCGTACGGCGGCGCGACACCCGCACTCCGATGGCACAAATCTTCCGCGGATTACTTCCCTGAGGGTTCACCCAGACCCCTGGATACTTGGGCATTGTCCCAACATCTTGCAAACCAATTTCGCACAGCGAGTCAATAATCATCTGCTCCACTGAGTGCACAAAAGCGACTGAATCGGCAGGACCATCGCCACCTGCCACTTTTGGTGGCAGGGAAAGTAGCGGATAACCAACTAGTTGTCCCGGACCATGATACGTAATGTCACCACCACGATTCACGGCAACAAAATCTGCGCCCACCTCTGCCGGATCACACCTGAGATTGTTAACCAAATCCGCCGATGGACCATACGTAAAAACATGCGGATGCTCGAGCAACAACATTCGGTTGTCAGAACCATTTTGAAATATTGACTCCTGTAATGCAAGAGCTTCAGAATAAGCAACACGTCCAAGCCAACGCACTCGCAAAACAGGGGATGGCATACTTAAATCTCTGCTGACCAATCTCTGGTCTCCAAAATATGTTTGATCTTGACCAAGAATCGTGCAGCGTAGGCGCCGTCAAAGGCCCGATGATCCCATGTCAGAGCCAAATTACCGATTGGATGAATTGCGATGCTTTCCCCGCTATCTGCAGTTTCAATCACGACTGGTCTTTTGACGACTGCATCCGTCGACAGAATGGCTACTTGGGGTTGACTTATGATCGCCATCGTCAGTACCGAACCAGCCGAGCCGTTATTGGTGATGGTAAAAGTTCCACCTTGGATTTCATCGGGTGACAGTTTGCGAGTATGCGCCCTACGAGCAAGGTCATATATTTCGCGCGCAATCGCTCGTAATCGTTTTGTTTCTGCATTGCGAACGACGGGGACAATCAGCCCCTGATAGTTCAGATCAACTGCCACACCAAGATCTATATGACCACGAACAATCAGTGTCTCACCAGCAACCGAGGCATTGAGATGCGGAAACTCAACTAGCGCATCAATCACCGCTCGCGAAATAAATGGCAAGTAGGTCAAGGCAAAACCTTCGGCTTCCCTGAAGTCATCCTTGAGAGCCAAGCGGACAGAATCAACATTGCTGAAATCAACTTCAACAACGCTTAGCGCATGTGGACTCGTATTTTTGCTCATCAACATGTGAGCACCGGTGAGTTGACGAATTTTCGAAAGGGCAATCACTTCGTCACGTTCGCCGCTCACGACGCGAGGTGCAGCGACAGTGCGTGCTTGAGCAGGCGGCTCAGGCAATGCACTTACCGCTACTGGCTGGGTTGTGACTGGAGTAGTGACTGGGGTTGTGATTACGGCTTCAGGAGCAACTGGTACACCTTTTTCAATTACGGCGACAACATCATCGCGAGTGATACGCCCACCAGGTCCGGTTCCAGCAATTTGAGAAACATCTATTTTGTTGTCAACAACGAGTCGGCGCACAACAGGTGAGAGCAACACACCTCTTGCAACTGCTGGTGCTGGTGCTGCCCCAGACACACCCACCACCCCGATCACGGTTCCCACCGGCACCGTGTCGCCTTCATTGACGCGAATCTCCAATAATGTTCCGGCAATTGGCGACGGAACCTCAGTATCTACTTTTTCTGTTGACACTTCAAACAATGGTTCGTCCAGAGCAACAACATCACCAACTTTTTTGAACCATTTCGTGATGGTTCCCTCGGTGACTGTTTCACCTAATTGAGGAAGCGTGATGTCAGCCATGATGCAAAACTCCTAGACGTTGATTCCGCGACCAGTAAGTGACATTACAGTCTCACCGAAAAGTTCCGAAAGACTTGGGTGAGGCTGGAGGAAGTGTGCAATTTCTTCCACTGATGCTTCCCAATTGACAGCCAAATAACCGGCGGCTAACTGTTCTGTAACCCAAGGACCAACCATATGGACACCCAGTACTTGACCTGCAGAGCCATCAGGGTTTTTTTTGGCAATTATCTTGACGAGACCATCAAGCTCGCCCAAAATCTGCGCCCTACTGTTTGCCCTGAACTGATGTTTGGCAACCAAAACATCGTAACCAGCCGCGACTGCAGCCTCTTCCCCTGGACCAGCCCAAGCAACTTCTGGATGGCAATAAATCGCCCACGGCACACGGTCGTAATCAACTGGAATTGCTGTTTCACCAAGCATGTGTTTTACGACCAAGATTGCTTCGGCATAGGCGACATGTGCGAGTTGTGGGGTATTGATCAGATCACCAATCGCATACACGCCATTAACAGAAGTTGTGCAGTATTCGTCCACTTCTATGAATCCCCTGTCAGAAACTTTTACTTGTGTCGCTCCAAGACCAAGCTCGTCTGCAAAGGGGCGCCGACCCACTGATACAACTACGGCATCCACTTCAAGTGATTCTCCATCGCCGAATGCAACGACAGTGCCGCCACTTGCGTTTGGTGTATGCCCTTTCACGACTACACCTGTTCGTATATCAATCTTCTTTTTCTGAAAACTCCGCACCACCACAGCGGCGACATCAGCATCAAGTCCTGGAAGGATTTTAGGTAAACCCTCTAAAATAGTGACTTGAGCGCCGAGATCGATAAACGTTGAAGCGAATTCACATCCGATTGCACCACCACCGATAACGGCAATGCGGGCCGGGATACGGTCGAGCATCAGTACTTCGTCTGATGTCATGATTGGCCCGCCAATTTCAAAACCAGGAATACTTCGCGGCACACTTCCAGACGCAAGCACCACATTTTTGCCCTGCAGTTTTGTGATCGTGCCGTCTGGCGCATTCACCGTGACGGTCTTGTCCGCTCCGAGAGAGCCAACACCCAAGTGGTATGCAACTTTTTTGTTTTTCGTCAAACCAGTCAAACCTTTTATGAGGCCATTAACAATTTTTTGTTTGCGTGCTTGAGAAATTACAAAGTCCGTACCACCCACTGTTGCATCAATTCCAAAATCTTTGGCATGCTCTACATGCCTCCGCATCGCAGCAGTTTCCAAAAATGCCTTCGCAGGAATGCATCCACGGTTTAGACAGGTGCCACCAATCGTGTCTTTTTCAACAAGTGCAACGGTCATTCCGGCTGACGCGGCATAGAACGCTGCCGCATAACCTCCTGGTCCACCACCAATGATCACCAGGTCGAATTGATCGGCCACGGGCACTCCTTCACTCTTTTAAACGAATAACTTTGATTGCGATCCGTAGTTCATACGGTAGCGGGATGGATGTTCGCCAAGCATTGTTGATTATCTTGACCACTGTTTTTGTAACCCGGAACGCAGATATGCCACCGTGATGCGACCCGTCGTGGGCGCAAAAATGATGTCACACGACACCGCCGTATCGATACTCAATGTGGCGCAAGGCACACTGTTTTGTGAGCCAGCCACTGAGGGCTGCAGCACTGTCGCACCCGTCAACAAGCGCCAGCCTTCATTGATGTCAGCACCATCAACTCCCATCAT
>SXUP01000066.1 GCA_005790505.1 Actinomycetota bacterium
CTGTCAAAGATTTAAGAAAATTTTGAGGGGCCCGAGACAATCTTGTGAATGTGTTATGAGACACCGCATCATCATTGATACAGATATCGGAACCGATGTCGATGATTTGTGGACTGTGGGAATGATCCCCGGACTGCTCGATGTGCAACTAGAAGCAATAACACTTGTTTACGGCGATACAGAGGCGCGAGCTCGACTCGCTGTTCATGCGTGTGCGGTGATGGGTCTTGATGTGCCGATTCATCGCGGTTGCCAAGAAACTCTGAGCGGTAAGAAAATTTTGTGGGCTGGCTACGAAGGTGAGGGATTCGCTGATCTCGACACGATTAGTTGCTCAGCAATGCATTCCGTTGATGCCCTCATATATCAGGCGACACTATTGCCCAAAACACTCAACGTGGTCGCCATCGGACCCTTGACCAACATCGCCACTGCCATCCAACGTGATCCGTCGTTTGCTATCAATGTGCGTCACATCTCAGTGATGGGCGGTGAGTTTGCCGCGGGTTGGCCCGAACATAATTTTTCTAGTGATGTCATTGCCACAGGGATCGTCCTTAAATCAGGCATCCCGATGACCATCATGCCGCTCAATCAAACGCTGCGACTGGTCCTTGACCGCTCCGACATCACCGCCATTGCCGAGTCGCACCCAATTGGCCCACTGATGGCTGATCAGGCCGAAAAATTTTGGCGGTGGTTGACCCAGATTGTTCCTAGTGCGACTGGTAGTTCAAGTGCGGCTCACGATCCTGCCGCCCTTCTCGCTTTCGTTGAGCCAACACTCTTTGAATTTAAACCCATGCACGTTGTTATCTCCGACGAGGGACAGGTGCGAGGTGTGCCAAACGGTTCATCGCCCATCAACGTGGTCACCGACTTTGATGTGCCAGCGGTGCGAACCCGACTTCTTAATCTCCTTGGCGTCTTTTCAACTATCTAACGATTCCATCAGATACTGATACCATCCAAGACATTGCTGGCTCTCATTTAATCCAAAAGCATCCATGGAACACCGAGTTCAGTTGGACCAAACGAACTGGACCTTTTCGTCGTCTCAACCAAGATCAAGCCGATCAGTTCAACCGCGACGGTTTCTTCGTGCTCGAAAATGCGTTTAGCGAAGAAGAGTTGGCCCCCGTAATCGCCGCGATTGACGAACTCGAGGTCAGAACCGACGCATTCCTCGGTCAAATGGAGAATGGTCGTGTCTCAATTGCCGAGCGGGGTGCTATTACTTTTAGTCTTTTCGCCGTGTTGGCCAAGCAGGCGGCGCGCTCGTTTGCGGCGCACATCGTGTTTGCCGATTTGTGCCACGACCTCATCGGCCCTAATGCGCGTCTTTATCACGATCAAGCGGTTTACAAAAAGCCTGAGAAACCACGACGTTTTCCATGGCATCAAGACAATGGATACACCTTTGTCATGCCCCAGCAATACCTCACTTGTTGGGTGGCACTAACTGATGCCACGGTCGATAACGGCTGCCCGCAAGTAGCGCGAGGACTTCATCAGATGGGAACACTGCTACACCATTATGTTGATCCACTCGGGTGGGAAATTTTCGAGGATTATCCCGACGTCGCCAATGCCCCCGTTGGCAAGGGCGGCATCGTGGTGTTCTCGTCGCTCTCGCCACACCTCACGGGCCCGAACACAACTGACTCGGTTCGCAAGGCTTATATTTTGCAGTACGCCCCCGAAGGGGCCGAGGTGCTTCTAGGTGATCCAAATCAAGGACCCCCGCTTCGGCGAAATCTCGCCAATGATTCGCAGAGGCAGTTTCCACTGCTCATTGACGGACAACCGGTTTATCCTGACCCATTGCTGTGAGCGGATCTACCACAACGAAAGGACACCGTGCCGATGGTGTCGGTGGTTCGCTTAGGTGACTCTGGATTTCGTGAAGAAATTGTCCGCCACACAGCAGAAGTGTTTGGTCGCAAAGCGGTAACGAAAGTCTTGAAGGGGAAGTTGAATAGCATTCTTGATTGGACAGTCACTCAGGGACGCCTCGTGGTGGAATCTGAGCTTTACAAACTGCCTGATTAACGACAGTGACTTTTTGGACACATTGTTAGTTTCCCGAACACGTAAGTCGATTAATTTCAAGGGTTAAGCAGATACAGAAACGAGAAATAGAACGACTCGTCAGTGTTTCAAACTGGGTCAGGTGATCATTAATCCCAGCCTTTGACCGCACCTCAGAGACTCAAGTCGAGGGTCCTACCCCGGAATCAAAGATTTTACCCAATTTGGTGACAAGTAGTCACCATAGGTGATAATTTGTCACCTATGAGGGTTAGCCCGCATACCAGCGCCAGACATCTATTAAATCAATGGAGGGTAATTGCCGTCGCATTTATTGTGGCGCTCGGAACCGTGTCGCCATTTATGCCCGGCATCACGCCAGCACACGCCCTTGCACCAACTGTGATCAACGTCAGCTCAACAACCGCCGATGGCGGCTACGGAAAATACGATGTCATCGCCGTCACGGTCCAGTTTTCGGCACCAGTAACGGTGACGGGAACCCCTTCCATTGTGTTGGAGACTGGGGAGACCGATACCTACGTCTACTATTCATCGGGCAGCACTACAGATACGTTGGTGTTCAATTACACCGTGGCCGCAGGGCATGCTTCAAGTGACCTCGACTACAAAACAACGTCCTCGTTGGAGGGGACGATAAAACTCACCTCCGACAGTACCCAATCGGCAACAACAACCCTCCCAGCGCCAGGCACGCCAGGATCACTCTCTGCGAACAAGGCAATTGTGATTCAAAACTTCTCATTCTCGAATCCGCAGACTAATCAAGACGCCGGTCTGGCACGCGACCCCAATTCAGGAATCTTCTTTCTTGACTCAGGTGGCACAGGGATCTCGAGTATCTCTGCCGACACGGCCACACTCACGGCGAGCTGGATTTCTGCGGCCAACTATCCGGCCTATTTTAAGGTCTACGGGAACACCTTGTATTGGAACACTGGGGGTACGACTGGCTACAAAGCACCAATCGACAGCAAAGTGGTATCCACATGGGCAAATGCATCAAAATCTTTCAACTCATTTGTACGCGATAATGGTATCAACTACATCACGAATTATTCAGAGAGAAAGATCTACAAGATTCTGGATGCCTCACCAACTACGGCGACATTGGTGGCAACACTTCCCGCCGAAGCAACTGCCGTGTATTCCATGTATAACGCATCTGCTGTTGGAAGTGTTTTGGCACTTGACAGTGCAACCGGAAATGTGTACACGGTTGATACGACGACGGGCACATACAGCGTGTATGCAAATCTCAACAAATGCAGGGGAGGGTCTGTTGCTTCGTTGAGAGGCATGGTTCGACTCGTTGACGGCACTGAATACTTCAGCTTTTACAGCCCTAGCGATGTGATCGGACGGCGGGCAACCGATGGCACGATTACCTGTCCAACATTGATGAACTCAGGCGCCAATAAATATTCATACGTCCGAGCGACTTTTCAGTTGACTGCAGATAGCAGCGCGTTGTACTCGGTCACGGATGTTGACAATATGGACGACCGGAGCGGATTCATGAAATTCACTCCCAATTTTGCTTGGGGTGGTGCTGAGGAGTCTCATAGCGACTCAGGCGACACCACTGCACCAACGGTGTCTTCTTTGTCGTTTTCGTCGTCAGCGGGGGCTGACCTCACTTACAAAGCTGCTGACACGGTGAGCGTTTCAATTATTTTTTCTGAGACGGTGACCGTTACTGGCAGTCCACGGATTCAA
>SXUP01000002.1 GCA_005790505.1 Actinomycetota bacterium
CGCAAGTCGTCAAGACTGGCCGCCTGAGGCGACCGACGCACTAGAACGCGTGGGCCCTTAAGAGAAGAGTCCTTGTTGATTGGCGTGTTCGCTTGAGCAACAACCCAATTTTCTTCTTCGTCGGCAGCCATGTAAACAATTTCGCTGGTGACTTTTCCATCTTTCACCCGACGATACGGGGTTTCAATAAATCCGAACTTGTTAACACGCGCATACGTGCTGAGTGCACCGATGAGACCGATGTTTGGACCCTCTGGAGTTTCAATTGGACACATCCGTCCATAGTGGGAAAAGTGCACGTCACGAACTTCAAAACCAGCACGCTCGCGACTAAGTCCACCTGGTCCGAGCGCGGATAAACGACGTCGGTGGGTGAGTCCGGACAACGGGTTTACTTGGTCCATGAACTGGGACAACTGAGATGTTCCAAAGAACTCTTTGATTGCTCCTGTCACTGGACGCACATTGATGAGCGACTGAGGTGTGATGGCCTCGGTGTCCTGCGTAGTCATCCGCTCGCGAACAACACGCTCCATCCGAGACAAGCCAATGCGAACTTGGTTTTGAATCAGTTCCCCGACTGAACGAATGCGACGGTTTGCAAAATGGTCTTGGTCGTCAAGACGGTAACCGGGTTCTTGTTTAACAAGGTTGAGCATGTATGTGACCGCTGCAAGCACCTCACAACGGGACAACACATCTTGATCCTCTGACGCGATATCGAGTTGCGCCGCCGTTAGACCGAAACGTTTTGTCAAGAGCTCAACTTCTGCTCCGAGTTTGCGATGAAGTTTGTAACGACCAACGCGACTAAGGGAGTAACGACGGTTTTCAAAGAAGGCGCCCTCAAAGAACGCACGGGCAGACTCAGGATTTGCTGGCTCGCCGGGGCGTGCACGCTTGTAGATTTCCAAAATGGCATCGTCTTTTGTTACGTGGAGGTGCTTCTCTTTTTCCCATTGTCCCTCAAGGAAGTCAAAGTACGCGACGAATCGGTCCAGGAAGCCTGGGGCACCTTGTTCGTCATATCCCAAAGCACGCAGCAAGGTGAAAATGCCCATGCGACGTTTGCGCGCAACGCGAGTGCCAGCCGTTACATCTTTTCCAGGTTTGTGCTCAACATCAAACTCAAGCCACTCGCCGCGATATGGATGAATCGTTCCTTTGACCAACTGATGCTTTGACAAATTACGTAGGCGGTAGCGCTCACCTGGCTCGAAGATGACACCTGGTGATCGAACGAGCTGAGAAACAACTACTCGCTCCGTGCCATTGATTACAAATGTTCCCTTTTGAGTCATCTTGGGGAAATCACCCATGAAAACTACTTGTTCTTTAATTTCACCTGTATGACGATTTCCAAACCGTGCACGAACGAACACCGGGCTCGCAAATGTCATTTCTTTTTCCCGACATTCTGCCTCGGTGAACTTTGGCCCTGGGCAAAGATCTTCGTCGTCTGGATCGAATTCAAGTTCTAAGGTGAGATCACCGCTGTAGTCGCTGATTGGCGAAATGTCACCAAATGTTTCCACCAACCCATCACGCATGAACCAGTCAAAGGATTTTCGTTGAACATCAATGAGATCGGGAAGTTCTAAAGGATCGGCGAGATTAGCAAACGAATAACGTGTGCGAGACGACGAACGAGAGGTCACAAATAAACTCCTGACAGCGACGAGGGGCAGTTGACCGCAGGACGAAACCCCAAGGGAATGGAGGGAACGCCACACGGACAGCGACCGATAACCTTATCGCCCTTATATTGCAGGGACAACTTGAAATTGATCCTACGGCAGGTGCCGTGGGACACTTATTTGAGTTCGACCGTGGCGCCCGCTTCTTCAAGCGCAGCCTTGGCCTTTGCAGCATCTGCCTTGCTGGCCTTCTCCAAAATGGCCTTGGGGGCACCGTCTACAAGGTCCTTTGCTTCTTTGAGTCCCAGGCTGGTCAACTCACGAACTGCCTTGATGACCTGGATTTTTTGTCCACCAGCCTCGGTGAGGATGACATCAAACTCATCCTTTTCTTCCTCGTCAGCGGCTACTGCTCCGCCACCAGCTGGGGCTCCAGCAACTGCCATCGCCGCTGGGGCGGCGGCAGTCACGCCGAATTTTTCCTCAAATGCGTCAAGGAGTCCCTTGAGTTCGATAACTGTCAATTGTGAAATTCCCTCAAGAATCTCGGTTTGTGTGAGAGCCATGTTGCTCATCTCCTTTTGTTGTTGGGTATTACTTGTTTTGGATTAGTTGATAACGCTCGGTATTCGTATAAATCTTCTTCAAACAATCGCCACTTACGCGGCTTCTTTTTGGTCGATCAGGGCTTTGAGTCCGTAAGCCATATTGCGTGGCAAGGCCTGCAACAGACCAGCGGTCTTGACGAGCGGCGCCTGCAAGAGTCCGGCAAAATTTGCCAACATGACCTGGCGTGATGGCAAATCAGCCAACACGATTACGTCTTTTGCACTTAGCGCAAGTGAGCCAACCACGCCCCCACGAATCACGAGCAAGGGGTTGGTCTTGGCGTAATCCTTGAGGGCTTTGGCCGCGGCAGCCACATCACCATGCACAAATGTGATGGCGGTGGGGCCAACGAGAATATCTTCGAGACCACTGGCCCCTGCTTCACGGGCCGCAAAGCGCGCCAGAGTGTTCTTGTAAATATGGTACTCAGCGCCAAACTCGCGCAGGTTGTGGCGTAGTTCCGACAGGGCAGCAACAGTCATTCCGCGGTATTCGGTGATGATGGCGGCATCAGCACTCTCGAGTTTTTTGCGCACGAGCGCTACGACAGCAAGTTTTTCAGAACGAACATTTGACATTTAAATTCCTCGATGACTCTTTCTCGATTTTTCTTCAATATGGATTGCGATGATCTTGCCTTGGGGCAATCGCTAGAAACGAATGCCGCACCAAGCGCAACGAGTGCACATAATGAAGAATTCGCCTAATCGGGCGGACAAAATGTCCCTTGACCGGTTTCCCGGACCTGATGTCTCTGGCGAGTACCTGGAATAAATTTGTAAAATAAATACTAGAGGGGACTTGCGCGTTTCGCTACTTCTATTTTTTACTCGGTCACCTTGAGTCGGTCAGTATCAATCTTGACACCTGGCCCCATCGTGGAGGACAGAGAAACCTTGCGCAAATACTTTCCCTTGGCAGATGCTGGCTTGGCACGTTGAATTTCATCCAAAACTGCCCGAAGATTGGCTTCAAGGTCAGACGAAGAAAACGACGCCTTGCCGATGACTACGTGCACATTTCCGTAACGGTCGGCACGATATTCGACTTTCCCGCCTTTAAATTCGCCGACTGCCCGAGCAACATCCATCGTCACGGTTCCAGTCTTGGGATTTGGCATCAAGCCACGAGGCCCAAGTACACGACCAAGACGACCCACAAGAGGCATCATGTCCGGTGTTGCAATCGCCAAGTCGAAATCCATCTTCCCGGCTTCGACCTCAGCTGCCAAATCATCAGCTCCAACAATGTCTGCACCTGCCGCACGCGCTTCTTGAGCGGCATCCCCAGATGCAAAAACAGCAATCCGAACCGACTTTCCACTTCCAGATGGAAGAGCAACAGTGCCACGAATTGTTTGGTCGGCCTTGCGGGGATCAACTCCGAGGCGAATCGCTAATTCAACTCCCTCATCAAATTTTGCTGTCGCAGTTTTCTTCACCAGATCCACTGCCTCGGTGGGGCTGTACTGACTATCGCGATTGAACAGCGCGACTGCTGCTCTGTATTTTTTTCCTTGCGGCATAGTGCCTCCCTCTCCTTTTTTGTAGCTCGGTTCAGATGAGGTTTCCCTGAACTACGAGATTTATTATTTAACGACTGTTAGTCCCATTGACCGCGCCGTGCCACGAACTTGTTGCTTGGCGGCTTCAAGATCATAGGCATTCAAGTCTGGCATTTTTATCTTGGCAACTGCCTCAACATCTGCTTCAGTCACGGTTCCACAAACTGATTTGCCTGGTGTCTGAGAGGCCTTCTCAAGACCTGCCTTTTGACGCAACAAAACTGGCGTCGGAGGGGTCTTGAGGATAAATGTGAACGAGCGATCCTCAAAAATGCTTATTTCTACCGGGATGATTGTTCCAGCCTGCGCCTCTGTCGCTGCGTTGTACTGCTTTACAAACTCCATGATCTGCACTCCGTGTGGTCCAAGAGCAGTACCAACGGGTGGAGCAGGGGTTGCTTTTCCTGCTGGAATCTGGATCTTCACGATCGCTGTGACTTTTTTCTTTGCCATAATTTTTTCTCTTCTTCCTTATCAAACTGTATACAAAATATTTAAGCGTTAAAGCTTAACGACCTGAACGAAGTCCATCTCAACAAGAGTTTCGCGACCGAAAATATTGACGAGCACCTTTAGCTTCATATGGTCTGCATTGATTTCAGCAACTTGCCCACTGAAGTCTGCAAAAGGCCCTTCCTTGACACGGACTCCCTCGCCCACTTCGTATTCCAGTTTTGGCACCTTGCGCTTTGGCGCATTTTGACCGTCACCCTTTGCCGTCAAAAATGTTTCAACTTCGCGCTTTGACAATGGCGTCGGCTTTTGACCTTTTTGACTCTGACCAACAAAACCAGTGACTCCTGGTGTGTTTCGGATACAAACCCAAGTTGGGTCGTCCATTTCACAACGAACCAGCAAGTATCCGGGGAAAATCTTTTTCATGACTGTTTGTTTACGACCCTGCTTGAACTCGACGACTTCTTCCATCGGAATCACAATCTCGTAGATGTCATCTTGCATGCTCATCGACGCAATACGCGTTCTCAGATTGTGCTCCACCTTTTTTTCATAGCCAGACTGAGTGTGCACGACGTACCACGATCCTGGCTTGGACCAAGGTTGTTCTACTTCCCGCTCCTGATCCTGTTCCTGGTCGGCGTCTTCATCAGAATTGTCTACAGATTCCTGCGTAAGATCGAGCACCACATCAGGGGTTACTTCGTCTGTTTCTGTGTTGTCCGAGGTGAAAATGTTGTCGCTCATAATTTTTAGTCCTTGTATAGCCAACCAGAGAAAATGGTAAACACTGCATCTAATCCACCGATATAGGCAGTGAACACCACTACGGTACCGAGCACGACCATGGAATAGCGTCGAATTTCTGGCCACTTCGGCCACGCCACCTTGCTCATCTCTTCGCGAACCTCGCGGAGATAGCGCACAGGCCCGATTCTTTCTTCACCAGATTTTTTGACACGCGGTTGAGAGGGCGTGCGCGTTGGGTTGCCCTGTTCATTTAGGGCTCCCATTCGCTTGAGTGCCCGCTTTTGCTCGCGATTCATATCTGTTGACATTTTGTTCCTAAATAATAGTTATCTGTGTTCTGTGCAGGGCAGGAGGGGCTTGAACCCCCGACCCGCGGTTTTGGAGACCGATGCTCGACCAGCTGAGCTACTGCCCTCTGTTGCTATTGACTAATGGGAGCCACTAGTTAGTGTAAAACCCGCTCCTAACGAGTCTCTTTGTGGATTGTTGATCTCCGATCCGTTGCGCAGTATTTCTTCATTTCAAGGCGCTCACGGTCATTGACTTTTGATTTTGTGGTGATGTAATTGCGCTCTTTGCACTCAGTGCATTCGAGGGTAATTTTCACTCGTTTTTCACTTTTTGGCATTATTTAGTCCTATCACTTAAGAATCTTGGTCACGCGACCAGCACCCACGGTGCGACCACCCTCGCGGATGGCAAAGCGCAAGCCCTCGTCCATCGCAATTGGCTTGCCCAATTCCACTGTCATCATGACATTGTCTCCAGGCATCAC
>SXUP01000003.1 GCA_005790505.1 Actinomycetota bacterium
AGTCCTCAATGGGTACCTGTCTTGATGTTTGCGTTGCTCGGAGTCGGAGCACTCGTGATTTTGTTCTATTACCTCGGATTTGTGCCTGGTGGTCGCAACAATTGGTACCTCCTCACAGGGCTTGCATCCGTACTCGGCGGTTTATATACCGCCACTAAATATCACTGATACTTGGTGATGCATGCATTGTCTGCATCAGTCAACAGGAGCAACGAGATCCATGTCTTCAAGACAATGGCGTGGTGGCGGCGGATCTTCATCGGGAGCCATCACCATTCGTAGTTCAACTCCGCAAACACTGCAGCGATAACGCACATTGATGCGACGCATCTCGCCAGTTGGTGGTGGATCTGGCAACGGCGATGACATGCCGCGCAACATTCCTACACCGACTTTCCAGATTAAGCGAAATAATACAACGCCAGCAACAAACCAAAGGATGGACCCAAACGAAGGAAATGCGGCAATCACTGGGAAATTTGGCGAACGGTTAGCCCATGCGTTCGATGATGGTGGCGTTTGCCATTCCGCCACCTTCACACATGGTCTGCAGCCCGTATCGACCGCCAGTGCGTTCGAGTTCGTACAGCAATGTGGTCATTAAACGAGCACCACTGCAACCGAGTGGATGTCCGAGTGCAATCGCCCCACCGTTGGGGTTCACCGTGTCCATGTTGGGATGGAGTTCTTTTTCCCATGCCAACACCACCGAAGCAAATGCTTCGTTGATTTCAGTGATGCTCATGTCTGTAATTGAAAGGCCGGCACGCTCAAGAACTTTTTGTGTTGCTGGAATCGGTGCAGTCAACATATATCGAGGGTCTGCACCTGCAAGTGAGAAATTCACAAATCGGGCACGCGGAGTGAGCCCGAGTTGACGCGCTTTTTCCTCGCTCATTATCAAGATGGCGGCTGCTCCATCGGTGATTTGGCTGCTATTGCCAGCCGTGACCCGACCACCGTCTTCTTCTGAGCGAAATGGTGTTTTCAATGTCGCCAACTTTTCAAGCGTCGTCTCCCGCAGGCCTTCATCAACTGTCATCATGTTGCCGTCGGCATCACGCACGGGCAAGATTTGTCCGTCAAAGCGACCCTCGCGAGTAGCACGCGCCGCAAATTCTTGAGAGCGCAAACCAAACTGATCCATGTCGTCGCGACTGATGCCCCACTTGTCGGCGATCATCTCGGCACTTTCACCTTGGGGCACCAAGCCACCTGCAGGTGCATAACGAGCGCTCATGTCTGGTCCAAACGGATACCCGTATTTGCCGTCCGCGACGGCCGAACCCATTGGTACACGAGTCATGATTTCTACTCCAGCAGCAATCACGATGTCATATGCCCCAGCCATCACGCCCTGAGCAGCAAAGTGCGCGGCTTGTTGGCTTGAGCCACACTGTCGATCGACGGTGGTACCTGGCACGGTGTCGGGCAATCCTGCCGCCAGCACTGCGTTGCGAGCAATATTGAGTGACTGCTCGCCGACTTGCATCACACAACCCATAATGACATCTTCAATCAGCGCAGGATCAAAATTATTGCGATCCATCAACGCTTTGAGAGTGTGCGCAGCAAGGTCGACTGGGTGCCAATCTTTAAGTTTTCCATTGCGTTTCCCGAGAGGCGTGCGGATGGCGTCAACGATCACAGCAGTTGTCATGTAGAACTCCTTAAATACAACGACATAGATTGCCGCCTAAATAAGTGTGGCTTCTCCGAACCGCTGGCGTGAAGTCAGAGCCCCCGCATAACGGTTGAATACGGTTCAGTCGGCTTCCAGCACCTTGCCAAAAATACGGCCTAGAGCAGATACGTCGTCGTCAGTGAGACTCGTCGTAAAAACCCGCTTGACAATGCGGTAATAGGTGGTGCTCGCGCGGCGCCAGCGCTGGCGACCCTCGCGGGTAAGTACCACCAATAATGCTCGACCGTCGTCAACGGTGGCTTTTTCGCGCGCAACGAGCCCGAGAGTCTCTAGTTTGTCAATTTGTCGCGAGAGACTCGACGGATTGACCATCACGGTCTCGGCAAGATCGCTGAATCGCAGCGATGCTTCATCGGCACTCGACAAAGCCTCAAGTATTTCGTACCAAGTAAGTTGCAGACCGTGATCTTTTTCGAGAGATCGTGACAACATCTTTTGCATCGCCGCATGCGAAGTCAAAAACTCGCGCCACACTCGCAATTTTTCGGGGTCTGGGGCTGCCATGTCTACTATGCCGTCACGGTTTGAAAATGGGTAAGTGCCTCCGCCCGAGATGTGGTGCGTTGCAACAAGACTCGGGCTGGCATTACAAGTTTTGGCATTGAGACTCCAAGCACCGCCGTGAGGCGACCATTGGTGCTGTACGTCGCACAAAAACTTGAATCCAGTTTTCCGGCGACAACATCGACAACTGAGTCAGCATGCGCCCGACCAAGAAACTGTATGCGTGACTCAAATTGATCACTCCAAAAAAATGGAACCGTTGAATATGGCGTGGGCTGCTCGCCACGATGTACCGCCAGCAAGTTTTCTGCGGCAACTGCACCTTGCTCGGCAGCGTTTGTCCAGTGCTCTACCCTCATGTCTGGCTCGATATCAATAAACAACGAATTTGGCCATCGTGCCACATCCCCGGCTGCATAGATCGCCCGCACACCCACATTTAGAGTGTCATCGCACACCACGCCATCGCGCAGAGTCAACTTGCTGCTCTCTAGCCATTGCGTTGCAGGTGCAACACCCACACCGACCAACACAACATCTGCTGGCACTACTTCTCCATCACCAAGTTCAACTCCTGCCACACACTCGTTGCCAACGATGCGCGACACCTGTACGCCACATCGCACCACCACCCCATGGCGCTCTTGCACGCTGGCAACTGCGGCACCCATTTGCGCTCCAAGTGCGCGAACCAAGGGCGACGCCAAACCCTCCAATACAGTGACATCTAAACCCCGAGTGCGCGCCGTGGCAGCAACTTCCAGACCGATAAAACCAGCGCCGATGATCACCAATTTTGCGCCTTCTATGAGTTGCTCGTGTAACGACATCGCATCTGACAAGGTGCGCAATGTGTGCACTCCGCCAAGACGAGGCTGATTAGGAAGTGTGCGCACCTCGCCGCCCGTGGCAATTATCAGCCCATCAAATGACAGTTCTGTTGAATCTGACAAACGCAAAGTTTGAGAAACGGTGTCAAGCGCAGAGGCTGCCACGCCACGCCGCATTGTCAGTTGCAACTCATCAATGTGCTCTGCTGGACGCAACATGATGCGCTCTTGCTCGAGTTCTCCGGCCAAAAACTTTTTAGACAAGGGTGGACGATTATAAAACGTGTCAACTTCGGCACTTACAACAGTAATCTCACCCTCAAAACCAGCATTTCGCAAAGTCTCGCAGGCGCGTAGACCAGACAATGAGCCACCAACCACAACAACATGACGCAGGTCTATTTTTTGAACCATTTCCTTATCCAAACACGATCGAGCGTTTGCCCCAGATCAATACCCGATGTTCGACATGGGCTCGGACGGCGCGCGCCAATACAACTGTTTCTAGATCCCGTCCGCGGCGAGTCAGTTCGGCAACGTCATCACGATGCGAAACTTGGGCGACGTCTTGCTCGATGATTGGTCCTTCGTCTAATTCACTCGTGACATAATGCGCCGTTGCCCCAATGATCTTGACACCGCGATCATGAGCCTGTCTGTACGGATTGGCACCCACAAACGCCGGCAAGAACGAATGATGGATGTTGATCATTTGGCCTGTCCATTGCTCAACCAACGGTGGCGACAATACCAGCATGTATCGAGCCAGAATTACGAGCTCAACATCAAGCGCATTGAGCATGTCTGACACAGCTTGTTCCTGTTCGTGACGGGCACGATTTTCAACCGGCAAATATTCGAATCTGTAGTCGAATGATTCAAC
>SXUP01000013.1 GCA_005790505.1 Actinomycetota bacterium
CAGGTTGCGTACGACTTCGGCTACTTGGTAGACATCACCACTCTTTAGTTTTTCTTGGTGGTTTTTGAAACGGCGCGACCAGTTGGCCGGCACCCGAGGGTCAGCCTTGGACAACACGCTAACAAGATCTTCAAGTTCGTCAGCAGAAACGGGAGGCCGAACACCGACGCCACCTTGGCCAGACTGAGCACGATCCATCGGCACCTTGAGATCCATCTCATTAATCACGGTGCGCAACAAAAGGTATTCTTGACGAGTTCCAAAAGCCATTATTTTTTTGGAACCCAAAACGATACAAGCCCCATGTTGGGGGTAAATCACCGTTTCGCCCTTCTTGAAAGTCACAGATAACAATTGTACGCCGTGGGTGCGGCATTGCCACAGTTCCACCAAAGACAGTTTTGGCGCCCCCGGTAGGAATCGAACCTACGACCTGCGGATTAGAAAACCGTTGCTCTATCCAACTGAGCTACAGGGGCAATTTGTGTCAACACCAATGATACCTGTGCATCATGCAAGCAAACGGCGCAACATGTCAAGAGACGATATGACACTCATTTGACGCATCTGCTCGCGTTGTCCGGGCAATACAAAAGTCTTGGCATGAACCTCGCCATTGGCGAGCGCCACAGCCACACAGAGTGTGCCTACGGCCTGTCCATCTTGCTGCTCTGGACCAGCCACCCCAGTGAGCGCCAGCCCGATATCAGCCCCGAGGAGGTCTTTGACACCACGAGCCATCTCGATCGCAGCAGGCTCTGACACAACGGGGCCTGGAGTTACTTGCAAGAGACTGAATTTGACGTCGCTGGCGTAAGAAACAACGGCTCCCCGAAACACATCCGATGCACCTGCAATCTGAGTCAGGCGACCAGAGACCAACCCACCAGTAACTGATTCTGCGAGCCCAAGCGTGAGACCACGCTGGCGCAACATTGCAAGGACAACTGACTCCATGTTGTCGTCATCCACACCAAACACGATGTCTCCGACGACCTCCCGCACACGCCGTTCCCACGTGTCAAGCAAAACATTGACTGCATCTCGAGTAATTGCTTTGGCGGTGAGCCTCACCTTGATTCCTTCCCAACCACTTGCCAAAAACGCCAGAGTTGTATCTGGACTGCGATCTAATTCATTGATTAGTGGTTGGAGCCGCTCATTTAGACCAGATTCACTGTCGCCCCATGTACGCAAAACACGGCTGGCAATGATTGCAGTTTCTCCTGAGCGTGCAATCAAATCCGGAATTATGACTCGCTCCATCATGTCGCGCATTTCATGGGGCACTCCTGGCACCGCGTAGATCACCTTGTTGCCCACTGGACAAATAAGCCCAGGTGCAGTGCCCCGCGTTTGAGCAATCACCTGTGCTCCAACTGGTACTTCTGCTTGTTTGAGATTGTTGGCAGGCATTCGCCGTTGGCGCGATGCAAACATTGCCTCAATTGCTGCTGCAATATCGTCATCTAGTTCAAGGGATACCCCCATAACAGTGGCGATGGCTTCGCGCGTTAGGTCGTCATGTGTCGGGCCAAGACCCCCACACACCACTACCGCATCTGCTTCTTGTAGGCGATCACGAATTGCATCAACAACTCGATCTTTGTTGTCGCCTACTTTGACTTGCATCAATGAATCAATTCCCACTGCAGCAAGTTGTTCGCCGATCCATGACGAGTTGGTGTCAATTATCTGTCCAAGCAGTAATTCAGTTCCAACAGCAACAACATCGCAGCGCATATCAATTAGTTGCTGGCGGAGATTTTCGACCCAATACTGCGCGTGTCGCGTACTGACCACCACTCACAACCGTCAAAGCAACCGCCACCCACAGAAATATCTGCCAAGTCCATGTTTGATCAACAGTCGTAAATGGAGCGAGGGCGAACCCAACAGCCATTTGCTGGCTGAAGGTCTTTACTTTGGCCAACTTGCTGGCGGGCATGCTGCCCCCACGACCACTGATAAAAACACGATATACGCTGACGATTACCTCCCGAAATGCGATAATCAAAACTGGCAATACCCAAAAAACATCACGACTCACGAGCGTGAACATCGCTCCAAGAACCAACACTTTGTCCGCTAACGGATCCAGAAAAGCACCGCTTCGGGTTGTGCCGTGACGACGCGCCAAGTATCCGTCAATTCCGTCGCTCAGACACAACACCATCCACAATGCAAGGGCAATCCAACTGCCACGACCGTCCACGGGAATTAGTGCAAACAGCAATGGCGAAATGAGCAATCGCATTACAGAAACGGCGTTCGCCCATGTGGCGATGGCTGACTCGTCAAAGGGCATACGGTGCAGCTTTGTTGATTCGGTTTTCAGAACCTGTGAGTGCGATCAAATCAGGGCCGTAGGCCTGCTCGATTTCGACAGAATAGAACTCACCGACTTGCAATGACTCATCAACTTGAATCACTCCATCAATTTCAGGAGCCTCTCGATGACTTCGTGCCTGACCAGGCTCGTCGACAAGAACCTCAAGGCGTTCACCGATCAGTTCGTCGCGTCGTGCCGCCGTTATTTCGTCTTGAATCTCCCGCAATTCCCCTAGTCGCGTGTTCATCAGCGTGGGATCAACTCGATCCGGCAAGCCAAGAGCGTGAGTTCCGTCTTCAGGGCTGAAAGCAAAAAATCCGCACCAATCCAACTGAGCTTCACGAACAAAGTCAAGCAATAGATCATGGTCGTCTTCTGTTTCTCCCGGATAACCGACAATGAAATTGCTCCGAAATGCAGCGGTTGGCTCAAGGCTACGAATTCTCTGGATACGTTCAAGGAATCGAGTGCCGTCGCCCCATCTGCGCATCCGTCGCAAGTGCGACTTGCTGACATGTTGCAGCGAGAGGTCAAAATACGCAACACCAGTGTCAATAATCGTGTCGATTAGTTCGTCACTGAGATCGCTTGGATACAAATACAACAACCGAGTGCGCGCCACGCGTTGGCTGACTTGACGCACGAGCGGCACGATTGATCCCGCTCCCAACTCCCCTGGCTTGTCTTTTCCGTAACTGGCCAAGTCTTGGGCAACAAGAACAATTTCTTGAACGTTCAGGTCCTCTACCTCGGCCAGAATCGACTCGACGGTTCGACTCCGTTGTGGTCCACGAAAACTTGGGATCGCACAAAATCCACAAGTGCGATCACAACCTTCTGCCACTTTTACATACGCCCACGGGGCTGAGGCTGGTGGTCTTGGCAGGTTGAGTAAATCGAAAGAAGGCAGTTCAGTTTTAACGCTAAGTGGCTTGCTGCCAAGCCTGATCGGCACACCAAACCCGGCAATCTGATCGGCTTCTGGCAACGCTTCAGCGAGTTCTTGTCCGTAGCGCTCGGCCATGCAGCCAGTCACCACGAGGCGAGATGACTTTTTCCTTTGTTCATCAAGGGACAGCAAAGTGTCAATACTCTCTTGACGAGCGTCTTCAATGAAAGCACAAGTGTTGACTACCACCACATCAGCAGATGCGACATCGTCGGTTGACACAAGGCCTTGGGCAAGTAGGGTGCCCGTCAGTTTGTCCGAGTCCACCTGGTTTTTGGGGCAACCCAGGGTCTCAATATAGAAGCGTTGCATCGCCTCCTAGCCTACTCGTGGATAGGTTTTTAGTGGTTGAGGCCGAGACCCTTGTATGGCCATTGCATCGAAACCAAGCAACCCGTGCCCGACAATGTGATGTAGGCGGTGCGATTGTCTGGTCCGCCAAAACAGATGTTGGTAGTGAGTGGGTCGTTGGTTACGACATGATCCAGTATGTCTCCAGCAGGTGAAATCACAGTGACGCCACCGTTGAGCAGGGTCGCGACACAGACATTGCCCTCACCGTCAACGGCGAGCGAGTCAAGGTATTGCAAACCCGGTAGTCCGCATAAACATTGTGTTGGGTCGACCATTCCGGCGTGTTCGACTACGCCTGGCGAAAGTATTCTCCGCTGGAAAACACGACCAGTGTGCGTCTCGGCCCAATACAAACGCGTCCCGTCGGGACTGAGTCCGATTCCGTTTGGTCCTTCAACGGGAAACAGCACTTCGGTAATGGATGAGCCGTCTGCTTTTGCGTAATAAATACCGGTGCGATCACTCACCCGATCGTGACGAATTCCGTGATCGGTGAACCAAAAGCCGCCGTGTGCATCGAACACCAAATCATTTGGGGCACGCAATGCGATGTCGCCACAGTGCGTATATAAATCGCTCACTACACCAGTTGCAATATCAACTTTTTGGATTCGTCCACCAATGTAAATAGACGGGTCAAATGGGCCTGGAAACAACATTGGTCCAACGTCAACTGGAGTGAAGGCATTGCCGTTGTTGCACAAATACAGATACCCGTCAGGACCCATCGCTAATCCGTTTGGTCCACCATCAATGTTGGCGATGGTCTGCTTGGTTCCGTCGGGCAAAACTCGGGTGATGCGAGGACCAAACATCTCAACCAAGATGACGCTGCCGTCCGGCATCGCAACGGGGCCTTCGGGAAATCTCAATCCGTCGGTTATTTGCCTTAGTACAGGTGTAGACATGATTCCCCCATGCAAGTGATGTTTAGTTGTCGAGTTGAGAAGACTCCAGTTCCTCTACTGACATCATTACAGCACGCGCCTTCGAGCCATCACTTGGACCGACGATTCCACGTTCTTCAAGCAGGTCCATCAATCGACCAGCGCGGGCAAAACCGACTTTGAGTTTGCGTTGCAGCAACGAGGTCGAGCCAACTCCAGAGCGCACAACAATCTCAATGGCTTGACTCAATAAATCGTCATCGTCCCCACCACCGCCGCCAGATGACCCAGACGAACTATTGCCGTTCTTGTCACCTTCGATGCCAGAGACATACACCACTTCTGGGGCCTGACGACGCCAATGAGCCACCACTTTACGAACTTCTTCTTCGCTCACCCACGAACCTTGAATTCGGTTGGCAACATTGCTGTTGCCTGGCAGCAGCAACATGTCACCTTGTCCGATCAGTTTTTCTGCGCCGATTTGATCCAAGATGACTCGACTGTCAGTAAGGCTCGACACGGCAAATGCCATGCGAGCTGGAATGTTTGCCTTGATCACGCCGGTGATGACATTGACACTTGGTCGTTGGGTAGCCACGATTAAATGCACTCCAACAGCCCGCGCTTTTTGAGCGATACGAGTGATACTTTCTTCAACGTCACGCGCTGCCACCATCATGAGATCGTTTAATTCGTCAACCACAACCACAATGTAGGGCAATCGCTTGTATTCAGGTTGCCCCTCTTCCCTTGGCATTTCTCCGCGGTCATAGGCAGCGTTGTAGCCGGTGATATCTCGGAATCCGACTTCGACAAGCAAGTCGTATCGTCGCTCCATCTCTTTGACCGCCCAGTTCAGCGCATTTGCTGCTTTTTTAGGATTAGTGACGGGAGCAGTCAATAAATGCGGCAGACGAGTGTATTGACCCATCTCCACCTGTTTTGGGTCAATCAAAATCAGGCGCACCTGATCAGGAGTCGTACGCATCAACAACGAGGTGATGATGCTGTTGAGACCACTTGATTTACCGGCACCAGTCGCACCAGCAATCAACAAGTGTGGTGTCGTTGCCAAGTTCAAAAACACCGCACGACCAGCAATATCTTTACCGATTGCAACATCGAGTGGATGCACGGCGGCGCGCGCCTCTGGCGACGAGATCAGATCACCAAGCGATACAAGTTGACGTGATTCGTTTGGAACTTCTACGCCAATTGCCGACTTGCCAGGAATCGGTGCCAAGATGCGCACGTCAACTGCCGCCATTGAGTATGCAATGTCACGGTTCAGACTCGTTACACGAGCCACCTTGACTCCTGGTCCAAGTTCGAGTTCAAAACGCGTCACGGTTGGGCCAACTGTCATTCCCATCAATCGCGTTTCAACACCGTGCAGTGCGAGCGACTCTTGTAGCAATTGTCCACGTAGGGCAACACGCGCTTTATCAACTTCGTGTGCCTCGGTGCGCGACAGCAATGAGTTGTCCGGCAAAACCCAGATGCTCGTTTCACCTGATGGTCCGAGATCCAAATGAGCAGGCACAGATTTTTCAATTTTCCCATCGGGCTTTTGATGAAACTCTGGGGATGTTGGTGTGGTGGGAGTCTCAATCCGAGGAGTTTTGCGCGGCTTCTTGGTCTGCTCAGCAAAGTCAGGGTCTAATCCTGCGTCATACAAGGTTGCTTTCGTTGGCAAGGGTCGAGGCTGATTCGATTCACCTGAGACCTCAACAAGATCGTCGTAAGGCGTGTCTCTTGATTGATCACTACGCCCAATTTGGCGTAACCCTCTTCGCACCTTCTGTGAGGCGGGACCAGCCACTGCGCTTGATTGAGTTCGCAATTTGGCAATTAATTCTGGTAGCGACACGTCGGTGATGAGCAAGACTCCCAACACCATGAGCGCACAAAGCAAAACAAACGCTCCCGCCCAGCCCAATGTTGACCTGAGTGGCTCGACAAGTATCGCCCCGATCCAACCCCCTGCATCTGACATCGCATCTACTGAGGCGACAATTTTATTTTCCCCGTTAATTAGGTGCAGGAATCCCAAACTCGCAATGACAACTATTCCCCATCCGATTGAGAGCCGTACCCGATGCTCCACCTCTCGGCGACGAACCAATGCCACGCCAATGCCAATAATGACGATGGGGAGTGCAAATCGACCCAACCCCAACAGCCAGCCAAGTGAAGTGTCAAGTGCTCGACCAACGGGCCCAGCAAGATGCAGATACATCGACAGCGCCATCAAAATTCCGACGCTGATAAAAGCAACTCCCCAAAACTCAACCTCGCGGCCAGCCAAAGCCGACCTTGTCAAAGACTTGCTGGAAGGGTTTTGGGAGTCCTTTTTGTCGGGACGAGCACTCCCTCTAGGGGGAGTTTTCACTGATGAGCCAGAGGGCTTAGACGATGAAGAACCCTTGGCAGACATGCCTTAAACCGTACCAACGGGTGTTCACTGTCAAAGGGATACCCCTACAAATACAGGCTAAAAGGGGTGACGGATGCAAATTTACGCCTTTAAGTCGTCATCACCACGGGCACAATCATGGGGCGCCGTTTTGTGCGTTCGTTTACGAATTTTCCAGCCGCCCGACGAACTTCTTTTTCCAGACCATCAATATCATGCACCCCGTCAGCGAGTGCGCGCTCAACTGCTTGGGCCACCGTGTCGCATGCCTCGTCTAAAAGATCTTCTGCTTCAGGCGCATAAACCCAACCCCGTGTGATGATTTCTGGTCCGGTCAATACTCGATTGGTTTCGCTGTCCACCGTTACAACAACGACAACCACACCTTCTTCTGCCAGCACGCGCCGATCTCGCAACACACCTTGTCCGACATCTCCAACTATGCCATCAACGAACAGATTCTGTGCTGGCACTCGCGCATGAAACGAGAGATTCTTGTCGTTGAGTTCTAAAACGTCACCATTGCTTGCTAACAAAATATTATCTTTGGGTAATCCCATCGTTGCTCCAAGTTCGGCGTTTGCCAACATATGCCTGTATTCACCGTGTATCGGAACGAACCACTCAGGTTTGATAATTGACAAATAGGTTTTGATTTCATCGGCTTGCGCGTGCCCAGTGGCATGCACGTCTGCGATTCCAGAGTGGACTACTTTTGCGCCAGCACGCAATAGACCATCAATCACCCGATTGACATTGTATTCGTTCCCCGGAATCGCATGGCTCGACAAAATGACAGTGTCGTCTCCTCCGACTTTGACAAACCGATTCTCACCCCGCGACAGAAGTGATAGAGCAGACATCGGTTCGCCTTGGGACCCTGTGGAGATAATACAAACTTTTTCGGGAGCCAGATCCCGTGCCTCATCAATGTCAATAATCGAACTCGCTTTGACTTTCAGTAATTTGAGGTCGATTGCCAAACGAACATTTTTTTGCATCGACCGACCAAGTGTCGCTACCACTCTTCCCTGACCGACTGCGGCTTCAATGATTTGTTGTATTCGGTGGATGTGGCTTGCAAAACTCGCCGTGATTATTCGACGGTCTGAATGTTCGATGAATAATTGCTTCAATACTTTTCCAACATTGCTTTCGCTCGGAGCATGGCCGTGTTCTTCGGCGTTCGTGCTGTCACACATGAGTAATCTCACGCCGTCTGTCTTGGCAAGTTCTCCGAGTCGCGACAGATCTGTTCGTCGACCATCTACTGGTGTGAGGTCTAATTTAAAATCACCTGAGTGGATAATGACACCTTGGGGAGTATGAAGCACGATGGCATGGGCATGGGGCACCGAGTGGGTAACTGGCAGAAACTCAACATCAAATGGACCAATCTTGCGCCGCTCTCCGTCGGCCACGACGACAAAGTCAGTATGAGACAACAAGCCCGCCTCTTCGATGCGATTGCGCGCTAATCCCAAAGTGAGTGCTGAGCCAAAAATAGGGAAAGAGAGTTCGCGCAAAAGAAACTGCAAACCTCCAACATGGTCTTCGTGGCCGTGCGTAGCGACACAACCCACAATGCGTTCTGAGTTTTCCCGCAAGAAAGTAAAGTCCGGCAGCACAAGGTCGATTCCGTGCATGTCTGCCGACGGAAACATCAATCCACAATCAATCAGCAGCAACTTGTCTTGTTGCTCGATCACCATGCAGTTCCGACCTATTTCGCCCAGACCACCTAAAAAGAAAATGTGTATTGGTTGAGCCATCTCAGCGAGATGCCGCTCGAGCAAGGTTGAGGTTTTCCAGCACAATCTTTGCTCTTTCGTGAACGAACTCTGGCGGTGCGCCCATTGGGAGGCGAGCAGGTCCGACGTCAAAACCCAGCAATTGCATCATTGCCTTCGTCGGGAGTGGATTTGGAGCTTCGTCACCAGTCTCGAAAGAAAAACTTTCTACGAGTCGATTATTTATTGCAAGGGCTCTGGCAATGTCGCCGTTCTTGAATGCCACAATCATTTCTTTGTGATCAATACCAGACCAATGCGTGGCAACACCAATGACGCCCACCCCGCCATAGGCCAAGAATGCCAGGGTTAATCCATCATCGCCGCTATACAGTTCAAACCCTTGCGGTGCTTTTGACATCAAAACCGCAGTTTCAGCCGGATTTCCGGCAGCATCTTTGACTCCGCGAATGTTTGTGTTGTCCGCAGCAAGCGACAGCAGTGTCGCGGTATTAATTTTACGTCCAGTACGCACAGGGATGTCATAGACGATCACTGGCAAGGATGTTGCCGCAGCCATCGCCGAAATGTGGGCTGCAATTCCGGCTTGCGAGGGTCTGTTGTAATAGGGACAAACAGCCAGAACGCCAGCAACTCCGAGTTTGCTTGCTCGACGGGTGAGATTAACCGAATGGAGTGTGTCGTTCGAGCCAGTACCAGCCACGATTGGAATCGTCACTGCATTGCTCACCACTTCCCACAGCATTATTTTTTCGTCGTCAGTCAGGGTCGATGATTCACCCGTTGTGCCTGTTAACACGAGTCCATCATTGCCGTTGGCCTGCAACCAACGCGCCAGACGGACGGCCTCATCAATGTTGACCTCACCTGCTGCATCAAATGGCGTAATCATCGCCGTCAAAACTTCTCCGAAAATCGCCATCAAAAAGACCCTTCTGCGTGGCGATCAATTCCTTGAGTCAGAATCAAGTCCTCGTGCAACTCCATCCAGATGTCATGAAAACTGTTGCACATCACCCCAGTGAACATTTTATGCTCCCCTTGCTCTACTTTTTGGCATGCTGCAGCCAGACGAGGTGAGTATTGGGCCATGCGATTAAGTATCCCACCAAACCCCACGACAATCGGCTGCGTTTTTCTATGCAGTTCAGTCAACTGAGCCACAACAGCCCCGTCATAAGAGTTGTCGGTGTGGTCGTTGGGCTCACCATCGCGCAGTTGCCATTCACCGCATAGTTCCTTAAAAGCCTCATTGAGACTCAAAAACAACTGATATCCGTCAGCCATTAGGGGCACGATTCCTGATTCAACATCTTGCCGTAATGCATCTAGGTGGGCCTGTTTGCCCGCTGGCGTGAGCTGCCAAAGCGACCGAGCCTCTCGAAAGAGGACGAATTCTTGGGCCTTGAGTTGCTCTAGGAGCGACAGCACCACATCTGGGTCAAATCTAGAGATCTCAGCAATCGTGTCGACATTGGCAAATCCCTTGATGCGCAATGCATGATGCACGACAAACTGAGGCGAGGATTGAATTCCCATTACGCCCCCAACAGTAGTGACCGACTGGGACTAAGCAGGAATGCTGATGTCCTTGCCGATTTCAAAGGCTAAATATTCCTCGCCGGTGTCTTCCCAGTCCTCAAACTGAATAACACCGAGATCTTCAAATCGGTGACGAAGCCACTTGTCATTGCGGTCAAGCAGTCCCAACTTTTTGCAATTCGGAACGATCTTGGCGAACAACATTTGTTGAAAAATGGTGCGAGTTGGGTCTTGCAACAAAATCGGGGCGATTTCTTTGGTGTTGACTCCGAGGCGATCCCAGACTTCTTGTTGCAAAAACCGATCCCTCATCCGAACGCTCGCTTCAAAAGCGAATTCCTGGCGTTCTTTGATTTCCACATCAGTCATCTGGGCATAAACCTCTTGCAGACTTAAAACACCGAATGCAACATGACGAGCCTCGTCACTCATGACATAACGCAAAAGTTTCTTTAACAACGGCTCTTGAGTTGTTTGATGCAAAAAGCCAAAAGCCGCGAGGGCAAGCCCCTCCACCATGATTTGCATTCCGAGATATGTCATGTCCCAGCGACTATCGGTGATGATGTCGTCCAGCAACAGCCCGAGGTGGGCGTTTATCTGATAGCCGCCACCTAGTTTCTCATCGAGATAACGGGCAAAGACTTCGACATGCCGTGCTTCGTCCACTACTTGAGTGCTGGCGTAAAGCTTGGCGTCATACCATGGCACAGTTTCAACGATTTTAGATGTACAAATTAGAGCGCCTTGCTCTCCGTGCAAAAACTGCGACAGCTGCCAACGACGACCTTCAATTCCAAAGTCAAGCCATTCTTTTGGACCCCAACTACTCAACGACGACGCAGAGAACAACGAAACATCAAATCCGTTGCCAAGAACCGCCTGATCCTCAGCAATCGTTTTTTCAATGTCAACTTCTGTTTCCCATGGGAGATCCGTGGTGCCGTTCCATTGACTGGTCTTGGCTTTTTCATAGAGCTTGCGCAACGGAGGACGAGTAAGCGAGTAATCCCATGTAAACACGGTGTCATTTGTGTAGGGGACAAAATGTTCTGTTGCGTCACGATCAGTATTCGTGATCGCCAGAATCGCCTCGATGTCGTTGACCTCTTTGCGACCAATGAGATCTTGATTCGTATTATCGATAACGGTCATGTTTTTATTCCTTTTCTGGTTGTTATTAAATCATTGCCTGCATGGATGTATTGAGATAGGCCTGCACGAAACGTCGAGTGCTTTGTTCGTCAGAGAAATCAATCGTGCGCGACGGAGCCAAGAAGAATGAGATCACGAGACGACACATAATGTCGACTAGCTCGTCCGCTTCGTGTTTTGCGATGAATGGTTCGGCTAGCGGGGCAATAAAGGCGGTGGCGATTCGAATGATGCGAGGCACACCGCTCACCGTTAGATCTCCCAACGCCTCTCCTGGTACCGCTGCCATCAAAGCAGCCAAATGCTCATCGTGTCGCAATTCAGAAGTTGCCACAACGATGCTGCGCACCAGCAGTTCTTCAAGCGAATCTGCGCCTTCGAGATGAGCCCGCAACACAACAAAAAACTCTTGGACACTTTGTTCGCGCAGGGCGTCAAGCAAAACATCCCGACCGCCCGGGAATAGTCGATAAACCGTGGCGCGCGACACCGTTGCTTCCTCACAGATTTCGTCCATCGTCACTTTTTCAAAACCGGAAACGGCTACACAGGCGCGGGCCGCATCGAGTACCTCTGATTGCGCTGTTTGACGGTCAAAATCCTGCTCGGGCATAAGTGAGACACTAACGGCATTGATGTCTCAATGTCAACAAATGTGATTGCGGCCCTGCCCTTTTTGCTTTTTTTACATCCAGCAGGGTTAGCGCTGGAATCTTTCAGACCCTATGCCGTTGGCAATACGTAGTCAGCAAAGCGCTCGCGGAGGGTCTTTTTGGAGAATTTTCCGACGCTCGTCTTGGGCACTTCGTCAATGAATACGACGTCGTCGGGAATCTGCCACTTAGCCAACTTTGGCGCAATGTACTCCAGTACATCTTCTTTGGTCAGCGTCGAGCCCGCCTCGACCACGACACAGGCCAACGGGCGCTCCGACCACTTTGGATGCGGTACGCCGATTACGGCTGCTTCCTTGATTAGCGGGTGGGCCATAAGTTCGTTTTCAATTTCAACAGAACTGATCCATTCACCACCTGATTTGACGAGGTCCTTGGTGCGATCAACCAATCTGATGCGACCTCTTTCGTCCATGGTCGCGACATCTCCCGTGCGCAACCACCCGTCTGTTGTAAAACTTTCGGCCGCCCGTTCATCGTTGTAATACGACGATGCAATCCATGGACCGGCACATTGCAATTCTCCGCTGGTCTCGCCATCCCATGCAACTGAAATTGATGTACTTGGGTCAACAACTCGGCAGTCAACGCCAAAACTAATGACACCGACTGTCGTGCGCAGGTCTGCTTGTTGTTCTTGGGGCAAGAGACGATCTGCCGCAGACAATGTGCACACGGCTGCGATTGGACTTGTCTCTGTCATTCCCCATGCCTGCAGGATTGGTAAGCCAGTTTGCAGTCTGAAGCCCTCACTTAATGCTTTTGGAACAGCCGAGCCACCACATGGAATCGCACGCAGAGACGAAGTGTCCCGACCTTTTAGTTCCGGTAACACGCCCATCCAAATCGTGGGTACACCTGCTGCGACCGTAACTTTTTCATCCACGATGAGATTTGCAATTGCTGCTCCGCTGAGATCGGGACCGGGCATCACGAGACTCGCTCCAGATCCGACGGCTGCATGCGCCAGACCCCATGCATTGGCGTGAAACATCGGGACAACTGGCAAAATCACATCGGACTCGCGTGCGCCTAGCGAGTCAACGGTCATCGCCGCCATTGTGTGCAGATAAGTACTTCGATGGCTATAAACGACTCCCTTGGGGTTTCCCGTCGTACCACTCGTGTAGCACATGCTTGCTGCTTGATTTTCGTCTGGAACAACAAACTCAATTGGTTGCGAGCCAGTAAGAAGCTGCTCGTAATCATGCATTTCAAAACCCTTGATTGAACTTGGTGCATCACCCTTGCCGTCATCCATCACAACAAGATGTTTTACTGTCGTAAATGTTTCCAGTAACGGAGATATCAAGCCAAATATTGATTTGTCAATGAATATCACTTCGTCTTGGGCATGGTTGACAATGTAGGTCAGTTGTTCCGGGAATAATCTGATGTTGAGCGTGTGTAGGACTCGCCCCGAGCAGGGAGCTGCAAAATATAATTCCAGATGTCTGGACGTATTCCATGCAAATGTGCCAACTCGCCCTTGCGCCGATATCCCCAAGGTGTTGAGGACCGCGCCAAGTTGGCGAGTGCGGTGCGCCCAAGTGCCGTAATCAACGCGCTCTTTCCCTCTGCCAGTTGCAGTCGTGATTGTTTTATTACGGTGATATTTCTCGGCACGTTCAAAAATGTGATTGATTGATAGTGGCGTTGACTGCATCAGACTTTGCATATTTACCCCCGCTTAGAACGCAACTCTCATTGAATTGCTTTTCTTACACGGTACCAATCGTGCCTGGCAGATGCCTCACGGCTACGGTAACAAGGTGCGCAAAACCGTGGTGACCCTCACTTCAATCCTTTTTATCTGTGGAACAATCGGATCAAATATTGGCCCTGCCCTCGTTGATGAGCATCCCGTGTATGTGTTGCTGCTGAGCGCTCGCAACCGCAACCTTTTTGGTGCAGTGCCATTCATTGATCCGCTCCCCTACTTTGTCATTGGCTTTGTGCGTCTGATGTTGGCCGCACTGGCATTATTTTTTGTGGGTCGCTGGTATGGCGACCGAGCCCTCAACTGGTTGGTCGGTCAGACCAAAGAATTGCCGAAAATATACGTCTGGACGGAGCGGGCAACCGCGCGCGCCGGATGGCTGGCAATTTTATTGATGCCAGGCTCAAATATTGTGTGCCTCCTGCTGGGTCATCACCGCATGGAGCCTCGCCGCTTCGCCGCCCTGGCCTGCGCTGGTGTGATTTTAAAACTCAATCTGCTCTACATCGGAGGTCAAATCTTTGAAGATCAGATTCGATCCGCCTTGTCTTTTATTGAGTCATATCAGTGGTGGATTGTGATTGGACTGTTTGCGATCACATTTGCCCAATCAGCGCGCCGTAATTTGCCGCGCTCCCCTGAGGACCCCGCACCATAGAGGATTAGACTTGCCCGATGGCTCAAACATCATTCGGCGGCACTCCCGTCAACACCGTCGGCGATCTTCCAAAAGTTGGACAAACACTTCCAAATTTCTCACTAACCGCGGGCAACCTGCAAGAGTTCAGCAATGAATCATTAATCGGCAAGCGTGTCATTTTCAATATCTTCCCGAGCGTTGACACACCGACATGCGCCACAAGTGTTCGCACCTTCAATAGCCTCGCGTCTTCGCTTGACAACACGGTTGTCTACTGCGTTTCTGCCGATCTTCCTTTCGCACAGGGCCGCTTTTGTGGCTCAGAAGGGCTCAGCAACGTCGATAACGCATCGTCGTTCCGTACTGATTTTGGACAAACGTTTGGTGTAGGGCTCAACGAAGGAGCATTTGCCGGTCTTCTTGCACGCGCCGTTGTTGTCGTTGATGAAAACGGAAAAGTTCTTCACACTGAACTTGTCTCAGACATTGCTAATGAGCCAAATTACGACGCAGCAATAGCGGCATTAAAGTAATTACAAAAGCGCATCAATGCCGATGGTGAGACGCTGTGGGAGCCCCGCCACCTGACGACACGCCAAGACGACTCCTGGCATAAAACTCACCCTGTCACTACTGTCGTGCCGAATCACGAGCGTCTGTCCTGCTGTTCCTAAAATCACTTCTTGAGATGCAGTCATGCCCACCATACGGACCGAGTGCACGCGAATTCCTTCTGGTCCTTGACCTCCGCGGGCTCCAACAATGACCTCATGCTTTGTCGGATCAGCCGCCCATGTCGTGCTTGCTGAGGCCATCCGTTGTGCAGTTGCCATCGCCGTTCCACTCGGCGCATCAGACTTGTCGTTGTGATGAAACTCGATTATTTCTGCTGTATCAAAAAATGGGGCAGCCTGTTCGGCAAATTTCATCATCAAAACGGCGCCAATCGCAAAGTTCGCGGCGATGATGCAGTTGCTCCCCGTGAATGATTTTTTAAATGACAAAATGTCGTCGTCGGAAAAACCCGTGGTTCCGACCACCGCATGCATCCCGTGCAAGGCAAGCCACGGCAAGGTGATTCGGGCTGCACTTGCCACAGTGAAATCAACAACGACTTCGGCATGAGCATCAGCAAGAGCTTTGAGTTCGCTTGAGATTGTCAAACCGTGCACCGAACTACCTGCTCCGTCAAGGTCGACAACGGCAACAAGTTCAAGTCCTTTGGCGGCTACGACAGCGTCGCAAACCGTGGCACCCATCCGACCACCAGCGCCTACAACGCCAACTCGGATAAGGTCGTTTTTTTGCTGATTACCCATGCCCAAACCGTAGTCGTGTGAGGACCATGAAAGGGCGTGGATTGATCAGTTTGTGGGGTCTATTTCAGCGATGACGGCGACCATTGCCACCACCCTCGCGTTCGTTGCCTCCGGCTTGTCCACCCGGTCCAAGGTCTCCGAATTCAGAGCGCAGTTCCGCGTCAAACTCGTCCTCAAAAGACACCGCAACAGCGGCACTTGGTGAATTACCTTTGCGATTCTGGCGAGACTCGTCAGAAGATGAAGCCAAGTCTTGTCCATCTTCCCCTACGGGAGTAAGGCTGACTTTGCCACGAGCGTCAACGTCATCAACACGAACTGTCATCTCGTCACCAACATCGAGTACATCTTCAACACGGTTCACCCGTTTTCCGTTGCCCAACTTGCTGATGTGCACAAGACCGTCAAGACCTGGGCTGATGTTGACGAAAGCACCAAACTTCGTGATGCTTACAACACGACCGCTATGGATACTGTCGATTTCCGGCGCTGCTACTGGTTCTCCACCGCGATCATTTCTGCCGCCACGTGGTTCGCGTTCCCGACGTGGTTCAGACGATCCTCCGCCACTACCGCCGAGTGATTCACCGTCAGGACCGACTGGAACAAGACTGACCTTGCCCTTATCGTCAATATCTTCGACGCGCACCATTATCTCGTCACCGAGAGCCAAAACGTCTTCGACGTTATTGACGCGTTGACCATTGCCCAACTTGCTGATGTGAATCAGTCCATCACGACCAGGAAGAATATTTATGAATGCACCAAACTTCGTGATGCTGACAACACGACCATTGTAGATGCCACCGAGATCTGCCGTTGGAGGATCGACAATGGCAAGAATCCTGGCCTTTGCTTCTTCCACTTTGGCATTGTCGGGAGAACCAATTGTGACGATTCCGACAGAACCGTCATCGTCGACGGCAATTTCTGCTCCGGTCTCTTGCTGAATGGTGTTGATGACCTTGCCCTTTGGTCCGATAACTTCTCCCACTTTGTCCAATGGAATTGTGATCGTGACAATCTTGGGGGCCGACTCAGCAACGGTGTCACGGGCAGTTGCCAGTGTCTTGTTCATGACGTCAAGGATCGCCATCCGCGCATCGCGTGCTTGCTGCAAGGCTGCACCAAGAACATCGGCAGGAATTCCATCAATTTTGGTGTCGAGTTGCAGAGCGGTTACAGCATCAGATGTTCCAGCAACTTTGAAGTCCATGTCACCAAAGGCATCCTCCGCTCCGAGAATGTCCGTCAGCGTGAGGTATTTTCCTTCCGCGTAAATAAGTCCCATTGCGATTCCGGCAACAGGCGCCTTAATCGGAACACCTGCATCCATCAATGAAAGACTGGATGAGCAAACAGACGCCATTGAGGTCGAACCATTTGAAGCCAGAACCTCACTGACCAAACGAATGACGTAAGCAAAGTCGGCCTGACTTGGAACGACGGGCAGCAACGCTCGCTCAGCGAGCGCACCATGGCCAATTTCACGGCGCTTTGGAGTACCAACGCGACCTGTCTCACCATTGGCCCAAGGCGCCATGTTGTAGTGATGGATATAGCGTTTTTGGTTATCAGGTCCAAGGGTGTCTAATAATTGGTTCATGCGCGGCATCGCCAATGTGCAGACGTTCATGACTTGAGTCTCTCCACGCTGAAACAATCCTGTTCCATGAGCAGTGGTTAGTAGACCAACTTCAGCAGACACGGGACGCAGGTCACGAGGACCCCGACCGTCAATCCGAATACCATCTTCAACCACGCGTTTGCGCACCATTTTTTTGGTCAAACTTCGCACCGCCTCTTTGACTGCTTTTTCTTGACCAAAAAATGGACCAGGTGCGACAGATGTGCCGGCCAGTTCCTTGGCGGTCTCGTCTGCAACTGCATCAGTCGCTGCATTGCGATCGGCTTTGATGGCGATCGTTACCGCAGATGCCAACTTAGAAGTGGCAACCGCTTCAACAGCGGCAAATATTTCTGGCGTGTAGTCAAGTACAGGCGTATACGCCAACGGTGCGATTGGGCCATTAGTCGCAATCACACTGGCACGCAATTGACGTTGAAGGGCAATTGACTCCTTGATCCATACCTTTGAAGCTTCAAGACCTTCGGCGATTACGGTCTCTGACACTTTTGGTGCCCCTGCTTCGTAGTACTCGAAACTTTGTTCGGTTCCGCCCGCTTCAACCATCATGATCGCAACGTCTCCGTCGGCGAGTTCCCGACCAGCCACAACAATTTCAAATGTTGATTCTTTGCCTTCGTCGTAAGTTGGATGAGCGATCCAAGTTCCGTCTTGGGAGTATCCGAGTCGAACAGCACCAATCGGACCATCAAAGGGAATCCCGCTAATCATCAATGCAGCAGATGCTGCATTGATCGAGATGACATCGTGCGGATTTTCCATGTCCGCACCAAGAATCGTGAGAACAACTTGGACTTCGTTGCGAAAGCCATCAGGAAAAGCTGGACGCAGTGGTCTGTCAGTTAGGCGGCAGGTAAGAATTGCTTGCTCCGACGGACGTCCCTCGCGTCGAAAGAATGCACCAGGAATTTTTCCTGCTGCATAAGAACGCTCTTCGACATCGATCGTGAGCGGGAAGAAATCGATCCCATCTCGCACCGAGCGGGCAGCATTTGCAGTTGCGAGCACGGTGGTTTTGCCGATTGAGGCCACCACTGCACCCTGTGATTGTTGAGCCAATTTTCCGGTCTCAAATGTAATTGTTTTGTCGGTACCTGTTACGAGCCCCGACACGCGAATCGCGTCAGTCATTGGAATTTCCTTTCCTCTGACCGCCAGCACACGCCGGTTCCCAGTTGACAACCCCGCACAACCCTGTGCGGAACTCTCCACTGACAACCGACTACATCAAAATGGATGCTGGCGGTGTATGTGTTATCGGCGAAGGCCGAGTTCTTGGAGCAAATCGCGGTAGCGAGCAATGTCACGATCGCGCACATAATCGAGCATGCGACGGCGACGGCCCACCAACATCAAAAGTCCACGACGACTGTGGTGGTCTTTGGGATGTGTTTGGAGGTGTCCGGTTAATTGATTAATACGGTCTGTCAGCAACGCAATCTGGACATCGGGCGATCCGGTGTCGGTAGCGTGTTGGCGATGGGCCGCAATTGTGTCTTGCTTAGACATCTTGCCTCATTTCAATGGAGGTCAGGGAGGTCGCTGGTCACGATTGTGAACAGCATCACGCCAGAGTCGGAACCCCAACGGACACCTAGAGACTATTGGTATTTCCCCAATGGTTCCAACCTCAAACACGATTAGTGTCGGAGATATGTTTACAGGAATAGTTGAAGAATTAGGCACGGTTCAGGCGCGGCATGGGAATCGTCTGCGAATCGGCGCCAGTTTGGTACTAGAAGGTTCTGGACTCGGGGCCTCGATTGCGGTGAACGGATGTTGTCTTACTCTGGTTGAGCAAGGGCCTGACTGGTGGGAGGCAGATGTCAGTGAAGAAACCTATTCCCGCACCAATTTGGGCTCCATGCAACTTGGCGATCCGGTCAATCTGGAGCGACCAATGGCGCTTGGTGAAAGATTGGGTGGTCATATCGTTCTGGGCCATGTCGACGCCGTCGGGACCGTCATCTCGCCTGCTCCGTCCCTAACCGTGCAAATTCCGCGTGATCTAATGCGCTACGTCGTAGAAAAAGGTTCGGTTACCGTAGATGGCATAAGCCTTACCGCATTTCATTTAGGAGACGACACTTTTGATGTCGCAGTCATCCCGCACACAGTTGAAGTAACTACTTTGGGACATCGTCTCAAAGGCGACAGTGTCAATATTGAAATTGATGTGCTCGCCAAGCATGTTGAACGACTCGTCAATCACGACTAGACATACACCGTGGATTCACTTGACGACCTCCGATCCCAAATTGACGACATTGATCGTGCAATTGTTGATCTCTTGGCTCATCGCTTGCGAATATGTGCCGACGTAGCTCAATTGAAAGCCAAAACTGGTTCGACCATTATCCAACCAGTGCGGGTGCGCGAGGTGCTATCGAGTCGACGCCAATGGGCGATTGACCAGGGGGTTGATGCAGACTTTGCCGAACATCTATTTCGAACATTGCTTGCCGAGACACATCGAATTGAAGTCGCCGAGGGTCGCCGAGGTGCAGCACCAAAAAAAGATGCAGATTCTGTGTTGCGCTCAGAACTAGACACGGTTGCTTGTCGCATCGACCATGTAGTGGTTGCGGTTGTCGATCTGGTTGCCGCTCAGAAATTTTTTTCTGACATGGGTTTTCGTATTCAGCAAACTGACGACGTCAATATCGTTTCAGCCGAGGCAGGTGGGGTCGCCGTGGTGCTCGTCGGCCCAGGCGACGACCCTGCGATTGCAGAACAACTTAAGAACCATGGCTCTGGAGTGCAGCACATTGCCATTGAAGTACTCAATGCAGGATTCACCCGTGACGCACTTGATGCAGCTGGGGTGCCAAGGCTCACCGACGTCATCGTCGACTCCGATGGACATGAACAAGTCTTTACGGTGCTGGATCCAGCAACTGGGGTGCAATTGGGCTTTATCAGTCGAACAGGTCATCGAGTGCCCATGAATAGCCAAAATGTGCGAGCCATGTTTGAAGCACTTTCAGGCGACATCTAATCACGACGACTACCCGTCTGGGCGCGTCAAAGCCACCCCAGGTGCGATACGATCATGGGGCAAGGTTTTTTTAGATTCTCATCCGAACCTCTTACATACGGATGAGATTCCGACCGGCACTGGCATACAACCGAACCGTTAAACAGCCCTTGGGAGGGTCTTGTGTCGTCGAGCCAGTTTTCACGTACCGAATTGATGGAGTCTTTTGCGATCGAACCGTCTCTTCTTGATTTTGTCACCAATGCCTCACTAAGTGAATTGCTCGAGCGGGCTCGGCAGATTCGTGATGCTGAGTTTGGGTCTCAGGTCACGTTTTCTCCCAAAGTATTTATCCCCCTCACAATGTTGTGTCGCGACAAATGTGGATACTGCACTTTTGCCCAACCGCCTGCTCGTCTTGAAAAACCGTACCTGACTGCTGACGATGTCTTGACAATTGCCCGACAAGGCGCTCGCACGGGATGCCATGAGGCGCTTTTCACCCTTGGTGAACGACCTGAACTGCGTTACGAAATTGCAGCCGACTGGCTGAGGGCAAATGGTTTTGATTCAACCGTTCACTACTTGCACGACATGGCTCAACTCGTACTGCAAGAAACGGGTCTGCTGCCACATGCCAACGCTGGCGCGCTTTATCGAGATGAATTGGCAATGTTGCGATCAGTGTCGCCATCTCAGGGAATGATGCTTGAGTCCTTGCGTGACGATCTGGATTGCCACAAGGGTGCTCCTGACAAACAATCACAACGCCGTATTGACACGCTTTGTAACGCCGGTGAATTACAGATTCCTTTCACGACGGGAATATTGGTCGGCATCGGGGAAAACCGCATCGACCGAATCGCAGCTCTTTCTTTGATTGCCGCGGCGCATCAGCGATACGGTCACGTACAAGAAGTAATCGTGCAGAACTTCCTGCCAAAGGTGCGCACAGGGATGCAGAATTCTCCGGCCTGCCCTCAAGATGAGTTTTTGTGGTCGATCGCTGCGGCTCGAGTGTTGTTGCCATCAAGCATTCATCTGCAAGCG
>SXUP01000004.1 GCA_005790505.1 Actinomycetota bacterium
CGTGCCATCTCGCTTGATGGGCAGAGGTGGTCACGAGTCGGTGCGGGCATCGTCGTCGTCAGTCGTGGGTGCTTATGTGGCGTTGACAAAACCACGGATTATTGAATTACTCCTCATCACCACAGTGCCAACAATGGTGCTAGCAGAAGGGGGCTGGCCATCTTGGGGTCTGGTGCTCATTACTTTGCTCGGTGGCACCTTGGCTGCCGGTGGCGCAAACGCAATCAACATGTATATCGACCGAGACATTGATGCGCTCATGGAGCGCACCAAAATGCGACCGCTTGTCACGGGTGTGATTGCCCCGCGCAATGCGTTGATCTTTGCGATTTCACTAGAGGTCATTGCGTTTGGCGTGTTATGGGCGGGTGCCAATCTGTTGTCCGGAATTCTGGCCATCTGTGCCACATTATTTTATGTTTTCATCTACAGCCTGTGGCTCAAACGGACGAGCAAACAAAACATTGTGATCGGCGGTGCTGCTGGTGCAGTCCCCGTTTTGGTTGGGTGGGCGGCGGTCACGAATTCAGTCAGCTGGTCGGCAGTCGTGTTATTTGCCGTGATATTTTTTTGGACACCACCGCATTTTTGGGCCCTTGCAATTCGCCATAATGCCGACTACAAGGCGGCTGGAGTTCCGATGTTGCCGACCGTTGTTTCAATGGAGAAAACCATTGCGGCGATGGTCTGCTATTGCATCACCGTGGTGGGTTTCAGTTTGGCCCTAGTGCCCGTTGCCGATTTGGGTTTGATTTATGTGATCGTGGCCGTGATCGTGGGAGTTTTGTTCCTCGGGGGCACAATCGCACTAGGTCGTAGGCCCTCTGAAGCCGGAGCCATGCGCCTTTTCTCTTTCTCAATTACCTATATCACTCTGTTGTTTGTTGCCCTTACTGTTGATGTTCTTGTGCTCTAACACGCGGTAATTTGCGCTATCCAATGTGGCGAGGATTTCCTTGAGAGGCAAGGTCTTTAGGTAGTGTTGAGTCCGTACTATAAGCGTTTCGTCCTTGTCACGTCTACCAACTGCACCGGACGCAGGAGATCAGCAATCCATGACCACAATTCAGTCAAATGTTGATGCAGCCACTATTGGTGGTCGCTTGGCATCTGCCGAGCCAAGCCTCGCGTCCGCAATTGCTGATTGGATTACCACGAGTGATCACAAAAAAATAGGGCGATTATTTATCGGCTCATCGTTGTTGTTCGCAGTTGGCGTCTCAGTTCTTGGTGGGTTGCTTGGATTCGAGCGAATGAGTGCAAAGGGTTATTCAGTGCTTGAGGCAGACGCAGTCGTGCAACTTTTCTCGGCGTATCAATTCGCACTTGTCTACGCCGTTGTTGCCCCACTCTTTGTTGGACTCGCCATCGCTGTTGTGCCGTTGCAATTAGGTTCGCGTTCGTTGTCGTATCCACGTCTCGCTTCTTTTGGCTTGTGGGCGTGGGTAAGCGGGTTAATCGTCACGCTTGTTTCAATTGCTGCCAACGGTGGTCCTGGAGGCGGCAACCCCGACATGGTTGATCTGTATCTTTTGGCGCTCGGGCTAGTTGCGCTAGGTCTGAGTGCAGCCTCGGTCAGCATTGTCGTAACTGTGCTTACGTCCCGCGCGCCTGGCATGTCGCTCTTGCGAACGCCGATGTTTAGTTGGTCTGCGCTTATGGGTGCGATGGCTACGGTTTTGACGATGCCCGTGCTGATCGGAACATTGGTTTATACATATGTCGATCATGCAAATGGAAGATTGGCGTTTGGTGGCAACACCGACGTTTCGAAATGGATCGGTTGGTCTTTCACTCAGCCTCAAACTTTTGTCTTCGCAGTTATGGCTGTCGGTGTTTTGGCTGAACTTGCGCCAATTGTTGCCAATGTTCGACAACCACTCCGGCCCGTCATGTTGTTTGGGGTCACGCTTGTATCAACTGCGGCGCTGGGAGGCGCCACACAAAGTACGCATTCTTTTTCGTGGAACGGAACAATTGCCGACAAAGTAAAAGAACTTATTCCGTTCGCGCTATTTAACCTCCTGCCGATTTTGGGAGTTCTCATCGTGTTGGCTCTTGGTGGTCTTGCGGCAAAAAATGGTCGAGTCAAATTGACTGCGAGTTTTGTGTTTGCATTTCTAGGAACTGGCATGTTGTTTGTCGGAATGCTCGTGCACGCGTTATCAATGATCGGTCCAGCGGCCCTCGCGGGAACCGTTGCCCAGGAATCATCAACGCTTTATGTGGTTTATGGAGCAGTAATGGTGGCACTCGGGGCAGTCGCGCACTGGGGACCAAAGTTATGGGGAAGGTGTTTGCCCAAAAAAGAAATGTTTGGACTTGCAGCACTTGCGCTGTTGGCAACAATCTTGAGTTCTTTGCCCCTCGTCTTAGCTGGATTTCTTGATCAACCAAGCAATGTCGTTGCGGGGTGGTCTTATGATGCGTCGGGTCTTCTCAACGCAGTTTCGATGATCGGGCATGGATTGATGCTCGTCACGGTTCTTGGCTTTATTGGTCTCGCCTTCAAAAACTTCACATCGGGTGCATTCGCTAGCGACGATCCATGGGATGCACATTCCTTGGAGTGGTCCATTCCATCGCCAGCTCCTGCCGAAAATTTCTCTGATATCGCAATCGTTGGTTCTGCTGAGCCATTACTTGATGTCAAACCCGCAAGACAGGGAGTCTCGGCATGACAATGACACTCCCGTCAGCTCCGAACCCCGCACCCAAAAGGCAAGCGCTGGTTGCAACTGCCGTTGCCTCTGTTGGGATAACGATGTTGGTGGCAGGAATGCTGGGTGTATGGCTGCGTTTTCGTGCTGCTGCCGACACGCGAATGTCATCAGATGGTCGGCGTGTCATTAAAGACTGGTTGCCATCGGATATCAAGATTCCCGAAGTTTCCTCGAACACTATGCTGGCAGGACTATTTTTTGGATGTGTCATGGCGCAATGGGCCGTCTACGCAGCAAAGCGCGATGACTCGTCGCACCGCTCAATTGCGTTGGCCATCTGCTTGCTCATGGAAGTCGCCATCATCAATGCGCAGGTCGCGGTCTACAGCCAAATGCAGATCGGTGTTAATGACGGCGTCTTTCAAGCAATGTTCTATGCAATTACGGGGGTGATTGTCGTCTTGTTAGCAGTTGCAGTCGCCTTTACCGCAGTTACTTGGTTTCGGTCAGTTGGTGGCCGCGATAATGACAGCCACGTGGTGGCTGCTCACGCATTGTATTGGTATGTCCTTACTGCAGCATTTTGTGCAGTGTGGTTTGTGGTGTACGTACAGAAGTAGGACACATGATTACAACAGGATCAAAATATTGTTTTGGCATCGCAGGTCTCGGGTCGTTGGGCGCCCTGATTTACATGATCCTGATCAACCCATCTGATGTTGGGGTGCTGGCGTTGCTCGGGATTGCGATTGCGATGTCAATTGTCGGAGGCGTCACTCAGTTCACGGGTGATTTTGATGCCGATACTGTGTCTGATGCAATCACGGTAAGTGCGAGTGCTCCTGCCAACAGCATGTGGCCACTGCTTTTGGCTCTTGGCGGTGTGCTACTGCTCGTTGGAATGACGACTAATCCAATTATATTTCTTTTGGGAATCGTGGTTATCGTTGCCGCAGGAATTGAGTGGGCGTTGCAGTCGTGGGCAGAACGTGCCTCAGAAGACTCTGCCTTCAACAGATTCGTGCGAGAGCGCGCGCTGACATCACTCGAGTTGCCATTGTTGGCCGGGGGTGCCGTCGCGGTTATTGCGATTGCATTCTCGCGAATAATGTTGGCAGTCTCGCCGGAAAACGGCGCAATCATTTTTATAGTGGTTGCTACGGCCGTGTTGGCTGTCGGATTCTTGATCGCGGTAAAGACGAATCTCAAGAAGACTTCAATAACGGCGGTGTGCGTGCTTGGGGCTGTCGCTCTTCTGGTGTCAGGCGGAATCGCAGGGCAGAGTGGAAATCGGGAACAGCTTGTTTCGGCCGCCGCTGAGGAGCATTACTCCCACAAGGATTGCGAAGAAACAGCATCAAAGTACTTTGACAAAAATTCTGAGAAAACAGTCAGCATGAAGTCGGGCATTTTGGCAACTATTCGCGTCAAGGATGGCAAGTTATCCGCTCAACTCATTGGTTTGGATGCCCCCGTTGCAACCGTTACCGTGGCGCGCTCGAATCAAGCAACTATCTTGTTCCGAAACCTTGACGACGAGGAGCATCGACTTGTCGCCAACTTGGGAGTCAAAAAAGTTGGTGAGACTGGCGTTGTTGAAAAAATTGTCGATTGCACCCAGATGACTGGCAAAAATCAGACCCAAGCACTGCTTCTCAAGATCAATAAGCCTTCTGCATCTTCGGGGCCCTACACATTTACAGTTCCAGGCTTAGAGGGTCAAGAGATTGCGTTGGTGGTGCCGTGAGTCACGAGGGCACATTGCCAGTTTCTAAGCAAAACATGACTATTTTTGGAGGAGTGAAAAGCCAAGGTCGTCTAAATCGAAAAAAAACTGCGGTGATGGCGTTTGGTGTTCTTTTTATGGCGGGCTGTGCCCGTGATGCACCTCAGGATACTTGGCAGCCCAAGGGTGAAAATGCCTCGAACATCAACACTCTGCAGTGGATCGTCTTTCCGCTAGCCGGAGTTGTTGGAGTAGCAGTCTTTGCGTTGATCGGATTTGTTTTGTGGCGCTATCGCGACAAAGGCCAGGCCATCCCCCATCAGTCGCATGGAAATCCAGCGGTTGAAATTACTCTCACGATTATTCCGGCGCTGATCTTGAGCGTTGTCGGTGTTTTCACCTTTCGTGGCATTTTTCAGTTAGCACAAACTAACGACACTCAAATGGTTATTAATGTGACTGGTCAGCAGTGGTGGTGGGAATACGACTATCCAGCCCAGGTAGTGAACGGTGTTGAAATATCGCAACCAATTATCACGGCGGGTCAACTTGTAATCCCAACGGACACGAAAGTGCTCTTGCGCGAAACCAGTCGAGATGTCATTCACTCGTACTGGATTCCAGCCCTTAATGGCAAAAAAGATGCAGTTCCAGGGCGAATTAACTTGTTGCGTCTTCAGGCTTACAAGCCCGGAATCTATGCCGGCCAGTGCACAGAATTCTGTGGCTTGTCGCACGCCAACATGCGGATGGAGGCGGTGGCTTTAGAGCCCGCAGACTTCGCAACGTGGGTAGCCAATCAGCAACGCAATGCCCAGCAACCTGCTCAGGCATCACTGGCCCAAGAGGGTGAAGGGGTTTTTCTCAATCAGTGCATCCGTTGTCATCAGGTCAATGGTCTCAAAAAAGCAGATGGCACGGCGGCAATTGCTGCACCTGATGAAAATGTGTACTCAGGTGCTGCCCCGAATCTGACCCATTTGATGAGTCGCAACACCTTTGCTGGGGCGGCTTTTGATCTGGTCACTTCTGACTGTCGCAAAAATATCTGGACCGCTTCACCTGAGCAATTTGGTGCTGCGTATCTCGAGGGAGTTTCACCTAAATGTCTCAATCAAACGAACCTTCGTCGCTGGCTGCGCAATGCTCCTGAGATGAAACCGATGTATGCCGACCCGACCAAACTCGCCTCATCAGATGGCAAGTATCGTGGCATGCCTAATCTGAATCTGTCCGAGTCCGACATCGACAAACTTGTCGCCTATTTATCAACCCTCAAATAATCGGAGCAGACTGATATGGCCATCATTGAACGTCCAACACCAACAGCAGCTATCACTCTGCGCGCACCAGTCACACCTGCACAATCAATGGGGATTGTGCGTCGTCCTGTCACATCAACTGGCTGGAAATCTTGGGTATTTACGGTTGATCACAAGAAAATTGGCATTATGTATGGCGTTTTCGCCATGTTCTTTTTTATTGTTGGCGGTGTTGAAGCACTTCTAATTCGTCTTCAACTTGCTACGCCAGACGGCAAAGTTCTTAGTGCTGACCTGTACAACCAAATGTTTACGATGCACGCAACAACGATGATCTTTTTGTTTGCAATGCCGATGGCGGCAGCATTTGCCAATTATTTTTTGCCCTTGCAATTGGGCGCACGAGATGTTGCTTTCCCGCGCCTCAATGCACTTGGTCTCTGGTTGCTGGTTGCTGGTGGCCTCATTCTGAATGCGTCTTGGTTTCTTGGTGGGGCCGCTGACGGTGGATGGTTTATGTATTCTCCAAACTCTGGCCCTGTTTTTTCGCCAAGCAACGGCGTTGACTTCTGGACCCTCGGTGTGCAGATTGCTGGTTTTGGTTCCCTCATCGGGTCAATCAATCTGATCGTCACAATTTTGAATATGCGGGCACCTGGGATGACGCTGATGAAAATGCCCGTGTTCTGCTGGATGATTCTAGTGGTTCAGTTTTTGTTGGTGTTTTCGTTGCCAGTCATCACAGTGGCACTTGTGTTGCTGACCTTCCAACGTTCTTTTGGAGCCACCTTCTTTGATGTCGCTCAAGGTGCCGACCCCTTATTGTGGCAGCACTTATTCTGGATCTTTGGTCATCCGGAGGTTTATGTCTTGATTTTGCCGGCGTTCGGCATCATCACTGAGGTACTTCCCACATTTTCTCGAAAGCCACTCTTTGGTTATCCGTTCGTGGTCTTTTCAGGTGCTTCAATTGGACTTGTCGGCTTTGGTGTCTGGTCACATCACATGTTCGCAACAGGGCTTGGTCCAATATCTGTCGCTGCGTTCTCTATTGCCACGATGGCAATTGCAATTCCAACTGGAGTAAAAATCTTCAATTGGACCCTCACAATGTGGGGGGGAAAAATCTGGTATTCGACCGCCATGAAATTCTCCATTGGCTTAATAGTTTTGTTTACAATCGGTGGCTTGTCTGGCGTCACTCACGCGGTTGCTCCCTCAGATACGCAACAGACCGATACCTACTACATCGTTGCCCACTTTCATTACGTTCTTTTTGGTGGAATGGTGTTTGGCCTTTTCTCTGGCTTCTATTATTGGTGGCCTAAAGTTTTTGGAAAAATGCTCAATGAAAAACTTGGCGGCTGGAATTTTTGGCTGATGGTTATCGGTATGAATATGACCTTCGGACCAATGCATATTTTGGGACTCCAAGGTCAGCCGCGACGTATGTATGTCTGGACTGAGGCGCGCGCCGGTGAGGGTCTTTTCAATTTTGGTTTCTGGAATAAAATTGCGTCACTTGGTTCTCTGATTCTGACTATCGGAATTTTATTCTTCTTAATCAATATCGTCTACACCGCTCGTAAGGGTAAAATTGCTCCACTTGATCCGTGGGACGCACGCACACTTGAGTGGATCACAACGAGTCCCCCCAAAGAGCACAATTTTGATCGCATTCCAGTAGTGCACCATCTAGATGACTTCTTTCATCGTAAATATCAAGAAGATGCCACGACTGGTGAATTAGTGCAGATCGCTACTGGGGAGCAACTGGTCCGTGCTGAAGAAGCAAATGCTGATGCCCATATTCATCTTCCATCTCCGTCTTATTGGCCCATTGCGATTGCCGTTGGTGTCGGGACCCTTGGTTTTGGAGTGGTTTATGGAGTCCCAATCATGATTGTCGGTGTTCTGATGATTCTTGGTTCTTCCTTCGGCTTCGTTCTTGAACCATCTGTCGCTCAAGATATTGACTACGACCCACCAGCTTCTGGCGGTCAAGACACGAAAGAGTTGGCTCCCCTTGGATAGCGCAGCAGTTCTTAGCAATCATGACGTTCACAGTGCCGAACAGGGTCATCACTCGGCAACAGGATTGTCAAATAACAAGATGGCGATGTGGCTCTTTTTGGGCTCGGAGTGTTTGCTTTTTGGCGGTCTGATTTCAACTTACATGTTGTATCGCGGACGAATTACACAAGGACCACGTCCATCTCAGATCTTTGATATTCCGTTCACTTCAGTCAGTAGTTTTGTGTTACTTATGTCTTCTCTCACGATGGTTTTGGCAGTGACATCGACGCAACGCAGAGACTACGAGCGCTCAAAATTATGGTTGACGGTGACTGCATTGCTGGGTGCTACCTTTGTGGGCGGTCAGGTCTATGAATTCACTGCGTTCTATAACGAAGGTCTGGGCTTCACAACAAACCTCTTCAGTTCTAGTTTCTATACTCTCACTGGTTTTCACGGAGTACACGTCACGGTTGGTGTGATTATGTTGATGGCTTTGCGCGGAATAATCAGCAAAAACAGAGACACTGGTGATCGTGCTGAAGTTGTTGAACTGATTGGTCTGTATTGGCACTTTGTGGACATTGTCTGGATTATTATTTTCACCCTTGTATATCTGATTCCGGCATAAAGGGCTTTGACAATGGACGCCACAACCACCGCCACCGATACCGTTCAGCAAGGTGACTCGCATGAGCACGGGTTGAGCGACGCCATGGCAATCAAGATCGCCCTCATTTTGGCAGCAATGACTGCTCTTGAAGTTTCGACCTACTACGTGGATTTCGGTGCCTTTTTCCTGCCCGTATTGATTATCTTGATGATTGTCAAGTTTTTTACAGTAGTGAGTTACTTTATGCATCTCAAGTTCGAGCATCAGATGTTCAAACTCCTGTTTTACACTGGTTTGGGGCTTGCGTTATTTGTGTATTTTGTTGCCCTTGCGACCTTCAAGTTTTTTAACTAGTGCAGGTAAGGCGCCGCCGTGTTATTCGCAAATGCAGGAGTGTCTTTTAATCCACATCCATGGCGCTTTCAGCCACACCCAGAAGTTTGGATGTTGCTGGTATTTCTAGTCGGGGCATACATCTATGCCGTGCGAGTTATTGGTCCGCGAGTTGCACCGCAGGGGAGCGTCATCAGCCCCCGACAAACACGTTTATTTATCCTGTTAATGACGCTTTTTTGGTTGGCGACGGATTGGCCGGTACACGATATTGCCGAAGAGTATCTGTATTCGGTTCACATGGTGCAACACCTTGTTTTGTCGTACTTCGTCCCACCACTTGCATTGATGTGTGTGCCCGAGTGGATGTTTCGATTACTTATCGGAACTGGTCGCACCTACCGAGTCGTGCGGTTTGCCACCAAGCCAGTAGTCGCTGGAGTCTGCTTCAACTTAGTCGTGATGATTACGCATATTCCTAAATTAGTCAACGCCAGTGCGAGCAATGGTTTATTGCACTATTCGCTTCACATTTTACTGGTCACGACTGCCCTAATGTTTTGGATGCCCATCTGCGGGTCGTTGAGCGAATGGCAGATGAAACCTGGTGGAAAGATGATTTACATGTTTGTGTTGTCGTTTGTGCCAACGATCCCTGCTGGCTGGTTAACTTTTGCCACTGGTTCGGTATACCGCCACTACGACACTCCGGTCCGTGTTTGGGGTATTTCGGTGTTGGAAGACCAGCAGGCAGCAGGCGGAATAATGAAACTTGGTGGGTCAATTTTTATCTGGGCAATCATCATCTTTTTGTTTTTCAAAAAATTTATTGGTGATTTTCATAATCAGCAGAGTTATCTTCACAAAGATAGAATGCCAAACACAGAGATTGTCGGGTCTGCAGAGCCTCTAATGTATGAAGACGTCACACGCGCATTTGCGCAGGTCCAACCAGCAAAAGAAGAGTAGGATTTTTTTCTTTAGTTTGTAGGAGATTTTGGGCATAAACGTTTTGTCTATATCCAACTCTTATGCTGCTGAATTTAAGTTTCTAGGACCAGCGAAATACCCGTATTGCAATCAGTGGCGCGACAATTGCCCACAACAGCAACACAACGAGTGAGGTACCAAGCATTGATGATCCACCAGTCAATGCTTCGCGCATTACATCAGCAAGCGCAGTGGAAGGTAACGCATGACTAATAGTGCGTAGGGGCGCTGGTAATTCATCCATTGGGACGATAATTCCTCCAAGCAATAACAACACTAGATACAGACCATTTTGTGCGGCTAAATTAATCTCTCCGCGAAGCGTGCCAGCCAATATCAGACCAATTCCTGCAAATGCGCTCGTCCCCAATAAAACAACAAACATCGCCAAGGGCCATGTTTCATTGGAAGGTCGCCATCCCAGCAATAGCCCGATTGGCAGCAATACGACGACCTGTATTGCTTCGACACAAAAGACACTAATAATTTTTGCCAGTATTAATCGCCGACGACCAAGGGGCGTCGCACCCAAGCGTTTAAGAACCTGATACGAGCGCTCAAAACCTGTGGCAATACCCAGACTCACCATGGCGCTGGACATCACGGCGAGCGACAGAATGCCAGGAAGTAAAAACTGTGCAGGTTCATCTGTGCCAGTTGGCAATACATCAACAAGATCAAAAAAAACCAAGAGTAGTATCGGAATGCCAAGTGTAAGAAGTAGTTGCTCGCTGTTACGTGATACCAGTTGCAGCTCGGCACGGAGTTGAGCCCCGAGCGCACTCAATTTTGCCTACCCGATGAAGCAACGATGCGCGAAAACATGTCTTCTAGGGATTCCAAAGACGTCACATTATGCAATGGCAAATTTTGATCGTGAAGCCACGACGACAGCACTGCAATCACTGCTGGCGTGGATAACACTTCAATGTTGTATTCCCCTGTATTGGTCGTGGCAGTGACGGAGCACCCAAGCGCACGAGATAGATCTGCAATGTCAATGCCCTCGTCAGAAGTAAATCGCGTGTATTCATGTCCATGACGAAGTTCAGTGATTGTTCCTGCTGCCGCAATGTGACCATGATCAAAAATTACTAATTGATCTGCCACTTTTTCAGCCTCAGCCAACTCATGGGTTGCCATCACTACAGCACACCCATTTTGCGCTAATTTTCCTATGACTTGGCGGATTATTAGTCGACCATCCACGTCAACCCCTGATGTTGGCTCATCAAGAAAAACGACCTCTGGCTGGGCAGCAAGGGCAAGCGCGAGCGACATTCGTTGTTGTTCGCCACCCGATAATCGTTTCCAGGTATGTTGCTGACGATCCTCAAGACCCACAAGAGCAATGAGTTCATTGGCGTTACACCGCTTGCCATAAAGGTCGCAGAAAAGTTTCACCACATCTTTTACCCGACCTGATGGGTACACGCCGCTACCTTGCAACATCACGCCCATGCGCTTGGTGAGTTGATCGTGGTCGCGTATTGGATGAAGGCCCAATACTCGCACCTGCCCAGAACTACTCTGTCTAAAGCCCTCGCAGACTTCAATGGCAGACGTTTTGCCGGCACCATTAGGTCCCAATATCGCCGTCACTTGACCACAACGGGCTTCAAAAGATACGTCATTGACTGCACAAATGTCGCCATAGCGCACCACAAGATTCTCCACCATCACGCCTTCCATGGACTCCACACTACGAAACAACTCGGCTTGGCCAAGCCTTCAAAGGTAACCTCGGTGCTGTGATTGATGTCCGTTTATTGCGCTCTGATCCAGCCTCAATCAAGGCCTCATTGGCTCGCCGTGGTTTGCCGAATTTGGCGCAACAAATCGACCAGGCATCTAACTTTGACTCTCGGCTACGAGATATTTCCGCCCAGCGCGACACGATTAGATCGTCTATCAATGATCTCAGTAAACAAGTGGGGTCATTGCGCCGAGAGGGCAAAGATGCCGATAGTGAAAAAGCAATGGGTGAGAGTCGCTCTCTTGGCGAGAAGGAACGCCTACTGCAGGCCGAGTTTGAACTTGTCAATGTGCAATTGCGTGATGTGTTGTTGAACATCCCAAATCTTCCTCATGTGGACGCACCAAATGGCTCTGGTGATCACGACAACCCTGTCGTAAAGGGACCAGTTGGCTTGGCCGAACATTTCTTGGATTGTCAACGGGTGCCGCATTGGCAAACTGCAACAGAGCTAGGCATCCTCGACAACGAGAGGGCCACGAAAATCTCTGGTGCGATGTTCGCAATGCAGCGTGGTCTTGGCGCCACCTTGTCCCGCGCACTATGTCAGTTTGCCCTTGATCAAAACGCTGATGTATTTGAAGAAATTCGTCCACCATCTCTTGTCACCACTGCCACGCTGACTGCAACTGGTCACTTACCTAAATTTGCAGACGAGGCATATGCAATTGAACGAGATGATTTGTGGGCAATTCCTACGGGCGAAGTTCCACTGACGTATTTACACGCTGGCGAAACTCTTGAAGAGGCCAACCTTCCGGTGCGATTGATGGCATATACGCCGTGCTATCGACGCGAAGCGGGTGCCGCTGGTCGCGACACACGTGGGATGCTGCGCAGTCACGAATTTGACAAGGTTGAGATTTTGGCAATCGCTACGCCAGAACAATCACCTGAGTTATTGCAAGAGCTTGTGGCGCGCGCAGAGTCTCTGATGATTGAACTTGAGTTGCCATATCGAATTGTTGAAATCTGCACAGGCGACATGGGGGCAAGTCACCATCGCAGCTTTGATATTGAGGTCTATGCTCCTGGCTGTGATGCTTGGCTTGAAGTCAGCTCTGTGTCGTGGTTCAGCGACTATCAAGCGCGCCGAGCTGATGTTCGATTCAAGCGTGCTGGGCAAAAAGGTACTGAGATTGTTCACACATTAAATGGATCTGCACTAGCGGTGCCGCGTGTGTGGGCGGCAATCTTGGAAAATTATCGTCAGGCTGATGGATCAGTTCGGATTCCTGATGTATTGCACCCCTACATGCGGGGTGCGACCGAGATGCGACCAAAGTAATTTTTGTATGAGTATTCGTGATCGGCGTTTGCAATATGAAACTGCTGGACTAGATATTGGTGACCTACACCCAGACCCGATTGTCCAATTTAATAAATGGTACGAGCAAGCAGAAGAGGCAAAAGTTGCTGAACCAAATGCAATGACACTCTCTACAATCGGTCTTGACGGTATGCCAGATTCTCGAATAGTGCTGGCACGCGGAGTTGACGCCAACGGATTTATTTTTTATACCAATTACAACAGTGCAAAAAGTCAACAACTTCAACAGAAACCTCTGGCATCAGCAGTCTTTGCTTGGTTGGACCTGCACCGTCAAGTGAGACTCCGAGGGTCTGTGCATGCGGCCTCGGACCAACAGAGTGACGAATATTTTGCAAGCCGTCCCAGAGAGTCTCAGATTGGGGCGTGGGCATCTCCGCAATCAACGGCGCTGATTGACCGAGCAGCACTCGACGCTTTGATGGCTGAGGCAAGTCGTAGGTTTGAAGCCCAACAAATCCCACGTCCCCCATTTTGGGGTGGATGGTGCATCGTGCCGGATTCAATAGAGTTCTGGCAAGGTCGACCAAACCGTTTGCACGACAGATTTTCTTATCGTCGGGTCGCCCAAAACTGGTCAATCACGCGGCTGTCCCCCTGAAGGCTTTATTTATTGGACCACGCAATAGCCGATTGGGCTAGGGCGCTTATCAATGATTGTGTGTGTGGACATGGCGTCGGTCCTTCCCAATCCCAAAACATTGGCGTTGTTCCACGAACACGCGGCGGAAGTTCTATTTGAACACCAGCATGCTTGGCGATATTGACAGGATTGTTGTGGTGCTGTCCACGAAGGTCGTACGGAATATCGTCGATGGTGTCAATGACTGTGTAGGCGGGAAGTGCAGTTCGAAGATAACCGCCTACATGGGTAGCAAGTCGGCGGTTTTGTCCACCCAAGAGGAGTGATGTGAAGAATCCGGCACGACCGAACCCGTGAATAGTTATGACCGTGTCAACATGTTGAAAAAATTCGGCAAGGACGAGAGATTCTTCAGGTCGAACATGATGAGATGGAATGTGCCATTGCAGGTCAGGCGGTAGCAGAACGCCGTAGTAGGAACATCCAGAGAGCTCTGCTGCACTACTTGCAATTACGTCAGTCATTTCTTCCAGAGAGCCACCGTGATAGGCCATAAAACCAAGAGTTCCACGCAATTCACAAACCTCACGTACGCCTTCGTGTGCCAAAATCTCAGAAAAAATCATTGTGACACTTTTGCTCTTTGTGAGGTGTACATATATATAAATGTTGCAGACACAATGGTAATGCATACTGCGCCAATACGCAGAGCACCTTGATCTTGCAAGAAAATTGCAATTCGTGATTGCCAACTATCAATTTTTGAGACAACTATATTGGCATTCTTTCTTTCAGAAATGGCATCCCACCAATACAGCGTGAGGTATACGCCTGTAAGAGTCACAAAAATTGCTGAGATGGTGTCCATGTAACGCAGTCCACGTCGCAAAACCCGCAGCAGACCAGTATGTGCCACCGACAATGTCAGTGTGAGTGCGGTGACCAACAGGGCCATTCCCAGCCCGTACAGCGCAATGCTGACTACTCCTGCAATAAATCCGTGTTTGCCAATTGAACCGAGAACAACAGTTGTCAATAGACCAATAGTGCAGCCAATGGATGCAATGGCGTATGCAAGACCAAAAACGAACATAGAGCGGATGCTTTGATCCCGAGTTATTTTGATGTTCGGAGTCAAGATGGAAGGCTTCCAGCCGGCCAGCATGACAAGACCAAAGACAATTAGTCCGAGCCCGATCGCGAATGAAAAATATTTCGCATTATCTTGAACAGCAGAACTCAAAAGACGAGTAAATACCCCAACGACAATGAATAATGAGATAAATCCAGCGGAGACCGCAACACTCACTCGTAGTGCACGTGAAAGTGATGCTCGTTGCGAGATATTTGATTGCGATGTTTCTGATCCGAGAAAATAAATCAAGTAAGTGGGCAATAAAACAAAGCCACACGGATTTACTGCAGCTAGTACACCGGCGATAAAACTGTAGGCGAAGTTACCCTCTAGAGCGATCAAGGTGACACTCCAAAATATTTGTAGATATATGAATCAAGTTGTTTTTTGGTTACTTCACCAGCGTGTTGCTTGCGAATAATTCCGGAAGCATCTATGAATAACGTGACCGGCATGATACCGACACCTGAGGCGACCAAAGCGTCACCTGTTGGATCCAGATAGATCGGATAATTCGCACCGTATTTTTTGGCAAATCGCATTGCAAGTTCGGCATCGTCAATGGGGTTGATGCCGGCAAAATCAATCTGCGGAGAATATTTTATTGCCGCCTGACCAAGGGTCGGTAGTTCACGCTTGCAGGGGACACAGGCGGAGTACCAAAAGTTAACCACCAGGGGTGTTCCCTTCGCCTTCACGGTGGCCTCAGTTTCGTTGGCCGCCGCAATGACATTTAGTGAAGGAAACAACTTCCCCTGGACAGGCGCATTGGTTCCAAGTGTTGGATCCTGCACGACACCTGGTGTGGTCATGTTGGCGTCGACTCCGTTGTCCGAAGTACGGCTCAAAAGCCAACCCCCGACAACGGAGACGACAAGCATTCCTGTGCTGAGCCATGTGATGAATGGTCGCGTCAACTTCACATGGTCAGGCTACGAGGTGAGCAGGGATTGGTACCTCCTCGATCACCACAACAGGTCGTAGTTTTGTTGGAGGTCTGCCACGGGGCTTTTTCACTGCAACAATCTTGCCCATATCCAGCAACTGGCCACCCCAGACACCCCAAGGCTCCTGTCGATCAAGAGCGGTGCTGAGACATTCTGTTTGGGAAGAGCATTTGGCACAGATGGCCTTGGCTCGTTGAATATCAACGTATTCCTCCGAGAAGAACAGATACGACAAGGTTCCGTTCCCGTCCGAGCATCGTTTTGCCGACAGCACCATTGGCTGCTCAAGCATGGTGGCATGTTTTTCGGTTTTTTCATTTTCCAGTAGTGCGTACATTTCTGTGTCCTTTCGTGTGTTGCTTGTTGATGGATAAATCATTGAATTGAGGCGGTAAATGCAAAAAGGCCGCTCGGGTTTTGTTCCCGGCGGCCTCTGTGATTTTGATGTAACTGTTACATCAGAACCTGGATGCGATGCCGAGTGGAGCGATAATTGAAATGCTTCATCGTCTGTGGATTTTTAAACCACATTGCATAATGAGCAGTCGCTACCGCGGAAAATGCTCGTGATGACATAGCAAAAGCCACGGCTAGTGCCGTGGTCGCTGTTGTCGCAGAGGAAAGCATCAATCGCATAAGGGTTATAGGAAACCACCTATCTGGTTCAAAGTCAAGTGGTTATCCACAGATATTGGCAAACCCTTGTGTTGTATGGCTTTAAGCGGTTCCCCAAGTAGGTTGGGGAAATGACATTTGGGTCCGCGGCACTTGATTTTGAGATGATATCCAAGCCGAGTTCTGGCCGATTCTTCTCGGTGGTGCGGCGAGTGAGGCTTGGTGATGTGAGCCCTGGGGGGCGCCTGCGCCTAGACGCACTTGTGCAGTATCTACAAGATGTCTCCAACGATGATTCGCGTGATGCATCTTGGAGCGATCCGCACGGCTGGGTCGTTCGACGAACAGTTTTAGATATCCATGAGGTTGCTAAGTATTTACAAGAAGTCCGACTGACAACCTGGTGTGGTGGTCTTGGTTCGCATTGGGCAGAACGTCGCACGCAAGTTTGCACTCTTGACGGTGCAGTTCTGATTGACGCAGCAACTCTGTGGGTGCATATTGATATGCAAACTATGAAGCCATTGGTCGTCCCACAAGATGTAGTTGATGTTGTTCATGACACAACAGAAGGACGTAAAGTGTCATCTCGATTGATGCTCAAAGGGGCTGTTGTGACTCCGACGCATGTGTTGTCGTGGCCACTGCGTTTTACTGATTTTGACACGCTCGGCCATGTGAACAATGCAGCGTATTGGCAAGTAACAGAAGAACTTCTGGGCATGTATCCCAAGATTCGGCAAAACATGCGAGCAATTATTGAGCATGTCAATCCAATTGACCCCGGGACAATAATTGAAATTGAGGTAGGCGAGACATCACAAACCAATGTGGCGGTCATGCTACGTAGCAATTTAGGCGTGCACGCCACAATGTGGCTCGGGCTGCGTCGTTAGTGAAGAACGTACTTCAGTATTCCTTCTTCTGAATGACACTCAAAGTCACCCATCTGACGCAAATGTTCAAGATGGGCGTAGGTTTCACTGTCTGCCATTGGCCCTTGTGCTCGGGCAGAAAATAAGTGTGTTGACATCTCCATCACTGATGCAGGTCGACCCAATGTTGCACTCGTATTTCGCAAACGTTGTAGGCGCTCTAGGTGATGCTCTTTTATTTCTTCCGTGCGCTCACTTAAATTATGAAAAGGATGTCCATGCGCTGGCAACACGAGATTGACCTGAGGTCCGAGCGCGCCCACTTTGTCAAGTGATCCAAAGAAAAGGGCAAGTGGGTCATCATTGGTAGATAGGCCCGAAATGTGGGGTGTTATTTGAGGCAATACATGATCGCCGGAAAGCAATACGCCGCCTTCTGGGTCAAAAAGACAAAGGTGATCTTCGGTGTGGCCAGGTGTGTGCAGAGCTACCCATTCACGTCGGGCAAAATTCATTCGTTCTGCTTCCCGCAATCGCACTGTTGGTGTAGGCATCCTAAAGAGCCGAGATGGATCTTTGTGGGCTCGAGAAAATCGTGATTTCTTCCACGGAATCACCATCGGTGCACCACCCCATGGTGGTTTGTCAACTGGGCTCCGCATAATGACGGCTAATTCTTCTGGCTCAAGATCGGGGGGCTCGGATGAATCCCACCACATTCGAAACAGACGATGGGTAATTATTTCTGCGTTTGTCTCGTCACGCAAACGTGCTGCTCCTCCGAAATGATCCGGATGGCTATGCGTGATAATCACAGAATGAACACGTTTGAGGGGAACACCGATTTGTTTGAGACGCTGCTGCATGGCCTGCCATGATTCTTTTGTTGGCAGACCAGGATCGACGACAGCTACACCACGTTCGTCTTCAAGGACATACATGTTGACGTGGCCCAACCCAGTGATGTTGGCAGGCAACTGCGTTCTAAAGATCCCAGGAGCAACTTGGGTGACCGTGTCTGTCGCTTGCTCTTGCTCTTGTTTCAGCTGGCGCGGAGCCTCAGTCATTTCTGAAAACTTTGTCTCGATAGAACTTGAGTTCTGCGATACTTTCAATAATGTCGTCAAGGGCACGATGTGTTTGTAATTTATTTGTGCGCGTGTGTTCAAGACCTGGATACCACCGCTTGACGAGCTCTTTCACGCTTGATACATCAATTGAGCGATAGTGCAACCAGTTCTCAATATCGGGCATGTATTTCGCTAAGAATCTGCGGTCGGTTCCAATGGAGTTTCCGCACAGGGGAATTTTTCTGGATTCGGGGCTGTGCAGTTTTATGAAGTCCAGCGTTTGTCTAAGTGCCTCATCATGGCTAATCGTGGAAACTTTGATCGCCTCAAGTAACCCAGAAACGGTGTGCATATTCAGCACAAAGGGGTCCATTTTGTCTAAAAATTCCTGTGGCGTGGCTATGACTAAATCGGGGCCTTCTTCAAGTATCGTGAGGTCGTCATCCGTTACGACGGTGGCAATTTCAACGATGACTTCTGTAGATGGGTCGAGCCCCGTCATCTCCAAGTCCATCCAGAACAGCACTTTGTCAGCCTATTGCACGGTGGCGTTTTCGTTGTAGGTGGGTGCCATTGCGTAGCGTAGAGATTGTGATCTCAATAGAAATCGTTCAGCTTGACCCGGAATTGGCTCTCCCATCTAACGCTCGCATTGGGGATGCAGGAGTTGATCTTTATGCAAGGAATGATGCCGTAATTGAGCCGCACGGTGGACGCATCCTGATGCCGACTGGAATCGCGATTGGCCTGCCATTTGGATACGCCGGATTCGTCTTGCCTCGCAGTGGTAATGCTTTAAAACATGGGGTCACGGTGGTGAACTCACCAGGACTAATTGACTCTGGTTATCGTGGCGAAATAATGGTCGTGTTACTAAATACCGACCGCTCACTTGAGCATCGTGTCACCCGCGGAGACCGAATCGCTCAACTCGTGGTTCAACGCATTGAGGAAGTGTCCTGGACAGTAGTGCAGTCACTTGACGGCAACGACAGGGGTGGGGGTTTTGGTCATTCCGGCAGTTGATGATTTGTCCCCGAGGTACAGCCTGAGGACGATAGTTGCGTAGATGACGTAGGCCACTACGCGAAGACGCTCAGGAGATTTGTGCCACCCTAAGAGACCCTTTAAAAAATCGTAGATCGTCCCAGATGCAAGTGGACCTGATTCCAAATTCCAGAGTGACGAAAAGAGTAAACCGCCCTCAAAACCGCAGAGTTCACGCAATTCATGGACCGCTTTACCGGCAAGACCTGCCGCGAAAAAGATAAGCAAGATTCCGGTGATGTTAAAAAACATCCGCAAATTAAATCGACTGCCACCGATATAAACAAGATATCCAAGCACTGCAGCGATTGCCAGACCAGAGAGTCCACCAATGGTAAAATCACTAGTCGTTGTTTCTGCGGTGCGCGATCCCAGAAGAAACAAAACTGTCTCAAGTCCTTCTCGTGTAACGGCAACGAAGGCGATGATGACAAGGGCAGATGCTGTCGCAGCACCATCTATTTTGTCACGCAATTCAGTGCCGATACCGCGAGCGTGACTACGCATCCAAAACACCATCCAAGTCAACACCGCACATGCTGCTAGTGCCAAAACACCTTCAACTGCTTGTTCAACTTTTCCGTTGAGACCACCAACTGCAATGTTGAGGATTATCCCCAAAGCAAGACAAACAATTGTCGCCGCGCCTGCTCCTAGCCAAACATGGCGAAAGTCGGATGCCCGATCTGTTTTTGCTAAATAACCAAATAAAATTGCCAGGACAAGTGATATTTCCAAACCCTCCCGCAGGGTTATCAAAAAAGCTGATGACATAAAAAATAGGCTAGGACCCCTATATAGAAAACACAAATCTTGTGTTAGGTATACCTAATATCTTGCGGCTGAGAATCCATGAGGACCGCTTGTTATGTCGCAAACCTCCCGGTACTCGCACTCGTGGCGTGCCCGGTTATGCCATGCCGTGCCTTGTCACCCATGCCCAGTATGACCCACCATCGCACATCTCTTCAATATTGCACAATGAAGTCATATTCACTTGTTATTGAAGAAGTCACGATGCCTTGTGAAAATCTGCCCCAAGACAGAGGCGCATCTACAGTCTGTGTGTTGTCGAATGTGGGAGAACTTATGGGCGGAGAGTTTCAGAAGAAATCAGCAGTGGTCACTGGTGGTGGGAGTGGAATTGGTCTGGAGTGCGCTCGTCAACTTGCTCGTGATGGCGCTGCTGTGGTTTTGGCGGGTCGTACCGAATCCAAGCTTGTGAGCGCAGTTGCAGTACTCGCATCTGAGGGTCTTGATGCACATTTCGCTGTCTGTGATGTAGCGAATGAAACGCAGGTGCGTGATGCAATCGAAAAAGCCACTGCCATTGCTCCATTGGGTGTAGTTGTCGCCTCGGCAGGCGTCGGGCATGGTGGCCCGTTCCACCAGACGACGTTGCAGCAGTGGAATGAAGTACTGAATACAAATCTGACTGGTGCGTTTTTGTTGTTCAAACACGCGTCAATTGTGATGGCAAAAAATGGTGGGACGATGGTTGCAATTTCTTCAATTGCTGGTCCACTAACACATAGATTTATGACACCGTATTGTGTGTCAAAAGCTGGCTTAGAGATGCTCGTAAAAAATATTGCCGATGAACTCGGACATATAGGCATACGAGTAAATGCGGTACGTCCAAGTCTTGTGCCAACAGATATCACTGCGGGGCTCACGGCGATGCCTGAACTCGTCAATGACTACCTAGAGCAGATGCCCTTGGGTCGAGTCGGAACCGAGCAGGACGTGGGCAATCTTGTGAGATTTTTAGCTGGGCCAGAAAGTAGTTGGATCACGGGACAATGCATCAGCGTTGATGGCGGACACACACTGCGCCGGGGACCAAATCTTGAGCCAGTTATGAAGATGCTGTTTGGTCAGGATGTTTCGCCGAGTTAATGCCCTAAGTCAAGCGTGAATTTAGATGCCGCAGGGCGACCGCCGCATACATGGCAGAACCCTTGCGCATTGCTTCTTCGTTAAAGATTGCTCGGTTGCTGTGATTAGGGGCAGCTGTATTTGGGTTTACACCTTCGGGCGTAGCACCAATAAACATCATCGCGCCGGGCAATTTGTGCAGGACATAGCTAAAATCTTCTGCACCCATCACAGGATGCGGCATGCGGATGACATTTTTTTCACCCATCACCGCACGACCGACATCTTCTGCAAACAGCGCGAAATTATCGTCGTTGATGGTTACTGGATACCCCCGTTCAAGTAAAACTGTTGCAGACATCTCGTGGGCGGTAGCGATACCGTTAGCGACTCGCTGGATGCCTTCGTGTATTTGCTCGCGCGTTCGTTCGCTAATAGCACGCATAGTGCCTTTGATTTCCACAGTTTCAGGAATCACGTTGTATGCCGTTCCGGCGTGAATATTGGTAACGGTGATAACGCCAGGATCAAAAACATCTAGGCGTCGAGTAACCAAAGTCTGTAGTGCTTGCACAATTTCGCAGGCAACTGGCACAGGGTCAAGGGCCTGGTGCGGTGCGCTTGCATGTCCACCCCTGCCGGCAATGATGATTGTGAGTGTGTCACTCGATGCCATCGTCGGACCAGGCCGAATGCCAACCATGCCTGTTGGAATATTGGGTGTCATGTGCATGGCGAATGCCCCCGTGATGGGAGACGCTATACCATTGGGTAGTGGTGCAACGTCAAGCATTCCTTCGTTGAGCATGAATACTGCTCCTCCGTAGCCTTCTTCACCAGGCTGGAACATAAACATCACACGACCTGCAATGTCGGCTTTACGCGCGGATAAAATCTTTGCAGAAGCCACAAGCATTGAAGTGTGCATGTCGTGCCCGCAAGCATGCATACGATTTTTGTTAGCTGATGAAAAATCAAGGTCGGTGTCTTCTGGCATCGGAAGTGCATCCATGTCCCCGCGCAATAGCACGGTGTCTCCGGGTTTGTCCCCGACAAGTGTGGCAACAATGCCACTGGTGCTTTGATGCAATGTGATTTCGAGGGGCAAACCTTCAAGGGCGGCGAGAACTTGCTCGCGCGTGCTGGGTAGGTCATTGCCAATCTCAGGCCAACGGTGTAGTTCTCGGCGCAGAGAAACAGTGTCGGCAAAGACATCGTTTGCCTGTTCTAGTAAACCTATAACACTGCCATGACGATCTGTTGCCGCTGGCGTTGACATATCGGGTTTGGATTTGGGCATACCTCATGGTAGGCACAGAAGTATGAACGATCCGTCCGCGGGAAGCGCTGATGAACTTGTAGAAGAAGTTGATCGCGCTGGCACGGTACTGCGCGTGGTGACGAGGGCTCAGATGCGAGCGGAGAGACTGCGGCATCGCAGTGTTTTCATTGTTGTGGTCAATGACGACGGGCAATTATTAGTACACCGTCGGGCACTCACCAAAGATGTCTGGCCAGGGGGATGGGATATTTGTGTTGGTGGGGTAGCAGAGGTGGGAGAGCAATGGTTGATGGCTGCCGAGCGAGAACTATCCGAGGAATTAGGTATCACTGGCTACGACATGACCCTTCTTGGAACGGGAGCGTACGAGGATCTTGAGGTGAAATTGGTGGCTGCGTGCTATCTCATGTGTTGCAATGGCCCATTTAGCTTTGCTGATGGGGAAATTATTGAGGCGCACTGGGTAGAGCCAACAGATTTAATGCAGTGGTTGCAGGCCAAGGAGTTTTTACCCGACAGCCTTGCATTGCTTTTGCCACGGCTTGGCAATTTTCGCGCTGTTATCGCTTAGCCTGACAGATATGGCAACCATGGGTACTGAGGTCATTGTCGAGTTCACCATCGAGCCATTTAACGAGGGTGCGCCCGGTCAGCATGTCACCTTGGCTGTCGGTGCAGTAGAGGCAATGGGAATTGATGTCGAGTTCGGGCCGTTTGGTTCAACTTTTGTCACCACGATTGAAATCGTTGGTTCTGCCGTGGCAGCCCTGACAGACACCGCATATACAAACGGCGCAACGCATGTGAGTGTGCACATCGAAAGAATTGAGAACTAGAAAGATGGTCTCAAATCATCCGATTATTGCTGCAGTGAAACCTCTATTGCATGCAACTGGCGCAAGTCTTGTCTCAGTTGATGAGCAGCAACCCGGGGATATTCCGTTGATATGGGACGGAGTGACTGTGGCGGCAGTTCGACTACCCCCACTTCACGGGGCTCTTGATCGCTTAATTGATTCTGTCCAAAAAGAACTCGGATCCACTCTGCCAGCTCTATCGCGCAATGACAAGCAAAAAGCTATTCGTTTGTTGGATCAGCGAGGAGCGTTCACATTGCGTCGTGCCGTTGAAGATGTTGCAGACGCCATGGGTGTGTCACGCATCACGGTTTATAATTATCTCAACGCGTTACATCGCTGAGAGACAATCTAAAGTTTGCGAAGATGGATCTCCGTCACTCGGTGTTCTGCGTCTTTACGCAACGCCAATGATGCGCGTGATTTGGTTGGTTCAATATTCTCAACAAGATTCTTGCCGTTGATCTCACGCCAGATACCTTGGGCAGTGGCGATTGCTTCGTTTTGTGTGAGATTGGCAAAGTTTTGAAAGAAACTGTCAGGATTCTGAAATACCGTTTGACATAACGTGAGAAATCTTTCGACATACCATTTCTCAATATCTGCTTCAAGTGCATCAATATAAATAGAGAAATCAAAGTAGTCACTCACAAACTCTGTTGCTTCTGCACCTACTTGCAAAACATTGAGTCCTTCAATAATTAAAATATCTGGTTGGCAAATAGTGACTTCCAGGTCGGGAATGACATCGTAGACAATGTGGCTATACACGGGGGCTGTCACCTCGGTGCAACCAGCCTTGACATCGCGCAAAAACTGCAGGAGACGCTTGGTGTCATAGCTTTCGGGGAATCCTTTTCGATTCATCATGCCGCGATCAATCAGTGTTGCGTTGGGAAATAAATAGCCGTCTGTCGTGAGCAGGTCTACGCGCGGATGTTCGGGCCAGCGGGCGAGCAATGCCTGCAAGATACGCGCAAAGGTGCTCTTACCAACAGCAACGCTTCCGGCAACACCAATGACGTATGGAACTTTCGGCGCCATCGTTCCAAGAAATGTGGCAGAGACCTTATGCAGATTTTGTGTAGCACTGACATACAAATTCAAGAGTCGCGTGAGCGGTAGAAAGACTGTCGCAACTTCGTCCAAATCAATTCGGTCATTGATTCCGCGCAACTCCTTCAAGTCAACTTCGTGCAATGTGAGTGGCGTTGCTGCTCTCAGTCGAGACCACTCATCTCGAGTAAACGAGATGTATCGGTCGATGTCGGCTGGCTCAATCACAGTCAGAACGCTAGATGCTGAGGTTTAGCGCGACCAAGGCGCACAAGGTGACACAGCCCCATCACCACCGGTAAATACTTCAACGCCACTTTCTGTAACAAGCAACATGTGCTCAAATTGTGCGGTTCGTTTGCCATCGACAGTTACTGCGGTCCAATCGTCGTCCCATGTTTTGTGCTGCCAAGAGCCAAGCGTAATCATCGGCTCGATTGTGAAAGTCATGCCAGGTCGCAACACCATGTTGTTTCTGGCATCGTAGTAATGCAGAACTTGGATATCTGTATGAAAGTTTTCACCGATTCCATGGCCGATGAAAGCCCGCACGACACCCAAGTGGTGTTTTTTGGCGTGTGTTTCGATGGCCCGTCCAATATCGCTCAGTGGCTGTCCGGGAGCGACGGCTTCGATGCCTTTCCATAAACATTCTTCTGTAACACGAATCAGGTCTTGATCTTCTTGAGAAATAGTGCCAACGGCGAATGTTGCATTGGTGTCACCGTGCACACCATTGACAAATGCCGTGACATCAAGATTAACAATGTCTCCGTCTTGTAACACACGCGAATCTGGAATGCCATGACAGATGACTTCGTTGACGCTTGTGCAGACACTTTTGGGGTAGCCGTGATAATTGAGGGGACTTGGGTATGCATTGTTGGCAATACAAAGGTCGTGCACATATACGTCGATGTCGTCGGTGGTGATTCCGGGCTTCACGAACTCGCCCGCCAATCGCAAAATATCGGCACCAATTTTTCCGGCGATACGCATTCTTTCAATGACATCCGGTGACTTGATGCGAGATTCATTGATTGGTGGCACTTTTCCTGTATCGGCATACGGCGGACGCGCAATGGTGTTTGGCACGGATCGCATTGGACTGACAATTCCTGGCTCAATGCGGCCCTCTTGGCCCTTATGGCAACGCTTGTATTTGCGACCACTACCGCACCAACATGGTTCATTAGAGGTCAAAAGAGCGCCGGGAATGATTGCCATCAAACCTTATGCTATGCCAAAATCGCCAAAGGTACACCGAGTCAGATACAAAAAGACCCTGCAGTCATCAAGGCATATCTTGGATCTACGAGTCAAGAAAGCAGCAAATAAGAACGTTGCGCTAGTGGCCAGAGCCTTTTGCAAATGCCACTAAATCTCTCGCTGTGTCGTGAGTGATTTCGGGACAAACAACAGGCATAATCTCTATTCCGTGTGTTGTGCCCATGACCTGTCGACCTCGCGCACTAACTCCGCTACGTATCAGTAAGCGATAAAAGTTCAGCCCTTCATCACGGAGTGGATCGCACTCGTTGACACTGATGACCGTTGGGGGAAATCCGCGGACGTCATCTTCTGTCGCAAAACTCGGCCAAGCCAGAGGATTTTTGGCATTGAACGCCTCTATTCCGTAGCCCATTGCTCCCTGATTGTTGTGTAAGTCCAAAAAGATCCCATTGTTTTCGGTGGATGATGGGTTTTCGGGAAGTGGCCATTTGCCGGCGATATAGGGACAAAGTGCGTATAGACCAGCAACGAGATGAAGTTCGTTGTCTTGTTTGAGTTTTAATCCGAGAGCCAAAGTGAGATTGCCTCCACCGCTTTCTCCTGCAACAGTGATTCGTGAAACGTCAATATTCAGTGCACCGGCATTGGAGGCCACCCACTTGAGACCTGAGATGCAGTCATTGAGGCCTGCAGGAAATGGTTGAACTTCTGGGACTGATGATGCACTAATCGAGTTTCTAAAATCAACCATCACTACTGCAACACCACGTGCCGCCAAAATTTTACCCCACGCACTGTAGTTGCCATCAAAACATGACAGCGATGCCATCCCGCCACCGTGGATGTAATAGATGCACGGCAATGTTTCATTTGTGTCGGGGCGTAAGACTCGAAGATTGATGCTATTGCCGTCTGGCTGAGAAGGAATTGATTCGGTGTGTATCCGTAGGCCGCGCGTTGGCGCAAACATTTCTGTATCGCACACTTCCATCATCTTTCGATAGGTGTCAACTATGGCGAGCGCTTCCGGCGAATTAGATGCCGCAAGAAGTTCCTCGCGATTAGCAACATTTGGATTTCCAAAGCCACCTTCTATTGTTGGCATACTGGCTAACAGAATTTTAATGCGCGGATCGATGCGCGGATCTTGGTTGAAATCAATTGCCATATTTTCTCCTATATAAACATTTAGCTCTAATTGTCGACCCAATTGCCATGGAATCCAAAAGGTAGGGGCTGGTGAAGTTTTATTTTGGGACTGTTGCGCAAGTATCGACCTAAATGGTCGGGTTAATTTGCCAAAACTAGCAGGATTTAACAAGGCCAAAAAAGCTCGCCACCTTTGAGCCGACCTTCACAAAACAGGGTGACTTGTAAACCCTGTTCGCCATTTGTATGTTGCCCCCCCACACATCAGAGGAACAAAGAAGTGGGATCGGGGGAGAAATGGCAAAGAGGTCTGTGGCACGGTTTCAGCGGGGTCAATTTGAAATCTCCGAAATCGTTATCGGAATCGTGGTGATTGTGACTGCTGTGGTTTTGTTCGTGGTTTTTGCAGTAAACGGCAAAGAATCTGTGGCAGTTGTGGCGACAAAGGTTCCCATGCAGGTCGGACACGTCATTGATGCCAGTGAGTTGGTAGCTACAAGTGTGCCCGTGGGAGTCGCACAACTCTATTTCTCTGTGAATCAAGCAAAAGAAGTAGTGGGGCAGGTGATGTCTCAGACATTGACGCAATCAGGTCCTCTGCCACAATCCGCGGTCTCGCGCATAGATATGTCCCTGAAATCCCAAGAGGCACTAACTGCGGTGTCGCTCAACCATGGATCTTTCCCACCACGATTGAGTGTTGGCAATGCGGTGCGCATTGTTGTCACGCCGGCAACCGATGGCTCTGGTGGTTCCGTGAAAATACTCCCAGAAGTTGTGGTGGTTCACGACATCACTTTGGTCAGTGATGTGCAACAAAACACTGTGGTGACTTTGCGCGGAAGTGTTTCGCTAGCGGAACAAATCGCTTCTTCTGGCCCTGTGCATTTGTCAATCGTGGCGGTGCCGTCATGATTTTTTCAAAAGCAGAGATCCCCGTAGTGCGTGCTCGTCTTTTATCCGAACTCTCAAAGACCATTGGTAGCGCTTTGGCAGATGATCGGTTGGAACGGGACTCCCTATTGCAGCCCCCGCCTACCGAGATTGACGAACGTCATTTGGCGCGCATGACTGCAGCATCTGAAATTGCTAAGCGGCGCAGTGATTTAGACCCTGCAGCGATTTCAAGTGCCTTCACAGAGAGTGAAGAGCATGGAATTATTGATGAAGCCATTGCCCGTGTGCTGGGGCTGGGCCGTCTCGAGGCGTTGCTTGATGATGATGAAATAAGTGATATCCATGTGCGGGGATGTGCAAGAGTTTGGGTCAAATATCGTGACGGTACTCGGCGCGAGTGCGACCCAATAGTTGACAGCGATGAAGAACTAATCGACCTCATAAGGCATGCAGCCACCCGCCTTGGGAAAACAGAGCGTAGATTCGATCCTGCTAATCCGGAACTGAACCTTCAGTTACCCGATGGATCACGATTATTTGCTGCGATGGAAGTGTCAATGCGTCCTACCCTGATTATCAGGCGCCATCGTTTTGAATTTTCTTCCCTCCAAGAATTGTGCTCACGAAAAATGATGACGAATGATGTTCGATCATTTTTGGCTGCTGCGGTGCGTGCGCGTCGTAATATTGTGATTTGCGGAGGTACGGGGTCGGGCAAGACAACGCTCTTGCGAGCGCTAATCAATGAGATTCCATCGAGTGAGCGACTCGTCACGATTGAAGACGCATATGAGTTAGGCCTTGATCGGTTTGAGGACTTGCATCCCGATTACGACGCACTTCAGGCTCGACCACCAAACATCGAAGGCCACGGAGAGATAACGATGGCTGATCTCACGAAAATGGCGCTTCGCATGGACCCTGACCGTGTGATGGTGGGCGAGGTTCGCGGGGCAGAAGCATTTCCGATGTTGATGGCGATGAGTCAGGGAAATAATGGCTCAATGTGCACGATGCACGCAGATAGCGCCAGATCGGTTTTTCCAAAACTGGTCGCATATGTGTCGATGGCATCAATGGGGATTCCAGCAGAAACTGTCAACCTGCTGTTGGCAAGTTCCGTGCATTTTGTTGTGCACATTGAAGTCACTGATGAGTATCGATGCGTGTCAAGTATTCGTGAAGTTATTGATGCGGACGGCTCGAGCATTATTTCTAATGAAGTGTTTAGTCGCGCCGAGACAGTTGCACCATTTGCAGCATTGCGTGCATCGACAATCGCTCTTTTGCGAGAGCATGGTTTTGTTGATACGGCGAGGGAGACATGGTCGTTGTAGTTGCAGCTTTGTTGGGGGCACTCGCTGGAATCGGGCTGTTGCTCGTTCGTGCGGGGCTGAAAGGAAGAGTCATCAAGTGGCCCACTAGTTCTCGGGTCTCGTCAAAGAAATCATCAGTGGCAAACCAACAAGGACTTTCTGAAGCAATTGCTTCCTGGACAGAACAATTACGTGACACCATTGCCGCCGCCCACGGACTAGAGCAGGCCATCAGTGCGACAGGGGAACTCGCCCCCCTGCCGATAGCCGATGCCGTTAGGCGCCTAGCGGCAGGACTTCGTTATGGAGGTCTTGAAGACGCACTACGTCGTTTTGCTGAAGATGTAGATCATCCATCTTGCGATTTTGTAGTGTCTGCGTTGATTACGGCAACCCGTCATCAAGCGCGGGAACTTGGTCCATTGCTCACTCATTTGAGTGAATGTTCCCGTGAAGAAAGCAAAGCACAATTACGGGTTTGGGTTGGACGAGCGCGCATCAGGAGTGCAGTGCGAATTGTGATTTGGGTCGTTGTCATATTTGTTGGCGGACTCTTTATCTTTAATAGGCCATACCTCGCTCCATTTGCATCAGGACGGGGAGCAGTGGTGTTGATAGCAATTACGGCAGTGTTTAGTGCCGCGTTAGTTATGTTGCGTCGGCTGGGCGAAATGCCACGCACTGCACGTTTTATTGCTCGACGGGAATCGGTAATTGCATGAAACTTGTTTCGCTCAATCAAGCAGATTTGGCAATTGTCGGCGTGACACAGGAGCAGATTGTGACGCAGGCGATTACGCGAGCTCTGGCTGCATGCGCCGGAAGCATCATCGCCATATTTATATTAAGTCGGTGTGGGTATGCACCGACCCTTGTGATGATGATTGCAGGTGTAACGGGGTCTGCTGTCGCATTTGGGACATCTCCCTCACGCCGATTGCGAAAGTCTGCTGAACTAAGGCGGCTTGATATGGAGTCTGCCTTGGCTGGCTATCTCGATCTTGTCAACGTTTTATTAGCGGGGGGTGCTGGCATGGAGACCGCCCTTCTCGCTGCTGCCGAGGCAGGGGATGGATGGTGTTTTGAATTGTTCCGAGTGGCCTTAACTCGGGCGCGTCAGTCACGGTTGTCGTTCTGGAACCAATTCCGAGAATTAGGTGATGATTTTGGGGTGGCATCACTCGTTGAAGTGGCCCAAAGTGTGCAGTTAGCCGGAGAGCATGGATCACGAGTTCGTACATCACTTGTTGCAAAAGCATCAGCGCTTCGGGCACGCCAGATGGCCACCATTGAATACTCGGCCCAACAAAGCACTGAAAAAATGGGAATACCAATGGTGATGCTATTTATCGGATTTATTTTGCTTGTTGGATACCCCGCCTTTGCCAGCACTATCGGAGTGCTGTAGCGCACAATCGCAAATAATGAAAGGAAATATCAAATGTCAACAATCAAGCAAACGTGGATCTATTACTGGGTCCAATTTACGGCTTCGGCTGAAAAGGATAAACAACGAGGTGAAGTAAGTGCAACAACGGTTGTGATGGCAGCGGCACTTATTGCACTTGCCATCACGGTCGGAGCCACAATCACGACGCGTGTACGCGACAAGGCAAACACCCTGAAGTTGTCCTGATGGCATCACGGTGTTACTCATCACACCGTGAGCAGGGCGAGACCACCACACAAATGGTTCTCGCCTTGCCCGTCGTGTTGATGTGTCTCCTGTGCGGTGTACATTTTGCGGTGTTATCGCATCTTGGTCATGTGGCAAGTGTTGCAGCTGATGCCGGAGCTCGTGTTGGTGCGCGAGCAAAAAACTCACGAGATTTTGCAGTCGTCGCAAATGAAATCGAAAGAGTCGTTCAAGATCTCAGCGCAACTCTTAATGGTGCACCGATAATGTCACGTGACAAAAAGTCAGTTGCCGTGACAGTGACTTTGAATGTTCCTTCTGTCGTGCCTTTTTTGCCTCAAAAAGTAGCACGCACTGCAACAGTTCCACTCGAAGACTTCCGAACAGAGCAGGACAGATGATGAACGCCAAACAACGTGGTTCGGTCACAGTGGAGCTTGTTTTATTGACACCCGTCCTTGTTTTATTGGGTTTATTCGTTTTGTTTTTAGGTAGGTCAAGTGGAGCGCAACTTCATGTACAGCATGCAGCTGATGTTGGGGCTCGGGCAGCATCGATGGTGTCAAGCGCCGCAATGTCAAATGAGGCCAAGTCAGCCGTATTTCGTGATCTTGGTGCAACAAATACAGAGTGCATCAAACCAGTTGTGTACTTTAAAAAGTCCCTACAAAAATCGTTTTGGGTGGTGACTGTAACAGTCAAATGCATCGTCAATTCAAGTGGTCTGACCATGATCGGGGCACAAGAAAAAACCGTAAGTGCAGAGTCCACGGAGTATGTCGATGTGTATACAGCCAGATAGCCATCCAGATCAAGGTTCGCTTTCGGCCTTTGTAGCGTGTCTCGTGACGATGTTCTTGGCTCTTGGGGGCCTCGCATTTGATGGTGGACGTGTAATCGCCGGATATGTGGAGATAGCAGATGTTGCAGAAAACGCAGCGCGCGCTGGATCACAGATGATCGTCGACATTAGGTCCGGAAACCCGCAAATTGATGTGTCTGCGGCGCGGGTGCAGGCTGAAGCAGTATTGCGCCTGTCTGGCGTTGATGGGACGGTGATCGCCTCGCAAGAACTTATTGAGATTCAAGTTCGACGAAATGTGTCGATGAAAATACTCAGTCTTTTTGGTGTAGGTAACCGGTCTATCAGCGTTGCTCGTCGGGCAACACCGGTGGTCGGTTAGTGAAAAAATTAATTGCCATGGTGTGCTGGACAGTATTGCTCGGCATTCCGTTCTTTCTTTCGCGACATGTCCAAACACCCCGGATGCTGATAATGCATGCACAAGATGATCTTGCCCTAGGAGTGCTATCGGCAACACTCGTCACCGGGATTTTGCTGTATGCATGCATCTTGTTATGGTCAATCGTCCTATTTCAGGTGTTGCGCTATGTTTTGCATGCAACACAAGGCATGGTCGATGGTGCCCTTAATGCACCACGACCACGATTTATGGTGGCGATGACAGGCATGTTGGCACTCGTCGCCGTGCAACACGAATCAGATAAGCCCTCAGAAATGGTGCAAGCATCTATTCCTGCCGAAACATTTATTTCACCAATGCTGGCAATTCTTGTACTCAAGGATCTTGCTCGACGACGGAAAAGTCAACGCCACGATCTTGTAGTCGGTACGGTGCCAGTAGTTCTCGATGAAAACGAACAGGACATTCTGAGTGGCTTACTTCAAACAAGTGCAGAAAACAGAAATAGTTGTTCTGTATTGAACACTGAGAATCCAGAGGATGAGTGTCTGGAGTCAGCAATCAAGGAGAATAAATCTCTGCAGATTTTATATGCAGCAGTTGACAGAGTAGAGCCGCTCACCCTTGGTGACGAGGCGAGGCCGGCAGAAATTAATCAAGATATTGTTGTGCGGGTGTTTGGCTATCCACTTGTGGAAAATCGTTTTGGCGTCCGCGCCGATTTTCGTAAAACGCGGGCACTAGAACTGGCAACCTGGTTAGTTCTGAATAGACAACGCTCTCGCCGCTCCGCCGCACGCACCGCAATGTGGGAGCAAAGTGTAACTGACTCAACATTTTCAACAATTGTTTCTGATGTGCGACGAGCACTCGGAGAACTCAGCCCAGGAACACATCCGCACGACTTGTTGCGACCTACATTTTCTGATGAATTACCACTTTCTGTTTCGGTAACATCAGATGCGGAGATTCTGCAGCAGCGACTCGGATCTTTTCGAGGCGCAAAACAAGACAATCTCGATCAGGTGCTGTCGTGCCTAGACGGTGTCCGTGATTTACCATTTGCAGCCACTAATTATCGTTGGCCTGACCTAGATGGCACCACTACGCGCTTAGTGATGTTGGTTTTGACGGCTTGTAGCGAGGTGGCAGAATTTTGCATCAAGATTGATGACACTGACGGTGCTCAACGGGCAGTTGGCGCGGGCTTGCGAATGATGCCAGGCCATGACGGATTGCTTGACACTCAACGACTCATTAGTCGCCGAGTTGCCCTAATCTAGGGGCATGTTGTTCGGACGGCGAGAAATCGAAATGGTCACCCCAGAAAAGGCGCTTCCTGGGCGCGTTGACAGAAAAATGTCTATTCCAGAAACACATTTTATTAATGGTCACTCTTTGACTGGTCCATGGCCAGACGGTGTTGAGACCGCGGTGTTTGGAATGGGATGTTTTTGGGGAGCGGAGCGTAAGTTTTGGCAGGCGCCCGGTGTGTACTCGACTGCTGTTGGATACTCGGGTGGTTACACCTCAAACCCGACGTATGAAGAAGTGTGCAGTGGAATGACGGCGCATACGGAAGTGGTTCTTGTGGCATTTCAGACCGCCGAGACCTCTTTTAATCAGATGCTCAAAGTCTTTTGGGAGAATCACAATCCCACTCAAGGGATGCGACAGGGAAACGACCAAGGTACTCAGTATCGAAGCGCTATCTATTGGGTGAATAAACAGCAACAAGCAGCGAGTGAAGCGTCACGGCAGGAATTTGAGATGTCACTAAAGGCTGCTGGTTATCCAGATATTTCGACGGAGATTGCAGAGTTGGGTGAGTTTTTTTATGCGGAATCATTGCATCAGCAGTATTTAGGAAAAAATCCAAATGGTTACTGTGGCATGGGCGGAACGGGAGTGACCTGCTCTATCAACTCATAAACAAGACTGCAGATGTATGAAATTAGTTGATTTCACCTGAGAGATCCATCTGCTGCGCAGTCGGACGTTTAAACAAGAGCAGCATTGATATTGCATTAATAATCATCGCAACTGTTACCAACCACCAAGCTTGATGAAATCCACCGAGATTCAAATTGTTTAAATCAAGAGAAGTTCCGCTCAAATCAGCGGCACGCCGTGTTTCGCCAATGCCGCGCAAAGTGGGCGCGAGTAACGCTGTAACGAGAGCCAAACCAATCGCGGCTCCAATTTGGCGACTTGTTGAGGAAAGAGCTGAACCCATGGCAAAACGCGCCGGTGGAAGATATGCACTTGCAGCACTCGACAAAGTTGAGATTGAAAATCCGACTCCTGCACCTGTCACCAGCATCAATGGAAAGTAGTGCGACCAATAGGAGGGAGTTTGGGTCAAGGTGAGATTCAAGATGAGCGTGCCGCCCCCCAATAAAAGTGCACCGATCGCCGTAATTTTTGCCTGACCATATTTTTGAGCCAACTTGCCGGCGGGTGCTGCGACAATTGCTGCAGTTAGCGGACCTGGGGCAAACGCCAAACCTGAGCCACTTGTGCTGTATCCCCACACATTTTGCAACCATTGGGTGTTAGTAAAAAACATCGCAAAAAACCCAATAGCAAAAAATAGTCCCGCAATATTTGCGGCGACGACGAACGGAAGTTTGAATAGTTGAAGATCAAGGAGTGGATTACTCGCAGTGGCGCAGTGACGAACAAAGATGACAAGCAAAAAAAGAGCGAAAACCATGGAACCAACGACCCCCAAAGAAAACCAGCCCCATTCCTCGCTTTGCACAATGGCATAGATAATCAGTGCAACACCCGGAACGGCCAGTGTTGCGCCATAGATATCAAGCCGATACTGCGCGGTCGTGTCGATTCGTTCAGTGAGCATTTTGTGACCAACAAGTACAGCAAGTACACAAAATGGGACATTGATATAAAAGAGCGAACGCCAGCCGAAATTATCCACAAGAACACCACCGACGATTGGCCCGGTTGCTGCTGCGAGCCCGCCTACGGCGCCCCAGATGCCTAGTGCTGCTGCGCGTTTTTCAACAGGAAATTCGGGCAAGACAAGAGCAAGTGAAGCAGGTGTAAGAATTGCGCCACCAATGGCCTGCATGACTCGGGCTAATACCAAGAGCTCCGCTGATGGTGCGATTGCACACAAAATTGAACCAATGCCAAATAGCACCAACCCGCGCAGAAAAGATTTCTTTCGACCAAAGACATCAGCAAAGCGACCAGCGGTAAGGAGTGCCGCAGCGTATGCAATGTTGTATCCCGAAAATATCCAGGTCAGCAGGTGGCGACGAGATTCACCAAAGTCATCAACAACATCTCTGAATGCAATAGTGACGATGCTTGAGTCAAGAGCAACAAGAAAAGTTCCGATTGACGTGAGCATCAGAACTTTTGCTCCACGAGAAAATCGTGGTTTACTATCTGGATTAATTGTCATCAATTGCCCATCCATATTTTCGGATCTCTGATCCGTCGGCGTCAAGGGCCTTGCCCTGCCACTTTATTTCTCCGGGCGTGGCAGATAACCGAGCAACGAGTCCCTGCATTGGTGTTCCGTCCACGGTAACAATCGCTTGTCGCGCGGAATAGTGCGGATCAATAGCGATGTCTGCCATTGATAAAACGGGTCCGACAGCAGCCTGTGCATCGTTCATTTCTTGCAAGACTTTTTCTTGAGAGCGAGCGCCACACCAATCAGTCATCGCACTATCCAAGATTGCTCGATTTTTCATTCTTCCGGCGAATGATTTGAAACGGTCATCACCACCCAGTCCAAGTAGGACCATGACGCGTTGAGCGACGGACTCACTTGAGGTCGAAACGCCCACCCATCGCTTATCAGCACATTCGAAAATACCGCGTGGAACGGTGTAGGGGAGCGACGAGCCCATGCGTTCTTGCTGCTCGCCAAGCAACTTATAGACGCTGATAAGTGGCCCCATGATGTGAAACACGCTCTCAAGCAAGGACACATCAATGACTTGACCGACACCACTGTGCAGTGCAGTCATCGTGGCAAAGGCGGCAACAAGTCCAGTAACTTCGTCTGTGAGGGCAAATGCGGGCAATGTCGGTGCACCGCCTGGCTCACCGCTTATGTCGGCAAGTCCAGCCATTGATTCAGCAATAGATGCAAAGCCTGGTCGAGATGAATATGGACCATCTTGACCAAATCCAGTGATGCGAGTGATCACAAGTTTTGGGTTGCGAGCGTGAAGAACTTTTGGCCCCAAGCCAAGTCGTTCCAAAACTCCTGGACGAAAGTTTTCTACCAGCACATGGGCGTCGTCGATCAGGCGCCATAAAACGTCAAGGTCTTCTTGCTTTCTAAAATCAAGAGCGATATTGCGCTTGTTTCGGTTGACGAGTCTCCACCAAATTCCTTCTCCATCTCGGGGATCACGCCACCCCATGCCACGCAGACTGTCGCCAGTCTCTGGTCGTTCAACTTTGATTACATCTGCACCGAAGTCAGCCAAATAACGTGCACAGTTTGGTCCAGCAAGAACCGTTGAAATATCAAGGACTCGTAATCCGTGCAATGCCCCGGGAACTGTCATGATCGCAGAGAAATATTTAGACAGCGTTCTGGAAGTGTTCCGAGCGCGTATGTTTGATAATCAATTCCAAAATCTTTATATAGATGACGGCATCGCTCACTCCAATTCAGCGCTTCTGGACTCGAAATACGATGCACGATTTGCGTGATACCTCCCTCGTATACGCGGTATTCAGCCCATGTTCCAGGAAAATCTTTGACACATCCCACTTCAATCGTTGGAACTCCACTCGATAATGTTCGGACTCGATGTCGATGTGTGTGTCCCGCCGTATACGCAACGATTGACAGATTCCGATCAATAATGGCACTGAGCTCTTCGCTGCAATCTGGATGGAGTCCAAAGTAGCCGTCGCTCCTGTTGCCCCCTGTCCATTGCTGATGGTGACCCATCACAATCACTGGTGATGTACTTTGCGCACAAAGAGTTTCAAGCCACTCAAGTTGTGACGGTTCTAGGCGCCCAGTTGTTTCTGTTGGAATCGTCGTATCCATCAAGGCGATAGAAACGCCCTGAAGTTCGATCCATTGATCACCGGCATAGGAATTTTGTCCGCGGTACGCATCATGGTTGCCCCGAACTACACACAAGCGATCCGCAAATATGTTGTAGTAGCACTGATCAAATGCAGCAAATTCTTCCGGTCGACCATCGACAGATAGGTCTCCTTTCACGACGACAACTGCAGGATTAATACTTACTATTTCTGCCACCGCACTTTCGTTCATGATCAGCGGATATGGACGTTCGCCCTCGGCAGATCGCTGAATTGGTCCTTCTGGACTGGAGTCAATGCGCCCACATTCGGTCTCTCCAAAATGGACGTCGTTAACAGTGGCGAATGTACAGAGCAACGCGCCTGTTGGTCGGGGCAAAGTACGGAAACTTATTCCGTGTTCGATGTATTCAGTATTGGCTTGCAAGTTGTGATGGCGAACGACTCGAGTTCCGATGTGAAACACAGCCATGTCGTCTGCCAGCGTGGTGAGTTCTGTCTGCTGGCTCATTTGAGTCCTTAGCGACGTGGACGGTTGCGAGTCTGGCGTTGGTCGGTCACCCAATGCCTGCCACTGAAGCGCCACGCAGTGCCAGTGGAGGGGGGACTCGAGATAAGAACTGGTTTTGGCCAGAGCATTTCAATTGCTGCTGCAATTGCTGCTGCTTCTTGGGATGTTGGAGCTGGCGAAATACTCAACACGTTCAATGGTGTAGTCATCGTCTAACCACGACTGTATTTGCTGCTTTGTCATGCCATGTCTGATTGTTTGCGTCAAAGAGCATCCAGAGATAGCCAATCAACAATGCAAGACCAGAGATATAACTGACGAAAATACGAAGCAGCGCACGGCGGAAACCAATGTAACTTAAGTCGTTTTTATCAAGAATCAGAATCCCCAGCCGCACGCGCCATGGGCTACCACCCTTCGTGCCAATCCAATAGGCGTAGGTTCCCGCCGATACTGCGAGTGCCAACAGTGACATTAAGCCATCTGCGTTTTCTGACAGTGTCGCGCCAACGATATTAAACGGCAAGGTGATCAACAGCATCAAAATACTGTCGCAGAGATGCGCGCCAACTCGAGCCCAAAACCCTGCCAAGGAGCGAGAAGAAACAATTGCGTCACCAACCGCTGGTGGGCTCCATTCTGAAAAAGATTCGCTTGACATTTCTTGAAGTCTACAGCGGTGTATTGCCATGCTTGCGTCGTGGCAGTTCTTCGCGTTTGGACTGCAACATACGAAGTCCCGCAATTACTTTGATTCGAGTTTCAGCAGGGTCGATCACATCATCGATATAACCGCGTTCGGCTGCTGCGTATGGATTGGCGTATTTCTCGGTGTATTCAGCAACAAGTTCGATACGCCGCGCTGCGGGGTCGGCAGTTTGTTGGAGTTCTCGGCGGTATACGATTTCAACTGCGCCTTGGGGTCCCATTACTGCTAGTTCTGCAGTAGGCCATGCGTACGCTAAATCAGCTCCAATTGATTTTGAGTTCATGACTACATAGGCACCGCCATAGGCTTTGCGGGTGATGATTTGAATACGCGGCACAGTTGATTCACAAAACGCATACAACAACTTGGCACCGTGACGAATGATTCCTTCGTGCTCTTGATTCACGCCAGGCAAAAATCCAGGCACATCAACAAATGTAAGTAGAGGAATGTTAAAAGCGTCACAAGTTCGTACAAATCTCGCAGCTTTTTCGCTACTTTCAATGTCCAGGACACCAGCAAATGCCATTGGTTGGTTTCCAACTACTCCGACGGGCATTCCGTCTACACGGGAAAAACCACACACGATGCTTTTTGCCCAATGGGGAAAATACTCGAAGAACTCGCCATTATCAACAACTTCTGCGATCACTTTTTTCATGTCGTAAGGCTGATTGGACGATGGAGGCAAAATGTCCCGCAGTGACAAACACAGGCGATCGGCATCATCATCAGGTGTAATGGGAGTTGGATCTTCGAGGTTATTTTGTGGCAAGAAAGACATCAAGAAACGCACATCATCAAGACATCCTTTTTCATCATTGCTGACGAAAGTGGCGACGCCACTCTTTGATGCGTGGCTCATTGCACCACCAAGTTCTTCGAGCGTGACATCTTCGCCAGTAACTGTTTTCACCACGTCAGGTCCGGTAATAAACATGTGGCTTGTTTCTCGCACCATGAAAATAAAATCAGTCATTGCGGGCGAGTACACGGCACCACCAGCACAAGGACCAAGAATTACCGAGATTTGTGGAATCACGCCAGACGCTTGAACATTGCGATGAAAGATGCCACCGTATGAAGCGAGCGAGACCACACCTTCTTGGATTCGGGCGCCGGCGCCGTCGTTGAGACCAATAAGTGGTGCACCGACTTTGAGGGCAAGATCCATCAACTTATGAATTTTCTCAGCGAATACCTCGCCAAGTGCGCCACCAAAAACGGTGAAGTCCTGAGAGAACACGAATATTTTGCGATCATTTATGGTTCCCCACCCCGTGACAACGCCATCGGTGTAAGGGCGTTCTTCGAGCCCAGCGGCGTGGGTGCGATGTCGAGCGAGCATGTCTAATTCATGAAAAGAACCTGGATCCAAAAGATATTCCAGTCGCTCGCGGGCAAGAAGTTTGCCTTTCTCGTGTTGCCGTTCAACTGATCGGGGGCTGCCTGCATTAACGGCTTGTTCTTGACGGGAACGAAGGTCGTTGAGTTTGTCTTGCATGCCAGAATTGGAACTGTTACTCACATTGCCAACAATAGTTCCAAAAGCGAAGTGTCACCTATCCGGTGGCGGCGACTGTGGTAGTTGTGGTCGCAGCAACGTCGGAAATAGTGCTCGTTGTAACCCCTGAGGGCTCGGTTGTGACTGTGATGCCGTCGGCAATGATGATTGAGGTGGTCAGCGGTGAAAGTTCACCCGTTGTGGTGGCCCCGGTCAACTCCACTTTCCATTCCCCTGGAGACTTGAGATTTAGACCAAGGTCTGTGCCAATCAATGCTCCGCCTGGCCGAGTGATGGGCACATAGATTTGGTATCCACTGGCAGTTGGATTTGACGGAATAAATTTAATGGTGAAATTTTGAATGCGTTTTGGCGTGAAAAGTTCGATGAGCGCCTGATTGTTGCCAACATTGCCGGGGGTGATGGACAGCGTGACATGAAAACCGTCATCACCGATTAAATCACGATTGATGGCGTAGGCACTTTGTTCCTTGGCCTGTTGTGGAACCACATTCGGCGGACGCATTGATATGAGCCATGAAGACATTCCCAAAATCACAACAGTGGCGCTCATTTGAAAAGTAGCTGCTTTACGCATTGTCAGTATCGCACTCATTGATAGTGCCGTCATTTTGCTGAGGCGTTGTTGAATAAAGTTCCGTAGAGCGAATTCAATAAAAATGAGGAACAAAACAGCTGCAATTTTTGTCAACAACAAGCGACCATGACCACTATTTATAAGGCTCCAGCCATCAAGTCTGCCAACCTGGATGAATCCTGTGATTACAACGCCAGCTGTCAAAGTGGTTGCAAGACGAGACCAACCGCGCAGTGCGTCAAGTAAATCCTCGGCACCAGGTTTACTCAAAATGACTCGGGAAACGAGCAAGACCCCACCAGTCCAGGCAATAACAAAAGCCATATGCACGATCGCAACTACCACTCCAAGGGCATAGAGCCGTCCCCCAGCACGGTCGAATCCATAGGAGATTATTAGGACCGCAATTGCCACGAGACTCGGAACCTGAAACTCAGGATCAATCACTCTTTCTGGGTTTAATGCAAGTGCTGCAACGGCGATGGTGACAAGGAAACGAATAAACAGACCTCGACCTTGTGCAGTGTTGAGCAATTCAAACCAATCAGTCGGATTTAATGACGAGATGATTCCTGAGTTGGTGATTTGGGCTGTTGTGAACACCACTAAAAGCAGTAACGACAAAACAGCACCAATGCCTGATAGTCGGATGTAGCGAATTGCCGTTTGATTGTGGCTTCCTTCTGGCCACACCAGCAACATGAAGAGCAATCCGCCGACGAGGGCGGAAACAAGAAGGTAACTCAGGAGCCGCAAAAGTCCGATTGGTCCACCGAGGCGCGCGGGTTTAGTCGCAATTTCGTCGACAGGAGTTTGAGTCGTAGCAATTGTGGTTGGAACTTCACCGTCAGGACCCAATGTGGTGGTTGTGATGGCAGCAGCAATTTCTGTGAGGAATGAAAATGTTCCCTTACTCCCGTCGGGAAGTGCCCAACTGACATTGCACCTGCCATTGGGAGGAATCTGGGTCAACGGAGCCGTGACGGACACCCCGTCGGTGGCCAATTGGGGGGGACCAAGGGATACCAGGGCTTTTTCGCATGCCAGAGACAAACCCATCTGCGCTACATCGTCAGCGGTAAGGGGATTTTGGAACACCATCTGTATCTGGGTGGGGGCAACCGTCACTGCTTCGTTGGCGATCGGGTTGGATGAGACAACAGAATTACTCTGGGTTGCTGCCGTCGCCTCTCCGGCAAGGGCGGCCACGCCAAACGTGCACAGGAGTAAAAGAATAAAGCGTTTCATGGACTAAATAAACGGTACTCAACCCAAGGGCTAAAAGTGAGCCACCCTGTGAGATGGAGGACCCTGTTGGTAAGGTCACATGAATGGCTATGCAATCCCTTTATCGGCGATACCGCCCTCGTCGCTTTGCAGAACTGCGCGGACAAGAACATGTGGTTAAGGCCCTGCGTAACGCTGTAATCAACGAACGCGAAGGTCAGGCCTATCTATTTTCTGGTCCGCGCGGGACCGGCAAAACTTCAACAGCGCGTATTTTGGCAAAGGTTCTGAATTGCCAAAACCCAACCAAAGGTGAGCCCTGCTGCGTCTGCGACTCATGTCTAGCCGTTGACAACGGCACAAGCTATGACGTTCTTGAACTTGATGCTGCGAGCAACAATGGTGTCGACGAAATTCGCGACATCATTGAAACTGCATCCACTCTTAGCCCCGGCAGGCATCGCGTTTTTATTCTTGACGAAGTTCATATGTTGTCCAAGGCGGCTTCTGCGGCCTTACTAAAAACACTTGAAGAACCACCTCCCAACGTCGTCTTTGTACTTGCTACAACCGATCCACAAAAAGTGACTGAAACAATTCGTAGTCGTGTTCAGCATTTGGTGTTTCATCTTTTGTCTGTCGAAGAACTCGACAAATATGTGCGGTGGGTCATGCAAGATGCCAATCTCGTGGTCACCCAAGAAGCCATTGAGTGGGTTGTACAAGAGGGCAATGGAAGCGCACGTGACACTTTGTCGGCTCTTGAACTCGTGGTGGCTGGGGGAGGTACCGTCGAAACGTCAGTTTCACTAGATGAGTTTTTAGAAGCACTGATTGAGCGTGATCAAGGTCGTGCCTTGGCGGCAGTAGCGTTTGCAATCCAACAAGGGCTTGATCCGCGCAATCTTGCTGATGATCTCGTGCGTGCATTACGCGACGCGTTTCTTTCATTGATGGCACCGGAACTTCTGCAGGTTCCCAAGAGTCGGGTAGAAACAATCAGCATTCAGGCGTTGCGCCTAGGGGCAGCCATGGCGGTTCGGGCCATGGAAGTTCTCGGAACGGCACTTGTCGACATGCGCCACGCTCCTGATCCACGATTATTGTTGGAAGTTGCCGTGGTTCGATTGGCATCGCCTGCTCTTGATGACTCAATGGCGACGCTGATGGCTCGTCTGATGACGCTGGAAGAGACTGTGCGTGATCTCAAGGAAAATGGAATGACTACCTTGCCACCTGCTCCCTTTAATCCAGCAACAGGCAAAGTAGCGGTTGGAGGTCGCGCCATGGCACCGAGCACTTCGACACAAGCCCCCGTCAATGCTGATGTGCCTGCAGCATCGCCTGTTTCAACGGCATCGCCTGCAGAAATATGGCCAAAAGTTCTCGTGTCAATCAAAAAGATTACTCAAGCCGTTTATAAATCCACGTCAATCGTGTCGGTTGACGGCAACATAGTAACGATTGCTGCACCCAACACCTCCCACATGGACAGGTGTAAAAATTACATCGGGGAAATAGAAGCCGCAATCAGCAAACTCTGTGGTTCTGCATACCTAGTGCGACTAACCGCCGATGCAACTGCGTCGCGCGGAATTGAGCGCCCGAGTAAAGAAGCAATCAGAACAATTGTTGACGAAGTTAAAGAAGACCCCGAGACCCCAATTGATCCGGCATTGCTAATTGAAGGACCAGCAAATATTTCAGTGTCTGTTGATGTGATCAAGGGTGTTTTCCCCGGAGCGATAGTTGTTTCAGATGATAAGAAAAAAAGATAAAGATGGCATCGCCATACACTCCTCCGATTCAAGCACTCATTGATGAGTTCGGAAAGTTGCCAGGTATCGGTCCAAGGTCAGCACAACGCATCGCGATGCACATCGTAAAAATGCCTCGTGAAGATATCAACAGACTTGCCCACGCTCTCACTGACGCCAAAGACCGTGTGCGATATTGCGATATGTGTTTCAACCTTTCTGAGTCCGAAAAATGCAGTATCTGCAGCGATGACCGCCGCGATTCCTCCATTCTGTGCGCCGTAGAAGACTCTCGTGATGTTGTGGCTATCGAGCGAACAGGGGAGTTCCGTGGTCGCTATCACGTGCTTCAGGGCGTGCTCGATCCGTTGCAAGGTATCGGACCAGAGCAATTAAAGATCAAAGAAATGTTTCGACGCCTTGCCCCCGAAGGAATAACGGAAGTCATTGTCTGCACTAATCCCAACACGGAGGGTGAAGTGACGGCACTCTACATCGCTCGTTTGCTAGAGCCGCTTGGTGTCAAAGCCACTCGCATTGCAAGTGGGCTACCAGTGGGCGGAGACCTTGAATATGCAGATGAAATCACGCTTGGTCGCGCTCTCGGCAACCGCCGAACTATCGAAATATAATCAGCAGTTGCGATTAGACCGTGCGAAGAATAATTGCGTCACCTTGTCCGCCACCACCACACAATGCAGCAGCACCGACTCCACCACCACGACGATGAAGTTCGTGCAAGATCGTTAGTGCCAAACGATTGCCACTCATGCCGATTGGATGCCCAAGCGCAATGGCTCCACCATTGACATTGACAATGTTGTCTGTTATGCCCAACTCTCTCATTGATGCAATACCAACGGCGGCAAATGCTTCGTTGAGTTCAAAAAGATCCACATCAGAAATTTTCATTCCAGCACGATCAAGAGCTTTCATGATGGAGCGACTTGGTTGGTGCAATAACGATGCATTATCTGGACCGGCCACCATCCCGTAAGAGATGATTTCTCCGAGGGGCTTGACACCCCGTGCCTCTGCTGCTTTTTTGGACATTACGACAACTGCAGAGCCACCATCACTTATTTGACTCGCATTTGCCGCGGTAATCGTGCCGTCCTTGTCGAACGCTGGCTTGAGACCACCAAGAGACTCCATTGTCGTGTTGGCGCGCACGCCTTCGTCATCTTTGACAATTAATGGGTCACCTTTCCGCTGAGCAATAGAAACTGGGATTATTTCATCAGTCAAACGACCTGCGGCAATCGCCTCTGCTGCGCGAACATTGCTCTTCATGGCTGCTTCATCTTGTTCTTGACGACTAATGCCGCCACTCGTGTAACGCTCAGTTCCAAGTCCCATCAGACATGCATCAAAGGCGCACCACAGTCCGTCTTTGATGATTGCATCGGAGAGATCAGTGTTTCCGTAGCGAAATCCACCGCGTGCGCCCATCGCCAAGTAGGGAGCATTTGTCATGCTTTCCATGCCGCCAGCAATGACGATGTCGGCATCACCAGATTGAATCATTTGATTTGCCAAATAAATAGAGTTCAGACCTGACAAACAAACTTTGTTGACGTTTATTGACGGAACATTCATTGGTATTCCGGCATTTACAGCGGCTTGACGTGAAGGCACTTGTCCCTGACCGGCCATCAAAACTTGTCCCATGATCACATGCTCTACTTCGTGCGCTGCAACACCAGCGCGCTCAAGAGCAGCCTTGATAGCAAAACCCCCAAGTTCGGCTGCACTAAAAGATGCAAGTGCACCGCTCATTTTTCCGATCGGAGTCCGAGCTCCTGCCACGATGTATGAACCGACCATGTAAACCTCTTCTAACTTGAGCACCTCCGTTTGAGACGCGAGAGCCTTTAGCGTAGGGGACTCAAAGGCTTTTTTGGGTATCGTCAACAGGTATGGAACGTATTCTTGAAGCCATCCTTAACGGTGCAAACTCAGACCAATTAGCCTCGATCCCCTTGCCGGCGCACTATAGGGCGGCGCACGTGCTCAAGGCCGAACAAGAGATGTTCCTTGGCATGGCAAGCAACGATAAAGATCCCCGCCAAAGTGTGCACGTTGGCGATGTGCCGGTCCCAGAACTTGCGCCTGACGAGGCGGTGGTTGCAGTAATGGCATCCTCAATCAATTTCAATACGGTGTGGACCTCAATTTTTGAGCCGATAAGCACTTTTGGACCTCTGGCACGGCTTGGTCGCGAGAGTGAGTGGTCAAAGCGCCACGATCGTGACTATCAAGTCATCGGTAGTGATGCCTCAGGTGTTGTATTGCGAGTCGGAAGTGCTGTTCGTAACTGGAAACCTGGCGACAAAGTGACGGTCCATTGCAATCATGTTGATGACCAAGACCCATCATCGCATGACGACTCAATGATGGGATCTAATCAACGCATCTGGGGGTATGAAACGAATTTTGGTGGCCTCGCAGATTTGTGCATTGTGAAAGCCAATCAACTCATGCCCAAACCAGCCCATTTGTCTTGGGAAGAAGCAGCAGTTAATGCGCTTTGCAATAGTACGAGTTATCGCATGTTGGTGTCGCGCAATGGCGCCAACATGAAACAAGGTGATGTCGTGTTGATCTGGGGTGCAACTGGCGGCATCGGTGCATATGCAGTGCAGTATGTTCTAAATGGTGGTGGCATTCCCGTTGGAGTCGTCAGCTCCCCTGAAAAAGCGCAAATTTTACGCAACATGGGTTGCGAGGCAGTCATTGATCGCAGTGCAGCAAACTATAAGTTCTGGAACGACGACAACACCCATAACGAGTCAGAGTGGCGTCGATTAGGAAAAGACATTCGTGAACTTGTAGGTGAAGACCCAGACATTGTTTTTGAGCACCCAGGTCGTTCCACATTTGGAGCATCAATGTATGTCGTAAAGCGGGGCGGCGTTGTTGTGACATGTGCGGCAACGAGCGGTTTCATGCTTGAGTTTGACAATCGGTTTTTTTGGATGCGGCTTAAGCGTCTAATTGGAAGCCACTTCGCCAACTACCGCGAAGCATGGGACGCGAATCGTTTGGTAAGCAAGGGGATGATCCATCCAGTTCTGTCGCGCGTGTTTGCGCTTGGTGATGTTGGTGAGGCTGCTTACCAAGTTCATCACAACATGCACGAAGGAAAGATTGGCGTGCTGTGTTTGGCGCCAACTGAAGGTCTTGGAATTGATGATCCAGAACTTCGAGCAAAAGTAGGCGAAAAAAATCTGACGTTTTTTCGTCGCTAAATAATTGGAGAATAATATGTTGCTGACAGAAATTGATCACATTGCAATAGCAGTCACAGATCTTGACGCTGCAATCGACTATTACAAACGTGCTTTTGGTGCTCGGGTTGATCATCGTGAAATTGTTGAGAGCGATGGCGTCGAAGAAGCACTTCTAAAAGTGGCAGAGAGTTATATTCAGTTGCTCACCCCGACTCGACCCGATTCACCTGTGGCAAAAGCAATTGAAAAGCGTGGCGAAGGCCTGCATCATATTGGGTACCGAGTCGCCGACTGTGCGGAAGCACTTGCGTCCATGATTGCAGCGGGTGCCACCCCTATTGACAAAGCGCCTCGTCCTGGAAGTCGCGGCACAACGGTTGCGTTTATTCACCCCAAAGGCAGTTACGGCACGCTGATTGAATTAGTGCAGGAATAAAAAAACCTTTCAAACCATGTGGAGATTTTTGGCATGGTCAATTTTTGGTATAGCTGTCGGATTCCGTAATAGTCGCCGAGTAAAAAAATTAATTACTGCTGAACTTTATACAAAATCAACTTTTCATTTTGGAAAGTTTCATTGCAGTAGATTTTTTGTGGTTGTCGTGGTGACCTCAACAATGTTTGTGTATGCAGGTCTTGTGGTTCGTTTTAACAATATTCTGGATGTAATGGCATTTTCAATTTTTGCCAATGCTCTTATTGTCCACTTTTTTATCGACCTTGATACTCATTTATTGTTACACCGGGTAAGTGTTAGGTCAGCTCTAACGGGATTCCCTTTGCTTGCAATCTCAGCGATCAATCAACATGATCTATCACGATTTCTAGGTTTGTTTGCAGGGTCATTTATGATGTGGGTTGTCTTGGCACTGTTGGCGCGTGTTGCGCGTGGAGGCCTAGGTCAAGGTGATGTCATGTTTGCACCTCTTCTTGGGGCGTTCATTGGATATATCTCTGTGGTGCAGGTATTTGTCGCTTTTGTAACAGCATTTCTTGTTGCCGGTTTGTGGGCTATTTGCGCCCTGGCCACCCGTCGTCTTTCAAGAAACTCACAGATTGCCTTCGGACCTTTTTTGGCGGTCGGGGCACAAATTGCCGTTTTCGCAGGGGCTCCGATTGTGCGGTGGTGGCTCGGCTGACAGATTCATCAAATCAAATACTTCAAGGGTGGGTAGATCCTCTCTGAGTCTCGTGTCAAATGTTTTGTTCTTTGTATCAGTGGCGCTGTTGCGGGGATATCAAGTCTGATGCCAAACTTGCGACCAACTTCATGCAAACAACTACAGTTCGTGGTGATGTTTCTGATTTATGCGTAAGACTCAAAAATCTGGGGGAAATACAAAGTGAAAGAACTAGCCGGAATGGTGGCGATTGTGACGGGTTCTTCAAGTGGCATTGGAGAGGCAACGGCTCAAAGGTTGTCCGCACTTGGAGCCACCGTGATTGTTAATTCATCAAGTTCTGTGGAGACGGGTCAAAAGATTTCGGCGTCGCTTCCTGGCGAAAGTATGTATATACAAGCAGACATAAGTGACAAGGCACAGGGAGAGTTATTGATTCAGAAGACTCTTGATGCGTTCGGCAAAATCGACTTATTAGTAAATAATGCGGGTTGGACAACGGTGGTGCCACACAGTGATTTAGATGCGTTGACGGATGAGATTTTTCTCAAAACATTCGAGGTCAATGTTTTTGGCACTTGGTGGCTCACAAAAGCGGCAATGCCACACCTGAAGAAATCAGATGATGGTCATGTCATTAACATCACGTCAGTTGCTGGTGTCAGACCTGTTGGTTCGTCTGTGGCGTACTCCATGACCAAAGCGGCACTCAATCAGATGACACGACTGCTGGCAAAATCATGTGGACCAGTGCGGGTCAATGCTGTCGCTCCGGGGCTAGTTAGAACAGCATGGACGAAGGACTGGGATGCGCAACATGCTGCCATGAAACATGCCACCCCACTTGGTCGCTCAGCAACATCAGATGACTGTGCAGAAGCAGTGCTAGCGCTTGTGCGTAATAAATACGTCACTGGTGAAGTCTTTGTTGTTGACGGTGGCCTAACGCAAATGACCTAATGCCAAGACAATGATTGTTCATCTTATTGACGGTACTTATGAGTTGTATCGACAGCATTTTGGTCAGGTAGTACGCAACAGCACGCCAGCACCGCTTGCTGCAACGTTAGGTGTGTTGACGTCCACATTGCAGTTGCTTACTGCCGGAGCAACGCATGTCGCAGTCGCAGTTGACCACGTAATTGAAAGTTTCCGTAATGATCTGTGGGAAGGCTATAAGACAAGTGATGGTATGGAACCAGAGATTCTTGGTCAATTACCGTTTATGGAAGAAGCATTGCGAGCCCTGGGAGTACCTGTCTGGGCGATGGTGAAATACGAAGCAGACGATGCCTTGGCTGCAGGCGCACGTATCGCAGACGCCAACGAACAAGTGCAACAGGTGCAAATACTTACGCCAGATAAAGACCTTGGTCAAAGTGTGCGTGGCAACCGTGTTGTTCAGTACGACCGTCGGAACAATTTGATAATTAATGAAGATGCGGTGCGCCATAAGTTTGGTGTCGGTCCAGAAAGCATTGCTGACTGGCTGGGACTGGTTGGTGACACAGCAGATGGTTTTCCGGGATTGCAAGGTTGGGGAGCAAAAAGTGCCTCTTCAGTTCTTGCAGTTTATAAAAAAATCAGTGCGATACCCGATAATGACAAACAATGGCTAGCCGACGGAGTCACGGTGCGTGGCGCATCAAAGTTGGCCGCAACACTTGCTACAAATAGGGAAGTGGCAATGTTGTTTAAAAAAATTGCAACAGTGGTTGATGATGTTGATGATGATGTGCGCATTGGCGTTGTGGAAGATTGGCGGTGGAAAGGTCCGACATCAGCGCTTGGTTCAGTGGCCGACGAGTTAGGAAACAAGCAGATCAATGAGCGTGCTGAGCGAGCCATGGTGGGACGTGGATAGTGAAGCAACGGCCAGGCGGTCTGCGGCACACACGTAAAACCGCTGAAGGCTGCTGCCTTCCGGCCCTGACCTGATTCACGGGTTCGTGTCGCACAGGACCCGACCGTTACCTCACCACCCACGTCACCACGGGCGATGAGTCTCAAGGATACCTTGCCGATAGCCTGCGACACCTGCGGCGCTGGTGACGGTGTCGGGGAAGGGTGCGAGAGCGGCCGAATCGGCACGCTTGGAAAGCGTGTGAAGTTAAAGCTTCCGTGGGTTCGAATCCCACCCCTTCCGCGATGGAACTTATAGACGCGATGCGAATTGCCCTCGAACAAGCGCGTGCTGCGCTTGCCCACGGAGATGTGCCAGTCGGTGCGGTGGTGTTGCTTGACGGCAATATCATTGCCGCTCGCCACAACGAACGCGAACAACTCCAAGACCCAACTGCCCACGCCGAAGTCTTGGCTTTGCGCGATGCAAGTGAAGTTTTGGGTCGTTGGAGACTTGAAGATTGCACTCTTGTTGTGACGCTGGAACCATGTGTGATGTGCGCGGGAGCCTTGCTTTCTGCTCGCATCGGCAAACTTGTTTATGGAGCAGCAAATTTTGAATCTGGGGCGACTGCTTCTTTATACAACGTAACAAGTGATCCGCGTCTTGGTCATAATCCCCCAGTCGTGCACGGACTCTTGGCTGATGAATCAAGTGAGTTGCTGCGGTCATTTTTCGCTGAACTCCGCTCTTAGTGCCGATAACCTTCACAGCGGAAGAGTGCCAGAGCGGCCGAATGGGACGGTCTCGAAAACCGTTGTGGATGCAAGTTCACCGTGGGTTCAAATCCCACCTCTTCCGCCGTGGAATTGATTGAGGTCAAATCAACAAGACTGGTTTAGCGTTGCTTGTCGGCGTACTTCTGAAAGGTCAGTAATCCGTACCAGAAAACACCGGTGAAGACGATGATTGAGACGCCGCAACCAAAGCCAAACAGTGTGGCATTACTTATCGCTGTCACGTCCACCCCTCGCTAACAACAATGCCCCAAGGGCAAGGATTGACGGAACCCAGATCCCTACATAGATTCCGTTCAGCCGCCCGCTCAAGTCATCTTCGGCTGCTTGAAAATAGATTGTGACGCTCAGCACGAAACTCGCAAAGGCAGCAAGGATGGCAGATCCCTTTAGGACAGTTTCAGGTTTTGGGGCCATATTATTTTCTCTTTCAGAATATTTTAATCCACCTACCTTCAATAGTGTAAGCGGGTCTCAGTCGGTGGTGCGGTATTGTGCCGAGAGGTTTGTGCTTCATGCGGTAAGCATCTCGGAGAGCGTGTCAAGAGCGGTTTGGACCCCATCCTCGATCAGCGTGCTAAGGGAGTCTGGCTCAATCACAACGGTCCAAACTAAGGTGCATCTGCCGAGTTGGGGAATTATGCGCATGGTGGCCTGGTGCGTTTTGACAAAAGTATTGTTTACAACTCCATACTCAAGGAGCATTGACTCTTGGTCGCATAAAAATATCTCTTCTTGAATTTCTCCCACCCCAAGCATGGTCATCGTCCGAATTTTGCCGTCAAAAGAGCACTTCGTGATAGTCGGCACCCAATCAATGCGGGAAACGTTTCCAATTATCTCCCAAAGTCTGTGCGATGGAACAGGGAATTCTGCTGTCTTTTCGAAACGACTCATGGTCAACACTTAAGATTCTTCAAGGGTGGCTCAAGAGTAATGAGATAAGTATCAACAGGGTCAACGATGCATACACTTGATCCGTATCCAGTGTGCTGGTCAGCTTCAGCCTCAATGAAAATGCCTTCTTGAAGTGTTTCTGCCATTGCTCGCGTGCTTTCAATCGGAGTTGCAGCATCTCCCGTGGTGCCAATTACCAGAATGGGTCCTGCGCCTGCACCGGTGATGGCAACACGAGTTACCTGCGAAGTTGGCCAAAACATACATGTATAGGAGTGAATGAAACTTGGTCCAAGCCGCGGGGCAACAGCAAGAAACTGGTCGTTTGTTTCGTCAATCTCAGCAACGGTCAACGGCCCGGGATCATCAAGACAAGAAATTGCGATAAAGGCTTCAAGTTCGTTGCCATAGGTGCCATTGCTGTTGCGCTGAAAGTACTGGTCATTTAGTGAAAGTAAACCTTTACCATTGCCTTTTTGGGCGTCATAGAGGGCCTGTTCAAGGTCTGGCCACCGAGCGTCTGAGTACATCGCCTCAGCAATTGCGGTATAGGCGACGCTTTGATTAACAGAAGCTCGATCGGCAGTGACAACGAGCGGCTTGTCGTCGAGGCCGGCGATGAGTTTGTCAAGGGCATCACCAGGATTGCCGTTGTTATAAAAAATGCATTTTTTATTTGCAGCACACTTTTTCAAGAACATGTCTAGTGCTTTTTCAAACCCTGCTGCTTGTTGAAGTGCGCCTTGGATGGAATCAGCATTTGGGTCCGACGCGCCATCTAGCACTGCTGCCCGTACAGTGTCAGGAAACATTGTTGCCCATGTTGCACCAAGTTCACTGCCGTACGAGAATCCGAAGTAACTAATTTTTTTTTCGCCGAGCGCAGTACGAATTGTGTTCATGTCCCGAGCGGTTGCTTGAGTTGAAATATAGGGGAGGATTTTCCCACTTCGGGCACTGCATTGATCTACGAACTTTTCTGTGAGTTTTAAGATTTGTTCGACATCATTGGCATTGAGTGGGGTGTTGTCAGCGGCGAAGTATTCGTCGTATTCATCAATGCAGTCCACTGCGGGAGTTGAATCACCCGTACCGCGCGGATCCCATCCGATGATGTCAAAGTTAGACAGGAGATCTTGGCTTAAGTAGTACTCGGCATTTTCTGCAATCATCGTGCCACCAAAACCTGGACCACCAGGATTAACAAGCAGAGAACCGATGCGCTGGTTCGGTTCGTCAGCAGCGCGACGCATAAGACGTAGTGAAAATGTTCCGATCTCGGGGGCGTCGTAGTCGAATGGAACGACGATTGTGCCACACTCAAATTTGCCGCAGATTTTCCAAGTAATTTTTGGAGAACCATCTTGAACCTGAAGTGATGATGAGGTGCTTGTTGCCGTCGACGCACTTGAGCAAGCAGCCAGACATATTCCCAAGATGCCCGCAAGTAGTAAAGCACAATGCCGAGTTGCGGTCTTGGATAAATCTGTGAACATCTCTGACGCAGACTAGGCGATAGTCGCGTTATGCGCCCTAGCCTTGGGAATGTGCGAATGGGTCCTCACATGCTGATGCCAAGTGATGGTCATGACGTCAAGGGCGTCAGGGTGCAGCGGGGCTCGTTAGGCCGCGCCTGGGTATTTGCCTCACCCTATAAGAAACAAATCGTTGTCTTTTTGACCGCAATTCTGTTGTCTGCCCTGATTGCACTGGCGCCACCCTTATTGTTTCGCGGAATCTTGGATCACGCAATTCCAGATCAAAATCGTGGTCTGATTACAACCCTCGCCTGTGTACTCGTGTTGGCAGCTCTGATTGATGCGCTGCTCGCAATCCTGCAGCGGTGGTATAGCTCCACAATCGGTGAAGGGCTTATTTTTGACCTACGAGTTGCTTTGTTTGACAAGGTACAGAGAATGCCGATTGCTTTTTTCACTCGTACTCAAACAGGAGCGTTGATAAGTCGTCTCAACAACGACGTAATCGGAGCACAGACCGCGGTGACCTCAACGCTTGGCAGCGTGGTGTCTAATGTGATCGTCTTGATCACCACATTGGCGGCAATGTTGGCGCTTGAGTGGCGACTCACACTTCTTTCTCTGGTTGTTCTGCCGCTATTTATTTTACCTGCAAAGCGAGTCGGGATAAAGCTAGGTGTGATTGCGCGCCGACAAATGGAATTGAATGCTGAGATGAACACTCAAATGAGTGAACGATTCAATGTCTCAGGGGCAATGTTGGTGAAGTTGTTTGGACGCAAAGAACGTGAAGTCGCAACCTTCAGCGCTCGTGCAGCGGGGGTTCGCGATACGGGGATCCGCAGTGCAATATATGGTCGTGTATTTTTTGTTGCATTGGGCCTTGTAGGTGCACTTGGTGCTGCGGCAATTTATGGAGTTGGTGCTCATCAGGTAGTTTCGGGTGACATCAGCGCCGGAACACTCGTGGCAATGGCCGCGTTCGTGCAGCGCATTTATCAACCGTTGACGGGTCTGACGAATGCTCGCATCGAAGTAATAACGGCATTTGTTAGTTTTGATCGAGTCTTTGAAGTCCTTGACGCGCCAGTTTCTATCGTTGATAAACCGGGTGCATACGATTTGGTCAGCCCCCGCGGCGAAATTGTTTTTGACAATGTCACATTTCGTTACCCACCGGGCGCTTCGGTATCTATTGCATCCCTAGAAGCAGCGGGCGTTATGCAAGGTGCGGACCCTGATGTGGATGTTTTACGAGGTGTCACATTCGCCGTTCCTGCTGGCAAGACTGTGGCACTTGTCGGTGCAAGTGGCTCGGGAAAAACAACGACCGCCATGCTGACTGCGCGTTTATATGATGTGACATCGGGTGCCGTACGGATAGATGGTCACGATGTCCGCGACTTGACGGGAGATTCACTGCACGATGCAATTGGCGTGGTGTCACAAGACCCCCATCTGTTTCATGAATCAATCGAATCAAATTTGCGGTATGCAAAGCCTGGTGCATCTGACGGCGAACTAATCATCGCCTGCAAGGCAGCCCGAATTCATGACACCATTTCTTTGTTGCCAGATGCCTACAGCACCGTTGTAGGTGAGCGTGGCTATCGTTTGTCGGGTGGCGAAAAACAACGGTTGGCGATTGCGCGGATGCTTCTTCGGAATCCTGCGGTGATGATCCTGGACGAGGCGACAAGCCATCTTGACAACGAAAATGAAGCACTTGTGCAAGAGGCGCTTGAGTCTGCATTGTCGGACAGAACAGCGATTGTAATCGCGCACCGACTTTCAACAATTAGGGACGCAGATCTGATCGTGGTATTTGATGACGGGTGTGTAGTCGAACAAGGGACACACGCCGAACTTGTAGATAGAGATGGTTTCTACGCCTCGCAGGTGCGAGCAGGGGGCAGTTTTGGTCTGGTGAGCGATGTCCTCTGAATTGATTGATGGACGTCCCGTTTTTACGGTCTCGGCGTTTGGCAAAATCATCAATGATCTTGTCGGTGAAGCGTTTCTTGGCGGCGTGTGGGTAGAAGGAGAAGTGCAGGGTGCTAAGCCAGCTAAGCCCCATTTCTATTTTTCGCTGATAGAAAAAGTGGATGGTGTCGATTTCAAAATTGATGCTGCAATTTTTGCGAATATTTTACGTAATTTGAATAAAAAATTACGCGAACAAGGACTTGAACTCAAAAATGGTATGAAAGTTCGAGTATTTGGAGTTCTTGATTTTTATGCACCACGTGGAAGTTTGACCTTTAAGGTCTCCGACGTTGATACGCGGTTTGCATTGGGTGAACTTGCATTGCAGCGCGAGGCGCTGTTGCGCAAGTTGATTGAGAATGGCATGACCGAATTAAATAAAGCACTTGAGGTACCACTCGTGCCCTTGCGTTTGGGCGTGATTAGCAGTGAGACTGCAGCAGGCTGGGCAGATGCACGAAAACATTTAGAAGAGTCTGGATTTGGTTTTCAGATTTCATTTGTTGACTGTCGCGTGCAAGGTGATCAAGCAGTGTCTATGGTGGTTCGAGCGCTTGAAATACTTGGATCACGCTCCGACATCGATGTTATTTTAGTAATGCGTGGAGGTGGAAGTAAGAGTGACTTGGCGGCATTTGATGACGAGGCAATGGCACTAGCAATTGCCCGTTGCCCGTTGCCCGTGTTCACCGGAATCGGACATGAAGTTGATCGCAGTATTGCTGATGAAGTCGCCCACACAGCGTGCAAGACCCCAACCGCGTGTGCAGACGAAGTCATTGGATATGTTGCCGATTTCCTAGAAACCATCACCGATGCCGCACACAGTCTGCAAAATCAAACCCAGCAGGTGCTTGAGTATTCGCGAACGCGACTCACCGTCACACGCGATCGTTTACGCCGAGTGCCGATACTGCAAATAGAACGTCACTCGCAGCGTCTTGACAGCATTTCTGAAAGAGTGCGACTCTTGGATCCAGTAAATACAATGGCAAAGGGCTGGAGCATCACGCGGGCGGCTAATGGCGACATTGTTCGTGATGCAGCATCTTTATTGGCAGGACAGGAAATCAGTACGTTTTTCGCAGCAGGTTCTGCAACTAGCACCATCAAGGAGACACACATATGACGCCACCATCCAAATCTGCATCTGACGAACCTAAGGGCTACACCGCAGCACTTACAGAATTAGAGAAGATTCTCTCGATTCTCGACGGCAACTCTGTTGATGTCGATGCTTTAGCAATGCAGGTGCAACGCGCATCATTTTTGATTACTTGGTGTCGGGGTCGCATTGACGCCGCACAACTACAAGTAGACAAGGTCGTTGCCGGCCTTGGTGACGACGAATAGTTGTCTGCTGACTGACTCTGTAGGCCTGATGACGACTGCACCAGCATCTCTTGGCGAGATTGCCAACCGAGTGGAACTTCTATTGGCGTCGACTCTTGATCAAGAAATTCAAAGGTGGCTCCAACTTGATTCTGAGTTGGGTGTACCCATTGCCGAGATTCGTCGACTTGTCTTGGTCGGAGGCAAAAGGCTCAGACCCGCATTTTGTTATTGGGGATATGTCGGTTTGGGTGGTGCTGATCAAGAAAAAGCTATTCAGATGGGCGCAGCGATTGAGTTACTGCACGCCATGGCATTGTTTCATGACGACATCATGGATGGCGCACTAACTCGACGAGGTGACATGACGACACACCTGAGATTTGAAGAGCAGCATTTACGTTCAGGGTGGGCTGGTGAAGCGCGTCGTTTTGGTGAGGGCGCAGCAATATTGATTGGTGATATGGCTTTTGTGTTGTCAGATCGATTAGTCAATGATGTTTCAAGACCTGTTCGCAATATGTGGGACGAGATGAGAATGGAGCTCAATGTTGGGCAGTATCTCGACATGTTGGGCTCTGCACGACGCGAACGCAGTGGTGAGGTTGCTGATCGCATCTGCAGATTCAAGAGCGGCAAGTACACGATTGAGCGACCCTTGCACATTGGTGCACTTCTCGCTGATTCCGGGCATGCTGATTTGGTGCTTCAACAACTTTCTGCATTTGGTTTGCCACTTGGTGATGCATTTCAGATGCGCGACGATGTTTTGGGTGCTTTTGGACACGAATCAGTTACTGGAAAATCAGTGGGCGGGGACCTTCGGGAGGGGAAACCGACTCCACTGTTGGCGTGCGCTACTCAGAGAGCAACGAAGGCACAATTAGATATCTTGCGCACCGTTGGTCAAGAAGATCTCACAGACGGAGATGTCGCAGAAATTCAGCAAGTTATCATCGATTCGGGTGCTCTAGACGAACTTGAAAGTCGCATCACTTTTTTACGCGACAAGGCGATTGCCTCTTTGACTCAAACGAGATTGAGTAGCGATGCAGTCGAAGAATTAATTTTGCTCGCGCACTACGTCTCAGATCGAGATGTGTGAGCCACTAAATATTTTTTCGGGCGGCATAGTTCTCGAGGGCTTCTTCAACACTTAGTCCTGTTACGACGCCTGGCTCTTCATTGATGGCAACAATCCATGGCGGCTGGACAACGCAACAAACAGTGATCGGATCAACACCATTCGCGCCAGTTGAACTGAGCCGAGCAAATGTGCTGGCATAGTTTGCTGGTCTTGCATCTCGAGAAAGTTCGATCAATGCCCATGGATCTGGTGTTTTCCCACTGCGTTCACCTGCTGTTGCAATTTCGGTAACGGCGCTAATGTGAGTCGCTCCACCAGCAAGTCCTGGTCCGTCCATAAGTATCGCACCGTAAACGAGTTCTGGTCTGGCGCCAGCAGCCAAGAGAGCAATATAAGCGCCGATTCCACGCCCCAAAAGACATGCCCCACCAAGATGACGCAGCGCGATATCAACATCTGCGAGCAGTATCTCACACGAGTATCCGCCACCAGCCGGAACACTTGAGTGCCCATGTCCCGTAAAGTCGAGTGCATATATTGGTCCAGGCCAACGAGAGACAACTTCTGGAACTGTGTCTGGCGAGTGCTCCCCTAAGCCATGAAGCAATAATAATGCGGTGCCTGAGCCGGTCTGCAATGTGTGTAGTGCCAAAGAAACCCTGTTGTGCACAAGTTGTTGTGTCTTTGGCATAGAAGTGTTCATGACAAAAACTCCAAAATCATTTGGCCGACTTCGTTGGGCTTTTCGATGTGTACAAAATGTCCGACATCAGGGATTGCGACGAGTCTCCCGTTTCGGGGAACCCATGGAATTAAATCGCGCGGTCGCGTGCCCCATCCCATTGGTTCATCAACTGTTCCGATTACCCCAAGAAAAGGCATACCCAGTGCAATCATGCGCAAGAGTGTCCACTCTGGTCGCCATGGACCAAAACCTCCAAAGCGCATTGTCGGGTCAAGTTTCCATCTCCATCCGTCATCGTCCTCGCGGGCACCAATTGTGACTAGGTATTCAAGCCATTCAATTGGGAGTCGCGGATTCATTTTCCCTCGGCGTGCTGCGAGTTCATGCAATGTGCCTGGTTTGCGATGTGTGAGTGCCGCTTCGTGACGAAAATCCAACCAGCCTGCAATTTCACCAGCCATCATTCGCGTTTGGTCGTGGTCAGGTGCATCAGGCATGCGTCTTTTCGACGGCATCCCATCAATGTTGACCAACTTGGAAATGCGATAAGGAGACGCATCGGCGAGTTGCAACATTAGGGCTCCACCTTTGGAGTGGGCAACGACAGGTGCAGCCTTGGTGGTGATTGAACTCATTACGGTCAATGCGTCGCGGATATCTGCGTCCCAACCGTATAGGGCGGTGTGATCGCTGTCGCCGTGTCCGCGATGGTCCCAACTAATAACGCGATACCCTGCCGCCGCCATGATGGGGGCGAAAACGTCGTAGGTGCCAGCAAAATCTGACCCGCCATGAACGAGAAATAGTGGTGGGTCAGATTCGTTGCCCCACTCATAGGTGGCGATACCCACCCCGTCTGCGTCTGTGCGGTACGAGCGAGCAGGGCGTTGAGCGCCCGGGAAAGCAGGAAGGTTGACCATGGGATGTATCACTCTAGACCGACTGAAATGTCTCGTAGTGTGGTTTGCGATGTTCTTACGCACGCGATTCCATCAATATTTGCTTTGGGGAGTACTTGGTTTCAGCATTTTGGCGATTGTTTCAAGTTTTTTTGATGATGGTTCAACATCATCTTCTTCTTCAACAACACCGACTTCCTCGGTGAGCACTGTTGCTGGATCGTCCACAACTTTTATTTCTCGCAACTACACCGTAGTTTCAGGGGATTCGCTCTATTCGATTGCCGAAAGATTTGACCTGAGTGCCCCCGCATTGGTGGAATTGAACAAAATAACCAATCCAGATCGCGTACCAATAGGAACAATCTTGAAGTTGCCACCGAGTGCAGGCTTTGTTCCTATAGGTGCAACCACCACAATGCCTCCTTGATAGTTACACTTCAGTAGATGAGCGCAAAGTTTTGGCCAACTGCTCAGCATTGGTCTGTCGAGATACCACTACATACGCCACATCCACGACTTGCTTGGCTAGACGCGACCGGTTTTATTTCTTTGAGTACTTGTCCTTTTGAGATACCAAAGTCTGAGTGGGAGGCGCTTGAGTACTTGGATTGGAAGAGTGGTGGTGATACTAATTTTGCACCGCTTGCGTCTGCTGATGGACAACTTGATTGTCGGGGTTTCTGGGACAAAGGAAAAACAGATAAGGATGCTCTGTTCACTTCGAATGCAGACAAGGCCCCAACACTCAAGAAATATGTCCAAGATATTGGAGCCAACTTTGGTCGAGTTCGCATTATTAAACTAGAGCCGCAAGGTCGGGAGGCTGCAATACGCAACCTTCATCGCGACGACAACAATCGTTTTAATCCCGACAACGAGGGTTGGGTGGTTAGAACTTGGTTGGAACTTACGGATTGTCCACAAAGTTACATGTTGCTCATGGACAGCGGGCCTGATGGATTGCCTGATCCATCAACGGAACAGCAGATTCCACTCAGTAAAGGCGCACGTTTCGTTGTTGATACACAACGTTTGTGGCATGTGGTGGTGCACAATTCAAAAGCACCCAGATACGCACTTATTACAAGCCTGGAGAGCGGCCCTGCTCTGGACAATTTTATTTCGTCAAGCCAGGTCTAGAAAAACTTTACTAACCCTGAGAGCGACGATGTGATGCAGCAAGTTCTGCAACTTCACGCATTATGCGAGCGATGTCAAAATCTTTTGGTGTGTAGACAGCTGCCACCCCTGCTTCTTTCATACGGGCACGATCATCTTCAGGGATAATGCCACCAATAATTAGTGGAGCATCGACACCGGCTTTTCGCAGTAATTGAATCACGGTCGGCACTAGGGACAAATGTGAACCTGAGAGGATTGATAAACCAATAACATCAGGGTCCTCGTCACGTGCACTCGCCGCAATCTGTTCTGGCGTGAGTCGTATACCGCTGTAGACGACTTCCATTCCAGAGTCACGAGCGGCAACAGCAATTTGTTCGGCACCATTTGAATGTCCATCCAAACCAGGTTTGGCAACCAAAAACTTCGGTGGACCTCCAGGAATGGTTTTGACAAATGCAGCGACATCGGTCAATTCGGTCGTGCGTCTGCCAGCGGCTGCCCCAACACCAGTAGGCGCTCTGAACTCCCCGAAAACCTCGCGCAAAACTTCTGACCATTCACCTGTCGTTCCCCCGACTTGAGCGAGAGCAATAGATGGTTCCATGATGTTTTCTTCGCTGCGTGCTGCAGCTGCCAGAACAGACAATGCTTTTTTCACTGCGGCATTGTCGCGCTTAGCTCGCCACGCCACCGTGTCGGCAATAGTTTCTTTCTCAACCTGGGGGTCAACTTTCAAAATATTGTCGGTCCCGCCAAGTGGAGATTTTTCAGTCTCGGTAAATGTGTTCAGGCCGACAACTATCTGGTCACCACTCTCTATTCGTCGAGTGCGCTCAGCCATCGATGTGACCAATCGGCCTTTAAGTTCATCGACAGCATTGAATGCACCCCCAAGTGCCAAAACATCTTGAAGCTCGGTCCAGGCGGCATCACGTATTTCTGTGGTTCGAGCCTCAATGACATGTGATCCATCAAAGATGTCCTCGTGTTCAAGAATGTCTGTTTCAAAAGCCAAAACTTGTTGCATGCGCAAAGACCACTGCTGATCCCATGGGCGCGGCAGACCAAGAGCCTCGTTCCATGCGGGCAACTGCACACTTCTGGCCCGCGCCTTTTTAGACAATGTCACTGCCAACATCTCAAGAATTATTCGCTGTACGTTGTTTTCAGGTTGTGACTCAGTGAGTCCGAGCGAATTCACTTGGACGCCGTAACGGAATCTACGTGCCTTGGGATCTTGTACGTTGTATCGCTCACGGGCAATACGATCCCATAATTCAGTAAACGCACGCATTTTGCAGACTTCATCAATGAAGCGAATGCCGGCGTTCACAAAAAAAGACATTGAGCCAAAAACTTGGTCGAACTGGTCAGCGCTTACTTGTCCGCTCTCACGGACGGCGTCAAGTACATCAATTGCGGTGGCGAGAGAGAAGGCAATCTCCTGTACAGGCGTGGCTCCAGCTTCTTGTAAGTGATAGGAGCAGACGTTCATCGGATTCCACTTGGGTGCATTATTGGCACACCATGCAACCATGTCAACGATCAGTCGCTTTGATGGACCAGGTGGAAAAATATATGTGCCACGGGAGAGGTATTCCTTTACGATGTCGTTCTGTGTCGTGCCACGCAGTTGCGGTGGTGCAATGCCTTGTTCTTGAGCGTTGGCAATATAGAGAGCCAGCAACCATGCAGCAGTGGCATTGATAGTCATTGAAGTATTCATTTGGGCGGGGGGAATTCCGTCCAACAATGTGCGCATGTGTCCGAGATGCACAATCGGAACTCCGACCTTGCCGACTTCTCCACGAGCAAGTTCGTGATCGGGGTCGTATCCAGTTTGTGTTGGAAGATCAAAGGCGATCGACAGCCCAGTTTGCCCTTTGGCTAGGTTTGAGCGGTACAACTCATTGGAAGCTCGCGCCGTGGAGTGTCCAGAGTATGTTCGAATCAACCACGGGTCATCGTGTTTGGACTTGTCGGGGGAAACCACTCCGTAAGTATGGCAATGCCGAGGCAGGTTTCACCCCATCTTTGATGTGGCAATGGCTAGTTGAAGACGCCTGAGATATTCCTGACGGGGAATCTCAGAAGCACCAAGGCTCTCAAGGTGTTCGGTTTTCCATTGCGTATCAAGAAGTGTCATATCCGCCATTTGCATGGCGCCAATGAGGGCCATCAGTGCCACCTTGGAGGCATCTCGCTGCCGATGAAACATTGATTCTCCGGCAAATAATCCAGCTATACGAATGCCGTATAGGCCCCCAATTAGTTTGTCGCCTTGATCCCACACTTCGACGCTATGTGCCCATCCCATGCCATGCAGGAGGCAGTATGCCTCAATCAAATCCTCGGTTATCCAGTTGCCTTTTTGATGAACATAGGAGCACTCAATCATGACATCACGAAATGCCCGATTGAAAGTAGTGGTCATTTTGCGTGAACTCTGACGCATTGATCGCGTGACTCGCAAGTTGTTGAGTTCAATAATTCCTCGGTCAATTGGTGACCACCAGCCCAATGCAGATTGATTCTGATTTATGTGCATCGGAAACATGCCTTGCATGTATGCACTAATGATGGTTTCTGGTTCGAGGTCTGCTCCGATGCAGACGACATCGTCGGTTGGGTCCCACTCTTGAGCATCTGGAAAGGTCCAGCGACTCGCGCCGATTGGTTGCGGAGACATCAGATTTATCTGAGCACTCTCGTGAAAAGGTGCGTACTTAGTATGTGTAGAAGCCAGCGCTTGTCTTGCGACCGAGTTTTCCGGCGGCTACGAGACGGCGCAATGTTGGAACTGCGGCGTAATTAGGGTCTGCAAATTCAGCGTACAGAGCGTCCAAAATGGAGACTGATGTATCAAGACCGACGAGATCCAGTAGAGCAAATGGTCCCATCGGGAAGTTGCAACCACCTTTCATGGCGGCGTCAATATCTTCCATCGAAGCCGTGCCAGTTTCCCATATTCGCACCGCGTTATTGAGATATGGAAACAACAACGCATTGACAATAAAGCCGGCACGATCTTTTACTTGAACACCACTTTTGCCACACGCAGAAACAAACGCATTTGCTGTTGACATGGTGTCATCTGATGCAGTGATCGGACGCACCACCTCGACAAGAGGCATTGCTGTTGCTGGATTGAAAAAGTGAATGCCACACACTTGAGCAGGGCGCTGAGTGGCCATTGCCATGTTTACGACTGGCAGTGTGCTGGTGTTCGTGGCCAGGATTGCTGAAGACTTGACGATGGTGTCAAGTTCTGCAAAGAGTTGTTTTTTAACGGCAAGGTCTTCAACAACTGATTCAATAATTAGATCACATTCTGCTAGGTCGCCAAGGGAGGATGTTGCGCTAAGTCGTGACAAAATGTTTGTCTTGTCATCAACGGTGATTTTTTCACGCTGAACCTGTTTGTCCAGACCCTTGGCAATAGTGGCGACCATCGCATCGGCAGCAGATGCACTGCGCGACCGAACAATCACGGTGAATCCTGCTTTGGCGGCAACCTCGGCCAGGCCAGAGCCCATGATTCCAGAGCCCAAGATTCCGACGGTGGAGATTGTGTTTGTTTTTTGTTGTTCTGACATTTGATTGAGGGTAACAATCCAGACACCTTTGTCCCCTACCGTAAGAAGGATGGATTTAAGCACTCCTCAAAGACTGGTTCCGCTAAAGGCCGTTCATAACTTCAGAGATATTGGTGGATACTTGGGTGAGGCGGGTTTGAGTCTCAAAAAGAGCACGCTGTATCGGGCTGACGGTCTCTACCGACTGACTGGTGGCGATCTTGAGGTGGTTCGTGCCCTTGGGATTCAGACCGTTATTGATTTGCGCTCAGACGAAGAACTTATCAACGTCGGCACTTTCCCCCGCGAGATCTACGAAGTGCAATTTCATCATGTGCCAATCATTGACACCACTTGGCAGCACAGCGATGTTCCGGATTTTGATGACGACATTGATTTCTTGATCTGGGCCTACACGCAGATGTTGTCAGAGGGTGCGACGCGGTTTCGGGAGGCATTCAATATTATTTCTGACAATCCACGAATGCCTTTAGTGTTTCATTGTGCTGCAGGCAAGGACCGAACTGGTTTATTAGCGATGTTGTTGCTTGGAGTTCTTGGCGTTGATGATGACGTAATCGTGGCTGATTATGCATTGTCTGGGCCGGCGATGTTGCGAATGATGGAATGGGCCAAAACCGAGTATCCAGATCTTGAGACACGCATGATGGCTTCACCGAAACATTTTTTGTCGGCGAATCCCTTGGCGATGTCACAACTAATCAAAATGTTGCGCGACGAACATCAGGATTTTAATGGCATCGCAATGTCACTTGGAATCACCGAAACGTCTATCGAGTTGCTCAAATCGGAGATGTTGGTCACAAACTAAAACAGCAGATTTATTTTTCTGTAATTGCTACCGTGGTGATTTTCACTTCACGGCTCGGAGCGCCACCGAGTTGTCCGCTACCGACACTCAGGTCGATGATTGCTTTGGCAACATCTAGACCTTTGGTGATTTTGCCAAACACCACGTATGTTCCTTGACTGTTGAGAGAGGAAGCGTTTGGACCAGTTACGATGAAAAATTGTCCACCAGCGCTATCTGGCTCGGAGGTACGGGCCATCACGATGTCACCTTCGGTGTATTTGTAGCCATCGCCTTCGTCGTCAATGGTGTAACCGGGGTCGTCGGTATTGGACTCGCCGCCACCCTGAATAATGTCGATGCTTGGATCAGTTCTAAAGATGAATGACCCGTCGTAATACTTGTAACGCGACAAGGTAACGAAGTTGTTGACGGTCTTGGGCGTCTTGATGGTGTCAAGGGCAATCTCAATGGCGCCCTCTGACGTATCAAAAGTTGCCGTATAGGACTTCGTTGCGTCAATGCACATTGGCGGTGCCTTGCTGAAATTTGTGGTGCGGACTGCTGTGTTGTCTTTTGGCGGACATTTTGTATCGCCCTCAATTTGCTCGCCCGGAACGGTAGCCAATGAAGGTGTCTCACTCGAGGCAAATGTCGTCTCACTGGAGGCAACAGTCGACTCCGTGGTGCTGGTTGAATCATCAGTAATGAAGTATTTTGACATCAGCCACAGCGCAAGCACGGCCAAGGGAATGCCGATTCCGAAGCGAATAACCCTTTTTTTGATGACGGCATTGCGCTGTGCTTTGTGGCGCCCCTCACGAGCCATATTTCGGTTTGACTTCTGGCGTTCACGTTTATCTGTTCCCATGCACTCTGCAGGCTACCGCTTCGCCGATAACCTGATAAATCGGTGGCATTACTAGTTCAAAAATATGGAGGCACTTCGGTGGCCGACTCCGACCGCATAAAGGCGGTGGCCGCCCATGTCGCGTCCTCGGTAATCAAGGGTGATCAGGTTGTTGTTGTTGTCTCTGCGATGGGCAAAACCACGGATAATTTGTTGGCGCTTGCTCACGAGGTGTCAAGTGTTCATCCCGCACGTGAATTAGATATGTTGCTCACTACTGGTGAGCGCATCTCAATGGCATTGATGTGCATGGCGCTTGCTGACCTCGGATTGGATGCTGTTAGTTTCACTGGGTCTCAAGTGGGCATTATCACCGACACGGCGCACACCAAGGCAAAGATTATTGAAGTCAAAGCAGATCGAGTGCGTGAAGCCGTTGCGCTTGGCAAGGTTGCCGTGGTTGCTGGATTTCAAGGTGTTTCCACTGAGCGAGAGATCACTACCTTGGGTCGCGGTGGCAGTGATACAACGGCAGTCGCCCTAGCCGTGGCCATGAGAGCAGATGTCTGTGAGATTTACACTGACGTCACAGGTGTTTTTTCGGCCGATCCACGCATCGTTCCAATGGCGCGCAAACTTGAGCACCTACAATTTGAGGAGATGCTCGAGATTGCCGGAGCCGGAGGTGCGGTTCTCGCACTTCGTGCAGTGGAATTTGCCCGTCGTCATGGCGTACCAATCCATGTGCGGTCAAGTTTTACGTGGGAACAAGGGACATGGATATCAGACGCTTTGTCAGAAGGAGAAAGATCAGTGGAAGAGCCAGTCATTTCGGGTGTTGTTCACGATGCAGCCGAATCAAAAATCACAATCAGAAGTGTGCCCGACAGACCAGGAGTGTCTGCAGCACTTTTTGAGCCACTTGCCGAAGCCAACATCAATGTCGACATGATCGTGCAAAATACTTCCAAAGAAGGGTCAACTGACGTATCTTTCACCGTTCCAAAGTCCGAACTTCAGCGGGCCGAAAAAATTGTGCGACAAGTAGCCAAGGAAATTGGCGCAAAAGATGTAACAAGTGATTCAGAGATTGCCAAAGTGTCACTTGTTGGTGCCGGCATGAAAACAAGTCCTGGAATTGCAGCCCAGATGTTTCGAGTGTGCGCCCAGAATGATGTAAATATCCATATGATCTCGACTAGTACGATTCGGGTGTCTGTGGTGGTGGCAGCTTCAGACATGGAGCGCATTGTCAGGGCATTGCATACGGCCTTTGGTCTTGACGGTGACACCGCGTATTCCGCACCCTTGCCAACGCGC
>SXUP01000005.1 GCA_005790505.1 Actinomycetota bacterium
CAACTGGTGCAACTGTTGTAGCAACTGGTGCAACTGTTGTAGCAACTGGTGTGATTTTGAGTTTGAGTACAAGAGTGGTTGGGGCGTCAACAACGCCGGTTACCTTGAGTCCAACGACTTTTTGAAAGTTTCGCAGGGCACGTCTCGTTGCGGTATTGAATACTCCACTTGCACCACCCCTAAGGGTAAAGCCATTGGACATAATGGCGTTTTGAAGGGCGAGTACATTGGCGCCCTGCTCACCAAACTTGGGTTGGCCAAGAGCTGTGATTTTTTTCTCGGTAGATGAGCTATTGCTTACCGTGGCAGCACGCGCTGTGGTGGCACCGAGTAGTCCAAAGGACAAGCCGGCAACTAACAAAGCCCCAAGAAGGTGTCTTGCTGTGCGGGTGATTTGAGTCTTTGCCATCGTCTGCTCCTTCGTTGATCCGCAATAGGGATCGGCAGGACGGAGCAGAACTTGAGAAAAAAAACACCCAAAATGGTGATATCACCACTAAGAGTGGTTTATGTAGTCTAAAAACCGCTAAGGGTGGCGTAACTGGCGGGATAAACAGGCGACGAGCGCTTACGATGCCCGATTAGCGATCTGAGTGGCCTATTGACTTTGAGGGCTAACGGCGTTACAACTGGTGTGGGGCGGTGGTTTTATGAAATTACTAACGTCAAAATTTTTGATCAGCATGCTGGCTATTGCAGTTGTTGGGTCGGTCGTATCTGTTCCAGCAGCGGCGGACTCGAAGATTGGCTGCGCTTCTGGTACGAGGGTTGATGCAACGTTGAAAGTTGATGGTGTCTCAACCACAGTCAATAGCGCTAGCGACAGATACGCGCTGGTCGTTTGTCGTGATACGCGAATGGGTTCGTACATGATTCAGGTGGGTCGCCAAGACAATGGCGTTTTAAGAGATGAACTCACAGCTGATGACTCGGAAAAAGTTTTTGTAGTCACTTTTAGTCCTGAGGACCAAGACATTATAACTGTTGCTTCGTTTTATGGTCGGGTCCAATTCTTTGATATCGGCAAGTCTGTAGTCGTTTCGGTCAAGCCCACGTCATTGTCTAAAGTTGACGATCCTGAACGGGCATGTGATCGAAAAGAATTCACGGATGCAAATTGCATTGCAAGACCTGCGACTAGAGACCTATCAGCGATTGTCCTGGGGTACGTTCGCTTTGATGCCAGCGCATCTTCTTACTTTGGCAAACTCAAAGGCTCATATATCGGTGCATCAGCGAATATGTTTGATTTTTCGTTGTTGGGTCCCTGCCCTACGGTTTTGGTCAAATCAGATGATGAGAGCAAAAGTAACGAAGATTTGAGCACATCATTGGCTGTAAAAATGCACGGCCCCCACTTTAAATTCGACAAAACGACCTTAAACGTCGGCTCGCTTGAGATCAATATTCCCGAAGCTACGATCACCGAGTGTTTTGGTGGTACCGCTGAGGAATTAGAGAAACAACTCGGCTTGACTCGCGTTGAGGCTGGGGAAACAAAAGATCTCCAGGAAGTTGAGAGCGCCCCAGCATCATCCCTGCAATATCGGACTTCAATAACAGGTGGAGCCCTCAGGATTTCAGTAAGTGCAATCTCGTTCTCGAGTCCAACTTACAACGTAAAGATGATGATTTCTCCCTCGGCAATCTCAAAAGCGAAAAGCGCATTGACGAAGAATCTTAATTTGTCGAGGTCGTCAAGTATGTCAGCGACGGCTATCGCAGCACTCACTAAATTGAAGATGGCAAAAGGTTCCAAAGTTTCAATCAAAATAGACCGATCCACGACGAAATTTTGTAAGGTAACCGGTTCATTAGTCAAGGGGCTCAAGAAAGGAACTTGTAAAATCATCGTAACGGTGAAGCCCGCTGTGGGAAAATCTAAATCGGAGACGATTTCTCTCAAGGTGCTGTAAGGAATGAGCATTATCTCCGAGACTTGCGCGCGGACTAAACTCATCTAACCTTGGGGAAGCAATTACGGTTGAGTAAACATTATGTGGGAGTAAAATGTCTCTAGAAGTATTTGAGATGATTAAGTCGGAGTCTGCAAAACTCAGCATGTGGGCTCATCTCGCCACTGTCGGTCCAGATGATTGCCCAGATGTTGTGCCGGTGCATCCGTGCTGGGATGGGGCCGACTTGTGGATTATGGTCGGTGCGGACTCGGTCAAAGTGCGCAACTGCGAATTTAATTCAAATGTTGCACTGCATTGGCAGGTTACCGAAGTAGGTGATGGGGTCGAAATGTGGGGAGTCGCCTCGGTTCATACAGATATCGAGACTAAAGTTCGTCTGTGGTCGGGCGTGTTTGACTACGACCTTGGAGTATTTGCCCCGAACGGTCCACAGAATTCACCGGGGACGGCTTTTATGAAAGTAGTTGTAAATCGCATGCTGTATCTCCCGATGTATGGGATGAAGGGTCGTCATGAATGGATACGCCATTGAGTCAAAAACGCCTTTCGCACCTGAGTCGAAGTGTTGACGGACTGAGGGTCATCGTGACTGGATCAGCAAGCGGCATGGGTCGGGCAACCGCTCATTTGTTTGCCGATGAGGGATCCAAAGTTGTCGTCACTGACTACAACGCTGCTGGCGTAGACCAAGTAGTCGATGAAATTGCTGCCGTATACGGAACCTCCGCGGTGGTGGGGGTTCATGCTGATGTTTCAACGAGCGCCGGACGCCACGCAATCGTGCAATGTTGTGTTGATTCTTTTGGGGGAGTCGATGCTCTTATAAATAATGCTGGTGTTGCTCTTCGGACATCTGCCTTTGCCCCTGACGATGTATTCAATGAGGCCTGGGATAAGTCGCTGGCAATAAATCTCTCTGCCCATGCCCACTTGATGCGGTTGTGTGTGCCCTATTTAGAGGTAGCCCCACATGGTGGTCGTATTGTCAACATCGCTTCAACCGAGGGAATTCTTGCCACGGCGGGCTTGATGGCTTATACCGCCTCCAAGCACGGCGTTATTGGTGTCACGAAGGGGTTTGCCGCCGAGTTGGGTAATCACAACATCACTGTCAACGCAGTGTGCCCTGGTCCGGTGCGCACTGGCATGACTGCTGGCATTCCTGAAGACTTCAAAGAAATCTATGCAAGACGAAAAATTCCCCGAAAACGTTATGGCGAGCCAGAAGAAGTTGCACACATGACCGTGAATCTCTGTATGCCGGCGTCTCAATTCGTCAACGGAGCAACCATCGTTGTTGATGGCGGCATGTCAATTTTACACGCCTGATCAGTTACAAATTATCGGGCGCCGTCAAGAACTGAATTAAAGCCGGATGGTTGATGTGGTCCGATGGCCAAAGTCTCAAGTATTCCCATACCTTCATGAAGTGCGCCGTCAGTATCAGTCATGGCAACACGGCAAAGTGTCTGCACGTGGAGATGTTCAAGGGAGAGTGGCGTGGCGACCGGAAGTTGCCATTCTTCGACACTCACTGCAGATTCACCTTTCCACATTCCGTGACCCCATTCAGGATGTCCATATCCAAGTCCAAGCATTTGGAAATGCACAAGGGGTGTGAAGTCAAGTGTTGCCTGACCGCTGGCAAACTGATATCGCAGTTGAAAGTTTTCCATGTGTCGTGTACCTGGTTGCCATGTCATTGAATAGTCAGCGGTTTTTGCTTCGACAACGCTGTTATCGGCATTGAGCCTCGCCGCAGTTTGATGCCAACGAGTGCCGTCGGAATATTCGTTGACATCAAAATGAGTTCCGAATCCAGCAAATCGAACTGGTGCCCAAAGCCAGAAGAATTGTGGAAGTGAAATCGGGGCACCGATTAATGCGCGTTCTCCGACTGGCCGGATTCCCCACGAACGATCCCTCGATCCAAAAGTTGTTTTGCCCTCAAGTATCGTGCGGATTCCTGAAATCTCAAGCCAGCCATCCCAATGACCGATTTGAGTCAGTCTGGTGTAACTAAAAACATCGCGAACTCCGTTGCGTAAATGAAAATGTGGTTCCTCATACGCAGTTGTCTCTCCCTCAAAAGTAAGATCAGCAACGATTCCGTGCTCTGGTGAATTGATGCGAATGGCTAGTTTTCGTAGTGGTGTGAGAACCTCAACACTGATTGGACCAACCGATGTGCACTGCATTCGGTCCAGCGGCGCTCTGCCAGACGTATGAACACTCTTTTGTTTGCCATCTTGCACCACGCTGAAGGATGCATCAATGACATGCCTGTTGGGATAGACCCCGAGGGCGAGTGCGAAATAGACGCTCCCATTCGAGTTGTAGCCGTTAAAAAAATATCTGTCGTAATGTCCAGGATCTCCGCTTGCGGGATGGGCGACGGGTCGATCAGTCTGATGGACTGGAAAATCATCATATGAACTAAGCACGCTTGTGACCGTAGCCACTCTGGCCTCGTCACGGGGAAGTGGACGAGAGAGGCCTAGTTGCTTAGTGTCTAGAGGTGGCCGTAAACGTGTCTCCGCAGTCGTATCGCAAAATTGCGGGACTCTCGCTGGCTGCCCTGTGCATTATTGTTTTTACTGGGGCCCTTGTCCGCCTGACTGGTTCTGGGCTGGGATGCGCCGATTGGCCGCGTTGCAGTCAAGAAAAATTTGTCGACGTTTCCTCAAGCCACACGGCAATCGAACAAATCAACAGACTTTTCACTGGTGTCGTGTCCGTTTTGGTGATCGTTGCAGTACTGGCCGCTCGCTTCAGGCGACCCCGTCGAAAAGACCTCATGGTGTGGTCGTGGTCGTTGGTGCTTGGCGTTCTTGCCCAAGTCGTATTGGGCGGAATAGTCGTCCTGACAGGATTGAATCCGCTGGCAAATATGGGCCACTTTTTGTTGTCAATGGTTCTGGTGTCGTGTGGTTTCATTTTGTACAGGAAAAGCGGGGAAGTTAACGGGGATTCTTTGCGCCGAACAGAAGGCATACCTAAAATCTTGCAACGCGACATTCAACTCTTTGGACTGCTCGCAACAGCGACACTTGTTGCTGGCACGGTTGTCACTGCGACTGGTCCCCACGCCGGAGACGAGGATGCGGTTCGCTTTGGTTTTGAGTTGCGAACGGTGGCAAGAGTCCATAGTGCCTTAGTGATTCTCTTGCTTATTTGGGCTGCCGTCGTGGTCTGGCGAATAACAAAACAACACAAGACTCCGTCGCTGAATTCTCTTGATGAGTCGATGAAGACTTTCGTTGTTGTTGGAGTATTTCAGGGTGTAGTTGGTTACGCCCAATATTTTAGTGGGGTGCCAGTTTTCCTGGTCTCAATTCACATTGCAGGTGTTATTGCTTATTGGTTGAGCGTGTGCAATGTGATGATCGCTCCGCTACGAGAAAGAGCGCAACCGGTCTAAAGTTTTTCGACACTCATGGATTGTTGTGTGCAAAATTTCTTGGGTACTCAAGACCTCATTTATGCGGCCCGCAACTTGACCGGTGAGGGCAATGGCAGACTCCATATCTCCGCCAAAGTAGAGGTCCATGGCTCTTCCGAACACTCCCATGCCAACTTCATCATCGTGTTCCAATTTGGTTGTTAGTTGGGTCCGCAGTGCACGAAATCCTGGTCTACTGAATCTATTCAAAAAAACCGTGTCGGTCTCGGCAGCATCAAGTATTGCCTGTTTCCAATTGCTGTGAACGGGTGATTCAAGTGCTGACACCATGCGTGTTCCCATTTGCACGCCATCTGCACCAAGTGCAAGTGCCGCAGCCATCGAGACGCCGTCAGTGATTCCGCCTGCGGCAATTATGGGAAGATCAATTCGGGAGGCGACGAGGGGCAACAACACCATTGTCGCGACGTCGCGTGGGTTCTTAAAACCACCGCCTTCGCCACCCTCGACAACAAGTCCGTCAACACCTGCGTCCTGGGCCTTAAGGGCGGCGGCCAATGTTGGAACAACATGAAAAACAGTCAGTCCAGCAGACTTAAGTTGACTTGTATATTTTTTTGGGTCGCCAGCCGAGGTGGTTACGAAACGAACCCCCTGTTCTATGACAAAGTCGACAATTGTGGGGTCGCGCACGAATAGCTGAGCGATGTTCACACCAAAAGGCTTGTCGGTGAGTTGGCGCATTTTGCCAATCTCGCCACGAACGGCATCTAGTTCTCCCGAGGAAGTTTCAATTATTCCAAGTCCTCCTGCATTGGACACAGAAGACGCTAATTGGGAGCGCGCGATCCAGCCCATCGGCGCCTGCACGATTGGGTAATCAATGCCCAATATTTGGGTGATGCGAGTTGGAAACGGCGCGGGCGAAGTTGTCATATGTTTACCTGATCGTAGAGATGTTGACAGTCGTTGATGACTTGGAAACTCGAAGATGTGGTTCCAATTTTTACAATTGTAATACTTGTATTTTCAATTGTGAACCACATCGTCCTGCTGGATCCCAGCATTTGCGCGATAAAAGCATTGATCACTCCGCCGTGGGCAACAATGGCAATTGTTTGGCCGATGTGCTGTTGTGCTGTTGAATGAATTGCTTTGGTTACGCGCGCGCGAAATACTGCATCCCCTTCGCCGCCGGGAATTCCATCCCACGTGCCCTGAGTTGTCCAGGCGATGAAATCTGGGTCAGCAAGTGCCGCGCGTCGCCGAAACTCGCCGTTGCTCCAATCGCCAAGTTTTACCTCCTCTAAATCAGGATTGACAATCACGTCAAGCCCGTGGTGCTGAGCGATTGCGACAGCCGTGCTGTTGGCGCGCAGTAATTGACTTGAAAACACAGCATGCAGTGGGGTCCCTGCAAGCCGTTTGCCAACTGCGATCGCTTGTTGGACTCCAATTTGGTGCAGTGGAGGGTCGGCGCTCATCGGACTGCCTGGCACAACGTCTGCGGAGCGGCCGTGTCGAATCAGCAAAACCCGACAGACAGCTCCTGTTGTCATTTCGAGTGTCGGTTGGGCGACGGCCTTTGGATTTGATTCGTTCATGTCTGAGATTGTGACACTTGCCGACTAGTTTTTCTCTATGGAACAAAACACAGAAGTCCTCTACGAGGTTGACGGATTTATTGCCACACTCACATTAAACGCACCGCATCGCATGAATACGATCTCGAGCGCGATGCTCGATCAGCTGTCGGCGTTGCTCTTAAAGGCAGATGCTGACCCCAATGTGCGATGCATTATTTTGACTGGTGCAGGGAAGGCTTTCTGTGCTGGTCTCGATATGGCGGCTCAAATGGGGACCAGCACCGAGAAGTTGGGCGTTCTAGATGGAATCGGCGCCAATGTCTCTGAATTTGATCTTCGAAATGCACCGCCTGTTGTGCTGCACAATATCGATACACCAGTGATTTGTGCTCTTAACGGCGGCGCTGCGGGCTACGGTCTAGATATCGCCTTCGGTGCCGATATCCGCATCGCTGCGGACACTGCCAAACTTGCACCTGGATTCGCCAAACGTGGAATCCTTCCCGAGAGTGGCGGAACATGGTTGCTCCCGCGGATGGTGGGCTATGCCAAAGCAGCAGAGATCTCGTTTACGGGACGCACTTTGAGCGCAACAGAATCTCTTAACCTGGGGCTAGTCAACCACGTTGTGCCTTTGACTGAGCTGCACGACTTTGTGGCCTCAATGGCCAATGAAATCGCATCGAACGCTCCACTTGCAATCAGGGCCATTAAGCGCATGATGCGTGCGGCCGAGACGGAGACCTTTGAACAGAACATTCACCATGTTTTTTTGCAACTTTTGCCATTATTTAGGACGAAAGATTTTAAAGAAGGCGTTGCGGCCTTTATGGAAAAACGGCCAGCAAACTTTATTGGGCGATAATTAGCCTTCGCTTGACGCGGCCTTTCCAAGACGATCGCGAATCGCCACGCCTATTCCAATGGGAGGTGGCAATACACACAGTGCAACTTTAATTTTTTTGATGTCACATTGTCGAAGATCGTCGTAGATGTCGTGGGCATAGGCAGCAAGATCTGTGCCATAGTCAAGAATTTCTCCTGTTGTGCCTTTTAGTTTCAGTAGAGACAAGGCTTCAAAGGCCTGGTCGCGTGTTTCGAACAACTCAACACGGCATAGTGGTGCGTAGTGATGCTCAAGCATTCCAGCAGCGCGCGATGGTCCCGAGGGTGGTGTAATCGCGATGCCCGTTGCAAGAGTGATGTCGGCGGCAGCAAGAAATCCAGGTCGCAGAACCTGCACTTCGCGTGTGGTGCAATCAAGAATCGTGGATTCCAAACCAATGACGCACGCACCACCATCCAAAATCAGATCTACTTCGTCGGCTAGGTCAGTTAAAACATGATGAGCAGTCGTGGGGCTGACACGCCCAAACTTGTTGGCCGAAGGGGCCACGACTGGCACCGAGAGCCCTTGCAATACCTCTAGTGCTATTGGGTGATTGGGGACTCGCAGCGCAACGGTGTCGCGACCACCTGTGATCTGATCTGATATGCGATTAGTTCGTTTGACTAAGAGCGTGAGTGGTCCCGGCCAATAAGTATTGGCCAGAGTTTGTGCCGCATCAGACATGAATCCCCAATCGCAACACTGGCCAATGTCATAGGCGTGGACAATGAGGGGATGATGAACGGGACGTTCCTTAATGGCGTAAACGCGTGATATAGCCACGGCATTATCCACCCGCGCCGCCAGTCCGTACACAGTTTCTGTGGGTAGACCCACGACTCCACCTGTGTTTAAAACCTTCGCCGTTAATTTCGGGTCATTAGTGATTTGCGTCATTGATTTTTGCCAGATAGGAAATCCAAAATGGTATCAATAAAAGAAAACGCCTCTGGCGTGGCAAAGTGGTCGACATTTTTCAAATTAACCAAACTGCCGTTTGGGAAAGATTCCGCCAGTCGTGTTGCTGGCGCTGCAAAATCTTTGTCACCGATAGCAATCAGCACTTGGTTATCTATCGCTCCCAAGTCCTCTGCTCGAAGGGCTTGAGACTCGGGGCGTTGCATAATTGCAGTCAGCGCATCAACATCGTTTCCGGGCTGTGAGGCGTACTGACTAAAAAGGCGAGCGATGTTGTCGTCTGCAGGGGCGGTGCCTTGAAGAGCGGCGATAATCCGATTGGATGCGGTGGGGTCGTGGGGCAAAAAAACACCGTCACCGATTCCGGCTAGCACGACTCGCCCAAAGCGATGTGGAGCCTCAATCAGAGCACGCAGAACAGTCAATGCTCCGAGTGAGAAAGCCACAACATCTACTACAGGTTCGTTTGCGGGCAGGGTGGCGAGGAACCATTGGTGCAAGTCTGAATAGGCATTGGGGTCGTGGGGCTTGTCTGATGAGCCATGACCAAGTAAGTCCATGCCAATCACACGACGCCCGCTGTCAATTAGCAATGCGTCGATACCTGGCTTATGCCATGTGTTGTTAAAAGACCCGCCCCATCCATGTACAAGGACCACCGGGATACTCACCAAACTATCCATGGCAACACGGTAGTCTTGCAAGCGCTGTATGAGGTTCCTGGGCGAGACTCCAACGTACGATTTAACGTACAACGATGTGTTTATGGTGCCGAGCATGTCAGATGTAAGTTCACGTCTTGATGTAGACCTTTCCACGCCAGACGGTATTGGGACCAACATTCCAGTAATCGTTTCAAATATGACCGCGATTGCTGGTCGTCGTATGGCTGAAACTGTCGCTAGGCGTGGGGGTATCGTCGTGCTGCCCCAGGATATTCCGCTCGACATCGTCGAAGCCGTCGTTCACTACGTCAAGTCGTGTCATCCCGTCTATGAGACTCCAATTACCTTGGGCTTAACAGACACGGTCGGAGAAGCGCTAAGCCTCATTCACAAGCGCTCTCACGGTGCAGTAATTGTTGTCGATGACGATGATTGTCCAATTGGAATTTTTACCGAGCGCGACGCTTCCGGCTTTGATCGTTTTGCCCAGTTGAAAAACGTCATGAATCGTGATCTAATCGTGATGAAAGATAATCAGAGTCCCGAAGTCATCCATGATTTACTCGTGGAGCAGCGGTTGTCATTTGCGCCAGTTGTCAGTGAATCAGGAAGTCTGATTGGATGCGTGACCCGCAAGGGTGCGTTGCGCAGCACGATATACCGACCAGCACTCGACAAAGACGGAAAGATGCTGATTTCAGTCGCCGTAGGAATCAACGGTGACCCTGCAATAAGAGCGAAATCGCTATTGGCGATGGGGGTAGACGTGTTGGTAATAGACACGGCTCACGGGCATCAACAGCGAATGGTTTCGACAATTGACCAAGTTCGAGCGGTTGACGACAAGTGCACAATTGTGTCGGGCAATGTTGTCACGGGTAGCGGAACGCGTGATCTGATAAATGCCGGTGCGGACATCATCAAAGTTGGAGTCGGACCAGGGGCGATGTGCACAACCCGAATGATGACCGGGGTTGGACGACCCCAATTCAGCGCTGTTCTTGAATGCTCCGAGACGGCCAAGGCGATGGGAAAACACGTTTGGGCTGATGGTGGGGTGCGGTATCCACGAGATGTCGCCCTTGCGCTCGCCGCTGGTGCATCCAATGTGATGTTTGGCTCTCTATTAGCAGGCACATATGAATCGGCTGCCGACACCTTGCGTGACACTGAAGGAAGGCTTTACAAGGAGAGCTTCGGTATGGCGTCGAATCGTGCCGTGAAAAATCGCACTCAAACTGGCTCTGCCCTAGAACGAGCTCGTAAAGAGTTGTTCGAAGAGGGCATCAGCACATCGCGCATGTATCTCGACAGTGTGCGTCCTGGCGTCGAAGATATTCTTGATCAAATTGTTGCTGGACTTAGATCATCTTGCACGTATGCAGGCGCCAACAACATTCCTGAACTGCATCAGCGAGCAGTGGTCGGTTTACAAAGCGCTGCTGGTTACGACGAGGGTCAGCCTCAGGGCACTAACTGGTAATTGTGAGGGTCATCGCTCTTGACGGTCCTGCAGGGGCAGGAAAATCAACCATCGCTCGTCTTGTTTCTTTAAAAGTAGGAATGCCTTTTTTGGATACAGGTGCCATGTATCGCGGGATCGCTTTTGCGGTGTTGCGCGACGGCATCGATCAACATGACTGTGATGCTGTTGGAAAACTTGCCCGACTTACCGAGCTTGAACTTGAAGATGATGCCTTGTTGGTGGATGGCGTTGATGTGACGTCTGAAATTCGCAGCAATGACGTCAACGCCGTGGTTAGCGTGATTTCGGCACATTCCCCTGTACGAAGTGTTTTGCGTGACCAACAGCGACTCTGGATCAGCAGTCACAATGGCGGAGTGGTAGAAGGCAGAGACATTGGGACTGTGGTTTTCCCTGACGCCATCTTGAAGGTTTTTCTGACGGCATCACCGTTGATACGAGCGGCCAGGCGAGTGGCACAAAGTGGAGGGGACACTGCTCGTGTCGCAGAATCAATTGCGCAACGGGATCATCTTGATACAACAAGGCTAGATAGCCCTCTCAGGCCTGCTGAAGATTCAATCGTTCTCGACACCAGTGAAATGACAATAGAGCAAGTTGTCGAAGCGATTGCCCGTTTGTTTGAGGATGTTGAATTGAGAATGAAATGAGTGAGGTTGAGTCATTTCTTTCGGGAAACTCGTTTTTGAGTCGGGCGTTTTACTCGGTAGTTCGGGCTCTATTGCAGGGTATTTTTTTATTGTTAACTCGCGTAAAAGTTTATGGTCGAGAGAATATTCCCCGACATGGAGCGTTTGTTTTGGCTCCTGTACATCGGTCCAATGTTGACACTCCCTTGGTGTCGGCGGTAACCAATCGTCGTTTGAGATTCATGGGGAAGGACTCGCTGTGGCGGATCCGACCGATAGGGGCAGTGCTTTCTGCTCTTGGGGGTTTTCCCGTCAGTCGGGGTACAGCCGATCGAGAAGCATTGTCGCGTTGTATCGCTGTGCTGGAGTCCGGTCAGCCTCTTGTCTTGTTCCCTGAAGGGGAGCGCAAGAGCGGTCCGATCGTGCAGCCACTTTTCGATGGTGCTGCGTATGTGGCCGTGAAAGCTGGTGTGCCGATCATTCCAGTCGGTATCGGTGGTTCAGAGGGCGTGATGATCAAAGGTTCAAAAATGATTCATCCCCGTAAGTGTGTCATCGTCGTTGGTCAGCCACTCGCTGTGATGCCTCGGTCTCAGGGCCCAGCGTCGCGATCAGTTGTGAACGAATTGTCGCTTCAATTGCATACCAATTTGCAAAGATTATTTGACGAGGCGCAGTCTCGCGCTGGGTGCTAGCGGCTACTTACGAAACAATGAGTGCGCTTAAAAAGCGCACAAGTTCGGATGGATCGTTCGCTCCGCACAGTTCGCGAGCGCTATGCATTGAAAGTTGGGGAATACCGATATCAACAGTATCTATCCCGAGTCTTGTCGCAGCAATGGGACCAATCGTAGATCCGCAAGGCATATTGTTGCGTGATGCAAAAACCTGAAGTGGGATACCGGTTTTTTGCGCGATTGTTTTTACATGAGCATGCCCAAGGCTCGTCGTTGCATAGCGATGATTAGCATTTACCTTTATTACCGGCCCGCCATTTACGCTCGGCGCGTGTTGGGCATCGTGGCGCTCCGGGTAGTTGGGGTGCACCGCATGAGCGTTGTCTGCAGAAATGCAAAGCGATGCCGCCAATCGATCAAAGTGTTGCACCCGACTTAGGCCTTGGTTGATGGATAAGGCCTCAAGCAATTGTTCAAGGACTGGACCGGCTGCGCCTGTGGCGCTCTGGGAGCCAGTTTCTTCGTGATCAAAAAGTGAGACCACAACTGTTTTGTTTTCTTGACGTGGACTTTGAGCCAGCGCAGTGATGCCAGCCCAGCAGGAAACTTGGTTGTCCAGTCTGCCACTAGCAATTAATGAACTATCTGCACCGAGAAGAGTGGCTTTTGTGATATCAAAAAGATGGGCGTCAAAGCCCGCTATGTCGGTTGGACTGCACTTGACCTGGTCGGCAAGCCACGTTGCAAAACTGTATTTTTGTGACGTTCCCCATACGGGTGCAAGATGCTGTTGGCGATCTAATTGAAGACCTTTTTCATTTACATCTCGGTCTAAATGAATCGCCAACTGGGGAATTCGCGCGAGGGCGGAATCAGAAAGAAACAATTTGGTGCGACCATCAGCCAACATCACACGACCAGCCATTCCAAGGTCGCGGTCGAGCCATGAGTTGAGCAAGACGCCACCATAGATTTCAACAGAAAGTTGTTGCCACCCAAGACGCTCTATATCGGGAACAGGTTTGAGGCGTAGGTTAGGAGAATCGGTGTGGGCCCCAATAACCATGAATTTTGTTGAGTCCCGTTCGGCTTGGCGCCAAACATGAATAGAGCCGTCTCGCAATATGTAACCATCAGCAGGAAGGTCGGATGCGAGTTCTGTGACCCGAATAAAACCCTTGTCCGCCAGAACACGGGCCGCCATTTGGCTGACATGGTACGGAGTCGGACACGTGTCTAACCAGGCGAACAGGTCTGTTGTATTAGGCATCAAACAAACCCATCACCAAACCAGTGCCCCGTAAATGGCTGGTCTCGTTGACACTGACAACACTCCGATGGCCACGACTTGATGCAGCAATTCGGTGGAGGGATGTGTAGTTGGGGTAAAAAAATTGTCCGTTGGGCAATCCCAAGACATGCGCGAGGTAGCAGTTGATCACGCCACCATGGCAGACAACAGCCACTCGGTCGCCCGAATGGGCGCTGACGATTTTTTCAATACTTTCAATCACGCGAGCAGAAAAATCCTCCATTGATTCATCAGATTTCCATTCCCCAGCAACCATTGCTTGCCAGCGGGGGTCGTTCGTTGCTTTTAATTCCTCACTCGGGATGTATTCATTTGAATTTTGATCCCATTCTGCGACACCTTGTACGACCGTCGGTACCAACTTGTGGATAACGGCAATTGGAGCGCAGGTTTGTCTCGCTCTCTGCATTGGACTGGTATAAAGCGCATCTATTTTTTCTGACGCAAGGTACTCCGCAACATAGCCAGCCTGTTGGTGGCCAATTGCCGACAACTCTGGGTCTGCTGGTCCGACTGTTGCTTCTCGGCGCACGGGGAGAGCATGCCGAACAAGGATAATTTCCACTTTGCTAGGTAATCAGATTTTCGCTAGAGAAACACCACTCCGGTGTCAACTTTTTGGAGTTGCAATCGGAACTGTAAAACTACGACCGAGAAAAGAACACTCGGTTGTTGTTCCTGGAGCAGGTGGACCTTTGGCGTATTCAAGCCTGACACGATCTGCGCAGGCCACAATGTCTGAGCGTTGCGAATAGGCCCCTGCCCCGAAGGCAACTAAGAAAATTAGCAAAATTGCCTTCATCACAACTGATGAGACGACCTTGAGCACTACGAGGCACAACACGGCACAGAGCACAACCACCCCCAAAGACGCATTTTTAATGGTGTCAGTGTCAATGGTGATGGCTAATTGGCTCATAACAACACTTTAGGTGTCGTCAGCACCTAGCGTTGCCATAGTGCCCTCACAACAGTTCTCGGTAGCGATACTCGTTGGAGGGGAGAGTTCTCGCATGGGCTGCAACAAGGCAACCTTTGAAGTTGACGGCATCGCAATGGCTCAGCGAGTCGCCTTAGCCGCCATCGAATCTGGCGCCTCCGAGGTGCTTTTAATTGGTGGAACACAAGAATCGGCCAATGGGATAACGGGCACTTGGCTAAAAGATGGTTGGCCAGGGGAAGGACCTTTAGGTGGCATCATCACCGCTCTTGAAAATTCCAAAAGTGATGCCGTTGTTGTCCTGTCCTGCGATATGCCCTTTTTGACACCAGCAGTTATCATTAGTCTTATCGTTGGCCTCAAGGATGCTCAGGCGGCAGTTGGTCGCACTGATCGTCTGAATTGGCTTTGCTCGGCTTGGTCTCAGGAGCAGTGTCTTCCAACGATGCGAGGTGTCTGGAAGCGCAATGAACGTGCGGTACACCGTGCCGCTGCGATACTCGATGTCATCGAAGTACCTGTTCCAGCCAATGCCGTTCGAAACATAAACACACCTAGCGATCTTGATACACCTAACGGAAGTACGATTGGCCAATGACGATCGAGGAACTATCTATTGATACTTTCATTAGAGAGCGAGCTGACGCGATCGTTATAGATGTCCGCGAGGTAGACGAATACGTTGGTGGTCATATTCCAGGTGCAATCAACGTTCCATTGTCAATCGTGGCTGACAGCGTTCATCTATTTTCTCCCTATCCACGCATATTCGTTGTCTGTCAAGTTGGTGG
>SXUP01000006.1 GCA_005790505.1 Actinomycetota bacterium
ATTAAGCTACGAGCGCTTGTAAAACACCTTTAGTCTAGGGCGAATCAGTAGTTCCACGCAGCCCAACTGCCTGAGCGCTGATACAACTTGAGGGCAGCCCGAGTGTTGACATAGGCATCCAGCAACTGTTCTGGCCTAGTCACGCCCATTGCTGCCAGCCAGGATTTATGCGCGGAGTAGTTGATCTGAAAAAGCCCAACACAGCAGGCGTTGTATGCCGCAGCGTTGGTGTGAGACTCCCGCTCCACAATCTCAAGAGCCCGCTTCACTAATTTTTTTGGAAAGATTTCCTGAATAATCGCCTTTGATTTTGTCGGCGAATAGATGCGCTCGGGAGGAGGCAATTTTAGTGTTGCCTGAGCCTCTTGAAGGACGGCATTTTGGGGCAGGCACACTAGGTCGCCGATCAAGAGCATTGATGAGGTCTGAGCGTTGTTAGCCGTCAACATGTCTTTGAGACTCACCTGCACTCGGCCAGCAATACGACTCCAGGAATCGTTGCGCTTCACCGTATATGTTTTCTGACACTTGCTCGTTGAATGTGCAGATGCCTCTCTGACGGGGAAAACGGCGGTGGTACAAAGACAACACCAAAATACAAGGAGGGGGGTGCGAAATTTCATAAGGGAGATAGCGAGGGGATTATCAAGAAAGATGGACAACACCACCCCAAGTACTATGTTTTCGCCCCTAATCCTACAGGGATTCGCCAAGACTGGCTCAACGCTCCTCCATAGGTAAGACTGTTATTAATGACTGATATCGCCATAAGTGCCAATGAAGTCTGGAAAAACTATCGGCTCTACCAAGAGCGAAACCGCTACATCAAGGCGGCGATTCTGAGGGGTCGGCGGGCTCGCTACGAGGAATTCTGGGCACTAAAAGATGTTTCTTTTGAGGTAAAACACGGCGAGACATTCGGAATCATTGGGTCGAACGGATCCGGCAAGAGCACAATGCTCAAGTGCCTTGCCGGCATCTTGTATCCGAATAAAGGTTCTGTCAAGGTCAATGGTCGACTCGCAGCACTGCTCGCACTCGGTGCTGGATTTCACCCTGAATTATCTGGTCGAGAAAATGTCTTCTTAAACAGTGCAATTTTGGGAATGAATCGCAAAGACGTCGCCTTGCGTTTTGATGACATCGTCGCATTTGCAGGACTTGAGAAATTTATTGATACACCTGTCAAAAATTATTCATCAGGAATGGCTGTTCGTCTTGCCTTTTCGATTGCTGCCAACGTAGAGCCTGAGATTTTGCTCATCGATGAAGTCCTCAGTGTTGGCGATGAGAGTTTTCAGCGTAAAAGTTGGGAGAAAATAGAGGAGTTCAGACGAGAGGGACGCACCATCGTTGTGGTGAGTCATGGTATGGGTCAATTGCAACAGCTCTGCACGAGTGTTGCTTGGCTTGACAAGGGAGTCTTGCGTGAAAATGGCAACACAAATAATGTCATTGCCGACTACACGGGCAGCAGTTACGACACACAGGCATCCACCGCATCGTCAATGGGGCAGCGCTGGGGCACCGGTGATGCATCAATCTCATCACTTGAAATTCGTAATGCCGCCAACGAACAATGCACTGTCATCAACACTGGTACCGAAATGAAAATCGTCGTCAACTATGACAGCCATACCCTGATTGAAGATCTTGTTGTGTATATCAAATTCACCACTCTTCAGGGCGTTGATGTATGGGCAACAAGTACCCGCAATAACGGAATCGCACTTCCGCGCGTGCACGGTGGAGGATCTGTCACACTTTCCGTCGATTCCCTACCACTGCTGGAAGGAACGTATCTTCTTTCTGCAGCCCTGCGTAACGCCAGCGAAACAACCGAGTTCGATCACTGGGAGCACGGACACAAATTTGATGTGTTTCAGAGCAATCGTTTTGATGAAGGCATTGTTGGCATTGAGGCCAAATGGACCGCCGAGCGTAACTAAACCTCTTCAGCGAGTCGTCGAAGGCCGCGGCTGAAAATAAAGAGACCAAACATCATCGAGAGTGCTGCAGCCAAAAATAGTCCACAAATATTGGCAGCAGCAGGAGCTCGGCCGTCATACATAGTGTGTCTAAATGCATCAACAAAAACAGACATCGGGTTCCAGCGCAATAGGTCTTGAACAAACGGCGTTACCTTATCTTCCAACAGTGAAGGGTCATAGATAATTGGTGTGATGAAAAAGTAGACCTGAACAATAATGGTCCACAAATATGTAAGGTCGCGGAAGTACACCAGCATCACCGACAACGCAAGTGCAATTCCAGTTGAGAAGCAAGCCAAAAGCAGCATCTGCAGGATGGTCAGAGGCAACAAAGGCAACACTGGTGATCCTGCAAAAATAAAAATAATGGTCAGCAAAGTCATCTCAATAGCAAACTGCACTAACGAAAAAATAGATTGTGCAAATACCAATGTTTGGCGCGGAAAAGAGACGGTTCGTACGAGTCCCCCATTTCCCAATAACGAACTCATCCCCAAACCCGTTATGAGATTGAAAAAAGACCACGGCAGAAGGCCGCACAAAAGATACAACGCATATGTTTTTATTCCAGATGGATCACCGACTGGAGGCTCGGATCCAAATACAACCGAGAAAACAAACCAGTAGATGCCAACGAGAGCAAGTGGATTCATCAGCGACCAAGTCCACCCCAAAAATGACCGACGGTATTTGCCTCGTAGTTCACGCAATGTGAGGTTCCAAAGCAGGTCTTGCGACCCCCAAGCGTCTCGCACTGGCTTGGGCACCA
>SXUP01000014.1 GCA_005790505.1 Actinomycetota bacterium
CGAAGGTGTGTCCGGAATGGATCAGGGAGTCGTGGCTGTTCGTCGTGCTTTGGCAGACGCAGGCGTGACATGGGAAGACATGCAGTTTGCATTTGGTGGATCACTCGCCGCTGGTGCAGCAGACACGATGGTTTCGTTGCTTGGACTCACGGGCTTGCAATTCATCAATGTTGCGAACGGTTGTGCCACTGGGGGCTCGGCGTTGTTTTCTGTCTACAACACGATTCGTTCCGGAGTTTTTGATTTGGGGATTGCCGTCGGATTCGACAAGCACGAACGCGGTGCGTTTCGGGTGAACACAAAAGGTGCTGGACTAGGGGATTGGTATGGCGCGAGTGGTCTTGCCCTAACAACGCAGTTTTTTGGAATGAAGATCAATCGCTATATGCATGAATACGGAATCACAAATTCGTCATTGGCAAAAGTTTCAGAAAAAGCGTTTCGCAATGGTTCGCAGAATCCGATGGCTTGGCGCCGAAAGCCCATCTCGGAACAAGAAGTTCTTGATTCAGCAATGTTGTCGTATCCGCTGACGCAGTACATGTTCTGTTCTCCCGGGGAAGGTGGAGTCGCGCTGATCTTGTGTCGAGCCGATAAGGCTCATCTGTATACGAAGACGCCGATTTATCTCAAAGCCGCTGTTGTGCGTAGTCGTCGTTTTGGAAGTTTCGAAGTCCTTGCGCCGTCCATCGCGCTCGAGCACAATGCTGGACCAACTGTTGATGGTGCCAAGGCAGCATTTGAAATGGCTGGCATGAGTCCAAAAGACATTGACATCGCGCAACTGCAAGACACCGAGTCAGGTGCAGAGATTATGCACATGGCAGAGAACGGGTTCTGCGAGCACGGCGAGCAAGAGTTCATGATTCAGGCTGGTGAAACTGAAATCGGCGGTAAGTTTCCCGTCAATACTGATGGCGGATGTCTTGCCAACGGCGAACCCATCGGAGCATCGGGCTTGCGTCAGGTGTACGAGAATGTATTGCAGTTGCGGGGGCAAGCAGGCGTGCGACAAGTACCTAACAATCCCAAGACCGCCTACACCCATGTTTATGGTGCGCCCGGGATTGCTGGCGTCACTATCTTGCAACGCTGAAACCGCATTTCTGTGGCAACACTTACCTCAACGTTCGCTGTCGACCGTGGCACCGAGATTGCTCTCGTAGATGAAACTCGGTCGGTGACCTGGTCACAACTCGATACGCGTGTCAATAAATTAGTCAACGGCTTGCGGGCAACGGGTCTCAAAACAGGTGACACGGTTGCTGTTCTTTTGGGTAATCAATGCGAGTGGTTTGAATTGGCGCAAGCCTGTGCGCATGGTGGATGGACCTATGTTCCGCTGAATTGGCACCTTGTGGCCGATGAACTTGCCTATGTGTTTGAGGATGCAGGAGTTCTTGCCTTGTTTGTCGATGAGCGATTTGACGCTGCAGTTTCTACTGCGCTTGCAGACCCCCGCGGTGCGGTGGTGCAATCGGTATTTGGAATAAATACATCTGAGAATGCAGACATTCGCCGCGATAAGCGCTTTGTGGCCTATGAGTCTGTAATTGCCAGTGGTAGCGCAGACGAACCAACTGATCAGATGTTGGGTGGTCCGATGTTTTATACATCCGGAACAACTGGTCGACCCAAGGGTGTGCGCGGGATGTTGTCTGGTGGGATGGCGCTGACCCCTGACATTATGAAATTGGTTGCCTCTGGCTTTTCTCAATTTGTCCCTATTCCTGGAGTGACTTTGCTGTGTGGGCCGTTTTATCATTCAGCACAATGGGCTTTTTCTTTTTTGCCGATGATCAATGGGTCATCCGTCGTGATGCAGCATAAATACGACTCAGCTGGAGTTCTAACTCTCATTGATGAATACGGCTGCACAAATGTTCATCTAGTACCAACACAAATGAAGCGACTTGTGGACTTGCCAACTGACAAGAAAGCATCTTTCTCGGGTGCGTCTTTGATTGCAGCATGGCATGGTGCGGCGCCTTGTCCGCCTGCTGTCAAGCGCTCCCTGATTGATTGGTGGGGTCCAAAAGTGACGGAGTATTACGGCTCCACTGAAGGTTCAATAATTTCAACGATCAACTCGACTGAATGGTTGGAAAAAGGTGGCAGTGTCGGGAAGCCACTTAGCCAGTTCGAGGTAATCGTGGTTGACGATCAGGATCAACTCGTGGCTCCTGGAGCAGAAGGAACGCTTTATTTCAGAAACAATATGGGCACAGACTTTTCGTACCACAACGACGAAGAAAAGACCAAGGCTGCACATCTTGAGCCTGGTGTCTTTACTACTGGAGATGTCGGCTATGTCGACGACGGTGGATACCTCTGGCTGTCTGATCGCAAGATTGACATGATTATTAGTGGTGGAGTAAATATTTACCCTGCCGAAATTGAGGGTGTTCTTTCGATGCACCCATCCGTAGAAGATGTGGCCGTTATTGGTGTTCCCGATGCGGAGTTTGGTGAGAGCGTGAAGGCGCTCGTGCAGATCTATGAGGGCACTCATCCAACAGATGAATTGAAAACTGAGATCTTGACCCACTGTCGCGGTCTTCTGGCTGGATACAAGGTTCCGCGCTCAATTGATTTCATTGCTCTCGTCCCCAGAACCGGAACCGGAAAAATACAGAAGCAACCATTGCGTGCGCCTTTTTGGGAAGGTCATCAACGCCGCATCTGAAATGGAGACTCGATGATTGACTACAGCAGGTGTTATCACCACGGTGTTCGTGTTGCACATCTTGAGACAGCGATGCAGGAAATTGGTGCAGCCTTGGGAGTGACGTGGTGTGAACCACAATCTAGAGAACAAAATGTTTGGTTACCAGATGATGGCGAGGTTTCTATCCCACTTCGTTTTACTTATTCTTCGCAAGGTCCACAACATATTGAATTGCTTGAAGGGGCACCTGGGTCAATCTGGGATGGTCGAGTATCGCCTGGTCTGCACCATGTTGGGGTTTGGTCAGATGACGTTGCGGGTGATACGACGATGTTGCTGCAAAGCGGTTGGACACTGGCCATGTCTCAAGCAAGTCCCGATAAAGGCTTTGGTGCGTTCACCTATGTGCAACCACCCAGTGGTTTGCTTGTGGAATTGGTTTGGAGTGCGATTCAGCCGATGTTTGAGCGTTGGTTCGCCGGAGGGCCGTTGGCCTGAGAATTTTTTATTTTTGTTTGTCGCCCCATTCGAGGTGGAGCTCGTTTAGTGCGCGCAAAACAAATCCTGGCATGTGAGTGAAATCATTTGTATCGGGGGCGAGCCTGAGATTGGGGAGTCGATCCAGAAGAGCATTGAGGGCGGTTTTTTGCTCCAGTCGACTTAGCCCGCTGCCGGGGCAATGATGCTCTCCGAGCGAGAAAGCCATGTGGCGTTTTGAATTCGTGCGGGTGAGATCGACTTGGTCCGCATTTTTGAAAATTGCATCGTCTCGGTTGGCTGCGGCGTATCGAATATGCACTGTTGCACCAGCCGGAATATCAACCCCAGATATCTGCGTATCGGCGACGACGGTGCGATATAAACCTTGCGTGGGCGACTCTAGGCGCATCGATTCTTCGAGAAATTGTTCGACCAGGGAGCGGTCTTTGTAGACAGTTTCATAGAGACCTGGCTGTCGCAGAAGAATCCAAAGTGCTGAAGTAATTGCAAAAGTCGTTGTTTCGTTGCCGCCAATGTACAGATGATCAATAATCGTGATGATTTCGTGATTCGTGAGTGGCCGCTCGCCATTGAAAGTGGCAACAGTAAGTGCCGAAATAACGTCATCGCCCGGATTAATTCTTTTTTCTTCAATGGCGTTATTGATGTAGTGCTGAAACTCGACAACTTGTCGGGCAACCCAGTTGTCCTGTTCGAGTGTTAATGGCCCAGAAAAAGGCAATACCCAGGCGGTGGACCAGGCTTTGAGCTGGGGAATATCACTGGCTGGAAAACCAAGGATACGGGTGATGGCGCGCACGGGCATCGGGATTGCAAAGGACTGCACAAACTCTGTTGAGCCATGAGCACTTATCCCAGTGCCCGCAAAATCATCAATCAAATCATGGATTGTGGCTTCAATGAAAGACAACCAATGCAAAGCACCGGTTGCATCGAAGAAATGATCAACCATGTCACGGTATTGGCGATGCTCAGGCGGGTTCAATGCGAGTGGTGTAATACGCTCCCAACCGGTGTTTTTGTAGATATCTGAGGATTGACCGGAACGAGTTGCCGCCGTGCCAGTCCGAAAAATTTCTTGATGGCGCAAAACATGGAGAACATCCTTGTAGCGGGTGATGACAAACATTTTTGTTCCAGGCATTTGAAATACGGGCATTTCATCACGCAATTTTTGGTAGGTGGGATACCAGTTTTCCTGAGTCTCTGGTGCGTATAGATCAATTATTTGTTCGTCTGCCATGACCCCCCAATCAATTTCTACGATAGCCAACCCTGGGCTGTCTCGTGGCAAGTGGAGTTGGTTACTGTGGGCTGATGACAACCGATAGTGGATTTAATGCAACATCAACAACACAAGATGTCTTGAAGGGACTCAATCTCACCGGCAAACGTTATTTGGTTACAGGTTCGTCTGGTGGACTTGGACTTGAAACAACGCGTGCGCTTGCCGCTCATGGTGCGACAGTTGTGATGGCGGCGCGAGACGAGGCCAAGAATGCAAGTGCTGCGGAATCAATTCGACAAGACCATCCCGGTGCTGACTTGGAATTCATGACTGTCGATCTTGGATCACTGGCATCAGTCAGAACCGCCGCCGCGACGTTTATGTCAGACCCCCGACCCCTTCACGCATTGATCGCTAATGCGGGCGTTATGGCTACTCCGTTTGGCAAGACCATTGATGGTTTTGAAACACAGTTTGGAGTTGATCACTTGGGACATTTTTTATTAGTGCGCGAAATTTTACCGAAGCTCGTGGAGTCTGCGCCAGCACGAGTAGTCTTGTTGAGCTCGGCTGGACATCGACTGGGTGATATTGATCTCAACGATGTCAACTTCGAGCATCGTCCCTACGATCCACTGCTGTCCTATGGTGCCGCCAAATCAGCAAATATCTTGCACGCAGTAGAAATAGATCGGCGTTACCGCGACAAAGGAGTGCGAGCATTTGCCGTGCATCCAGGTGGCATTCACACTGAACTAGGGAGATACATGACGATGGAAGTGATTACGTCATTGATGGACCGCATTGGAGAGCAGGGATCAACATTTTCATGGAAGACAATCCCACAAGGTGCTGCTACTACGGCCTGGGCGACCACGTCAGAGTTGCTCAACAATATGGGTGGAGCATATTGCGAAGATTGCAATGTTTCGCCCGTGCTGGCAGACGACGACGAGGGAATCAATGGTGTCGGAGTCGCCGCCCGAGCAGTTGACGCCGCAAAAGCCACCGCATTGTGGGATCTCAGTGAGCGATTAGTTGCTTCCTAGACAAAAGTTTTTTTGGGACGTAGTTGGCTTGCTACGGTGCTTGGCATGGCAACAATATTGGTTCACATAACTATCCGCGAAGGCTACGAGGCAGAGTTCGAGGCGATCGCAAAAGACTTACATCAAGCAAGCCACGCAGTCGAAAAAGGTTTGTTGCGCTATGAGTACTGGAGGGGAAGCGAGCCATCCTCGTATTACACGCTGTTGTCCTTTGTTGATTTTTCGGCTTTTATTGCCCATCAGACGAGTGAGCACCATGAAACTGCGTCCCCGCTCCTTGGCCCGATGGTGAAATCCTTGCGCCTTGAATGGGTAGACCCCGTCGGTCAGGCATCAGATTTACCAGCCACGAATGCCCAAGATCTGTCTGCTGCGTCAGATGAATTGACGCGGGTCTATGCTGGACGCTTCGCGGCAAATGTCGCACCGTGGTGGGGGTCACTGCGGCGCTAAACAAGGGGAGAACACAATGACTGACATTCTTGACAAGCCAGGTGATCAGAAAAAGCCATGGTTTTTGAGCGGTAACTATGGGCCCGTTTTCAATGAAGCAACGGCTTACAATTTGCCAGTCACCGGTGCTATTCCGCCAGCACTTTCGGGGCTGTATGCACGAAATGGTTCAAACCCTCATGACGGCACGGCTGGTCACTGGTTTTTCGGCGATGGCATGGTGCATGGTGTCCGAATTGAAGGTGGTCAAGCAAAGTGGTACCGCAATCGCTATGTTCGAACAACGAAGTTGTCGCAGAAACTCGATGCTATGGATCCCGTAGCAATGTTTGACCCCACCGCAAGTGCGGCCAACACCCATGTAATCGGACACGCTGGTCGTATTTGGGCACTCGAAGAAGGACACCTCCCTTATGAGTTGAGTCCAGAACTCGAGACACTTGGATGCGATAATTTTGATGGCAAACTCAATACCGCATTCACCGCGCATCCAAAGTTGTGCCCAGAGACAAAAGAATTGCATTTTTTTGGCTATGGGGCAGTCGCGCCTTTTTTGACATATCACGTACTTGATGCAAAAGGTCAACTTGTTCATTCTGCGCCGATTGATACTCCCAAAGGAACCATGATGCACGACTTCATGATCACGCGCGATCATGCAATTTTTATGGATCTTCCTGTGGTCTTCAATCTTGACAATGCCGCCAAAGGCCTGTCTCCCATTGGATGGGACGATAACTACGGGGCTCGCATTGGCATCCTGCCACGAATGGGAACAAACGCTGATATTCGCTGGTTTGATGTCAATCCGTGCTACGTGTTTCATCCACTGAATGCCTATGTCAGTGGCGATGAAGTGATTTGTGATGTCGGTCGTCATGAGTCAATGTGGCGAGGTTCAATGGAAAATGGCTCACCTTCATTTATGCATCGCTGGAGATTCAATATGGTGACGGGTGCAGTACACGAAGAACAAATGGATGATGTTGCCCACGCTTTTCCTCGTGTTGATGACCGTGTAGTCGGATTAAAGCATCGCTTTGGCTATGTTGCATCACCTCGTGATGGAAGCAAGGGAGACTTCAGTGACCCGAGTGCAATAGTTAAATACGATATGTCGAACGGCTCAAAGACAATCCATGATCTGGGTCCTGCCGCCTTTCCAGGGGAATTTGTCTTCGTGCAAGACACGGCCACTGGGGCCGAAGATGATGGATGGGTAATGGGATTTGTCTACGACAAGATGACTGATTCAAGTGATCTCGTGATTCTTGATGCCAAGGATATGTCCAAGCCTCCGGTCGCACGCGTGCATTTGCCGCAACGAGTTCCGTTTGGTTTCCACGGCAGTTGGATCGATGATTCAACGATGCCTTAAGTGCATCGGACGTTGCGATGGTTGCTGACGAACTTCAACGAATAATTGACCGAACAGAGATTGTTGAGTTGACCGCAAAGTATTGTTGGGCACTCGATACCTGCTCATATGACTCACTTGACAATGTCTTCGTAGTTGATGCCACGGCAGATTTGCTGGAAGACCTCGTCGGAAGAGAGGCCATCAAAGCACGCATCAAACGCGCTCTTGATCCACTTGATGGAACTCAGCACATGGTTTCCAATCATGTCGTGAATATCAGCGGGGACACCGCAACATGTCGTTGTTATTTGCAATCGCAGCATGTGCGTGCCCAAAAAGTTGGAGGCTCAAATTTCATCGTGGCTGGACGTTACGACGACATGTTGAAACGCACATCCGAGGGATGGCGAATCACCCATCGCACCCTGACGACGATGTGGACAGACGGGAATCCTGCGGTCGCTAGTGGTGGTGCCCGCGCATAATTTGTCTCTAAATCATTAATTCAAAACAGCAAGGATATTGCCATGACAAGTCAACTTAAACCGATAAACGACAACGATTACATCTCTATTCAAAGACTCAACAATCGGTATGCAGACGCAGTGGTTCATCGCATTGGTTCACAATGGGCAAGTTGCTGGGCTGATGATGCGGTTTGGGATCTTGGTGGCGGACGGCTTGTAGAGGGTAAAGACTCAATTGTAAAATTATGGTACGGAGCCATGGGCGGAATCTCAACAGTTGTGCAAAATGTACACAATGGTGAGGCTTGGCAAGTCCAAGGTAAGCCCGATGAGGCAACAGGGAGGTGGACAATCAGCGAGCGGTTCAAGCGCGCCGATGGTGCCACTGGAATCCTTCTCGCTCATTACGACGACGCATACCGCAAGGTAAATGGAGAGTGGCTGTATACCCGTCGGTTTTTGCAGCCCCACTATCACGGGCCAGCTGATCTTTCCGGTGAATTTTTAAATGGCAAAGAGAAGTTAATCGAACGAGGCGTGTCTGCTGATGTTTAAGTGTCCTGAAATCTTCTAGCGTTGCCACATGCCCTCTTTTATTAGTGAACTTGCGCGGGAGCGTCCAGAAGAGATTGCTGTTCGTGACTCAAACAACACATTTACCTGGCGACATGTCGGGGACATTCTTAATCGCACCGCCAATAATGTTTTGGCACTAGACCTTGGCCCGAATCGGCGGGTGGCTGTATTTGCCGAGAATGCAGCCGAGACAGCGTTCGCGCATCTTGGAAGTTTGTTTGGTGGCGCATCTACCGTTCCGGTTAATTTTCACCTCAATGCCGAAGAAACTGCCTATATCTTGGTCGACTCAGAGTCACGCATTCTTTTTGTTGGTCCAGAAACACTCCAGAGGGGCATTGCCGCCGCTGAATTGGCACGCGCTCAAGGCGTGCAACTCAATATTGTTGGCTGGGGCGTCAGTCACGATGGAGTGACGAACTGGGATGATTGGTTGAGCGCAGGTGAAGATTCAGATCCGTCCCTTGATGTGCAGCCGCGTGCCAATCTGTTGTACACATCAGGCACAACTGGTCAGCCCAAAGGTACTGAATTACCACCAACGATGTTCGCAGGTGGCGACACGATGGCCGAGCATATTGAGGGGATGAAAAAAAACCGTTTTGCGGAATTTGGGACACACCTTGTAGTTGGTCCGATGTACCACACCGGACCTTTGAATGGGATGCGCCTGTTGGTCTGTGGCATCCCGATGGTGATTCTAAATAAGTTTGACGCACAAGGAACTTTGGAGGCGATACATCGGCACAAAACTGAATCTTCTGTGATGGTTCCAACCCACTTCGTTCGGCTTTTGGCGTTACCCAAAGATGTTCGTAACAAATATGACTTGTCATCAATGAAGTTGGTGGCGCACACTGGTGCAACTTGCCCCGTTGATGTCAAGCGGTCGATGATTGAGTGGTGGGGTCCAATATTTGTTGATGCCTACGGCGCTACGGAGGTTGGAACTACCTGTTCAATTTCAAGCCAAGAGTGGCTGGAACACCCCGGCTCGGTTGGTCGCGCGATTCCACCTTTTTCTGTGCTGGTTTTGGACGACGACGACAAAGAGTTACCCGCCAAAACTGAGGGTCGGTTGTTTTTCAAAGATGCAACGGGACGCGGAGTGATTTATCCCAATGATCCGCAAAAGACAAAGGCTGCAAATATTGCACCTGGAGTATTTACGCTCGGGGAAATCGGCTATGTCGACTCGGATGGATACGTATTCATTACCGATCGCTTCAGCGACATGGTGGTTTCAGGTGGAGTGAATATTTATCCAGCAGAGGCAGAGCAGGTGTTGGTTCAACATCCCGAGATTCTGGATGTGGCTTGTATCGGCATTCCCTCTGCTGATCTTGGTGAAGAACTCAAAGCAATCGTGATTGCTCGTGATTTATCGAATCCGCCTGCAGTATCAGAAGTTCTGATTTTTTGCCAAGAACGGCTCAGTAAATACAAATGTCCGCGTACAGTTGAGTTTGTTGCCGATTTAGGTCGCAATACAATGGGTAAAATCAATAAGCGAAAATTACGCGCGCCTTATTGGGTATAAAACTAATTCGCTTAACGAAAGGTTCATATGTCTGAATCAGTCCTGCTTATTGATGATCCAGCACCAATGGTGCGCCGTTTTACGTTGAATCGGCCTGAAAAACGAAACGCCCTAAACGATGACATACGAGGTGCGTTGTTTGATGCGTTGCGCCAAGGGGATCGAGATCGTGCGGTGTCGGTGATGATCATTCGCGGTGCTGGCTCGTGTTTTTGTGCTGGGTATGACCTAGGTTCGCCGAACAGCGATGTTGAAAGAGCAATTTCTCGAGCTGATGGTTGGTGGTCGCGACATGTCGTAAATAATTGGTTTGAGATGTGGGATATGTCAACACCAATCATTGGTCAGGTGCATGGATATTGCTTGGCAGGCGGTACGGAGTTGGCGACTGCGTGTGATCTTGTCTATGTGGCCCAAGATGCCAAAATTGGGTACCCACCAGTTCGTCTCATGTCACCTCCTGATATGCAGTGGCAAACATGGATGATGGGTCTGCGACGCGGAATGGAGGCATTGCTCACGGGTGATTCAATGTCTGGTACAGAGGCAGTGGCAGCAGGTTTTGCCAACCGTGCGTATCCAGAAGCAGAACTTGATGCAGCAGTGCTTGCCGTGGCTGAACGCGTCGCCAAGATTCCTCTGGACTTGTTGGCCCTGAACAAACGTGCCGCTCACAGGGCGATGGAAGTAATGGGAATACGAGCAGGAATAAGGGCAACGGCTGAGATCCAGGCACTTGGATTTCATCAGCGCTCATCAATGGAGTACATGGGGTCTTTTGCCACCAAAGGGGTGACTGCGGCGCTGAGTGAGCGAGATGCGAAATTTGCCGACTATCGAGAGGCGTAGGATTGCCAAGGGGGCAACAAGATGGATCTTCTGACAACTAAAGGCATGTCTGTCACATTTGGGGGACTGCGCGCGGTCAACAATGTTGACATCACTGTTGAACAAGGAAAACTTGTTGGGCTGATTGGACCCAATGGTGCAGGTAAGACAACTTTTATTGACGGCATAACTGGATTTGTCGAGGCAACGGGGCGTATTGAATTCAAAGGTCAAGAGATTAACGAGATGCCAGTGCATGCTCGGAGTCGTCTGGGAATCGCACGCACATGGCAATCTCTAGAACTATTTGATGACCTCACGATCGAAGAGAATCTGCAAGTTGCAGCAGAACGGCAGACGGTGAAGAGTTTTTTGGCTGACATTGTTCGCCCCAGCCGACTGCGGGATCGGAGTGGTGTCGATTTCGCCATTGAAGTGTTGGGTATTCAGGATCTAATAAAAAAACTTCCCAACGAAATAAGCCAAGGTCAGCGAAAATTGGTGTCTGCGGCGCGTGCTCTGGCGTCACGCCCCGAATTAGTTTGCATGGATGAACCTGCTGCAGGTCTTGATACCAGCGAATCCCGCGAACTTGGACGGAGTCTGCGAAAGATTATTGATGCGGGAATTACGATATTTCTAATAGACCATGACATGGGGCTGGTGCTTGATGTGTGTGACTACATTTATGTCATTGAGTTTGGTCAAAAGATTGCTGAAGGGACACCATCAGAAATAAAAAGAGATTCGCGCGTGATTGAGGCATACCTCGGGAGCAGTGCAGCGGAAGGGACTCGCTGATGGTAGCGCTACTGGAAGTCAACGATCTCAACACTGGCTACAACGATGTGTCTGTTGTGCGTGGTCTCAATTTGCATGTTGAGGAGGGGGAGGTTGTGGCGTTGCTGGGACCAAACGGCGCCGGTAAAACCACAACGCTTCTCACGACATCTGGTCTCATTCCGCTTATCTCGGGTGAAATAAAAGTCTTTGGCAAGAGCGTTAAAGGTCGGCGACCACATTTGATTGCACGCGAGGGACTCGCCCATGTGCCAGAGGGAAGGGCTCTTTTTTATCAACTGACAGTGGGCGAGAACCTACGATTGGGTGCAGTAAAAGGGGCGGCAGATATCAAGCAGGCGCTTTCCTACTTCCCTGTGCTGGAGGAAATTATGGATCGACGAGCAGGTCTATTGTCAGGTGGAGAACAACAAATGCTGGCGATGGCGCGGGCGCTCACTGTTAAACCAAAGTTGTTGATGGTCGATGAAATGAGCCTTGGTCTGGCTCCCATCATTGTTGAGCGACTATTGCCCATCTTGCGCCAAATCGCCGACGAAACTGGAGCAGGTGTTTTACTTGTTGAACAACATGTCAACATGGCGCTTCAAGTTGCCGATCGTGCCTATATTTTGAGCCACGGAGAACTCGTCACCGAAGGTAATGCTAAAGATTTGGCGCAGAATCGCTCTCTTCTTGAAGCAAGTTACTTGGGAGAGACCGCCGAGTAGGCGAGTCAATCAGACTGCTTCGGGCTTTGGCTCTCGGCTCCAGAGGACATCAAAGTCTTTAGCGACATCAAGTACGTGGAATGCGCGACCCATGCCGATGCAGAATCCGATCGTGACGGTCAGTTCAAGTAGTTCGGTGTCGGTGAATTGCCCTTGAAGGCGCGCCCAAAGGGCGTCGTCAATGTCGGTGTGATCAACAGCGAATCGTTCAGCGTATTCAGCTGCAAGTCGTTCGCGCAGGGTGAATGCTGGGTTCTCATGGTAATTCTGCACCGAATTATAAAGTTCGTCCGTTAAACCTTGTGCCATTGCAGAGGCTGCTCTTGTATTGAGACACACCACACACTGATTAAGTTGTGCGATACGCATTCTGGCAACTTCGCGCTCGCGGATACCAAGACTTGATTTCTCGTAAACGGCTTCGCTCATGGCGTGCATTGCTGTGCCCATGTGTGGGGCAAGCATCCACATGCGGTGGGCCTCCAATCCTTGGCCTTCAGGAATATTTAGTCGTGACATGGTGTTTGCCCCCTATGTATGTTGATTTGTAATTCAGGCGGTCTGTCCTTCAAGAAGTTTGATTGACACCGGGATGGCGCTCTGCACAACCATTCCAGTGAGCGGATCAAAACCTTGATCTACTGAGACAAGTCTGCTTGTCGGTGTTCCGATGTCACGCACTTTTTCGTCCGTAAGTGATGAGCCGCCCCAAGAGTGAGCCATCGAAATAACGCCTGTTCTCACATCTGGCGCTGACTCAACGACAGCGTGTACCGAAGCGCGAGGTGATGTGATCTCAATCAAGTCACCTTGGACGATGTTGTATGCCGCCATGTCTGCAGGGTTCATATATGCAGGATTTGTGCTGCCTTTTGCAGCGAGTACTGAAAGTTCGCCGCCAAGTGAGTTCAATCGATGCTTGAGACGACGGCTGATGAGTCTGAACGGGTAACGCAAGGAGTCAATACCGAGTGCATCGGCGCCATCCGTTTCATTGCGCACTACTGTCAACTCTTCAACAATGTCGTCTGGGGCCATCGTGAATTTTGCGGTACATGTTGGGTCTGCTGCAGCGACAACCATTGCTTTTTCAGGATGAATCATCCGCCGATTGTTGCGGACTTCTTCAATCGGCATGCGGGAGTTGGCGTATGCGAGTTCAATAATTTCATGGTCTGTTGGGCGCGTGCCTGAGGGAGCATCCCCTCCAGGAAAGGGCAGGGTTGAGCCCAAACGTTGCGAGAGTTCCCAAAACACCTCCCACTCATTGAGTACGTCACCGTCGCGCTCAAGAATTGCGTCTGTGTAATTGGTGTAGGGAGCAGGAAACCATCGGTCCATCAGGTGAGGTACATCTGCACGCTCAAAGGCAAGTGTCGGAGCGATCACATAGTCCGCAAATTCTGCCGTGGCTGACATCCGATGATCGACAACAACGAGAAGTTCAAGGTCTTTCATCGCGCGAATCGTGAGTTCCTGGTCTGGCCACGCCACCACGGGGTTCCCACCGCTGACAATAAGTGCGCGAATACGACCCTCGCCTGGGGTGATGATTTCTTCTGACAAGGTGGCGGTGGGCATTTCACCGCGGTATCCGCGTAGTTTTCGAAAACGTGCGGGCGCGCCAGTCACAGCAGAACGCGGGGCGATGACTTGTGCGCGTTTTGGTGTTTCTGGATACAAGAACAAGCCACTTTCCAAAAAATCACCCTCGCGATTGACTCGTCCGCAAATTGTGTTGATCACGATCCCGAGATGTTCGGTGAGGCTGGGATGTGGAGCCATGTTTGGCCCAGTGCCTGTGCCACAGGTACCTTTTGTTCCCGCCGCAAACATTCGCGCTGCAGCAATGATTTGATCTGCTGGCACGTCGCATCTTTGGGCAACGTAGTCGGTTGTAAATAGCGCAACGCTTTGGCTCAGTGCGTCAAGATCAGAGATCCATTGATCACAAAATTGATGGTCAAAGAGACCTTCCTCTAAAATAATATTTATCAGTCCTGCCAGCAATGTTGGGTCTTCACCAGGCTTGATAGCAAGATGAATATCTGCTTGATTTGCGAGCTCTGTGCGTCGCGGATCAATAACAATGAGTTTCATGCCACGCGCTTTTGCTTCGCGTAGTTTGACAAAGGGATCAGTTCCTTGCAAGCCTCCGACAGGTCCGTAGCTTGACACCATTGGGTTGTAGCCAACAGCAAGTAGTACATCTGCATCGCTAAAATTGTGGTAGCCGGCTTCCCAGATTCCGGTGCGGAAAGGTGCGACACTTTTTGCTGGCTGATCAATGGTGACTGATGTATAAAAAGATGATGATTTGATGCCGTCATGAAACGCGCGTGCAGCGGGAACCGCAACACTGTTTTGGTAACCACCCGTGCCTGTGTAACTCGCCACTGCACGTGGGCCGTAAGTGTCGATAATGCGGCGAAGTTCGGCGGCGATGCCATCGAGAGCATCAGTGGACGAAACTTCTTCAAAAGTCCCATCGGGACGCCGACGAAGTGATTGGCGAATGCGGGCAGGGTGCGACATCTGCTCCGGAATTTGGCGTCCTTTGATACAGGTATAACCAGCAAAAAGTGGATCGTCGGCTACGCCACGTACTGCCGTGACGCGACCAAGGGTGACATCAACTTCCATCGGACAACTGGCGTGACACACCCGACAAAATGAAAGATGAGTTGATGTCGCAGAATCCTGTGCCGTTGAAATTTTCTCGTCAATTGACATATTGCCCCCTTGCGCTGTCTGAGTTCGCGTGGGCAAACTCTTGGGCTAGTTTATGTCAAGTCAAGTAGTGAAGGAGCAAGGGTGACTGCAAATACAGTGTCTGGGCGGGTTGATGACCTTATTAATAGGGAGCAATCAGCGATTGCCTGCCCATATCCGATTTTTGCCGAACTGCGCCAAGAGGACGGCCCTGTTTTCAATCAGCATCTAGGGGCATGGCTGGTGACTAAATATGACGATGTTCGCCTGATCCTGCGCGATACCGAGAGGTTTTCAAGTCGCAGCCCAACAGGTCCGCAGGCAGCGGGATCTGTGTTGATGGAGCGCTTCATGGAGTTGTCACAAGATCCGACAATGGCACCGTATTTGACATCAATCACGGCTGGACGCGGACAGGCGGCTGTGTTGTTGAACGCTGATCCGCCAGATCATCGACGCCAACGAAAACTTGTCAATCCCGCCTTTCGTCCAGACCGACTGCGTGGCATGGAGCCCGCAATTACTCAAACGGCGAAACGTTTGCTGGATGATGTCGTGACGCAGATTCAATCTTCGGGTCAAGTTGACATTGTCTCACAGTTTGCCGTCGGTCTGCCGATGGCGATAATTGCTTTGGCGCTGGGAGTGCTAGGGGACGATCTTGCGACTTTTAAGCGATGGTCAGACGACATTGTGATGCCTGTCGGAAATCACTCACCAACGCTTGCTCAAGTACGAGGTTTCATTGTTTCTTCAAATGAATTCAAGGAGTATTTTTTGGCTCGCATCGCACTGTGCAAAGAAGAACCTGCCGAAAATATATTGTCGGATATCGCCAATGCAGTGATTGACGGAGAAGAATTGACCGATGATGAGCAGTTGGGGATGTTGCAGCAATTTTTGGTCGCCGGCAACGAAACGACGACGAAACTTATAACCAACATTATTCATGCTCTTGCCGCCGACAGTGCCCTGCAGATGCGGGTGCGTTCTGATCGAGCACTAATTGAGCCGTTGGTCGAAGAAATGTTGCGCATTGAAGCACCAGTCGGAGGTTTATTTCGTCAGGCCAAAATTGACGTCAAAATTGGGGCGACGACGGTGCCAGCCGGCGACCACCTTTGGTTGTTATTTGCGTCCGCCAATCGCGATCAGTGCAAATTTGACCAACCAGATTCTGTCAACGTCGACAGGGTAAATGTCAAGGACCACTTGGCCTTTGGCAACGGAGAACATTTTTGTCCTGGCGCGGGATTGGCAAGACTTGAAGCCTGCATCGCAACCGAGGTGCTGCTGGACCGTCTTGACCGCATCATGTTGGCGCCCGACAACGACTTTGTTTACGAGGATTCCTTCGTCTTGCGGGGTCTCAAGCGCCTCAACATCCTGGCCACCCCAATTTTATAATTGGGGCAAACACCGTGTCCTGAGTCGGGATCTAGTACTCGCTCGGGATAGCGCCAGAACTAATCCATCGGTTAGTTTGGTAGGACACGTAAATGGTCGGGTCAATCACTCATGGGGAGCCAAAATGTCGGAGCGTTGGATAACTGATCGGGACCCAAGTGTCAGGTGGCCCCACTACACCCGAGCAAATGCGGGCGAAGTTCTGCCTACTGCGGCGAGCCCTCTGGGTCAGCAGTTCAGTTGGGAAAAGGGAATTCTTTTGGGATGGCGTGACGGTTATGTCCGCAGCGGAAACTACTCACTTGATGAGTTCACGGAGAGCCCACCCGCAGTCGCTGGATTTTTCGCCGGATATTTTTATATCAATTTAGCCAATGTTCGAATGCAGGGAGTGCGAAGTCCTGCTGTAACTGTTGAACAACTTGACCTTGCATTTTTTGGCAATCATCCCGAGGTTCCTCCTTATGTTGCCCATCCCCTTGATGAGCGACCCGACTTGTTGGAACTCATCGGCGCACATTTGGGTTGGCTGATGACAGCAACGACCTGGCCAGAAATTGATCAAGAAAAAGTGCAGACGATCGCATTTCGGGCGTCACGACCTGATTTGACCAAAATGTCAGATGCGGCCCTCGTTGAGCGCGCACGTTCAACGCAGCCAATGCTGCAGAAACTTTTTGAGAGCCACACCCTGCCGTCATCTGGATCTGGAGTAGCACCAGGAATTTTATTTGCAGTAGGTGAGGCGATTGGCGATCCAACAATCCCAATGAAAATTGTGGCTGGAATCGGTGAAGTGGACTCGGCAGAGCCAAGTTATGAGATGTGGAAGATCTCCCGCTTGATTCGCGGCTCCAAAGATTTAATGGCCGCGTTTGACGCTGGAGTTAATGGACTTCTTGATCGTTTGCGAGCCGCAGACTCTGCAGACGCCAAAACATTTCTGACACAATTTGGTCGGTTTATTGAGGACTTTGGTTCTCGTGGTCCAAACGAGTGGGAGATGAGTGCAGAAGTGTGGGAGACAAAGCCGGAAATAGTTTTGGCAGCATTTGATCGTGTTCGCTTTCAGGCCGATGATGAGTCTCCAGTCCTTCGCAACAAGCGACAGGCCAAAGAGCGTGAGCAGGCCATTGTTGATGTGCGTGCCAAAGTGCAAGTTCTTGGTGAGGAACTTGCTGGGATGTTTGAGTCCGCCATTGTTGCATCGTCTCAACTAAAATTCAGGGAACGCACGAAGACAAATATCATTCGTGTGGTGCACGAGGGTCGCATGGCGTTCCGTGAACTGGGTCGTCGGCACGCCGTTTCGGGGTCGATAAATCAGCAAAGTGACATTTTCATGTTGCTGGATGCCGAAGTTGAGGCATTCATTGCAGATCCCAAGTCACTTGCAGCAACTCTTGCTGCCCGAAACAAACAATGGGAGCACTTGCAAACGCTGGAGCCACCATTTTTCATCAAAAATGGAATTGTGCCGCCTCTAAGCGAATATCCAAAGAAGGGCACCTCTTCGGCAATCAAAGGCAAGCCAGGGGAATCAATCCAGGGCGTTGCTGGTTGTCCTGGTAATTTCATTGGTCGTGCTCGCGTGATTCTGGATGCGGCTGAGCCTGGAGACCTCCAACCCGGCGATGTGATGATTGCTCCCAATACGGATCCTGCTTGGACTCCCTTGTTCATGTCGTGTGGTGCGGTAGTGGTAAATGTTGGCGGACAAATCAGTCATGCCATCATTGTCAGCCGTGAACTCGGTCTGCCGTGCGTCGTTTCAGCAACAGATGCAACCGTGCGCATTCCTGATGGTTCTTTGGTTGAAGTGAACGGAGACAACGGAAGTGTCACAATTTTGGAGTTGCCAGCTTGAAAAAGCCATTTCGTTTCGGAGTACAAGCGTATGCCCCTGCGTCTGCCCACGAGTGGCGAACTCTTGCGTGCACTGCTGAGTCACTCGGGTTTTCATCCTTTCATTTGGCTGATCATGTGATCGGACCAGGACCGGCGCTTGCCGCGACGGGTCATCCTGTTCAAACGGTTGCAGCAATTCCAGCAATGGCGGTTGCCGCAGAGGCAACAAGCAATATCAAGATTGGCTGTCGTGTGTTGTGTGTTGATTATCGTAATCCGGTCATGCTTGCCAAAGAACTTGCCACGCTTGACTTTTTTTCAGAGGGTCGTCTGGAGATTGGTCTGGGTGCTGGTTGGTTGCAAAATGAGTACGAAGCAATGGGGATTCCGTTTGATCGCGCCGGGGTTCGTTTAGATCGACTGGAAGAAGTCATTGCATTAATTCGTGCCTCGAGCACAGATGGAGAATTGAACCTTACGGGCAAGCATGTTCACGCTGTTGGATTTGATGCCGTCCCGAAGCCGATACAAAAACCAACGCCACCGATCATGATTGGTGGCGGTGCACAACGCATCTTGGGAATAGCCGGCAGAGAAGCCGACATCGTTAGCCTCAACTTCAACAACTCATCTGGAAAACTTGGCCCCGAGGGCATCGGATCAGCCACGGCTGAGTTGACAGATCAAAAAATTCAGTGGGTCAAAGACGGCGCTGGTGCCCGTTTTGACGATATTGAAATCGAAATTGCTGCATATTTCACGGTTGTCACACCCGATGGTGCGGCAACTCGAGCAAAGATGGCACCAATGTTTGGTTTGACACCGGAAGTTTTTGCCGAACACCCAAATGCGCTGATCGGCTCGGTAGATGAAATATGTGACCGAATTGTTGAAAGGCGTGAGCGGTACGGAATCAGTTATGTCACATTTGGATCATCAGTAATGCAAGCTGCCGCACCAATTGTTGAGCGACTCTCTGGAAAATAAAACTGCACTAATCAATAACCAAATAGTTGGAGAAAATATGAAAACTGATCTTGCAAAATTTAATCCTTTTGATGCCGAGACTCTGCAATGTCCCTTTCCCCACTATGCCCAAATGCGCCAAGAGGCTCCCGTCTTGTTGGTCGAAGGAATTGGCGTGCATTTGGTGACACGTCACGATTTGGTGATGGAAGTATTGCGCGATCCGCAGACTTATTCGTCAATGTTTGGCGGCGCCGGAATGCCATTGAGCGCAGAGGCTCGCGAGCGTTTGAGCGCTGTTGTCAAAGATGGATACCCAAGGGTTCCAACGATGTTGACTGCTGATCAACCCGATCACACGCGTTACCGCCGACTGGTTTCAAAAGCCTTTCACCCAAAGGTCATCTCTGAACTTGAGCCGTTCGTGCGTCAATTGGCCGCGCGATTGATTGATTCATGGATTGACAACGGACATATTGAGTTCGTAAAAGAGTTTGGTGTGCCGTTACCGGTAGAAGTTATTGCCCATGCTCTCAATGTTCCCCAAAGTCGCTTGGCGGATTTCAAGCGTTGGTCTGATGACTCGATTGCCGGAATCGGGACCAACATTTCTCTTGATGAGAGAGTGCGCGCAGAAGGTGGAGTCAATGAGTTTCAGCATTACTTCGCCGAGCAGATTGAACTTCGCCGCACAGATCCGCGCGATGACATCCTGACAAATTTGTTGAATGCCAGCATTGAAGATGACGATCCAGAAGTAACCGACAAGCGACCACTCGACATGCCCGAGATGCTGAGCATCGTTGCCCAATTACTCGTGGCTGGCAACGAGACGACGACCAAAATGTTGACTGAAATGATGCGCTTGCTCGCCGAAAACCCAGAGCAGTGGCAAATGATCAAAGATGACCCGTCGCGCATTGACCGCGTCGTGGATGAGACGCTTCGTTTGTCGACCCCGACACAAGGAATGTGGCGCATCGTCACCAAGGACACGGAACTTGGTGGAACAAAGTTGACCAAGGGGTCGCGCATTGTGATCGTGTTCTCGTCTGCGAATCGCGACGAGCGTTTGTTTGATGAACCAGACACCTTTGACCCTGACCGAGAAAACCTGCGTGAAAACCTGGCTTTTGGGAAAGGGATACATTTTTGCCTCGGTGCAAACTTGTCGCGCCTTGAGGGAAGAGTGGCCCTCGAAGAACTTTCAAAACGGATCGACAGTTTTACATTGTCGCCAACAAATAAGTACGAGTATTTCCCAAGTTTCATGTTGCGCGGGCTTACGAGTCTTGATGTTGACTTTGTAGCGGTGGATAAATAGCAATGGGTTCCGAACTTGCAGGCAAGATTGCCGTTGTGACGGGCTCAAGCCGCGGAATCGGTCGTGGCACGGCTATTGCACTTGGAGAAATGGGTGCAACGGTTTATATCACTGGCCGCACAACGGGTAGTGACCCACTTTCAATTGACACAACTGCAAAGATGGTCAACGACGCAGGTGGCAAGGCAATAGCGGTTCGAGTTGATCATGGCAACGACGCCGAGATTGAAGCGCTATTTGCCCAAGTCAAAGCAGAGTCGGGTCATCTGCATATTCTCGTCAACAATGTTTACAAAATTCCAGATCCACCAGCGTGGGGTGGTGGATTTTGGGATCATCCAGTGAGCATTTGGGATGATCAAGTTGGAATTGGATTGCGCGCTCATTATGTTGCTTCGTGGCATGCGGCGCCATTGCTATTTGCTGCGGGCAAGGGTGGATCAATCATCAATGTGTCGTCGCCTGGGGGTTCGTCGTATCACTTCAGTTCGTCATATGGGGCGGGCAAGGCCGGACTGAACCGACTGAGTGCTGATATGGCCATTGAACTAGAGCCCAAAGGAATCGCCTGTTGTTCGGTGTATCCAGGATCGGTTGCCACAGAGTTCATCCAAAAATGGGCTGGTGAGCGCGGCTCAGATTTGTCCTTATCTCAAACCACGATTGGCGTGGGGCGCGCTATTGCAGCACTTGTGATTGCCCCAGATTTGATGCAACGTTCGGGTTCGATTCAATGGGTAGAAGACATCTCAGAAGAATTTGATGTACGCGACGAAAACGGGAACAGAGCAGTTAAATATCCCGGACGCTGAACAATTTGTTGAATACGACGTCACAAATTTTGATTGCTCCAATAGGAGTGAGTGCCACTACAAATTTTTTCTGGGAGTCGTATCGTGGCGATAGGTCCATCGCTGAGCCTTTGCGCCTCAAAAACAACGCAATCACTCGTCTCGGTCACGGTGTTTGTGGTGAAAGAGATTAGATAGCCGTCATCTTCAGACTGTGAGTTTGTGCGTGGCGCAAAGACAGTCTCGCTGCAATAGGTTCCGTCATCAAACCGAAACGACTCTTCGGAACCCTTCTGAACAGAGTGTTTTATGATGCCTTCAAAAAGGAACCATCCCTGAACTGGCATTGCGCTATATGTGTAGTCGTATTTGTGACCCGCATACGCGTTGTTAATCATCCCAAATTCAGTAATGGTGTCTGAGATGGGACCCTCTTTAACCAGTCCCGTGCGACGATTGAGTCGCCAGCGGTAGGGGCGCGATTGCAGAGCATACAGATCCAGAAAGCGGAACAAACGAGTATTCAAATCGGCGTTCGGGGGCATTGTCGGGGACGGATCAAACTCAAAATATCCGTCAAGAATTATCTCATCGCCTTCTTCATAGGCATTGATCCAATGCAACACATATGTCGCTTCGCATTCAAACCACTGAATGTCGCTACTTGTGCCGTGACGCGGGATAACACCAATTCTTGTTGGCATTTCTTTATGAAATTGAGTGGCGTAAATATCGCGCTTGAGCAGTTCTTCATCCCAAAACAGGGGGCAATCATTGAGAATTGAAAAGTTCTGAGTGAAAGCCATGTCATGGGGCAGTCGTGGACCTGGCAGCGGGATGTCGGTATATGTGACCAAGTCGCCATTAGCCGAAACAACTCCGTAGTGCATGTAGGGGTATGTCGTCGAGTAATTAAAAAAGAGCAACTCACCGGTGCTTTCATCGACCTTGCTATGTGCCGAAACTCCTTCCGCCGGAAAAACACCATTCCATGATGTGGTCCCTAGATTTTCTAGTGTGTGAGGGTCTAACTGATAAAGATCTCCGCACTGATAAAAACTTGTAAGGGCGATTCCGTTGTGAACAACGACGTCTGTGCTGGACGCATCTTTCATTCGGGTTCGGGCGCCCCATCCGTCTTGGCGGATTGATTTTTTTGGCGATTCAGCAAGGCCAGCCCATAAAGCACTCCCGTGCTCAAGCTCGGCCGCCAAACCTTTCGTCTCAATCATTCTGTTGCGATACGAGGCAGTTCCATGAGTAAAAGACATCGAGTGCAACATGCCGTCACCATCAAAAGGGTGATATCGGTCCAGCGCAGGAATCAGAGGATTTTCGGTATTGCGTAAATACACACCATTGAGGTCCTGAGGGATTTCTCCCTGCACCGCCATCTCGGTTGCATTCCATTCATTTGTCTGAGGTGTCCACGCGCCAATTCGATAGGGGTGGTCATCATCTACTGGCAAAAGTGACGTCCATGTGTTGATCAAGATATTTGTCATTGTTGCTCCTGAACCTTTACCCTATGTCGTTATAGTCGGGGCACTAGCAGGGGAGATCCGACAATGAATAATGTGCCACATAATCCCAATCAGGCAACGGCAGTTTTTCGGCGTGCGGCTGACTGTGATGTCGAAGAATGGTCGGATTCGATAAGGGGTTCTGTCCAATGGTGGACATTATTTAGCGCTGACCGAACCCCGACATCTGGTCTAACAGTCGGCGTTGCCGAGATACCAGTTGGTGCTCCTGCTCCGTTGCGTGGTCATTGGCACTCCCTGGCGGAGGTGTACTACATATTGCATCACCGAGACGGCGAAGGGGCTGTGGGCTGTTTACACGCTGATCACGGTGTTCTGCGTGCTGGGCCTGAAATGGGCCGGCATGGACTGGCTCGACGCGGTGATGCACGCGTTCGGGACGATGGCGCTCGGCGGCCTGTCTTCGCACGACGCGAGCTACGCGTTCTGGAATTCGCCGTGGATCGAGGCGGTGACGATCTTCTTCATGCTGCTCGCGGGCATGAACTTCGGCAGCCATTTCCTCGCCATGCGGAAACTGAGCCTCGCCGTGTACCCGCGCGACCCGGAGATCCTGCCCTACCTCGGCGTCCTCGTCGTGTCGGTGCTCGGCGTCGCGCTTTTTCTCTGGCTGAAGGGGGTGTACGCGGAACCGCTCACGGCACTGCGCTACTCCGCGTTCAACGTCGTCTCCATCGCGACCACCACCGGATTCGCCAGCACCGACTTCGGCCGGTGGCCCGTGTTCGCGCCGGTGTGGATGCTGTTCCTGTGCTGTTTCGCCACCTGCTCCGGCTCGACGGGCGGGGGCATCAAGCTGGTGCGCGCGCTGATCATGGCCAAACAGGCCGTGCGCGAGATGCAGCGCATCATCCACCCGCGCGCCTACTTCTCGATCAAGTTCGGCGGCCAGCCGGTCGAGAACAACGTGGTGTTCGCGGTCCTCGCGTTCATGCTGGTCTACGGCGGCAGCATCGTCGCGATGACGATGCTGCTCGCCGCCTCGGGCCTGGACATCGTCACGGCGTTCACCGCGGTGATCGCCTGCATCAACAACACGGGCCCGGGTCTGGGCGAAGTCGGGCCGGCGGGCAACTTCGCCGTCCTGACGGACCTGCAGACCTGGGTCTGCTCGTTCGCCATGCTGCTGGGGCGCCTGGAGCTTTTTACCCTGCTCGTCGTCCTCACCCCGGCGTTCTGGCGAAAATGACGTTGCCCGCTGCCACGCATGATCGGTAACTCGTTGATAACACGATGATGTAGAGGGAAATTCAGCCCGACTCGTTTGCGTTTTGTGCAGCGCAGGGGTAGCGTGCCTGCACGCAGGATTTCCCGCAGGCCCCAGTGTCGTCGCCACACCCCAGCAAGTCCTCCACCGCCGCCCTCACGCTCCTCGCCCTGGGCATCGTCTCTGGCGACATCGGCACCAGTCCGCTGTACGCGGTGAAGGAGACCTTTTCGCCGATCCACGGCATTCCGCTCACCCACGCCAGCATCCTCGGCGGCCTGTCGGCGATCTTCTGGGCGCTGATGGCGGTGGTCTCGCTCAAGTACGTGACGCTGGTGATGCGCGCCGACAACCGCGGCGAGGGCGGCATCATGGCGCTGCTCGCGCTGGCCGCGAAATCCGTGGGCGACCGGCCGCGACTGCGCACGCCACTGCTGCTGACCGGGGTGTTCGGCGCGTCGCTGTTCTACGGCGAGGCGGTGCTGACGCCGGCGATCTCGGTGCTCTCGGCGGTCGAGGGGCTCGAGATCGGCACCTCGGCGCTCAAGCCCTACGTGCTGCCGATCGCGCTCGGCGTGATCGTCGCCCTCTTTCTGCTGCAACGGCACGGCACCGCGACCGTGGGCGCACTGTTCGGTCCGGTGTGCATGGCCTGGTTCCTCTCGCTCGCGGCGATCGGCCTGTGGAACATCGTCAAGTACCCCGCGGTGCTGGCGGCGCTCGATCCGCGCCACGCCTTCGCCTTCGTCACCAGCCAGGGGCTCACCTCGTTCCTGGTGCTCGGCGCGGTGCTGCTTGCGCTGACCGGCGCCGAGGCGCTGTATGCCGACATGGGTCACTTCGGCAAGCGCGCGGTGCGCATCGCCTGGTTCGGCATCGTCGCGCCCGCCCTGGTGCTGAACTACTCCGGCCAGGGCGCGCTGCTGATGGTCGACCCGAAGGCCATCGAGAATCCCTTCTTCCTCGCCGCGCCGGGCTGGGCGCTGTATCCGATGGTGGCGCTCGCCACCGCCGCCACGGTGATCGCCTCGCAGGCGACGATCACCGGCGCCGCATCGATCACGCAGCAGGCGATCCAGCTCGGCTACCTGCCGCGCCTCAACATCCTGCACACCTCGGCGCGGACCATCGGCCAGATCTACATCCCCGCGGTCAACTGGGTGCTGCTGGTGGCGGTGATCGCGGCGGTGATCGGCTTCGGTTCCTCCTCGAGGCTCGCGCATGCCTACGGCGTGTCGGTGATGGGCACCATGCTGGTCACGTCCTTCCTCACCTTCTTCGTCATCCGCTATGGCTGGGGCTACCCGCTGGCGCTGTGCGTCCTGGCGACCGGCTTCTTCGCCGTCATCGACCTCGCCTTTCTCGTCGCCGCGCTGTTCAAGATCCTCGAGGGCGGCTGGTTCCCGCTCGCCGCCGGCACCCTGATCTTCGTCGTCATGACCACCTGGCGCCAGGGCCGCGCGATCCTGGTGCGCCGCCAGCGCGAGTCGTCGATCCCGCTCAGGCCCTTCCTCGAGTCGCTGTTCCTGCAACCCCCGCAGCGCGTGCCGGGGACGGCGGTGTTCCTCACCGCGACGCCCGACACCACGCCGCACGCGCTGCTGCACAACCTGAACCACAACAAGGTGCTGCACGAACGCGTGATCTTCCTCACCGTGGAGATCCACGACGTGCCCTGGGTGCCGTTCGAAGACCGCGTCGAGCTGCGGCGGCTGGGCCATGGTTGCCATGCCATGACGGTGCGCTATGGCTTCATGAACCGTCCCGACGTGCCCAACGCGCTCGAAGTCGCCGGCAGCCTGGGCATGGACATGGCGATGATGGAAACCTCGTTCTTCCTCAGCCGCGACACCGTGGTGCCGGTGTCGCACGAAAAGAGCATGGCCCTCTGGCGCGAGCGCCTGTTCGCCGCCATGGCGAGGAACGCGGGCAATGCCGCCGACTACTTCAACATTCCCGCCAATCGCGTCATCGAGCTCGGCACGCGCGTGGAGATCTGACCCGGGTCCGGCCGGCCGCGAAACGACCGCTGCGTGCCGGCCGGAACCGGTAGAATCCGGCGCGCCGCGCCCGGCGGACCGCACCGATGACCGATTTCCCCACTGGCTACTACGCGCTGATCCGGCGCATCGACCGCTTCTCCGATGTCACCGGGAAGCTGATCTCGCTTTCCATGCTGTTCCTCGTCGTCTCGATCAGCTACGAGTGCTTCTCGCGGTACGTCTTCAACGCGCCGACCATCTGGGTGCTGGAGTCCTCCTACATGGCGAACGGCTCGGCCTTCATGCTGGGCTGCGCCTACGCGCTGCTGAAGGGCGCGCACGTGCGCACCGACATGTTCTGGGAGAAGTTTTCCGAGCGCAAGAAGGGCATCATCGACCTCACTTCGTACCTGCTGCTGTTCTACCCGACGCTGATCACGCTGATGCTGATCAGCATCGACGACGCCTGGTACGCCTACACCATCGGCGAAACCTCGGAGCAGACGCCCTGGCGGCCGATCATGTGGCCGTTCCGCTCCGCGATTCCGCTGGCCGCCCTGCTGCTCATGATCCTGGGCGTCTCCGAAGTCCTCAAGTGCTGGTTCCAGATCAGGAACGGCCGCGAGTTCGAGCACCGCGAGAAAATGGAGGTCTAGGCGGTGTCGTTCAATCAGGTTCTCGGCATGGTCATGCTGGTCGCGATGCTGGGAGCGATCTTCATCGGCGTGCCGATC